>JBDGQO010000062.1:0-4829 GCA_042219045.1 Bipolaricaulia bacterium | reverse complement strand
GCTCGTTGACAACCCATCCGGCATTTGATACGCTAAGTGAGCATTATCCCCTTGTGTTCAGGACACACGTGAGACGAAAGGAATTATGGCGCGGAAACAGGTTTTTAAAGTCGCAAAGGAGCTCGGCTACTCCGCTGGCGAGTTCCTCGACCAACTGAACGAACTCGGCATCGAAAAGTCCGGCAACTTCGCCGTGCTGGAGGACGAGGAGTACGAGCTCGTCATGGATCTGTTCAACGACGACGAGGCGACCGAGCCGGCCGAGCCCGCCCCAGAGACGTCCCAACAACAAGCCACCAGTGAGGCAGAGCCCGCCACCGACGGCGGATCCGAATCCAACGGAGCGGGCACCGCGACCGCCACCGCGCCAGCGTCGGAAGCCGACACTGCCGAGGTTGATGCCCCCGAGGCAACGGATGATTCGACCCAGGCCGAAGAGGCGCACGGCGAGCCCCGCGCGCCCATCGTGGCCGTGCTGGGCCACGTCGACCACGGCAAGACGACGGTCTTGGACCAGATCCGCAAGACCCATGTCGTCGAGGGCGAGGCCGGCGGCATCACCCAGTCGATCGGCGCCTATCAGGTTGAGCACGAGGGACAGGCGATTACGTTCGTCGACACCCCTGGCCACCGGGCGTTTACCGGGATGCGCGCCCGCGGGGCGCAGGTGACCGACATCGTCGTGCTCGTCGTCGCGGCGGACGACGGGATCATGGAACAGACCCGGGAGGCGATCAATCACGCCCGCCAGGCCGGCGTCCCGATGATCGTGGCGATCAACAAGGTCGACAAGCCGAACGCCGACGTCAGCCGCGTGATGCAGGATCTGGCGCAGGAGAACCTCCTGCCCGAGGACTACGGCGGCGACACGATCACGGTCCAGATGGCGGCACTGAAGGGCGAGGGGATCGACGAGCTCCTGGAAATGATTTCGCTCGTGGCCGAGATGGAAGGGCTGCGTGCCGACCCGAACGGGGAGCTGGAGGGGGTCATCATCGAAAGCTATATCGATCCCAACCGTGGTCCGCTCGCCACGGCGATCGTCAAGGAGGGCACGCTGCGCGAGCGCGACATCCTCGTCGCCGGCATGGCCCAAGGCCGCGTCAAGGCGCTGCTCGACGATCAAGGCCAGCGCCTGAAGGAGGCCAGACCCGGCATGCCCGCCCAGATCATGGGGCTGTCCGACGCGCCCCAGGTCGGGATCGGCTTGGAGCGGGTCAAGAAGACCTCCAAAGCGAAAAAGATCGTCGAACAGCGCGAGGAAGAGGCCCGACGCCAGCGGCTGCAGCGCACCGAGCGCACCTGGGACGACATTCTGGCCGAGGCGGCCAAGCAGCAGGGCAAGGTGTCGCTGATCGTCAAGGCCGACACCATCGGCGGGCTCGAGGCCGTCGAGGGCGAGATCGCCCGGCAGGAGATCGACGAGGTCGATCTGGAGATTATCCACAAGGGCGTCGGCAACATCAGCGAAAGCGACGTCCTGTTGGCGGCGTCCTCGGAGGAGGACGTCAGCATCGTCGGGTTCCAAGTCGACATCGACAAGCAGGCCCGCGAGAAGGCCGAGGACGAGGGCATCACCGCGCGCAACTACGACGTCATCTACGAGCTGGCCGACGACGTCCGCAAGGCGCTGCGCGGCCTCATGGAGCCGGAATACAAGGAGGTCAAGCTCGGAGAAGCCGAAGTCCGCGATACCTTCGGCATTCCCAAGGTTGGCACCGTGGCCGGCTGCTTCGTGCGCGACGGCCGCGTGACCCGGCACGCCCACGCTCGGGTGATACGCAACGGCCGTCGGATCCACGAGGGCCCGATCGCCAATTTGAAGCGCTTCCAGCAGGACGCCCGCGAGGTGGGCAAGGACAAGGAATGCGGCATCCGCATTCAGGGCTTCGACGACGTCGAGGTCGGCGACACCTTGGAAATCTTCGCGCTGGAGGAAGTGGAGCGGCTCTAGGACGTCTCACGGGGTCCGCTCCGTGAGCCCCATGTTCGTCGGGACCCTTCAAGTGACTCTCCATCTGGAGCAGACCTTCTCGCTGAAGGACAAGCGCCGCGTCGTCAAAAGCCTCATGGCCAAGCTCCAGAACGACTTCAACATTTCCATCGCCGAGATCGATCATCAGGACGAGCACCGCATGGCCGCGCTCGGCATGGCGATCGTCGCCAACGACGGGCGCTTCACGCAGCAGGTCGTCGATCGGATCGTGTCGCGGCTCGAGGGGCACCCCGACGTGATGCTCGAGGACTGGCAAAGCGAGGTTATCTGAGCCGCGTCCAACCCGAACAGGCCCAACTCAAGGGCGAAGGGGGATTCGGACCATGAGTCGGTTCTTGGAGAAAGTCCGCGAGGAGATCAAGCGGCGGCTGAGCGAGATCCTGGAGTTCGAGACGCGCGACCCGCGCCTCGAGATGGTGACCGTCATCGACGTCGAGGTCACCAAGGACTTGCAACATGCCAAGGTCTTCGTCAGCGCGTCCGCCTCGGACACCCCCGAGGACGAAGTCCTCACCGTGCTGAAACAGGACGCCGGCTTCCTCCGCACGGAGCTGGCCGGGCGCCTGGACATCAAGCGCACCCCCGAGCTCCACTTCCACCTCGATCCCGTGGAAAAGCAGGCGGAGCGGATCGACAGGCTGCTGAACGAGACGGACTCGACCGACTGACCCGTCGACGCGGGCCACGCGTTCCGTCGCTTCGCCGAGCATTGGGGACACTCGACGGGCTCAAGGACAGCGAAGCTTGGCGCACGCCCAGGGATCAACGAGGTCGTGAATCAGGATTGGGCGTCACGCGTGACAGACGGCAATGTCATAGTGCGCGTCGATCCTAGCGCCCAAAACATTGGCGCGTGCCAGGTGGTGAGCATAGTGCAAATGGAGACATTTGACGGTTGACCAGTGGCGAATGCCCCCGATGCCCCGTTCCAGAAACACGCCGGAAAGGCCCTGATTCTCAACCCACCGACGATCGCGCTCGGCGAGTTCCTGCCATCGTTCCGCAACGTAGGCGCGGTGGTTGGCCTCGTATTCTCGACGGAGGGCGTCATCGCGAGCGAGGACAGCCTCCAGCTCCGCGATGGTTCCCCGATGCTCCAATTGCGAGATCTGGCCCACGAGCGCCGGACACGTCAGCCAGAACAGCGTCGGAAACGGCGCGCCCTCGACCAGGGGATAGACGCGGATCACTTGGGGATGACCGATGGGGCATCGCGTCTCGACCGCGCGCACGCCGCGCGGCTCACGGCCCAACTGCTCGCGCAGCACGTCCATGTCCCGCACGCTCACGCCGACCATGCCGTTAGCATAGACACAACCCGCCATATCCGCAAGACAAGCGGCCAATTTCCCGAATGGGGATCGATAACGTCAGAGTTGACGTGTTCGACATTACACTAGAAGCGTTGGCTTGAGCGTTGTGCCCCTCGGGATCAGCTCAAAATAACCCCCGAATCCCTCAATGGGGTAACGCGACGTTGGTAGTCGCAGAGCGGTGGGACCACCTCCGCCAGAGCGCCGGCGGCCCGAACCCCAGGGCCGCCGTGCCTTCTTGGACGTCAGTTCCCCAACCGACGCACTTGCCATGGCCCGGTCACCACGATTTCCGGCCCGCCGTCGAATTCCTCCAACTCACCGGTGACCTCAATTCGCTCTCCCTGTAAGCGGAAAAGATCGAGGCCGCTGCCGTTGAAGCGCGGCATCGTGCAGCCGGGCATGAACGCGGTGAAGTCGGCCTCGTAGTTATCGCTCGCATTGAAGAAGACATGGCCGTTCTCGCCGGTCTGGGTTGGTTCATTGACAACACGGAAGCGGACGCTGACCGTCTGGCCTCGGAACTCCTCGAGTTTTCGCTTGGCCTCCTCGGCGCTCAGCACGGGCACATCGTCGGGAATGTCAGCGCGATAGACGTTTGAATACGGGGACCACGACGCCCCGTCGTAGCCGCGCACGCGATACCATGCCGTCGTGCCCGGCCCCACGCTCCGATCGACGGCGTACCAGGCCCAGCCGGGACGCTCGATCGTCGCCTCACACTCGGACGTTTCCGGACTTGAGAGACGACAGACCTCGTAGCGCTCGACGGCCCCCATGGGGCGCGGGCGCCATTGAACGAGCGCGCCGCTTCGGACGCTCTGGAAGTGGCGCAGCTCGACGCGCGGCGGCGTCGTGGCGCTGTCCGAGTATGAGCGGGCGTCGGCGCGGAGGTCCTGGAACTCAGACGTGAACTGTTCAGCGATGGATGGGCTGTGGATGATCAACACCGTCTCGTCGTTGCGCTCCATGCCGCTGGCGGACCAGTTGGCCGAGCCCGTCACGACCGTCTCCCCGTCGATAACGGCAAACTTGTGATGGAGCAGCCCCGGCAGCGCATCCCAAGTCCCCAAGCCGTCGGCGACGAACTCCTCCGCCTCCGCAAACTGGCAGATGTCCCAGCTCTGGAAGTCCCAGAGCGCATCAACGTCCACGCCGCGCTCTCGGGCTCGGCGAATGGCGTCCGATAGGGGATCGTCGGTCAGCGTGTTCATGGCGATGTGGAGCGATTCGTCCGCGTTGTCGATCAGTTCCACAAGCCGATCGCGCGGGTTGTCCGTCGGCCCAAAGCGGATCTCGGTCGACTGGCCATCGACGGAGAACCGCTCGGGGTGGACGTCGCGCTTGTCGGGTCCGTAGTTTCCGGAGCTGACCATCTGAGCGAACTCGGCCTCGAACGCGTCGACGACCGCCGCGTGCTCGATGAAGACGGCGTTGTTGGCGTCGTCGTCGAAGCTCGTGGAGGTCCAGTTGGCCGAGCCGACCCAGACGCGCGAATCATCCAGGATGGCGAACTTGTG
>JBDGQO010000061.1:0-9632 GCA_042219045.1 Bipolaricaulia bacterium | reverse complement strand
AGAGCTTCATTCGAGAGGTCGGGTTAGTTTGAGTACTTTCTCACGGATCGGTAAAAGATGGAGGTGACCGCTGTGTACCCCATTAAGATCAATTGGGTAAAGCCGATCGGACGGAGCAGTTGTTGCTCCAGGGACGAACCTCCCGGAAGCGGCTTCACGTGTCCCCACAGGGTCAGATAAAAGATCCAGAACGACCCGCCCCATGCAATCGCGTAGGAGAGCGTGGGGCTTCCCTGCAGGAGGGTCGCGAGGACATACGGAAGAAAGAGGAGCCCGTAGCGGATCGGATTCATGTCTACGACCGTGTTGTACCAATTAATGTCGGGCTACTCGGAATGCCGAGCCGGTAGTGCCTCCCGCATGGACTGAACGACGTGATTCAGGGCTTCGTCCGGCACCGGATGGACAGCCGTCCCCGCGTTGGCCGCCAGGTGATGTGCATCGAACATTCCACACAGCACGACCCCCTGCGGATTCTGCCGGAACGCGTAGCTGAGCAGGACCCGCGCTACGTTCCCGGGCTTCCGAAGATCCAACCCCGTGTGTGCGGACCATGCCCGGCCGGTCTCTGGGTGGTGAGTTGCATAATCGGACAGGCGCTGGACGAGACGGTCGCCACGGCTGAGCGGCGAATGCGTCACGGTCGCCACGTCGCCACCGGCTGTAAGCTCCTCCATCCCGGGCTCGCGGAGATTGTTCGCAAACTGCGCAACCTGGAATTCGGAATGATTCTGGAGAATCTCGTTGCACGCGCCAACGCTGGTGGCGAGGCCGTAGTGGCGAATTTTCCCCTCCCGCACACACTGTTCAAGAAAAGACCGGAGCTCCGGGTCGTTCGCGTCTGCCGGACGGCATTCGTGCAAAAGGAAGACATCAACGTAGTCCGTACCAAGCTTGCGGAGGCTCGTCTCGAGGCTCTCCCGCACGTCGTCGACATCGAACCGTCCTCGCGATGCTTCTGTAGCTCCGCTCTGCGCGGCCGAATCTCGAAGCGTGTCGCGCACACGCCGGGGCATCCAGGAAAGCACCCTGCGGGCCACCGGCAGAACCGCCCGCAGAACCCCGTTGTGAGACGGAGGCGCAAGGCCTACCTTCGTGGCCACGAGCACGTCACTGCGGCGCCCCTGCAAAAATTCTCCGAGCACCGATTCCGCCTCCCCGTACCCGTACGACCGAGCGATGTCGAAGTAGTTGACCCCCAGGTCATAGGCCCGCTCCAGAGCATCCAGGGCCGTGCGGCGGTCTACGCGCCCCTCGATCGACGCGCACCCGAACCCAAGGACGGAGGCACGCAGATCCGTTCCCGGAAGCTCCACGTATCGCATGTCAGGCGATCGGTTCACGTCGGGAGTCCGGAGCGTCGACCGTTTGCTGAAGCTGGTCCGCAAGCATTTCGGCGAAGCACAGCATACTAAATGTGGGATTCGCCGTTCCTGCCGTCGGAAAGACCGCTGTACTGAGCACGCGGAGGTTTTCGGTCCCGTATGTTTGAAGCTCGGGGTCGACGACCGCCTCTGGGCTTTTCCCCAAGTGGCACACCCCCACTGGGTGGTACGCGTCGTGCGGCTTGCGCTCAGCGACAGGCTCCGACGCGGGCCGGAGCCCCGGAAGCCCGTGCTCCGGCCCCGGCCACCGCTCTAAGAAGCGGCGCGCCGTCCCCTGGATCGCCTTGTAGTCGTCGTCTCTGATCCTCCATTCGATGATGGGCACGGGACGACTATGCTCGTCCTCGCGGTCGCCGAGACGGATTTGATTCTGGGCGCTTGGGCGCTGTTCAACATCCAGCTGCAGGCGCACCGGCGTATCGGCGGGGATGTGGAGCCTCGAATGGACCCAGCGGTTCCACCCCAGGGCAAACACCCCTTTGATCCCGCGCATGACCTCGGCGGGCGACACGTCTGGAAACGTGCGGGCCTGCAGTCCCTGCAGGACCTCTTTCGCGAGCTCGAAGCCCGGGCTCTCATTCTCGAAGATAAAGTGGGCAAAGCTGCGAGGGGCGTCTGTCGGGGCTGGGTCTTCCAGAAATCGGAAGTAGTACATGCGCCCCTCCGCGAAGCGGGGGTGAAAGAGAGACGCCGCCCGGTCTCGTCCCTCCGGCGGTACCGTAGCAATCGGACACGACAAATGGTCTCCCAAGTAATCCCCGATGGCCGCCTCCTCTGGGAAAGGTGGGCCCTTCGCCTGGCGCTCCATCTCCAGGAGAATCCGGGCCGACTCGAGCGCCCCCGCCGCCACGACGAACGACTGGGCCGATACGGTGACGCTTCGAGGTCCGCACGACGCCTGCACCGCGGACACCCGAGGGGCTCCATCGGACGTCGTCGAGAACTGCCAGTCCGCGGCGACGGCGTTCAAGAGCACCGTCAGACGCTCATCACTGTCCGGAAATTCGTCCAGCAGAGTGGCCAGGTTCTTTCGCCGAAAGGGAAGATACTGGGCAATCTGTAGGCCCAGCCCGCTGTTCGCGACCGCCTCCGCCCTCTTCCCGATCTCTTGCCGGGCGAGAGTGTCCGAGTCCAACGGAGGGCGGAGGTCCAGCGTATCGAGCACCGCGTCCGAATGCTCGGCCACGACGCGCACGATGTGCCGCCAGGGATCAAACGCGCCGTTCGCACTACGCCGAACATCGTGCTCCGTGTGCGGGACGAGAACGCCGCCCCAGCGCGAGGTCGTGCCACCGAGCCCAAAGGCCCGCCCTTCGTCGGCCCCGCGGTAAGCCATGCCCTGTAGCTCGGCCTCAAACCCAACAGAGTCGCCGTCGTCGCACACCTGCCCCCCGGCCTCGAGAATGACGACGTCCAGTCCCCTGCTCGCAAGCCGCACGCCCAGGTAAATCCCCGCCGCGCCCGCGCCGACGATGCACACCTCGCAGGCCCGTTCTGCGTCGGCATTGTCGACCGATCTGGCGTCAATGACTGGCATACCTACTGGAACCTGAATCCGTCATCACGGGCCTGTTCCCTCGCTTGCTCTCCATCGCCTCGGCGGAGTATCAACCCTTTCGGGCGGACTACGCCCCCACTAGATGAACTCGCCGGACATTTCGTGGACCGTACCGCACAACAGGAGTGGCCTCGGCAATGTTCTTGGAGGCGCCGGTTCGTCTGGGGCACATTTCCGAGAGCAGACGTGCCCTCTAGTTTCATTCAAGACGCGGCACTTCGGTGCTCTTCGTGACGAGTCAAGACGCCCATGGATGTGGGAGTCCTCGTTCCGAGTTCGCGGCCGCTACCTTCTTGTCGGGGGCGGGTGGATTATCCGGTACACTTCACCTCTGCCGTAGCCAGGGCGCACGAAGAAGCATACAAAACCTCTGAGATTCTTCTGGCGGCCCCTCCACCGTCTCCTTACTCCACCGTAACCTCAAATGTCGTGGTTGTAGTTCCAACTCCTGTAATTTCGCCCGTCACAGTGATTGTGGCGGTGCCCGTACCCTGCTCTGTCAGTTCGAGCGTGTAGTCGTCACTTTGAACATTGGTCGTGATAACGGACGTATCGCCCGACGAAGCGGTGTAGACGATCTTCTCGCGCGACTCTTGGGACGAGGCCACACCCCGAAGGTCAACGATGAAGGGACCACCACCACTCGCGTAGTCCTTGTTCGTCACCTCCCGGGCCACGAAGAGGCCCGTGGTCTGATAGTCCTCCAGGGGCGTCACGCGAGCGGTCCAGTCAAAGGTATCCCCCTGCGTGATGGACCCGTCCACGCTCACCTTGAGGTAGGGCGCTTTTTGGTCTGTGTCGGAACGCTGAGTGCCGTCCGCGTTTGCAACCGTTACCCCTGTTACGTTGTATCCTGCGTTCGCGGTGACGCTGTGTTCGTAAGCGTGACTGAGGAGGTTCGTTGGGATCAGCGCATACCCGTTGCTCTCGTCCGTAGACGTAGCGGTGTACGTCTGGTTTACCTGATCTGACACGAAGCCGTTTGAGTCCGTCACGTTGCGTAGCCGACCCTCGCTGTCTGGACCCACGTCACCGTGCCATCCTCCGCTGTCTGGAAAATCCAATGTGAAGTTGTGAAGAAAGAGGCGTGCTACCCTGCCGTTTGCGTCGCTGTAATTTACAAGCTCATCGAACTCAGGCTGGTTGTTGACGGACCCGCCCGAGACATACCAATCGACAGGGTGATCGCCGTTGTCCGCGAAGATCTGGAACGTGTGCGACCCTGCGGGCGGGTTGTAGTTAACGTCCTTATAGAAAATGCGCCACTGACGCGGGATGGTACTGGTCGAGGGAGCCTTGTACGTGCCGAACACACCCCTCGACCCTTGACTCCGAGTTACGCCCGACGCGAGTTGAACCGTCACGTTGTCAAGGCGGAGGTTACGCGGTGCGGTACCTCCCTTCTTCGCAATCTGGAACTCTACGCCGTGGTCGTATAGCGTTGTGTTTTTCAGGATGGCCTGCTCGCCAACGCCGTTGACGTTCGCGTCATTGAACCCGAGATCCATCACGACGGGGGGATTCGAGATGTTATAGTTCCCCGGCTTGTACCCTCGAATCGTGCCGTTCTTGAACTTCACGTCGTCGTCAAAAATGTTCAAGATTCCGAGCTTCCCACCAAGATACCCCTGAATGGAGGACCCAGACAGGTCAATCGTGAAGCTGTCCACAAGCACATCCTCGACCCCTGCTGACCCACTCCGAACGCTAACGACAGAGTTGTAGCCAAACTGTCCCGTTTTGATGTCCTTGAGCGTAAAGTTCTGGTACTCTGCCGATATTCCTTCCACGCTCCGAGGATCGGTGAGGATGGCCCCTGCACCCCAAAATTGTCCTGACACCTCGACGTTCTTGATCGGCTGACTCCCGCTTACGCCGTAGATGAGGTGGTTCCTGCGTGCCTGATCGATCTTCACGTTGTCAATATCAGGGTCGGCTTCCCCTCCAGCCGCTCCGATTGACAGGCCGCTCCCTCCTGCGTTCTTGAAGTGAACGTCGTGGAAGTACGGGGTGGCCGTGTCGGGCCAGTCCTGCGCCGCGTCGTAGAACCCCTGAAGCGACCCCCCATCCTGCATTTGCTGAATGGGATTCTGGTAGTCACTCAGGTTGTTGAACAGTTGCATGTTGTTCGGGACGTTCCCGTTCACGAGCATCTTCTCCATCCCGAACTTTTCAGGAGCATACCCAGCACGAATCTGTTCGGGTTTCATCCCCAAAAGATGATTGTGGACCCGTTCACGGTCGGGGTCTGCCCACTGGTCGTATCCTTTCTTATTCCAGTACAGCGCCTCGCCAGGAAGCAAGCGCAATTCGCCTCGCGTGAACCCGTCTGCGTTGAGGTCACCTGTGCCCACGATTTTCACGCCCTCTAAGATCGGAATGGAGTTCTGGTAGTAGAACCCATCCTCAACTTCGACATTCACCCACGAATAGTTGTTGTTTTCATAGATTCGATTGGCAACCACCATTGCCCATCGCAGTTCCGGATCAGCCTCCTTCGGATTTTTGGGATCTATCCTTGGAGCGCCCCACCATTCAGGTTTTACACTGTTCGTGACACCCATGCGTTCGAGGCGTCGGTCGCTGTTGGTGTGCTTGTAGGTGAAATACTCGGTATCCCCCGGCGTATTTTTACGCAGTTTATTGATGATATTCCAGCCAGCCCCCTGCTTCGATCCATTCTTGAGGTCAATCCAAATCTGCGGCTCCCTGGAACGGTGCTCGTGAAATCCGTTGAGTTGCCGCATGTGGATTACGTCCTTGTCCGTGTCCGTCCCATAGCGGACCTTCACGCTGCGCCACGAGAGGTTCGTGTGGTCGATAGACCCTGGATTCTCCGTGACCTGCGTGAGGTCCTCGTCAAACATGAAGCAGGTCCCGCCATCCGTCCTGCATGCACTGTTCGTCACGACGAACGTACCCCCGCCCCCGTCGCCCGCCTCATCACGACCCTGCACCTGAACATATTGCCCGACCTCCAGGCCCTGGAGACTCAGCGCATCCATCAGGGTTCTTGCTTCGATTGTATCTTTGCTCGTATCGCCGCTTTCGTAAACCAGCGTATCTGGCCGACTGACGTGTAATTTGTACCCCTGTCCGGGGCGGAGGGAGTCGAGCGTCGCGATGGATCTGCCTGGGCTGTAGACGTCGCCTTCGTCATTCTCCACGCGCACCAGCGTCTGTTCGACAGAGGACAGTGCCGAGTCGACTGGCTGTGGTTGTGCCGGAAAATACGGAATGAGGTTCCAGCCCTCGTCCAGCGCGACCAGGGTTGACTCGGGCGAGAGGGGCGTGCCTGTGACGTCGACCTCCACGGCCGTCTCGGCATACACCTCGTAGCCCTCATCCGTCTTCCAGGTCGTAAACTCCATGACATCTTGGCTCGGGATGTAGGCCTCCCCCCTCTCTTGCTTCACCATTGGGATCTGGTCCAGGTGTCCGTCGAACAGGACATCGAGGGACGGATCCGCCGGCTGAACGCGCAGCGAGACGAGATTCCACCCCGCCTCGAGACGAAGCGTCTGCGTATCGGTGCTCTGTCCGATCGCCTGGGGGGGCGATGCCGCGAGCATCAGGACCAGAAGCCCAAGGAGGAGCAAGGGTCGGACTGACAAGCTGCGGTGCGGACCCGTATGTGAAGCTGTTTCTATCTGGAAACCAAGCATGTTGAGATGGGGCATTGCACGGATACGGAACGGTGTCCCTGGTTGGAATCAGCGTGTAAAAATGCTGACCAGTTGGCAGGCATTCCCCAGAGTTAAAGGTTCGCATAAATCATACCAGCTCCAACCCTTTCCTTTCACACGGCCGGCTGTTCCCGAAAAATCAGACCTACGCGGGACCGGGCCCTCGCCATGGGGAAATTTTCAAGGCTGTGAGTCCGTTCTCTTCGGGTTTCACCGCGGGGGACGGGGTGGACAGGGTTACGTTTTCGCCGTTCCGCCCGTCATTTCTACGAGCAGGCCGAGCCGGGACTCGGGCCCATCGAGCGTTGAACGGAGCCCAGTGGCAGGTTTTTTCATTGTCTCTCCGCGCCCTCTTCTTCCCTCCGCGCTGAATGTTTGAGTAGTTCCACGACACCTTTTCCGGGAAGCTCCCTTGTACAGCGATGAATTAGCGGGGGCGGCAATGGTCCAACACAGCCTCCTCGAGTCGACGAGCGGCATCGGGGATCGACCAGTCCTTGATTCGAGCCTGAGCACTACGCCCCATCCGGCACCGGAGATCTTCGTCGTCAATAAGTGTTTCGAGGCGGCGGCGAAGCGCTCCCTCATCACCCGCGGGGACGACAAATCCGGCTCCTTGCTCCACCAAGTCTGGCGCGCACCCAACCTGGTCGCTCACTACTACGGGTCGTCCGCACGCCATCGCTTCATTTACCGCCAGTCCCCACGTCTCTTTCCTCGACGGTAGTACGAACACGTCCCCCAGGCGGTAGACGATCGGCATGCGCGACTGGTTTTGGAAACCCAAAAAATGCACCCTGGGGCACTCTTCAGCCCGACTCCGCAACTCTTCTTCCATCGGACCACTGCCCACGAGAGCGAGGTGCGCGTCCTCACTCTCACACCGTAGGAACGCGTTGAGTAGAGTGCTGGGATCCTTCACTTTCTCGAACTTCCCGGCGAAGAGAACGACCGCGGCGTCGTCCGGAATACCGAGCTCCTGTCGCCACTGGAAGGCCTTCTGGTCCGCATTCGAGGCTGCCATGAAGCGCCGATTTTCCACCGCGTGCGGGACCCAGGCAAGATTCTTGTCGCCTAAGCCATGTGCCTCGAAGTAGGCCCGGTTATTTTTCCCCACGTAGAGCGCCACGTCGACGTGCCAGTATACCCAGCGGAGAAAGAGGCGGCGCAGGAGTGTACGAACGCCTCCACTCTCGCTAAGCAGCGTGGAATCCCCACGGAAGAAGACTGGCACCGTACTCGAGAAATGAAGCAGGGCTCGAAGGTGGCTCTGATACGCCCATCCGAAGAGAAGCAGTGCATCGGGTCCCCATGACTCAATTTCCGGGATGAGATCCGGGTTGATGAGTCCACGAAAATGGTGAGAGCCTGGATCCGACGACGTATTTGGGACGAACGTGTGGTCGTACCCTTCGAGCAATGGGACATCCCACTGTACGTCGTCCTCAAACCCCGGATCGTACGCTGAATTCGTCGCTCCCTCCCATCCGTAAAATACGTGAATGTCAAGCGACTCCCGGTCGGCAAGCTCCCGAAATAGAGGAGCGTAGTACTGAATCGGGTGTGTGGTCACGATGGCAAGCCGACAGGGCATCGTGGAAGAAGCATTGGAGATTGGAGTTGCAATCCAGGGAAGTGCTGCTCACCGCGCAACCCGATCGAACACCTCTATCTGCCGCTGGGCCATTGCCTTGGCCGTGTACGGCTGGAAAGCCCCCCAGTCAGTTTCGGGAGTATAGGGAAGACGTTCCAGCATGGGTGTCCAGGCGTTATACACATGCTCAGCGAGAGTGCTCATCTCGGTGTTATCGGTGAACGTGACGGCTGTCCCTGCATTGGTCCGACGGAGAATATCGACGACGCTGCTGTTTTCGTTGAACACGGCGAGCACGGGTCGACGGGAGAGGATGTAGGGATACAGCTTTGAAGCCGTATAGTCTGGATCATCGGAGCCGGGTATAATAAGGTGGTCGGCGTCGCGGAGCAGGCGCAGAGACTGGAAGTAAGGAATTCGATCCGTGTGCTCCGTGACGGCGTTGGCCACCTTGTGCTCCTCCGCAATTGGCTCAAGCGTTTTCTCGCCTTCACCGGCGGGTGCGTACGACGTACCAACGAAGTGCAGGTGCACTCGCTCATAAATCGAGGGGCGCTCTCTTAGACCCTGCGCGAGGGCTTCGAAGATGCCCCTCGCCGCCGTCGCCATGTCGTATCCGCCCCGCCCTGCGTATACCACGTCAATCGTGTCGTCGAATGAATCTACGAAAGGCTGCGTGACGTCGCTGTCTTCCATCACCTCAAAGTCCATCTCCGCCGCCCCGAAGGGAATAACGCGGCACATGTCGTGGGTAACGTTGTCGTACCGCTCACACAGCGTGTCACAGTAGCCCTGCGAGACGGAGATGATACCATCCACCGACCGCATGGCTATGGGCTCCAAATACTTGTGGAGACGGTACGAGAACCAAAACTTGGGCGGCTGTTCGTCTTTGGGCTTTCCCACATAGTATTCGGAGTGCCACGGATCTTGCATGTCGATGACGTACGGGATTCCGAACCGCCACTTCCAGTAACGGCCCAGGATCATCACAGGGAACGCAGTCGTCGAGAAGTAGACGAGGTTAACATCCCCCTTCATTAGTCGCTGGGTTACACGCCAAAAATAGAATGGGAGGGACCGTAGGGCTAAACTTCCCAAGGCCACGAGCCGAGTCCACTCCGGATCGAAGGCGCCGACCGTTCGCACTATCGCCTCATCCGGAAGAGTGCGTGTTAGGAGCGGATCACGCTTCTGCTCCACTAGGTCCGGGTCAACCCTCCACGTTTCGGTCTGCCATCCCAGCTCCTCGAAATACGGCAGGCTGTGCCGAACGCGGTGCAGATCGGGGGCATTGACCGGTGGAAAACGGGGCGAGATAATGAGGACATTTCTCATCGATTGGCCAACGGATGGCAAGTATGCAAGTCTAGTTGAAACAGCGAGAAGGGGTTCTTCCCCTCCAAGTC
>JBDGQO010000060.1:12531-20798 GCA_042219045.1 Bipolaricaulia bacterium | reverse complement strand
ACTAGCGCCATCATCGTGCGGCCCGGTGCCCTCATTCACTCGGCCCATGGTCCCCATCCGCGTCGCTTGACCCCGCATCGCGATCGACCGCCACGACCTCGCCAACCGCCAAGAAGTACAGATACGCCTCCCGCACGTGCTCATCCATCGCCGCCTCGACGGCTCGCGCATACAGCTGCATGGGGATCCGATAGCGCTCGGCACGGCTCTGCGGGGAGTCGCCCACGAGCCGATCCGACTTGTAGTCGATCAGGATCCATCCACCGTTTTCCTTGAAGAGACAGTCGGCCATGCCCTGCACGACGACCCCCTCGTCGTGGGCGCCCGGCTCCGACGCGATCCCCGGCTCCACCTCCGTGGCCGGCAGGCGCATGGTGAACAGCGCCTCGCGCCGCACCGTCTCGGCTTGCTGGAGCCGCCGGCCCAAGTCCGACCGGAAGAACGCCGCGATCTCCTCAACGCTGATCAGCTCGGCTTCTTCCTCAGTCAAGAGATTTCGGGCAACCAAGCGGCCGATCTCCCGACGCACGACGTCGGAATCGTCGCCCGCAGCGACGTCGATGTGCTGCATCACTCGGTGCATGGCCGTGCCGCGCAGCGCGCCCCGGCGCCAGTCCTCGGCATCCTGTGGCTGCACAAAGCGCGGTTGTCGCTGGAGCTGCTCGCGCAGCTCGCTCGGGGGAGGGGCCTGGGCTCTGTCCGGGTCGAGCATGGCGCGCAGCTCGGTGACCGAGCGCTTCGCCACGAGGCCGACCAGCGCGTCGTGGGGATAGCGCCAAAGCAGCCGCCGCGCCGCATCGTCGACAACGCTGGAGGGACCGTCAACCCCCAACGGCTCGGCGGCACCGATTCGTTCCCAGTCGATATCTTCCCCTGTTTCGGATTCGCTCTGGGGCACGAGCTTCGCCAGCGCCTCGCCCTGCCACACCCGGATCGTCCAGCGCGAGGGATCACCCATACTGCCTACAACGCCCGACATCTCGGCATTCTCGGCCGTCGCCAGCGCCCGCAAGGCCTCGGCGTCAGGGTGGCGCATGAGCGCCGGGCCGAGCCAGTCCAGGGCGCTGTTGGCCCCCGTCAAGGCGGTCTCGGGCAGCTCGAGCTCGTCCTCGTCGGCCGCCAGTTGCCAGCGCTGTGCCTGGCTCGCCAGCCCCGCGCCCGATCCCAGCAGCACCAGCCGCTCGCGCGCCCGCGTCAGCGCCACATAGAGGATGCGCAGCTCTTCCGCCAAGTTGGCCAATCGGGATTGCTCCCGGACGGCGTGATGGGCCATCGACGGATACTTGACGCGCAGCTCCATGTCGACGTGCTTCGGCCCCAGGCCCAACGACCGATCGATCAACAGATCGCCGCCCTCGGTCTGGAACTGCGTCCCGAGCCCGGCGACGACGACGATCGGATACTCGAGGCCCTTCGCCTGGTGGATCGACATCAGCCGAACGACGTCCTCGTCCTCGCCCAGCGTGGACGGCGTCGACAGGTCCTCGCCGCGCTCGCGCAGTCGCTTCACGTAGCGCAGGAAGCGGAACAGCCCCTGCCGAACGAAGCGATCGAAGTCCCGGGCCCGGTCCTTGAGCGCCAATAAGTTCGCGCGCCGTTGGGCGCCGCCCGGCATGGCGGCCATGTAGCCGACGAGGCTCGTCTCGCGATAGATCCGATCGATCAGGCGCCCGAGCCGCTCGCGGCGCGCCCCCGTGCGCCACGCCTCCAGACGATCCAGAAACGCGCTCAATGGGGTTCGTAGCTCGTCGGGGCCCTCGCGGGCTGCGATTATCACGGCCTGGTGGAACGCTTCGTCGGGGCAGCGGGCGCGAATCGTGGCCAGATTTTCGGCGCTCAACCCGACGATGGGACTGCGCAGCACCGTCGCCATGGGGATGTCCTGCTGCGGGTTGTCGATGAGCTCCAGCAGCGCCAGGACGATCTCCACCTCGAGGCTCTCGAAGTAGCCGCCGGCCGTGGGCGCATAGACGGGAACGCCGAGGTCCTCCAACGTCTGCTGCACGACGTGCGCCCGATTCCGTGTCGCCCGCATGAGCACCGCCACGTCGCGGTAGTGCGCATCTCGGTAGCCCCCGGCGTCGTCGTCCCAGATCCGGCACGGCCCGCGCTCGCCATCGCCCTCGACGAGCGCGCGGATCCGCTGGCCCAACACGCTCGCCTCGCGCTCCAGCGCGTTGAACTCGGCCCAGGCCGAGTCATTGCCCGCCGTTTCGAGCGCCGACTTCTCCACGAGATGGACCTCGGCGTCCGGGTCGCCGTCAAGCTCGGCCTCCGCCTCGGCGCGCCCGGGCACCAGCTCGGCCTGGTCGCGGTAGCGGAGCCCGCCGAGCCGCTCGGTCATGAGCTGGCGGAAGACGAAGTTGACCGCGGTCAAGATGCCGGGCCGGCTGCGGAAGTTTTCCACTAACTCCACTCGAAGGCGCTCGTCCTCTCGGCCATGAGCAGCTTCGTCCCGCACCGGCGTGCTCTCCCGGTAGCGCTCGAGGAAAAGCCCCGGTTCGGCCAGCCGGAAGCGGTAGATGCTCTGCTTGACGTCGCCGACCAAGAAGAGATTGGCCGGGCCCGATCCCGCTTCGGGCGATCGCGACACGAGCTGGACGATGGCGTCCTGGAGCTCGTTGATGTCTTGATACTCGTCGACCAGGACTTCGGCGAACTCCGCGCGCAGCTCCCGCGCGATGTCCGAGGGGACGAGCTCGCCGGGCTCCGCGCCCGGATCCAACAGGAGCCGGAACGCGTGGCGCTCCATGTCGCGGAAGTCGAGCACGCCCAGGCCGCGCTTTTCCGCCGCCAAGGCCGCGTCGTAGCGCTTGACCAGCTCGACGAGCGCGGCCATCGCCGGCCGCATCTCATCCAGCTCGCGCAGGACCCCCTCCTCGTCCCGATCGAAGATGCGAGCGTGGAGCTTGCGGCAGTCCTCCTTCGCCGCGGTGCGGGCCTTCTTGATCTGGTCTGCAACGTCGCTTGCTAAATCCCCCGTGGAGGGCAGCCGCGCCCACGTCAGTCCGGCCAAAATCGCCCGGAGGTCGTCCCAGTCGGCTGTCGGAATAGCTTGGGTCGCCTCATCCAGTTGCTCGCGCTCGCCGCGCAGGAAGCTCGCCAGCTCCGCGGCGCCGGCGTCCTCCGCGGCTTGCTGCGCCGACGCCACATGGCGACCCGCGCCGACGAGCGTCCGCTGGGCCAGCTCGCGCAGGGGCCCGAACCAGGGCGTCTCGGCCACGGCCTCGGGAGCGTCAAACGGGGCCGCGAGCTCGTCGAGCCATCGTTCCGGCCAGGGATGCCCGTACGCCAGCGCGTGCAGGTCGAGCACCAGATCGCGCACGCCCTCGTCGCCGCGGCCGCCGTAGCGGTCCACGAGGGTGAGGAACCCCTCGTCACCCTCCTCGTGGAGCTGTTCAAAGAGCGCGTCCGTGACCTCGTGCGCCATCAGATTCGCCTCGTGCGCGGAGAGCACCCGCGCGGCCGGGTCGACGTCCAGCCGATAGAAGTACTGCCGAATGAGGCGCAGGCAGAACGAGTGCAGCGTCGAGATCTGGCTCCGCCCCAGCAACGCCAGCTGCTGCCGCGGGCGCGGATCGGAAGGATCCTCGGCCGACTCGGCCTCCAAGGAGCGCCCGATCCGCTCGCGCATCTCCGCCGCCGCCGCTTCCGTGAACGTCACCACCAGCAGCCGATCGACATCCACGGGCTCGTCGGGGTCGAGGATGCGTCGCCGGACCCGCTCCACCAGGACCGACGTCTTGCCCGTGCCCGCCCCGGCGCTCACCAACAGACGTCGGCGGCGGCGCTCGATCGCGGCCCGTTGCGCCGCGGTCCAGCGTCGGCTCTCCCCCGTCGCCATCAGCCCTCCCCCTCGCTCGAGGCATCGCCAGACGGCCCATCGCCGCGGGCGCGCAGCGTCTCCAGCACCGACGAGTTCTGCATCGCGTCCAGCTCGCGATAGCGATTGCCCGGCAGCCGCGGCTCGAACTGGCAGACGGCGCGGTAGTCGCAATGCTCGCAGGGCGTCCGGTCGCGATGGCGAATGGGCTTCGGCTCGATAACCCCCTCCAGCATCTGCTCGCCCCATTGGCGCAACTGGCTGTCCAAGTGCTCCAGGAGCCGCTCAAAGTCATCGTCGCTCAGCACGCGAGAGCGCCTATCCGGACGTCCCTGTTGCGTCATTCTGACGGGCAACATGTCGAACGCCCCGCTCTCGTCCATGGCCGACAGGGCCGACTCGTCGTCGAGCAGCCATCCGTCGGCACGGTGGGCTTTCTGGCGCTCGCGTTCCGCCTCCTCGGCGCTGAGCGGGCCGTCGGTGCCGACAACGGGCTCGCCGATGGGCAGATAGAGTAGCCCCGCGAACCGCGCGTCGTCGACGTCGGCCAGCCACGTCTGGCCCTGCAGCGCGGCCAGGACGTAGGATCCCAACTGGAGCGAGATGCCGTGATAGAGCTCGTCGAGGTTGAGCCGCTGCGGGCGGGTCTTGTAGTCGACCACGCGCAGCCAGCGCTCGCCCGCATCCCCCGCCGCAAGGTCAACGCGATCGATGGCGCCCCGGATCGTCAGCTGCCCGCGCTTGCCGAGATCGAGCACGATCGGGGGCAGCGTGCCCGCCGGCCCGAAGCGGACCTCCGTGCGCACGGGCCGGAATCGCCCCCGATGGGCGTCCGCCACGATCCGCCGGCTCACCTCCAGCAGCGTGTCGCGGATCTGGCGCTCCAGATAGCGATAGCGGGCGGTCGTCGTGAGAACTTCGTTCTGCAACCGCGGCGCCAGCTCGGCCACGATCTCGCTCATGAGCTCGTCCAATTGGGGATCGTCGAGTTCGCTCAGGTCGATGTCGTTCTGCTCGGTCCGCTCGGCGAACGTGCTCAGCGCGGCGTGATAGAGCAGCCCGAGCTCGGGCGCCTCGACCTGTTGGACGGGGCGCTCCGTGAGCCGGAGCCCGTAGCGGGCGAAGTGCTGGAAGGGGCACTTGGCGAAGCTCTCCAAGCGACTCGGGCTGGCCAGCACGTCGGAACCGAACAGCGCCTCGACCAGTTCTGACGACAAGGGCGGCACGTCGTTGCGATACGTCAGCCCCGCCAGCGCCGGCGCGACGTCGGGCCGGATCTCTTCACGGCTGACGGCCCAATCGTAGAGGCCCAGCCAAGGCCCCGCCGTCGAGGCGCGGCCATCGCGGATCGCCCGCAGCCGGGTCACCAGCGCCTCGGCCAGCCCGTCGCCCGTCTCGATCTGCTCGACGCGCGTCTCCGTGGGCGAGGGCGCGTCGATCGCCAACTGGGGATAGAGCGCCTCCAAGCGGCGCACCAACGGCGCGGGGCGCAGCGCCTTGCCGTCGTCATCCGACCGAGGATAGGAGATCCAGAGCCGCTCGCTCGCCCGCGTCAGCGCCACGTAGGTGAAGTACGGCTCGTGCAGCGTCCGGACGCGGGCGGTCGGCTGGAGCTCGATCTCGGCCTCGTTGAGCGCCTCGCGCTCGCGGTCGTTCAGCAGCGGATCCTCGTCTTGGCGCTTCGGGTAGGCGCCGTCGACCGCCCCGAGCACGAGCGCCGCCCGGACGTGGGGATGCCGCGATCGCTCCACGGTGCCGACGACGACCTGGTCGGTCCCGGGCGGGATGAGCCCCACCTCGATCGCCTCCAGGCCCGCTTCGATCACCTCGGCGTACTCCGCCAGCGTGAACGACAGTCCCTCGAGGCCCTCGATCGTCTGATCCAGAAGCTCCACGACCGCGTCCCAGACCTGCAGATGCTCTTGAGCAGCAATCAGGTCGTCGGCCGCCTCGGCGTCGCGGCTCCACCCCTCGACGGTCTCCGCAACCCCCAAGTCCGCCAACAGCCCGTAGAGCGCCGCGGACAGCGTCCCAACGGGCTGTCGCGAGCGCCTGGCCTCCGTGACGCGCTCGTGGAACGCCCACAGCTCGCGCCTGGCGCGGTCGCGAATCTCGTTGATCTCCGCCAATTGCCGCACTTGGGCGTCGGCGTCCTCGGGGCGATCGACCGGGCCGTCCTCGGCCGGTTCGGCCTCGAGGGTGTAGCGGCGGACGAACTGCCACGGGTCGGCGTCGCGCCAGCGCCATCCGCGGATGCCGAACTCCAGGACGTAGTTCTCCAGGCGGTCCACCTCGTCGCGATCCAGCGCCGTCAGGTCGGTCTTGAGGTAGCGGAACACGGGCTCGTAGGCCCAGTCCATCTGGACCGTCTCCAACGCGGAGCGGATGAGCTCAACGACCGGATGATGCGCCACCGAGCGGCGCCGGTCGATGAAGACGGGAATGCCGTGGGCCGGGAACACCTCCTCGATCAGGTCGTGATAGACGTCCAGCTCCCGCACGCTCAGGACGATGTCGCGGTAGCGCATCCCGTCGTCGCGGGCGAGCCGGAGCACCTCGCGGGCCGCCGCCTCGACCTCCGCGCGCCGATCCGGCGCGGCCAACACGCCCAGTCCCTCGGGAAAATCCGGGAAACGCCGGCCCGGATACTGGCCGAGTTCCCGCTCGAGATGGGCCAAGGCGGGCGCGGCGTAGCGCGGCTGCAGGCCGTCCCCCGATTCGCCGTCCGCGCTCGGCAACCGCACCGGGGGCTCCACGGAGACGCCCTGGCTCGTCGCCCGCTCGTGGAGCTGTCGGTACGTCTCGTGCGTGGGCCGGAAGAGCTCGCTCTCGGTCGGGTCTAGGTCTTCATCCACCTCGCGCGGGTCGAGGCAGAGCGTGACCTCGACCGTCTCGACGTGGGCCAACAGGGCTTCGATGACCGCCAACTCCTGCGGCGTGAACCCCGTGAAGCCATCGACCCACACCGTCGCCCCGTCGAAGAGCTCCGTCCCGGCCAGCCTGGCCGCCACTTGGGAGAGCCGGCCGTCCGGATCCGTCCAGCGCCCCTCCAGGGCCTCGCGATACGCCCGCGTCAAAATCGCCAGATCGTTGAGCTTGGCCGTCAGCGCGCCGCTGCCCGTCGACGGGCTTTCAGCCAAGCGCGACTGGGCATGGACCAGATCGGCCTCGCCCACTTGATGGGCGGACAGCTCCGCGAGCGTGTCCGCCAGATGGGCGATGAAGCCGGGCCGCGTTCCGACGCGATGGAGCAACTGCAGCTCGTCGGCGTGGCGATGCAGCAACGAGCGCAACAGCATCCGCTTGCCCAGTTGGCCGATGGCCGGATGGGACTCCCCGCCCAGCGACGACAGCACACGCCAGGCCAGTCGCTGGAAGCTGAGCACCTCCGCGCGCAGAAACGCCGAGCGGCCGTGGCGCGCCCGCAGGCGATCCAAGAGCGCCTGCTCCATCTGGAACGTCGCTTGTTCGGGCACGAGCAGCACAAGCGACGGGCCGTGAGGCTCGCGCGCCAGCTCGTCCGCCATGCTCTCCAGGACCCGGGCCGTCTTGCCGCTGCCCGCCCGGCCCAGGACCAGCCGAAGCCCCATCAGCGCTCATCTCCTGTCAGTTCTCGTCAGTGTCAATTCCGTCCCGTCCCGTTTGTGCCTGCCCACCGAGGTTGTTGCTCAATATCGGACGAGTTTACCAAGGGACGCGTTCGCACGTCGAAGCTCCAATCCGACGGGGCATCAGGCGCCGTCGACGTCGGCGGCCTCGACCTCGGCGTCGCGCACGAAGCGCGTCAGCGTCACGACCGCGCCGCCGGCAATGACGGCCGCGAGCGGCCCGACGACGCCGATCCCGAAGCTCGCCAAGGCCCACGGCCCCGTCAGGCTGCCCAGCGTGCGGCCGATCATCGACGTGGCCGCCGCCAGCGACATGACCTTGCCCCGCTGCTCGGGCACCTGCTCGGTCATCATGGGAATGTGGCTGACGATGGTGAACTCCAGCATGGCCAACGCGAGCATCGTGCCCAGGATCGCGGGAATCCGCCCCACGTCGAACAGCGGCAACAGGAGGTTGGCCCCGATCATGGCCACGAGCCCCAGCAGCACGCTGCGCCGCTTGCCCAGCCGATCGCTCAGCAGGCTGGCGCCCACGCTGCCCGTCAGCAACGCCAGGCCGACCAGCAGCGCCGTCGTGCCGAGCTCGCCCGCGCCCAAGCCGTAGGAGCGCTCCAGCCAACTGCCGTAGACGAGCTGCACGTTCGTCCCGGCAAAGAAGATGAACCCGCCCGTCGCAATGGCGCCCCAGGCCGACCGACGGCCGGACCCGAGATCCAAGAACGAGCGCAGGCTGGACGGGGTCTTCGACGGCGGAGGCGAATGGTCTTGATCGCTATCGGTCGAGGGGAAACGGCCGATCACGAACGTCGCCGCGGCGACGCCCGCGGCCAAGACGA
>JBDGQO010000060.1:2252-12431 GCA_042219045.1 Bipolaricaulia bacterium | reverse complement strand
CAGATGCGGATGACCGGCAGATACCCGAACCGATCGGCCTGCGCGCCGATGACGGGCACGACGAGGCCGACCGCGCTGCGCAACGCGACCAGCTGTCCCAGCGTGACGAGGCTCAAGCCGAGACCGTCGGCGATGGTGGCCAGGTAGGGATTGAAGACCTGGACGCTCGTGTCGACGATCAGCTTGGCGCCCATGCTCATGAGGATGAGCCGCGATACGACGGTGCGCATCCCCACGATCACGGCCCCCGGAAAGCGCCGCCGCTGAAGAGCCGATCGTCGACGGAGCCCTGGGGGACTGGCCCCTTATCGGCGTTGGCGAAGCGCGAATGGTCCGTGCTGGCCGCGAGCGAGCCCAACGTCGGAACCGCTCACTCCGCGATCGTGTAGGCCATTTTCATGAGATGCTCATCCAGCTCGCGGGTCTGCCCGATGACGTCGTCGAAAGGGACGCTGACAATCTGGTTGCGTTGCAGGCTCATCATCACGCCCCGTTCACCTTCATGGAGCCGCTGGACGGCCGTTACGCCCAGGCGGCTGGCCAACACCCGATCGGAGACGGTCGGCGCGCCGCCACGCTGAACGTGGCCGAGCACGGTGACGCGTATGTCGAGCTGGCTGCCGGTCTGCTTGTGGATATAGCCCGCGACCTTGTGGGCCGGGGACTCGAAATCGGCCAAATCGAACTGGTCGCGAATCCCCTCTGCGACGACGATGAGCGAGTGCTGCTTGCCGCGTTGCATGCCGTCGCGGATCTTCTCCACGACCCCATCCAAGTCGTAGGGGAACTCGGGCACCAGGATCGCCTCGGCGCCGCTGGCGACCCCGGCCACGAGCGCCAAGTAGCCACAGTGGCGGCCCATCGTCTCAATGACGAACGTCCGCTGGTGCGAGGCCGCCGTGTCGCGCAGCTTGCTGATGATATCCACGGCCGTGTTGAGCGCGGTGTCCACGCCGATCGCCATGTCGGTCTGGGGCACGTCGTTGTCGATGGTGGCCGGAACCGCGATAACGGGGACGTCCTGCTCGTCCATGAGCGCCTTAACACCGGCAATCGACCCGTCGCCACCGATCAGAATCAGCGCGTCGATGCCGTAGCGATTCAGGCATTCGCCCGCTCGCTTCCGACCGGGAGCTTGATGGAACTCCTCGCAGCGGGCGGTGCCCAACAGCGTGCCGCCATGCTGCAGGATCCCGCCGACGTCGCGCGACCCCAGCGGGACCAGGTTGTCGTTGCACAGCCCCTGGAAGCCGTCCTGGGCTCCCCAGACGTCCATACCGAGGGCGATGGATTGCCGCGTAATAGCCCGAACGGCGGCGTTCATGCCGGGCGCATCGCCACCGCTGGTAATAATCCCGATCCGCTCCATATCGAAACCTCGGTCCTTGCTGAGTGGGAGGTAACCGAGCTTACAGTCTAGCACCTAACGGGCACGCCCGTCGAGAGGCCCGTCTGCATGCTCGGCGGCATGTCGCGGGCTTGACGAATGTGGACAAACGATATTAATATGTGAAATGTCACAGATCATACACGGTCGCCCTCAACGGAGCGAGAATGCGATCAGAGCTTCAATCTAAAGGTGAACCACACCGATGGGAGGTGAGCGATCGCAACATCCCTAAGCCCTTAAGCAAAGCCCAGCGCCAACTCATACCCACCCAATAGGAAACACAAGGAGGGAGCCCTTTCATGCTGAAGCGCAGCCTATCGTTTGCCGTGATCGCGGCGTTTGCCGTTGCGGCGATGTTCTCGCTGACCGGCTCCAACGCGGCCCAAGCCCAGGACGGGCCGATCACCTTCGCGACCAGCTTCCAGTCCAACGAGCTCGAGGCCTTCAAGGCCGTCATCAGCAAGTTCGAGGATCAGACCGGCATCCAGGTCCAGGTCCAGCAGATTGGCCGTGACATGGCCGGCGTGCTCGGCAGCCGCGTCGCCGGCGGCAACCCGCCGGACCTGGCGAACGTGCCGAACCCCGGTCTGTTTGCCCAGTTCGAGGAGGACCTCGCCAGCCTCGAGTGGTTCCGCGAGACCGACGTCGCTGACAACACCTTGGACAGCTTCCTCGAGGCCGGCACGTACAACGGCACGCTCTTCGGCGTCGTGCCGGGCGCCAGCTACAAGAGCCTCGTCTGGTACAACAAGCCGGTCTTCGAAGAGGAAGGCTACAGCATTCCGCAGAGCTTGGGCGAGCTGCTCCAGCTGCAGAGTCAGATGGTCGCCGACGGCTACATGCCCTGGTGCATCGGCGTGGAGAGCGGCGGCGCCAGCGGCTGGCCCGGCACCGACTGGATGGAGGACCTCGCCCTGCGCGTGAACGGCGCCGACTTCTACGACGCCTGGGTCAACCACGACGTCTCCTGGAACGACCCGCGCGTCGGCCAGCTCTTCCACCTGTTCGGCAACTTCGCCAACGATCAGATGGCCTTCGGCGGCACGCAGAACATCATCAACACCGGCTTCGGCGCCCCCGCGGTCGGCAACATGTTCACCGATCCGCCGCGCTGCCTGATGTACAAGATGGCCAGCTTCGCCAACGGCATCATCCAGAGCAACTTCGACGTAACGTTGGGTGAGGACTACGACGCCTTCACCTTCCCGAGCGTCGGCGGCGGCTCGGCGCCGGCGTTGGTCGCGGGCGACTTCATCATCGCCTTCAACGACAACGACCGGATCCGCCAGCTCATCCAGTTCTGGGCCAGCGCCGAGGCGCAGGCGATGTTCGCCCGGCAGAATCCCGGCCGCATCGCCGTCAACACCAACGTCAGCATGGACGTCTATCCGAACAGCGTCATCCGCAACGCGGCCCAGGCCATCCAAGAGGCCCCGGTCGCCCGCTTCGACGCCTCGGACTCCATGCCGTCCGCCGTGGGCTCGGACCAGTACTGGACCGCCGTTCTGGATTACCTCCGAGGCACGCCAGTGCCCGAGATCCAGAGCGCGCTGGAGGACGCCGCGGACGAAGCTTACAACCGCGGAGACGCCACTGACTAACAGCATCAAGGTGGTTCCTGACGCAACCCGGAGCGGGCGCATCCCGCTCCGGGTTGCGCATTGACGCTCAACGACCAGGCCGTTTATCAGCCGATCGTTAGGGACTATTCGCAAACATAGGAGCATCGATGGGACAAGGCTGGCAACGCTACCTCTACGCCGCGGCGCTTCTCATCGTCCTCGTCTCACAGATCGTTCAGTTCTTTACCGGCCCCGGCCAATGGGTCCAATGGAGTTGGGGCGTCGCCGGCTTGCTCTGGGTCCTGGGCGGCTGTCTCGTCGCGCTGAACGAACCCCACGGGGAGCGCTGGCTCTTCCTCCTCTCGGCCGTGACCGGCCTATTAGCCGCTATTTCCGCGTTTGCCACGACGATTGGCCTCGCCGAGGGCACGTGGCTGGCGCTGTCCGCTCTGGCCTTCGGGGCCGCCATGTTCGCGGCCGCGCTCCATTACGGTTGGGAGCACTGGCTGTACTTGGCCCCGACCATCGCTATCTTGGGGTTCATCCTCGTCTATCCGACCTTGGTGACGGCCGTCGTGAGCCTCTTCGAGAACTTCTACGGGTCGGGCAAGACGTTCGTCGGGCTGGCGAACTACGTTCAAGCAATCACCAGCGAGCAAGGCATCATTGCCATCCGTAACACGGCGCTGTGGATCGTGCTCATGACCTCCGCCACCGTCGGCATCGGCCTCGTCTTGGCCGTTCTGCTCGACCGCGTCAAGTACGAGTCGATCGCCAAGTCGATCATCTTTATGCCGATGGCCGTCTCGTTCACAGCCGCCTCCATCATCTGGCAGTTCGTGTACGCGTACCAACCCCCTTCCATTCCTCAGATCGGCGTCCTCAACGCCGTGTTGATGAGCATCCAGGACTTCGTCTCTCAACCGTTCGTCAGCGGCGTCCTGAACGGCCTGTGGCTCGTGTTTGGAATCCTGACGCTCGGATTGTTGCTCGTCGCGTTGACACGTCGAGCTTGGACGGCCGCGCGCGAATGGAGCGACGAGCACCGCATCTCCAGCCAAGCCATCAGCCTCGTCATCGGCCTGGTGGCCTTGGGCGTGTCGTTCCTGATCGATCAGCTTGGGGCGGGCGTCGTCGTCGCCTACATCGGAGACGGCCTCTGGGTCATCGGCCTCATCGTCCTCTTTTACGCCGCCTTCCAGGATCGCCTTATCGGCCCTGCGTTGTTGGGCGGTCTGGTCTTCTTCGGCCTGGTCGACTTTCTGCTGAGTCTCCAAGACTTCTCGGTGACGCCGTGGTACACCACCCGGAACTGGCTCCGGAACAACATCGTGATCATCTTTGAGGGCATCTGGATCTGGACCGGGTTTGCCATGGTCGTGCTCTCGGCGGCCTACAAGGGCATCCCGCCCCAGATGAAGGACGCTGCGCGCATTGACGGCGCCAACGAGTGGCAGGTCTTCTGGTACATCACCATTCCGTTCATGAAGTCGACCATCGCCGTCGTCACGACCGCCATTCTGGTCTTTGTTCTCAAGATCTTCGACTTCGTCTGGGTCACCACCGGCGGCAACTACGGCACGCACGTCCTCGCGAGCCTGATGGTGGAAAAGACCCAGAACTTCAACCGCGGCCTCGCCGCCGTCTTCGCCATGCTGATCATGATCATGGTCATCCCGATCATCCTGGTCAACGTCAAGCAGTTCCGTGAGCAGGAGGAGGTCCGCTGATGGCGCAGTCGACAGGCCGTCTGGACAGCTTGAGCCCGACGCAGCGCCGCCGCAGCTGGATGCCCACCTGGCTGCGAGATTTTCTGAGCCGGGCCCCGCTGCACTTGACCATCTTCGTCATTGCCTTCATCTGGCTAATTCCGACGATCGGCCTCTTTGTGACCTCGTTCCGCGAACCTGGCGCCGCGACCACCACCGGCTGGTGGACGGTCTTCGCCAACCCCTTGGACGCCAACTTTACCCTGCAGAACTACCAAGAGACCCTGTTCGAACATGAGATGTTCGACGCCTTTCTCAACAGCCTGATCATCACCATCCCGGCGACGCTCATTCCCTTGTTTGCCGCCATCTTGGCGTCCTACGCGCTATCCTGGATGGACTTCCGCGGCCGCTTCGTCATCACGCTTGTGATCGTCGGTCTCATCGTCGTGCCCTTGCAGACCACGTTCATTCCGCTCCTGCAAGCCTTCGGCGACCTGGGCCTCCAGGCAAATAAGGGACCGATCTACGGCTACATGCGCCTCTGGATCGCCCACTCGGGCTATGGGCTTCCGTTGCTCGTCTACATGTCGCGCAATTTTGTTGCCGCGCTGCCGCGTGAACTGTTCGAGTCGGCGTATATCGACGGGGCCTCCCACTGGACGGCATTCCGGAAGCTGGTCATTCCGCTGTCGGTGCCCGTGATCGCCTCGCTGTCGATCTTCCAGTTCCTCTGGGTCTGGAACGATCTCATCGTGGCGTTGATCTTCCTGGGCGGGGGGGCCAAGACTCAGCCCGTCACGCTCGTCATTGCCCAATTGTCCGGGTCCTTTGGCCAGGACTGGCAACTGTTGACCTCGGCCGCGTTCATCTCCATGGTCATCCCGCTGGCCGTCTTCTTCGCGCTGCAGCGCTACTTCGTGCGTGGCATCCTGGCCGGCTCGCTCAAGGGTTAACCGGCCACGGCTGACGCCACGCCATTCGGGCCCAGACCATAGGCCGACCATGCCGCCGTCTCGATTGCGCCCCTGCAGCCGGCCACCGTTCGTGCTACCATCACGGGCCATGCACGTCCTCTTTCTCAATCCGCAGGGCAACTTCGACCCGAACGATTCCTACTGGATGGAGCACCCCGATTTTGGGGGGCAGCTCGTCTACGTCAAGGAAGTCGCGCTGGCGATGGAACGACAGGGCCACACCGTCGACATCGTCACGCGCCGATTCGACGATCCCGATTGGCCCGAGTTTTCCGACGAGATCGACGGATATCCCGGCCACGAGGGCGTCCGCATCGTGCGGATTCCCTGTGGCCCGAACGATCGGTTCCTCCCCAAGGAGGAACTCTGGCCGTATCTCGGCACCGACTGGCTCGACGGCATCCTCGACTTCTACGAGCGCGACGCCCACGAGCCCGAAGCCGTGACGACCCACTACGCCGACGGCGGATTGACGGGTGCGCTCTTGGAGGAGCGCACGGGCACGCCGTTCACGTTCACGGGGCACTCGCTGGGCGCGCAGAAGATGGACCGGCTCGGCGTGGATCGCGACAATCTGGAGGAGATGGACGAACGCTTCCGCTTCGCGCGGCGCCTGATGGCCGAGCGCGTCGCCATGAACCGCGCGGCGCGGGTGATCACGAGCACGCAGCAGGAACGCTTAGAGCAGTACAGCCATCGCGCTTATCAGGGCGCCCTTGACGTCTCCGATGAGAGAAAATTTGCGGTGGTTCCGCCCGGCGTCAATCGGCGGCTGTTCCACGAGGCCCCATCCGAGACCGACCCCGAGATCCGGGCCCGCATCCAGCAGGCGCTCCAACGCGACGTCTCGCCCGAGCGCCGCGAGCTCCCGCTGGTGCTGTGCTCCAGCCGCCTGGACCGCAAAAAGAACATTCTCGGGCTGGTTCGGGCGTTTGTGGCGAGCGAGACACTACAACGAACGGCCAACCTGGCCGTCGTGGCACGCGGGACGGACAACGCGCTGCGCGAGCGCGAGCAGTACGAAGGCGAGAGCCGGGCGATTCTGGACGAGATGGCGCAGCTGTTGGACGAACACGGCCTCTGGCACGCCGTCACGTCGTTTCCGTTGGACAACCAGGCCGAGCTGGCCGCCGCCTATCGCGCTGCCAGCGAACGGCACTCCGTGTTTGCCCTGACGGCGCTGTATGAGCCGTTCGGGTTGGCACCGCTGGAGGCCATGAGCTGCGGACTTCCCGCCGTCGTCACCCAGAACGGCGGGCCATCGGAGAGCATGGTCGAAGGCGATCGACGCTTCGGCGAGCTCGTCGACCCGGAGGATCCCCCGGCGATTGCCGAGGGGCTATTGGCCGTTCTCGCATCCGAAGCCACTTGGATGAGCTACCGCGACGCCGGCATCGAGCGCGTCATCGGGCGCTACACTTGGGAGCGCACGGCGGAGAGCTATCTCAGCGTGCTCCATGACATCCGGACCGAGCCGGCCGTGCCATCGAGCGATCGACGGGCCATTCCCGACTATTTCACGGACCCTGGCCCAGAGACCGACATCTCGCGTGAGCAACTGGCCGAGATCTATTTGACGAACCCATAACGTCGTGTCGGGATAACCCTTGCCCGATCTCGAGACCCGGAATGGGGAGGTCGATAAGACATGATCGGCGACAAACTGGTCATCGAGCAGCACCACACCGAGCGCGCCCAGGAGGTCTGCGACCTCGTCGAGGATCGATTGACGGACACGTTCGTCGTCACGGTCGCCGGCGAGTCCGGCTCCGGCAAGTCCGAGCTGGCCGCCGAGATCGCCCGTGAGCTGACCGATCGCGGACGCGCGACGGACATGCTCCAGCAGGACGACTACTTCGTCTTCCCCCCTCAAACCAACCACGAAATGCGGCGGAAGAACCTGGATCAAGTCGGGCCCTACGAGGTCAAGCTCGACTTCATGGACGCCAACCTTCGCTCGTTCAAGCGGAGCGAGAGCCCGATTTACAAGCCGCTCGTGGTCTACGACGACGACCGCATTACCCGGGAAGAGAAGGACACCTCGACTCTGGTCGCGCTGGTCGCGGAGGGAACATACACGTCGTTGCTCGAGTTCGCGGACTTCCGGGTGTTCATCGACCGCGACTACCATCAGACAAAAGCGACCCGCGAACAGCGGGCCCGTGACGTGCTGGAGCCGTTCATCCAGGACGTCCTGGAGCGCGAACACCGGATCATTTCCCAACACAAGTCCCGAGCTGACGCCGTGATCGCCTCCGACTTCGGGCGCGTGGAGACGCCGTCGTGACCGAGGTCCGCCAGGGGCGCCTCTCGCCGCGCCGCGTTATCGTCTCGGAGAAACGGGGCCAGCGCCCCTCCGACTGGGTGCGACGCGACGAGGAGCGCTCCGACCGAGCATGCCCGTTCTGCCCCGGCCACGAGGGCGAGACGCCGCCCGAGATCTGGGCGCTTCGCGACGACTCCGGCGCCGACGAGCCCGGCTGGCAGGTCCGCGTCATCCCGAACAAGTACCCCATTGTCGAGCCCCACGAGCTGCTGGTGGAAACGCCGCAGCACGACGCCGACTTGCCCGATCTGTCCCCGAACGAAGCCGAACGGATTCTTGCCGTGTATCGCGACCGCATGAGCGCCATCGCCGAGGCCGAGGGCGTCGCCTATCCGGCGCTGTTCAAGAACGTCGGCCGAGCCGCCGGCGCCTCGCGGGCGCATCTGCACGCTCAGCTCATCGGCCTGTCGTTCGTGCCGCCCGCGATCGAGTCCGAATTTGCGATGGCCGAGGGCCACCGCGAGACGACGGGGGGCTGCCTCTACTGCGACACGATCGAGGCCGAGCTCGCGCGCGACGAGCGCGTCGTCTGGGCGGACGAGCGCTTCCTCGTCTGGTCCCCGGAAGCCGCCATGGCCCCCTACGAGTGCTGGATCCTGCCGCGGGCGCACACGGCCGACTTTCTCGCCACCGACGACGCCGACCTGGAGGCACTCGCCCGTGTGCTGACCCGCACGCTCGCGGCGCTGTACGGGGTCTTTGAAGGCCGCTTCGCCTACAACTACTACGTGCACACGACGCCCTTGAATGGGGCTTCAAGGGGCGACGCGGGCTTCCACTGGCACCTGGAGATCCTGCCGCGGCTGGGCACGCCGGCGGGCCTGGAGTGGGGATCGAGCGTGTTCGCCAACGCCGTCCCTCCGGAGCGGGCGGCGGACGAGCTCCGGCGCCGGATGAGCGACGATGCCGCCTGAGCCATCGTCCGTTACGCGGTCGGCGTGCGCGCGTCGCTCATGACCGCCATGGAGCGGATATCCGCCGATTTGTCGCTTGTCGAGATCCGTCCTATAATCAAGCGAGACTGACGTGAAGCGTTCCTCGGGAGGAGATAGCCGATGGCGAAGGTCGTCTTTCGCAACGTAAGGAAGCAGTTCGGCGACTTCACGGCCGTGGACAACCTCAACTTGGAGATCGAGGACGGCGAGATGGTCGTGCTCGTGGGCCCATCAGGCTGTGGCAAGTCCACGACGCTGCGCATGATCGCGGGCCTGGAGGACGTGACCTCGGGCGAGATCTACATCGGCGACCGCGTCGTCAACGACGTCGCGCCCAAGGATCGCGACATCGCGATGGTCTTCCAGAACTACGCCCTCTACCCGCACATGAACGTCTACGACAACATCGCCTTCGGGCTGAAGCTGCGCAAGACCCCCAAACAGGAGATCGAGGCGCGCGTCCAGCACGCGGCTGACCTGCTCAACATCGGGGACAAGCTGGACCAGCGGCCCAAGCAGCTCTCCGGGGGGCAGCGCCAGCGCGTGGCGGTCGGGCGCGCCATCGTGCGCCAGCCGTACGTCTTCCTCTTCGACGAGCCGCTGTCCAACCTCGACGCCAAGCTGCGCGTGCACATGCGCGCCGAGCTGCAGGAGCTCCACCGCGAGCTCTCCACCACGACGATCTACGTCACCCACGACCAGACCGAGGCCATGACGCTCGGCAACCGCGTGGCCGTCATGAAGGGCGGCGTGCTCCAACAGTTCGACGCGCCGCAGCACCTGTACGACAACCCGCACAACGTCTTCGTCGCGGGCTTCATCGGCAGCCCGGCGATGAACTTCCTCGACGCCCGGATCTCCGAGCGCGACGGCGGCCTCTACGCCGAGGGGAGCGGCTTCGACCTCGGCATTCCCGAGGAAATGGCCGAACAGATTCAGGACTATGCCGGCCGGGACGTCATCCTCGGCATTCGGCCGGAGGACTTCACCTCGGAGCAGATGGCCGAAGACGGCCAGCCGGAAGAGCGCATGACCGTCCAGGTGAGCGTCGTGGAGCCGCTCGGCTCCGAGCAGGTCGTCTACGGGCGCCTGGAGAACGCCGAGGTCGTCACGCAGCTCGACCCGCGGCTCACGGTCCATCCAGAGCAGGAGCTGACGCTGTACGCCAATACCGAGCGCCTCCACCTCTTCGACCGCGAGACGGAGGCGTCCATCCTGGCGGACAAAAAGGTGGAGGAGCCGACCGCGGCGCCGGCCGGGGATTAGTTCCTCAATTTAGA
>JBDGQO010000060.1:0-2152 GCA_042219045.1 Bipolaricaulia bacterium | reverse complement strand
CTGCCAGCGGGGCGATAGCGCAGCAACGGATGCGACACGCCAGGCATCCGTTTCATCCGATCATCCGTTACGTATCCGCTGACGGGTCCGCGGATCGCCGCCGGACGGCCAGCTTCGCGCCCTCTTCCATCCGTTCCACGACGACGGACTCGCCCTCTCGAACTGGGCCGTCGTCCACGACGCGTCCGGTCCAGTGCTCGCCGTGCACGAGCACCCAACCCTCCGGATTGAGCCGATCCTTGGCCACGCCGTGCGCCCCGATCATGCCCTCCCGACCCGTGACGGGGGCGTGGCGTTGGACCATGAGGCCCTTGGTGATGAAGAAGCCGAACGAGACCGCGATCGCGCCGACCGTCGGCAGGATGGTCCAGGGCGAGAGCCCGATGTTGGGCGCGGAGATGTCAAAGAGGCTGAAGGAGCCGATCAGCAACGACACCACGCCGCCGGTGGTGAGAATCCCGTTGTTCGCGGAGAACACGTCGAGCACCATCGCCAACAGCCCGAAGAGGATCAGCGCCACCCCGGCCACGTTGACGGGCAGGATCTGCAGCCCCATGAACGCCAGCAAGAGGAAGATCCCGCCGACGATGAACCCGATGCCGATCGTCGGGTTGAGGAACTCGTAGATGAGCGCCAACGGGGCAATGGTGAGCAACAGATAGACGAGCGTCGGATTCGCCAGGTAATTGAGCAGGTCCTCGCGCCAGGTCATGGACTGCACGTCCACGGGCGCGTTCGAGGTCTCGAGCGTCCGGCCGTTGGATAGCTTGTAGCCGTCCAGCTTGGCCAGTAGATCCTCCCGGCTGGTGGCAACGAGGTCGATGATGTTCTTGTCGACGGCCTCCTGGGCCCCGGCCGTCACGCTCTCGCGCACGGCTTTCTCCGCCCAGTCGGCGTTGCGCCCGCGCGCCTCGGCAATCTGGCGCGCCCATTCGGCGGTAAAATTGACCGTCTTCTTCTTGGACGCACTCGGCCCCTTATCCGAGGACGACGAATCCTGACCGTCCTGCGAGCCTTGGTTGCCCTGGTCACCCTGGCCGCCCTGGCCGCCCTGGTTGGACGGCGTCAAGGGACCCGGCGCCTGAAGCGAGCTGCCCCCGCCGAGGTTGACGGGGTAGGCGGCCCCGATGGAAGTCCCCGGCGCCATGGCGGCGATATTGGCGGACATGGTGATGAACGTGCCGGCCGAGGCCGCCCAGGCACCGGAGGGCCCGACCCAGACCGCCACCGGGACGTCGGCGTTCAGGATGGTGCCCACGATCTCGCGGGTGGAGGTGACCAAGCCGCCGGGCGTGTTCAGCTCGATCAGCACGAGACGCGCGCCCGACCGCTCCGCCTCCTCGATGCTTCCCACGAGGTAGTCCTTGGTGATGGGGTTGACGCTTGAGTCAAGCTTCAACACGACGATGCGCCCGTCGGCTGAGGACGGGCCGTCGGTCGGCTGCGCTGATCCGCCGGCAAGGAGAAGAAAGAGAGCGCCGATCGCCAATAGCGCAATCGTGCGCCCTCGGATCCGTGCGATGCTCATGGTGTTCTGCGCCGCGCCTCCGGGCGCGGTGGCTCGTGTGGTGGTGGAGGTGCCGGGACTCGAACCCGGGTCCGCAGTGGCCTCGGCTCGGCGTCTACAGGCTTAGTTCCCCGTTCTGTTGTCGGGCACCGAGCTCCCGGGGAACCGGATCTCGATGCCCCAGCCTCCGTTTGGGATTCGTCCGCCACCAGGAGGCGGATGGCGGACTAGCCCGATTTTGTCGACGCCCGTTCAGAGCCCGTCGGGCGCGGTCTCTGAAGGACGGCTACTCGCCCTTAGTTAAGGGACGGAGCAGCGTAAGCTAAGTTGTCGTTGGCATCTGTAAATGCCTGTCGCCGGTTTTAGGAGGCAGACGACGACCTCCGCCTGCAGCCTACGCGTTGGCCACTCCGTCGAATCCGTTCACCCCCATGTCAAAGAGCAATGCGTCGCAACTCATTATAGCGGGCTGCCGAGAACGTTCAAGCGTCGTTGACGGTTGGCCTCGTCAGAGGGAGGCACGTCGGGAGGTTCCGTTCGGAGTGGGAAAAGCGGAGCGGGCCGGCTCCCTAGGACCGGCCCGCTCCGCGTTGCATGTTCAAGGTCGGTATTCCCGGAGGTCGCTATATCCGGGAAACGTTGAAC
>JBDGQO010000006.1:0-7578 GCA_042219045.1 Bipolaricaulia bacterium | reverse complement strand
GAAGAAAGACGCGTATGTTGCCCGGGGCCTCCCCGAGGAACGGTTCCGCCGGTGCCTCTCGCCGGATGGGGCCGCCTCAGAGCCGACCTTCATGTACTTCGCGCCGGAGGAGGGCGGGCCGAGGAGCCGGACGTGACTTCTCGCCTCGCTCCTGATGGTCCTCGACGCGGGTAGTTGCGACTGGCAGGAGGCTGTCCCCAGAGCCCTTGCCCAGACCCCGACCGAGAGAGCAACGACCTGGTCCAGACTCAGCTTCCTTTCCACAGCGCCTCCATCTTCTGAGCCGTCATCGACTCGAGGTACGTGTCCGACGCGTCTCCGTGAGCGGCCTCAGTCGCCTCGCGGGCGTCCTCGTAGAGGCGATCCACATCCGGGCCGGAGAGCGCGTCGATCTCCTCCTGCGTCCGATCGGACAGAAATAGCGCCTTCGCGTCCACCGATCCGGGCCCCTCTCCAGACGGGGTCTCCGCGTCTTGCAACTCCTCGGGAGAACCTGGGCCTCTGGGACCATGCTCCCCGTCCAGAGACGACACCTCCTCCTGGAGGTCCTCAATCACCTCTGCGTTTTCTTTCACGAAGAACTCCAGCCGCTTCGGGGTGCGTCCCTCCCGAACGACCCGGTAGGTGAAGTACACGTCGGCCTTTTCGCGGAGCTCCTCCTGGGCCTGATCGATCACGCGGGCCCGGAGGGACGAAAACCGGGCGTATTTCTCCTCAAGCCCCATCTTGCGCCGAAACTCCTCCACCGACATGGCCAGGCGGGAGATCCCCTGCCGCATCTTCATCAGCTCGTAAATCTGCGTCGAGTATTTCGACCGCAGGCGGAGGAAAACCTTCAAAAGATAAAGCGTGAACTTCTCTTTCAGCTGAAGAAGGTAGGGTTTGAGCTCGTCGCTGAACTTGGCCTGGATGACGCCGGTCCCCTTCACATGGCGGCAAAATCGGAAACACGGGTACGAGGTGTAGCGGGGAATGCCCTCCTCGGTGGTCGTGTCGTGGACCCCGATCGTCCGCCCTGCCAGGGTGTCGCAGAGCCGCTGCGCCTCGCGGTAGAGGTTGCTCTTGTCGGTGCCGGAGAGTTCGCACACCTCCCCGAGCGGAATCTCGACGACCGGAAATTCCGTCTCCCGGTTCAACTGCGCCACCATGGCCACAAAGATGCGCTGCTCCAGCGTCGAAAAGTCGTGACGCCCGCGGACCAGGTCGTTGGACTTGGCCACCACCGTCTCCGGGTCCGCGCCGATCTCGAGGGGGAACTGGTCAGTCATGGGCCGCTCGGGGCTCCTCGATCGCTGAGCATGTGGGGCACAGAAGGTACGCCTCCAGTGGGGAAAAGTCCACTGTGGAACTGTTGCACTTGGGGCTCTATTCCGCCCCGTTCTGTGTTTTTGTTGCACTTCGATCTGCCCTCAGCGGCTGCTACGGCGGTTTTCGAGGAGATACCCCTCCCTGGCGCTGTGTTTTTGTTGCACTTCGGGCCGGCCAGGCTGTGTTTTTGTTGCACTCGGACTGTGTTTTTGTTGCACTCAGGCTGTGTTTTTGTTGCACTCAGGGCCGGTTTCACTGTGCTTTTGTTGCACTTCGGTCGCGGAAGTCCTTGGAAGCCAGCAGGTTAGCTCCCCCCTTAATGTATTTAATGATATATAATGTGTTAATAGCGCGCGCCCGCGACCCCTTTCCACCGCTTCTGCCCCTGATGTCGGTGGACCTTTTTCAAGGGCCACTTCTCCGCGCACGGTGCCTTCTTCCTCTACGCTTTTTCCGACCGACCAGACCCCGTTCCTGAGAACCACTGCCCCGGTCCAGTCGCTCCTCCAGGGTAAACACACGATTCTCTCGGGGCGGATGCCCCGGGCGCACGGATCTAATAGCCGAATCGGACTGTTGACTGGTTTAGGGTTTTCTTCAAACTATCCCGCCGTTTTCCGCTGCTCCCCACGTTCCCCCGGTCTGTCTCATAGCTTGCTACTGCCCTATGACTGTATCGCACCTGCTCCCACGCCTTCCACAATCCTGGATCGGTCAGGCCGTGGGCCTGCTTGTGCTCGGCCTTCTTCTCGGTCCCTCCTCTGCGCTCGCCCAGACCCCCGACTCGGTCAGCGTTACCGTTCCCGACACGAGCGCAGCCCCCGGCGACACCGTCGCCGTGCCCATCCAGGTGGGCAACCTCGACCAGGCCGATGCCGTGACGGCTTACAAGATCGACTTTGGAATTGCTGACACGACGGTCGCGTCGTACGCGGGCTTCGAAACCGCGAACACGCTCTCAGGCGCAGCCGGATTTAGCGTCAGCGACAACCCCGCCATTCCGCGCATTGCCGCGTTCGGGTCGTCCTCCATTAACGCGGAGGCCAACGCGGGCACCTTGGTCCGTGTCCTCCTTGTGGTGGAAGCTCAAGACTCCACGACCGTTACCCTGACGGACGTCGAGTTCAACGCGGGAAGTCCTCCGGCCACTCCCACCGAGCCGTCATTTCTCATATCGGGGGTCACTGTACAGCCCCCCACCGCAAAGAACGATACCTTCAGCACTCAGGAGGGAGACACCCTCAACGTAGCGGCGTCAAACGGCGTTCTCACTAACGACTCGGACCCGACCGGCGGCGGACTGACCGCCTCCCTGGTCCAGGATGTCTCCAATGGGACCCTTACCCTTAACCAAAATGGATCCTTCGAGTACATCCCCAACCAGGGCTTCAGCGGAACCGACTCTTTCGTTTACGAGGCGGCCAACCCCGATAGCACCGACCAGGCCACCGTCACGATCAACGTGGCGGACGTCAACGGTCCCCCGACGGTGGCCCAGCCCCTCCCCGACGATACCCTCCACGTGCCCGGCCCTGCCCTCCAGATCACCGGGCTTGAGCGGTCGGCTTTCACCGACCCGGACGGGGACAGCCTTTCTCTCTCGTCCTCGTCGGGCAACGCCGCGGTGGCGACCGCCAGCGTCGCTTCCGGGACGGTCACCGTGCAGCCCCAAAGCACGGGCCAGGCGCAGATCACCATCACCGCGACCGATCCGTTTAGCGCCACTGCGACCGCGACCTTCACCGCCGTCGTTGAGGACCGTCCGCAGGGAGAAGACACTCCGGTTGAGCTGGCGAAAGCGATTGTGGCCCCCTCGGACACAGGCAGGGCGGCCCTCGGCCAGACTGGCGTCGGGGCGCTTTTTCAGGACGTCCAGAGCGGGGGAGCTGTCCGGGTGAGCTTCGTTCCCGACAGCAACGCGACCGGCACTCCAAGCTTCAACCAGTCCTATCAGAACGTAAGCGGGTACCGCTGGGACATTGAGAACCAGGGGATGAACTTCGCGTCCGTCGACGTGGCCTTCTCTCTCGACGATGCGGACATCACGGGTGTGGGAGCCGCATCGAAGGTCACCATCCTCGCCGCCTCCGGCCCTGACGGCACCTTCGAGGCCGTAACCACCCAATACGACTCCGCCAACAACCTTCTGGTTGCCAAGGGCCTCACGGGCTTCAGCACCATCAAGATGGCCAGTGACGACTCCGACAATCCACTTCCGGTCGAGATGGCGGCCTTCACGGCGACTGCGGTCGAGTCGGGGGCCCTCCTGGAGTGGCGTACGGCCAGCGAGACCGGAAACGCCGGCTTTGAGGTGCAGCATCAGGGCCCCGACGCCGCGAGCTACGCGAACCTCGGGTTCGTAGAAGGGGCCGGCACGGCCACGACTTCGCAGAGCTACCAGTTCCGCGTCGAGGACCTCACGCCCGGCACCCATCAGTTTCGGCTCCGGCAGGTCGATACGGAGGGCGCCTCCTCCTACACCGAGCCGGTCACTGTGACGATCGAGGCGAAGCGTGCCCTCACCCTTCAGACCACCGGCCCGAACCCGGTCCGCCAGGGCACCCAGATTGCCTTCACCGTCAAGCGGAGCGGCCCCGCAGACGTGGCGCTGTACAACGTGCTCGGACAGCAGGTCCGCCAGTTGCATCGTCAGAAGGCCACCGTGGGGGAGCGCTACACGGTGAAGGTACGCACCGACGGCCTTCCCACCGGCAAGTACTTCGTGCAGCTCGCCGCCCCGACCGGCACCCGCACGCAGCAAATCGTCGTCGTAAACTAGCCTGAGTGGCGCCGCTGCGCCTCGGGTCCTCACTGCACTCTGGACCCGGGGCGGTGCAGGCGGTCCCAAGGAGCCAGCCTACTGATACCCTCTCCGCTCATGATGTCGGGTCGGGGCGAGGGGATCTCTCAGTCCAAGACGATCCTCGTCTCATAAACTCCAGCGTTCCAACTTTTTACGCTGGGCATGTTGAGGGGGCGGGCCGACTCAAAGGTCAGCACGCCCGGCGAGGCTCATCGCGATGTCACGACGCGGAAACAGTATGCGAGGAGTCTTCGCCACTCTGCTCCCGGTAGATCCGACCGACCATCTGCATTACCCCTGCGGAGAAGGATCGGGGGCGGTCCTCGGTGTACCCACTGCTCTTTGCCCGCGTCCGGGCCTCCTTGAGCACGGCTTCCTGCTCCTCCGGCGAGAGATCTTCGAACCACACCTCGTGCTCGCTTTTCTCCAGAGCGGTGGGCGTGTGCCGGGCCGCTGAATCCTCCTCTCCGTCCTCCTGATCCGCGGCCGTCGACTCGACGCTCCACTGGAGGGCAATGTGCGTTTGTCCCTCCCGAATGTCCTCGCAACGGACATCAACGTCGGTCTTCCGGTTGACCTGCTCGACGGACGGGTCGATGACACGCCGGCGCATGTCGCTGTGGCGCTCGTACTTGTCCTCTAGGCTGAACATCTTCCGGAACCGGCCCACCGGAATCTGGCGGGAGCGCCGCTCGCCGGGCCGTTCAATCATCTTGGCAATCTCGTAGGTACGAATCGCGTACGGCGTCGACAGCGGGATCGCCTGGCGGAGCCGATACTGCGTGAAGTGCTCCCGGAGCTGGAGGAGGTATGAGCGGGCGTCCTCGTTGAACTTCGCCTCGATCATTCCCTCCCGCGACTTGTACTTGCAGGTCGAAAAGATAGGATAGCCCTCGTAGTCCTTTTTGTCCGCACTCCACAACTCGATGGGTTCGCGGACAAGCCGTGCCGTCGCCTCAGCCGCCTCCTCGTGGATTGACTTCTGGCTGACCTGGGCCATGTCACGGATGCGTCGGACGGGAACGCGCTGAATCCGAAACTCCTCATCGTTCTTGGAGTCGATCTGGCTGATGAGCACCATCAGGATCCGGTGCATCATGATGTCCCAGTCGAGACGAGCCATAATCATCTCGTTACTCACCGCCACCCACTGGTGCGAAGAAGACCCCGCCTCGTTGAATGGGATGGGACTGTCGTCGGCCACTGGTTTGAGAAAAGCAGGTTCGCAAAAACAGGGCGCATCTTCCAGCAATGCACCTTTCCTCGCAGCATCGGCTTAGTACAGCCGTAGGGCCTGTCTGGAGTCTTCGGCACCCCTCCTTAAGACTTCTCCCGTGGGCGGTTCCCAACGGAGCCAGCTACCTTTTCCCTGTGATCGGCAGGGTGGAAAACCGATGACCCTGAATCTGTCGTAGCCGGACCCTGATTTTGTCGTAGCCAGACCCTGAATCTGTCGTACCCAGACCCTGATTTTGTCGTACCCAGTCCCTGTAAGTTCCTCGTGCACACGCAACTACAGATTCGACAAAAGAAGAAAAGTAGTATTAAAAGGTAAAAGTAAAAGCGCGCGCGAAAAACCACGCGTTGAAAAGGGGCCATCGGCGGCCCTGCGTGGGGCAGGGCCGCCGACGGAGCAGGTGCAGTCCTCTCTCTTCCGTGGCGCAGGTAAAAGCAGACAAGAACCGGAACCGTCTAGACATTGGACCCAACCCGGCACGGTGGGTGCAAGTCTCGGATTCAGGCGTGCCCTCCCCGAAAGCGCGCGAGCCTTGTGTCCTCTCATCCGTCTCCACTCCTTGAGCTTCCATCCCGATTCGACTCCTGGAGGGAGAAACCGCAATCACTCCCTTCTCGGCACCGAGAACTGGCACATCCCGCCGCACTCGTCCCAGATCAGCGGTCCTCCGCCAACATTTCCCCAAGACGATCCTCGACGAGATCCCTCACCGCCTCATTACAAAGCTCATTCATGCTTTTGCCCGTCTTTTCGGCAAGGAACTTGAGCTTCAGGTGCAGCGGCTCCGGCAGACGAAGCGGGTAGGACTGCGTTACGTCCTCCCGTACCCTCTCCTCCTCCCACGGGTACACGGTCTCCGTTTCGTCGGAAGTCTTCTCGACGCCGCCGATAAACTCCTCCGCAGCGCGCGTCTGGCCCTCGCTGTCACGATTCGGCTTCCTTCGCATGGGTAGACTCGGTTTGCTTGAAGACGATCTCGTAAAGGGACTGGACCTCCCCGCAGGCTTTCGGGTCCGGGGAGCCCGCCTCCGCGACCGCAATCCCATCACTCACGGCACGCCGGAAGGCAATCCGATCGTGAATGACAATCCCAGAGAAGTCCAGGTGCTCAAACTCCTCGAAAATCTGCTCCGCTTCCTTCGCCTCGTCGACCTGCGGATGGGGGGAGGCCCGGTTGATGAAGACCGAGGCCTTTAGGTCCGGATTGATCGGCCCAACCTGCCCAAGAAGCTCCTCCATTCGTTCAAGGGTCCAGACGTCAAACTGGGAGGCCTGAACGGGCACAAAGAGCTGGTCGGCCGCGACCATCGCCGAGCGAAGCTCGACACTGTCCTGTCCACCCGCGTCTACAACCACGTCGTCGTACCGCTCCGCGAGGTCCCGAACCTGATTCCCGACCTGCTCTCCAAATACCTGGACACACGGAATTCGAGGGACGTCCTCGACCTCCTCCCGGACCGCAGCCCAGTCGCTGGCGCTACTCTGTTTGTCGGTATCGACCAGAAGCACGTCTCGTCCTCTCCTCGCTCGGAGGACAGCCAAGTTGGTGGCCAAAGTGGTTTTTCCAGTTCCTCCTTTCTCCCCACCGATGAGCACAACCATGGTCGCAGTGCAAATTCTGAAGTGATATGATATCACATCATATGATATGATATCGCATCCTCAATCGCAAGATCTGCCCCGGATGCGATCCGAGACGTCGTCTCTAGGCGAGTTCTTCCCCTGTAGAAGGCTTTACCATGGGCCTGCCCCGTTCTGCACTCTCAGGTCGTCTGAGACCGGCCATAGCGCAGGAGTTCGGCGACTCCGTCGCCCACCTGCCACCCGGCGTTCCGACGAAGCCCAGCCAGCCGAGAAGCGTGATGTGATATCATATCATATGATATCAGAAAAAGGTGCTGTTATTGCAAAGGACCTTTCCGAACTGCTCCCCAACGCCATTGACGGGACAGTCGATGTCGCACTCTCCTGTAGGTCTGCAGTCCAGCCGTTGCGACTGGAGGTGCTTTGAGGTGTTTTCGGTGTGCAATAACGGACACTGTGGCAATCAGGCAAGGTCGGACGGGGCGTCACCTTCGTTCTCGTGAGAGGAGATTAGAGACGCCGGTCGGGTCCTCCCTCCTCCGGCGCGAAGTACATGAAGGTCGGCTTTGAGGTAGCCCCATTCGGCGAGAGGCACCGGTGGAACCGCTCCTCGGGAAGGCCCCGGGCAACATACGTGTCTTTCTTT
>JBDGQO010000059.1:14703-19783 GCA_042219045.1 Bipolaricaulia bacterium | reverse complement strand
AGAGGTGAATCAGCGCCAGCAGGGCCCGGAGCGCCGAGTCGCTCAGCTCCGGCATCTCGGAAAAGACCGCGTTCGGGACCGGCACGCGGAAGAGATCCGGTGGGAACGGCTCGGTGGCCTCCAACGACAGCTCCTCCGGCGAGAGCTCCTCTGCCGACCGCGTCTCCGAGGAGGACCGCTCGGCCGAATTGGGGGTCTTCTCCGGCCGGTCGGGGTCCGAAGAGGAGTTCGGTTGAGATTCCGTAAATTGAGGGCTGGGTGGCGCCGCCTTCGGGGGCGGTTTGACCGGTGAATTGGAACCCGGCTGTGCCCTCGCGCCTATATTTGAGTGAGGCATCACTCTCAGGTGTGTCTCTTCCAGGTAAACTCGAGTTTCCGCCCTGCCAACTGTGCCTATCAGTTGGCAGGGCTTTTTTTGTGGATTATGGGGTGTTCAGGTCTGTTCGTCGGCGTCCTCGGTCCGAGGAGCGCATTGTCGCAGAAGCAAGAGTGCTCAAAAGCGAAAGCCTCCAGGCCGGGGCGCAAAGCTGTCGGACGTTGGGGACAATGCCTGGCTGAGATCAGGCACCCGACAGCGCAAGCGGAACGGATCCGCTGGCGCCCCCACCTGGAGGCTCTCCAGATAGGTGGTCTGAAATGTGGTTGTCGACGCGTCTCAGCAAAGAGCAACCGAACTCGGTGTCCCAAACCTCACTCAGCTGCCGGAGCGCGGCGGGAGGCCGCGTCCGTCACGTCACTATTCACGATAGGAAATGGAGGTGGTGAACGTCAAGGGCTTTTCTGAAAAGGATCGGCAGGTGCCTCATGGTCGGCCCGTTCTGCAGGGGGTGGATCCGGTCGCTGCTTTCTTTACTCACCGGTTTGACCTGTCCAGCGTGGGCTCGGGCTCAGCGTTCCCACAGGCCCGGGAGCCAAACAGAATCAGGCCTCCGGCATCGGACGGGACCGTTTCGAGAGCATTGGGGGTTCTCGCTGGTTTCAGAAAGGACGTCCACCAGGGTGGCACTTTCCGCGAACGGAAGGCCAAACCGAGGGAAGGTTAATTTTCGTGAATGCGTTACGCAATTCCGTCGATTGCCGGAAATGCCCTGTATGGACGCGCATGCGTTACGGAAATTGGGCTTTCCGTAACAAGCGGCCTTGCAGTGGAGGGTTCTGCCCCACCTCTGAACCGCTCTCCAGACTGCTGTGCCGGCCGAGAACCTACTGTTCCCGCTGGGGGATAGAGTCTACGCGGCGGTACTGCTGCGTGCCTCCCTTCTTCGTCGTGACACCTTCCGGAGCTCCCTGGGCCTCGCTCATGACCCGGTCGGAAGAGACGCCTCCTTCTTCGTAGAATTCCGTCACGGCTTCGACCCGGTCCTCCGAGAGCTGCTCCGCATTGCGTTCACCCGGCGCGGCAAAGCCCTCGACACGCACCGTCAGGTTCGGGCACTTGTTCAGAATCTCGAGGTTCTCCTTGAGGGCCTTCTTGGATTCGTCGGTCAACGTACTGGAGTTCCGGCTGAAGTACGTGCTGTTCAGCTCACTTGTACTCATGCAGATGGAGGGCAGCGCGCGCTCCACGGTCACCGTAATCGTTTGCGAGCCTTCTCCTGCGTCGTTCGACGCCGTTACCTCTGCGGTGTAGGTCCCCGGCTCCTCATAGGTGTGGGACGGGCTGGCTCCGCTTCCGCTGGAGCCGTCCCCAAACGTCCACGCGTAGGAAATCGGAGAGTCTCCCTGTGCGTTAACCGAGAAGGAGACCGATTCCCCCTCGTCGACCCGGGTCGGGTTGGCGTTGACACTCACGATGCGGGCCGGCTGCGGCGCCACCACCTCGACCGTACGCGTCTGGCTCGCCGTTCCGGCCTTGTTGCTCGCCGTAAACTGGACCGTGTAGGTGCCCGCCTCCCGATACGTATGCTCGGCCGTCATGCCCGATCCGGTCGATCCGTCCCCGAAGTTCCACCGGTACGTAAGCGGAGACGTGGCCTCGCCCTCGTTGATCGACGCCGTGTAGGTGACCGACTCGCCCGCCTTGACCTCGGTCGGCCCGTCGAGTGCCAGGACGCGCGGCGGAGTGGCGGCCCTCTGGAAGTTCATCTTGACGCCGATGCCCAGCACCTCGCTCAGAGCGTCGAAGGAGCTGCCCCCAGTCGCCCCGTCGACCGCGTTGTCCCCGAAGGTGAGATGGGTCCGCGACTCCACGTAGAGGGAGGCCCAGTCGTTGAGGGCAATGTCGACCCCGGCCCCTACGCTCGGGCCCCCGCCGATCGAGTTTCCTCCAAACGAGAGGTTGGCCCCCGCATCGATGTAGGGGGCGGCCGTCCACGTGTCGGCCCCAAACGTGTAGCGGCCGAGGAGGGCCGCCGCGGTAAGGCGGTCCGGATCGCTGCCCGAGACGTTGTTGCTGGAGAGCGGGTACCGGCCCGCCTGATACATCGCCCCGATCCCGAACGAGGACGACACCTGGTACCCCAGCTCTCCTTGCCACATGTAGGGAAACCCGTCCCCGTTGCTAAACCCCTCAAAGGGGTCCGCAAAGTCTCCCGTGTAGTCGGAGAGGCCGACCCCAAACTTGAGGTAGAAGGTGTCGCTTGGGCGCTTGTTTTGGGCCTGCGCGGGGCTCGCCACGGCGGCAAGCCCGACGAAAAGGGCAATCAGAAGGGACGTGAGCGTTCGAGTCATGGCGTCGGAAGGGGATTATAATATTGAGTGAGCGCGAGAGAGCAGTAAAACTCCCGGATTCATCCGGGAGATACACGGACTCTCTCGCAAGCCTGACAAAACAATGAGCTTACCTTTAGGTACCATTTGATGTCATACCGATAACCAAGGATGACACAGTTTGCTTTTTTTGAGCATCTGTACCGTCGGGTTGACGGGAGGGGCTTTGCCCCCAATGTCTGCGGAGGACACGTAAGACTTGAAGTGAAGGAACTTCAAGCAGGTCCTGTGAAACAGAAATTCTTTCCGTGAGGAAGAATCCCCTCGATTCATCGAGGGGAGAAATCAAGGAGTGGGAAGGTCGGGCCCTTCGGAGAAAGGATGCGGTACGGGAGACAGCGTTGGACAACAAAAAGCCCTGCCCAGGCGGTCGTGGACAGGGCTTCCAACTTCAGGAGCGTGGGACAGGTCCGCCTGAGCGTTTGGTCGTCCCTACGGCCGAGGCGGAGGATTCGGAATGCCGCCTCCGCCGCCCCCGCCTCCGCCGCCACCGCCCCCGTCGCCGAGGGCAAGAATACCGGCGACCAGTCCGCCTGCCACGAGCACGCCGCCGACGATGTAGTAGACCTTGCGGTTTCCGTTTGCCTGAGTCCCGTCGAGCGGGCCGGACGCGGAGGAGTGAAGGTCCATGGCCACGCCGGTTGCCTGAGTGGCGGTCCATGTCCCTCGGTCAGCCCCTTTCAGTATCGCGTGCTCAATCTCCGCACGAGTGAGCGTGTTCAATTTGCGAGTCTCCCGATCAGGAGCGACGCGGGACTGTACCGCGCCGTCCTGGTCGGCCACGTCCGCCGACGTGGAAGCGGGGACCTCGCCGTTGGGAGTAGTGGGTTGTGCAACCCCGGTCGAAACCCCCAGCGCGGCGGTCACAAGAAGAAGCAAGAGGGAGCGAACGAGGCGGTGCATAGGAGTGTGGGTGCTGTCCGTAAAACCAGAGAGGCTGTCGCGTCGCAGGCCGGTTAGTCGATCACGACAATCTTGATCGTGCGCGTCTGGCCGGCCTTAAGGCGGGCAAAGTAGACCCCGCTCGCGACGGACTGTCCCTGCTCGTTGCGGGCGTCCCACCGCAGGGTGTGCACGCCGGCGCGCTGACTCTTGCCGTCGAGAAGCGTGCGCACGCGGCGTCCGAGAACGTCGTAGATCCGGATACTCACATCCCTCTGCTCGGGAAGCGAGTACTCAAGGGTCGTCTGACCCCGGGTCTGAACCGGATTCGGGTAGTTCTGCCGGAGCGCCAGCTTGTCCGGCACGAACTCGGCGCCTTGCTCCTTGACGTACGACGAACTCCCAAGAAGAAGCGCAAACGTGGACTTGTCTCCGGAGGCCTTCACATCCACGGTCGGCGACGACTGGAGGTCATGGCGGCGCCCGGTGTCCGTGTTGTAGAGGCGCACCTGCTGGTCGTTTGCGAGCGTGGACAGTCCGTTGACCCGGAGCTTCAGGTTGCCGTCGGCCTTCTTCGTCTTGAGAGCGAGGGTGTACCGGTGGCCCTCCTTGCCCGTGGGACGGAGATCGCCGGCCAGAGAATGGGGAGACTCAACCTTCTCGTTGGCGACCGACAGAGATGCCTTCGTGAAGTGAGACGGCGGCGCAAAGTAGTCGAACGAGTCCTTTCCGTCTTTGGCATTGGGACGCACGCCGACCCACGCCGAGGAAGCCGTCTCCTCGCCCACCAGAGCGTCGAGCCGAAGCACCTGGGCGTCCGCGTTCTTCTCGGCCACGGCGGCCGACGACCCGGAGCCTGTGGGGAACGGAATCTGCAGAGAATTGAGCCCCGCGTCGTTCAGGAAGTAGTAGGCCTCTCCCGTCTGAGCGGACGCGAACGTGTTGGACTGGTTGAACGAGCCCGTAAACGACCACAGAGGTTCGGAGAAGTTGCCGTTTGCCGACTGCACGTCGGACCAGGCAACGTCGGCACTAAGGGGGTTTGAGATGATATTCCACCCATCGTGCAGCGGGATCGAGGCGCGGTTCTGGCCGTCGAGGGCGACGGTGTTCACCTCTCGTTGCACAGTCCAGTTGTTTTTGCTCAGGACCCAGAAGCCCCGGCCCGGACGGAAGTTGAACTGAGCGCTTCCGTCAAACTCCACGAGGCCGTCGTTCGGGGATCCGTCGTCCCAGAACGCGCGCCAATCGCCAGAGCCGCCGGGCTCGCCCTCAAGCGTTTCTTCGATCGGGAGGTCAACCTGGCCCGGCAGTCCCACCAGCCGGTAGTTGGTTGAATCCGTCGCGTCGCCGAAGGACTGATTGATATCTATCGCGATCGTCTCCGGCTGGTCGACGGCTGACTCGACGGTGACCGCAAAGCTCGTGTCCGAGGCGGCCTGCCCGTCGGAGGCGCGGACGTCGATGTTGTAGGTGCTGTCTGCCTGCG
>JBDGQO010000059.1:0-14603 GCA_042219045.1 Bipolaricaulia bacterium | reverse complement strand
TTGAGTCGGGGGTCCAGCTAAAGTCGCCGCTCGCCGAGTCGATCGCTGCGCCCTGCGGGGCCTGCGTCAGAGCAAACGACACGTCGTCCCCTTCCGGGTCGCTGGCGGCGACGGTGGCGGTTACCTCCTCGTTGACGGCCGTGGTATCATCGCCCGGCACCGAGGTGAACTGGGGCGGGTCGTTCAGCTCCTGTACCGTCACCGCAAAGCTTGTGTCCGAGGCGGCCTGCCCGTCGGAGGCGCGGACGCCGATGTTGTAGGTGCTGTCTGCCTGCGTTGAGTCGGGGGTCCAGCTAAAGTCGCCGCTCGCCGAGTCGATCGCTGCGCCCTGTGGGGCCTGCGTCAGAGCAAAGGAGACGTCGTTGCCGTTCGGGTCGTTTGCCTCGACGGTGGCGGTCAGCGTATTGCCGACCGTCGCGGAGGTATCCTCCGGCACCGAGGTAAACTGGGGCGGGTCGTTGGTGACCATCACCGCAAAGGAGGTGTCCGAGGTGGCAACCCCATCGGAGGCGCGGACGTCGATCTGGTAGGTGCTGTCCGCCTGCGAGAGGGAGGGCGTCCAGCTGAAGTCGCCGCTCGCCGAGTCGATCGTCGCGCCCTGTGGGGCCTGCGTCAGGGCAAACGACACGTCGTCCCCGTCCGGGTCGCTGGCGTCGAAGGTCGTGGTGAGCGTGTCATTAACGGCCACCGACAAGGTGTCGTCCGGCGCGTCCGTAAACTGCGGCCGGCGGTTTGCGAGCGTTTCCGCCTGCCCGTCGATCGTGATGACTGTCGGCGCCACCGACGGCTCGTCGAACTGAAAGTTCTCAAACGTTAGGGGCGAGGTGCCGGGATCTTCCCCCTCAATCCGGAGCTTAACCAGGGGGTCGTCCCCCGAAAACACCGAGTCGCTCGCGGTGGCGACAGTGACGGTGCTGTCGCCCACCTGAATCTGCGGGCTGGTCCCCGCCGACTGGGTGCCCTCGGTAATCACCGTGTCGGCCACCTGAAGGACCGACGGATCGAACGAAAACTCAAACTGATAGGACTCAACACCCAGATCCGTAAGGTCCGTCGTGCTGACGTTGACGACACGCGACTCGCCCGTCGAGAGGCGCACGTTCGGAAACGACACAGCGACCTCTCCGGCCCGGAGCGACCCGTTGGTCGTGTCCGCCGCGGGGGTGCCCTCGTTAAACTGAAACTGATTGAAGTCCAGTGGGGAGGCGCCTGAGCCGATCACGTCGGCCTGAAGGCGGATCAGTTCCCCGCTGCCCTCGATGGCCTGTCCGCTGGCGACGGCCACCGTAGCGGTGCCGTTCGACGTTCCAAACTGCGCGTCCAAGCCTTCTGAGAGGGTCCCCTGCGTCTCGACTCCGGTCATGTCGAGGACCGACGCGTCGAACGCCACCTCAAAGTCGAAGGAAGTGACATTGGGAGTGTCATTCTGGCTCGTCAGGTCGCTCGTGCGGACGGGAATCGCGACCTGCTGTCCGGTCTGGGTCACCGTGTCCGGCAGGCTTACGAACACGTCCGCCACCGTCGCTGTCCCGCCAGTAAACTGCGCGGACACCCGCCCTTCATTGAGGGCAGACTCATCATCGACAAACGCAAGGGGGCTCTCTCCACCACTTACGCCCCGTACCTGAAGGACGACGAGCGTGCCGCTCCCCGACAGGGCCGAGGCCGACGCAAAGCCGACCGAGACCTCTCCGTCCGCCGACGTGTTCGCGTCGAAAGTGCCGCCGTCTCCGGTTACAGGACCGGCCTCCGCCCCCGTGACTTCGACGATCTGCCCGTTGTACTGGACCGTAAACTCGTAGGACGTGACCCCCTCATTGGTCAGGTCGCCCACCTCCACCGGAACGGACACCGTATCGCCGGGCTGCACCTCCACGTCTGGAATCGACACGGGCACCTGCTGCCCCAGGGCCTGCGAACTCCCCATCACCAGGACGCCCAAAACCAGCATCCAGGCGACGGTGATAGCGGTTGTAGCACGTGATCTCATTAGAGATGTGGCGTTGGTTTGGTGCAGAACACGGAAGGCTCGCGCGGGGTCGGTCCCCGAAGGCCGTCCAGCGGCGCCTAGTCATGCTGGCCTCTATGTCGACAGGCCCCGCCTGCAAGCGGGGCCCGCACTCCTACTTGACGACCACCATGCGGCCGGAGTCCGTCCACGAGGCGGCGTCTCCGCCATCCGTTTCTGCCTTCAGACGGTAGATGTACGTGCCTGAGCTCAGGTCATTTGCGTTCAACTGGATGGAGCGACCCTCCCCGGCCGACACCGTCCGGGCCGGCGTCGAGAGGACGCGGCGTCCGAGCAGGTCGTACACCTCCACTTTGACGCTGGATTCCTCCGGCACGTCAAAGCGAACCGTTGTCGACTGCGCGAAGGGGTTGGGGGAGTTGCCCCGCAGCGCGAAGCTGCCGGGACGCTCCGCGATCGGGACCGGCCCAAGGGCCGTCTGTGCGGCGCCGTTGAGCGCACCGGTGGCCTCGATAGACGGCGAGCCCGCATTGTCTGTAAGCGGCAGCCGGACCAGCTCACCGGCGCTGCTGATCGGCTCGGCGCCGGCCATCACGATCTTCGCCTTGCCCTCCCCGTCGAACGTGCGCTGCATCAGCTGCCAGCCCTCCGGCAGGCGGTTGGAAAGGCCGTCTACGTCGAGGGCTCCCACGTCGCCCGTCAGCGTCAGGCTCACGGCATAGACGTTCCCGACCGGGCCGCTCAGCCGCACCGGAAGCGCGGACGTCTCTCCGTCGGAAACCACCTCCCCCCACTTCAGCTGGCCGCGGGCCGCGAGGGCCTGACTCTGTGCGGCGCCCGAACTGGTAGCGGCGGGGAAGTCAGAAATCTTCCCAACCACAAATTGGAGGATGAGGGAGGCGTCTTCGGCATCCACTCGGTCGTTCCCGTTCACGTCGGCGGCGGCCCGCTGGCTCACGCTCATTGTATCGCGCAGGACTTCCTGCAGCGCAAAGGAGGCGTCAAGTGCACTGACCGATCCGTTCATGGTGGGGTCCCCGAGGGTGAAGTCGAGGCCCGTCGCGTCGAGGGTTCCGTCGCTGGTGGCCGCATTCGGGGTCCCGTCGTTGAACTGGAACGTGCCCGGCGCAAACGCGAGGGGCGAGGTGCCCTGCGAGACGACCTCCATGCGGACGAACACGAGCGTGCCGCTCCCCGACAGGGCCGACTGGCCAAACGCGCCGACCCGGAAAACCCCCGGGGAGACGACATTTCCGCCGGCGTTGAAGCTTGAGGAGAGCGAGTTGTCGGTGACGACCTCAATCGGCTTCGTAACGGTGGAGTCGTACTCCATCTCAAACTCGAAGGCCGTCACGTTCTGGCCACTCAGGTCCGTTGTGCTCACCGGAACGAGCACCGTGTCGGCCGGCTGGGCCTGGCCGCTGTCCCGGGCCGTAAACGGGTCGGGAAAGCTCACGAGGTTGTTGGCTCCGGTAATCCCGAAGCTCGGCTCCGAGGGGGTGGCCGCCGGCTCGCCGGCGTTGAACTGGAAGCCGGATAGCGTTACGGTGGAGCTTCCCGTTGAGGTCACCTCGAACTGAAGGCGCAGGAGAACACCGCTATCGGTTCCTTGGTCGTTGATCGCGTCAGTGCCGAACGCGCCGATGCGGGGGATATCTGTGTTCTCGTTGATGTTGAAGCCGGCCTGCTCGGTCAGCGTCCCGGACGTCTCAAAGCCGAGGTACGCGACCTGCGAGGTGTCGAGAGAGATGTCGAACCCGTAGGCCGTGATGTCGGAGCTATCGGGCACCTGGCCGAGGTCGCTCACCTCAATGGGCACAGTCAGCGTGTCCCCGACGAGTCCCGATTCGCTGTCGGTCGTGACCGATACAGTGCTTTGGGCTTGCGTAGCGGGCGCAAGCAGGATCATCGCCAGCGCGGCCATCGCAGTCGCCGTGAGGAACTGGGCAGTCTGGCGAGCGAGTCGTTTCGAGAGGCTCATGTCGTTAAGCAAACCCAAGTTGGAAAGTCTATGGCGTTGCAAAGGACTGCCGGGAGGAGGTCCCACTGCGGGCGGCCGGGACGATCGGCAGGTGAAGCGAAGAACACCGACTGAGGGGCGGGATGCGCCCTGGCTAGACGGTCACCAATAGGTTGGGGCGCGCGATGGCGCCCCAACCTGGGTGGTGCCGACTCTATGGCTATCGAATAACGGTCATCTTCTTCGTGGCCGTGAAGTCGCCGGCCTGAATCCGGTAGAAGTAGACCCCGGAGCTCAAGGTGCCGGCATCCAGGGTGGCCTCAAACCGGCCTGCCGACTTCTGCTCGTCGACCACGGTGCTGACCTTCCGGCCCAGCGCGTCGTAGACGCTGATCTCAACGTGGACGTCCTTCTTCAGCGAGTACTCGATCGTGGTCGAGGACTCAACCGGGTTCGGGTAGTTGCCGTTCAGGGCAAACTTGTCCGGGGCCACGTCCACCGCGAGCGACTGCTTGGCGCCGGCGTTCAGCTGGAACTGGCCCTCCGGCTCAACCGAGGCGTCGCCGCTCATCTTCAGCTGGATCTTGCCGATCTGGCCACCACCGATCGCCTCGGTACCGGCCATCCCGACCGTAATGGTGCCGTCCTGAACGGAGTGGTCGGCGATCCAGCCCTCCGGCAGGTTGGTGCTCACGTTTGCAACCGACGCGATGCTCGGGTCAATCTTCACCTCGACCGCGACCGACTGCACGCCGGAGGCCCCGTCGGAGAGAACCACCGGAATCGTGGCCGTATTGTCCTTGCGGTCCATTCCCTTCAGGCGGACGCTGCCCTGTGCGGAGGCGCTGGACTTCGCGCTGGCGGTCGCCACCGCTCCACTATTGAGGCCGAGGGCCTCCTGCAGGATCAGCGAGGCGTCGAAGGGATTGACGTTGCCATTGTCGTTGAAGTCCGCGGCGAACATCTGGGCCGCGGTCGGGCTGCTCTCATCGACGTTCGGCGTGCCCGGATTGTCCGTGCCGAGGTAGATGGAGAGCGTGGCCGCGGCGTCGAGCTGCGTGGTGTCGGCGTCGCCGTCCACGTCGCCCCTCGCGAGGCTCGGCTCGACGGTCACCTGGGCGGTGTCGGACGCCACTGTGGCCTCACCGTCGGTCACGTTGGCGGCCACGTCGTAGGTACTACCCACCTGGCTAAAGGAGGGCGACCACGTAAGCTGGCCGCTCGTCGTATCGATGGACGCGCCCTGCGGGGCCGTCGCGAGGCCGTACCCGAGACTCTCTCCGTCCGGATCGCTGGCCTGGTAGGTGAAGCTCAGGGTATCCGCGTCGGTGATCGTCGTGTCGCCAAGCGCCTGCGTAAAGGCCGGCTCGCGGTTGTCGTCGTTCACCGTCACGGTGTAGGTAGTGTCCCGCGTGCCGTCGGAGTCGCTCGCGCTGATCACAAACTCGAGGTCACGGGTGCCGCCCTGGAAGCTCGGGGTGAACTCGAACTGGGCGGAGGTCGTGTCGCTGACCTGACCAACGGTGAGACTCACGCTGTCCGCGTCCACGCTGCCCGGGATGCTATCCAGCGAGAGAGTCACGTCCTGACCAAGGTCGCGGGCCGTCGCCTCAAAGGTAGTCGTGAGGGTCTGGCCTTCCGCCGTCGTGTCACGGGCGGGGGCCTGCGTGAACTGCGGCAAGCGGCCCGGCAGGCCGAGGGTGAAGAACGTCCCCTGCGTCACGAGACCACCCGTCGATCCCTGCGAGCGGACCGACGCATACTCCTCGCCGTTCCGGTTGAAGAGAGCGTTCTGGTAGTTGTCCGACTGGCCCTGCAGCTTGTAATCGTTCTGTGAGGCGTCGCCGTCGAAGCGGCGAATGATTCGGAGGTTCGCCGCCTGATTGAACTTGTCGGTGAAGTCGGCGGTCGCTGTCTCCAGCTCGATGTCGAACGTCTGGGAGGCGCTCACGCCGGTCGTGGCCTCCACGTCCCAGTACTGCGCCGGGTAGCTGGCCACGTCCGAGATGCTCGCGAGGCCGCCGGTGCCGCCCGGGCTCTCGTCGACCACGTCGATTCGGATGTTCGTCGACGTGTCGATCGGGTCGTTTTCAGTGAACGTGATGGAGGCCGGGCGGTACTCGCTCGGCGTTCCAACCGGCCACTCGAAGCGGCCCTGGCCACCCGTCTGAGTGGGCGTGCCGGCCGCGATGCCGTGCTGGACGCTTCCCTCGCCCACGACGTGGCTCACGACGCCGCTGGCCGGGGAGTGGTCGATTGTCGCAGCCAAGGCGTTGTTGCCCTGCCCGAACGGCCCGTTGCTCGCGGACCCGGTCTGCCCGAGGGCAAGAAGCTGCCCGTCCGCGACCTCAAGCAGGCCGGAGTTGAAGGTGAGCGTGCCGCTCACGCCGACCGACGCGCCGGAAAGCGTCACCCGGTGCTGAGCACTGGTATCCTGATCGAGGGTCAGGTCATTTACCAGCGCCGAGTTCGCCAGCGTGAAGGCCTGGTCCTGCCCACCGTCGAACGCGACGTTCACCTGCGCAAGGTTCCCGGCGTTGAACGTGAAGTCGGAAGCCGCCTCGACGTCGGTGGCGACCGTCGCCCCGCCAACCGAGATATTTCCGGCCACGTCGAGCGTGCCGTTTCCGATAGTTGCAAACTGGTCACCATCGTTGGGGTCCTCAGCTATAACAGTCTGAACGGCTCCACCACTGAGGGTGGCGCCACCCTCTACAGTGAGTTCGAATGCAGTGGCGTTGGACGCTTCCGCCGTTGTATTCTGGAGTCGGGTATCGTCATCCGCTCCATTGTCCATCGTGAATGACGTGACCGTGCGGTCACCGGGGAGGACGTCTACGTGAATCGTATTGTTGGCGTTACCGTCGTCCATTCGGGTCTCCAGCGCAATCCGTCCGGTGTCCAGGAACTCGCTGGACGAGGCGTCAAAGCTGTTTCCACTGTTGTCCTCATCCGCGTAGACCAGCGTGTAGGACGCCGAACTCGACGCATGTGTCACGGCATCGGACACGTTGGCCCGCGCCGCAAACTGGCCGTCGTCACGGAGCAGCGTCGCGCCGTCCGCGATCACAATCTGGCGCTCGTCGCTATCGGTATGCCGGACGGTTCCGCCAAGCAGCTCGAAGCGCTCATTTACCGTCACGTCGCCGGACAGGAAGTTCGAGTCGCTCTCGAACTCGACGTTACCACCACTCAAGTTCACCTTGAGGCTATCGATGCGCCCTGATCCGGCACTTGCCTCAAAGCCAGTTTCAAGCTCGCTGTCCCCGGGGGCGGCTGAAGCGTCCCCGCTGTACGTCAGATCGTACGTCGTGGAGCTCGACTCAAACGTGAGCGACTGATCGAGCACGTCCCGACTCTCGTATACAGCCGTCCGCGTAATCTGGACGTTGCTGTTGCTCCCACCGTCTCCGATGATCAAGTCACCGGTGTTGCTCACGTCGGTATTGAACCGCTCGTCGAGCGTCAGGGCGCTTCCGACCGTGAGGTTGAAGGGATTGTTATTGGCGTTGGCCGCCAGCGACGAGGCAGCTGACCCTTGCGTCTCGAGGGACGGGATCGTCAGGTCGCGGTTCAGCGTCGCCGTCGCGCTGTTGAGGACAATGCTCCCGCCGGAGGCCGTCACCGTGAAGTCGTTGGTCGACTGGCTGGGCGGCTCGTACTGGAGGTTTCCATGCACCTCCACATCGGTGCCGTGATCCAGCGTGCCGCTCGCAAGGGTGAGTTCACCGTTAGCGCCCGAATTGAAGGATACAATAAGGCCCTCAGCGTTGTTGTCGCTATCGCTAGCGTCGGTGAGCGTCGTCGTTCCACCGTTGCCGCTTTCGACCGTGAAATTCGGAACCGTGAGGTCCGATGTGCCCTCAATGCTGACCGTCGAGCCAGTCGCCTTCAGGATGTCTCCACTGCCGCCTCCAAGGCTGGCGTTCAGCTTCGCCGTGCCGTCGAAGGCAAGGACGCCGTTCAGCGTAACGCTAGAGCCGGATGTCACTGTCACATTCGGCACCGTCTGGCCACCTGAATTCGCATTATCGTCGGTGGCGAGTACGACGGTACCCTTGCCGGTATAGGAAGCGGTCCCCGTTCCGTTGAAGTTTCCATCCTCAACGGTGAGCGTGTTGCTTCCGAGGGCGAGCGTCCCGGAGGAGTTGCTTCCCGGATTCACGTTGACGCCGCCGCTCCGCACATCGATATCACTACCGAGCGAGAGGGTGGCACCGCCATTCACAGTGAGCCCACCGGACGTTCGCTGGTCGCCGCTCGTAGGATCACCAGTCAGGCTCAGGGAGACGGTATTTCCGCCGCTGGCCGTAACCGTGCCCACCTGCGTGACACCACTGATCGACAGGTCCGTGCTCGGGCTCGAACTCGTCGCGGACACGCCTGCGATCGTTCCCGAACCGTTGATCGTGACAGCACCGTCGGCCGTAACGCTCGTCGGGAGGCTGCTGATGGCCCCGTCGACCGTCATTGTCTGTCCTGCGGTACCGAGCTCGAGGCTTCCGCTTCCCGCGTTGCCGAGCGTCCCGTTGATCGTCACGGTCCCCGTCGGCGTGACCGGAGACGGCCCACTCGGAACGTTCACCTTCGCGTTGGACGCAACCGTCAAGTCGCCGAGGAAGTCACTTCCGGCCTCGCTTCCGGCCTGCACCGATCCATCGCCGAAGTACTCAAGGTTATAGGTGTTTTGTGCAGCGTTGTACGTTCCATTGCTTGTGCTAATGGTTGTATTGCTCCCGGTCACGTCAACCTTCACAGAAGCGGAGTCTCCCCGCGGGGAGAGATCGTTTCCGGAGCCGGAGATGGCCACGCCTTGCTCGACCAGCGAGAGGGTGCCGGTGAAGAAGACGCCGTTGCCACTGGTCACATCGATGTTGTTGCCGGAGGCCAACTGACTCTCTATGTTTCCGAACAGGGCCGTTCCGCTGCCATTGTTCGTGCTCAGCGTGGGGGTACTGTTTCCGACGAACACGATCTCGCCGTCACCGGCAATCTTGTTCTTGGTGCTTCCGTCCACCTCGTCGGTATGAAGGTCCGCGTTTCCGGTCAACCGAATCGAGCTGCCCTGCTTAATTTTCAGCTGGGCTTTCGGCGCACCTCCGGGGTTCGTCACATTCACGTTTCCAGCAACCCGGATGGCCTCCTGTCCCGTCACGGTGACGGTGCTGGCGCCCTTGTCGAAGATTAAGTCGTTCTGGAGGCGGAGCGTCTTGTTCAACGTGATCGTCGCGTCCGTCGCATCTGACGAGAAGAGGACGGGCTGATCGATCGACACGTCCGCAGCGGTCGCCAGCGTGAAGTCTCTGACGATCTCAAGGCCCGCCTGGTTAGGAATGTTGTTGGATGGGCCCAGGCCATTGTTAAATCCGCCGCTCGACGTGGAGAACGAGCCATTCTGAAGGTCCAGGTCTCCAATTACGGTGTCCTCGCCAAGCTCGACGGTGCCCTTGTTCTGGAGCGTGCCTGTGACCTCGAGTTGGTCGTCCGTCGTTCCGTCAGTATCGTCGGTGTCAACCGTTCCATCCGATTGGACTACCAGGTCGCCATTGATCGTATTCCTGTGCGTGGGGCTTGCGGAGGTATTGACGTCGGTGTTGTCATACAGGAGAGTTCCGCCACTGACAGTAATGGGGCCTGTATCGAAGACCAAGTTGTCGGAAGCGTTTGAACCACCATCGAAGGTTACCGTCCCTCCTGAGATTGAGATAGCGGGCGCGACAGAACCTGTTATATCGTTTCCATTGGCCTGCTGCGTAGCATTGAACGTGTGCCCCTCACTGCCGCCGATGTTCGTCGTCGAGAGAGCGAGCGTGCCACTGCCGCTAAAGCTACCCGCCACAGGACCAGCGCTCCCGGTCTGACCCAGGTCATAAGCGATGGAGTTGGTGTTGTTGCTGTCGTTGTTCTCAATGGTCAACGTGGCTCCGTCTTTAATCTCGATGGCTCCGCCATTCCCGGAGCCGTCAGCGAGGTCCACATCCGCTGAACCCGCGGCATCGCCGTCGCCGTAGGTCACTGTCGCGTCTCCGGTAAAGCGAATTGTGCCATTCAAGAAACTGCTACCGTTGAAGCTGTTGAGTTCAGCGAAGTCATCGCCCCCGCCGACGGCAATCACTGTATTATCTTCTCCATTATCACGGAACCGAACAAACACCTGATCACCGTCGTCACTCCCGCGGTTGTCGGCATCGACCGTGCCGCTGATGGAAATATCGGTGTCCGGGTTGCTTAGCGACTGGCTGTTGATGTGGCGAATTTGCGGACGGAAGGTCTGCTTATTGTCGCTGGTTTGGTCGGCTATCGCACTGTTCAGCCGGATCGTCAACGACTTCATGTCGATTACTCCGTTGCCAGTGCCACTTCCATCACCTTCAATGATGGGCTGGCTATGGTTACCTGCGTCAATGTCGTTCGCGACATTGGAGTTTCCGTAGTTGGAAACCACCACGCCCCCAGGCGAGTTCAGGTTAGGATCCCCGTTGAAGGTACCGCTCGCCGCGTTTATCGCTTGGGCGCTGGCGTCTGAAGCAGCTATCGCTCCTGAAGCGGTGAACGTCTTCTCAACGGACAGGTCTGACCCGTTCCCGATAGATACAACAGCACTTGATGTGACGTCCGTTTCAACCTCAAGCTCATCATTGAAGGTCGCGTCCGTACCCGGGTCGATGGAGATCGACGCCGCGGTTACCTTGCCAACGTCAAACGTCGTGCGGACGTCGTCGCCACTCGCTCCAATCGTGAGCGTTCCGATGTCCGGCGTGGAAGGAAGCTCCGGGCCGGTGGTAATGTCACCAAGGCCTCCAGAGGTCTGGTCGTAGGTCACGTCCACGTCGGCGCCGGCAAAGACGAGGGTCTGACTGTCTGAGCTAAACGATCCGTCGTCGCGCCGCATCTCACCGCCGCCGGCAACCTCGAGGGCCCCGGAATCAACGATCTCGGCCGTCCCCGCCTGCAGGCGCACGCTGTTCGAGGCGTTCGTCGCCCTGAAGAAGCCGCCGTTTCCGGACGTCACGTTGATCGTGAAGTCCTCGGCGGACTGGTTGAAGGTGACCGCGTTGAGCGTAACTTGGTTGCTGACGTCCGCTTCTGCGCGAATCGTGAAGTCCACCGTGATGGTTCCTCCACTCTGAACTCGGGCTTTGGCGTCGCCAAGGCCACTGAGTCCACCGAAGGTGGTGTAGTTGCCTCCCCCCTTTCCTTCAACCACGATCGTTTCGCCCGGAAGCGCCTCGGCTTTCGCCTCCGAGAGCGTCTCAAACTCGAAGTTTGCGTCTCCGGCCCGCCCGGTCTCGTCAGCGCCGTTGAGCCGGTCGACGATCAGCTCGGCGTCTGGGAACGAAGCAGAACCTGCATTCGCGCTGGACCAGAACGGGACGAACGCGGCGAGGGCCGTCTCATTGGAGGGAACAGCTCCCCCAACGTTGGTGCGATCTGTTATGCCAGCACCACTTCCGTGGCCGGCCACGGCCGTCGGCCCGTCGGAAGCGCCGTAGTAGTTGCTGGTCGCGTCGATCGGCGTGGCCGAGCCGATATCTTCTCCGGGAGTTGAGTAGTTATTCCCAACGGAAACCGCCTGCCCAGAAACGTCGTGGAAGTTGTTTTGCGTTACCGACAGCGTGCCGTCGAAATTGTCATTGTTGTTGACATCAACGAAGAACACTCCGCCTCCGACAGTCCCGGAGTTTCCAAAGTCGTTTCCGGTCACGGAAATCGTACCCGTCTCCGAATTGGTGTCGTTCGTGGTAAAGATTACCGCTTCCTGATCGATGTTGTCGAACGCATTGTTCTGGACAGTCGCGGCGCCCACGTTCTCAAACTGCATCGCGACACGGATGCCACTGAATGTGTTTCGGTCTTCACTATTCGAGCCCCCGATCGTCGAACCATCCGCCGCGTCGGTGCTCGCCCGGATGCCAAACGTCTGGTTGGTCGCACCCTCAGACGTAAAGCTATTTCCCTCGGCGGTCAACTGCGCCTGCAGATTGACCGCGAAATTATTCTGTCCGGTCGCGTTGCCAGCCTCCGCAATGATGCTGTTGTTCCGAAGCGTGGTCGTTCCGCTGTTGATATCCACCACGGAACCGGCACTGCTCAAGTCACTGCGCAGTTCGAAGTCCTCAATGGTCGTTCCGCTTTCGTCGACCGTGAACGCGGGGCCCGTTCCCCCATCGACCACTGCACCGGATGGGTTTCCGCTCCCATCATCTGCTATGATCGTCAGGTTGATGTTTCCTTGATCGACGTCGACAGACTGATTGTAGGTTCCAGCACGGACCTCGATTCTGTCCGAGTCGCTTCGCTCAGCAGCATCGATCGCCTGCTGGATGGTCGGATACTCAGAGGGAGATGCGCTCTCGTCCACCGAGCTAAAGTCGTCATCCACCACAGCATCGGCCGTCTGAGCCTGAGCGGCCATGAGGCCACCAGCAAGGAAAAGCCCCAAGACTGAAAGCAGAGCAGTGCGGAATAGTCTCGACAGGTTCATCGTAGAAGCGGTGCGCTTTTGAGAGGTCATTTCGGTCGTCGCGGGCGATTCAGCGCGGGAAGCAGTGTCGCTAAGTCCCATCGGGAATGGCAAGTCGTTGTCCCAAATCAGTTCGAGTATCCGGACACGGGACAGGCGCCGCCGCGTGCCGTTGCGCAAGAGTATTCTCCTCGCACGGAGGGGGTTTTGCTGATGTCGTAACCGAGATTAACGGGCCATACCATAAAAGTCAACCCCAAACCCCCGAGAATTTCCCCAATGCCAACATGTCCCGATTCGTTCGTAGGCCCTTTTCTCCGCGCTACGTACGTGTTATCAATTTTGTGCAGTGAATGTCCCGATTCGTTCGTGGACAATATCTCTATTTTGACGTCAATGTGGTCCCAAATGGCGTCCAATAGGCCCCAAAGCCCCTCGTACGGCCCTCACTCCGGAGCCACGAACGAATCGGGAGGCCAACCCCGAACGAATCGGGACCGAAGTGCGAAGGAATCGGGAGACGGCCGCCCCCCGGTGAAGACCTGAGGAAGGCCCGCCGGACGTGCGAAACGATCGGGACCGATCGGGGAAGGGGATTCCTATTGGGATCTGCTCCTGGCGGGTGCACGAGGGATCTTCGGCGACTACTACGAAAGAAATGGGGGCGTAGCGCGGGCAGTGCGAAGGAATCGGTACGTTTCGGCTCCGCAGGCGCCCTAAACTCCGCGAATATCGGCAATCCGTGGCCTTGAGCGGGCCCATGCGGGACGCTTGCGGCTCCTCAGCGGCTATTCATTCCGATTCTTTCGTAGTTACGTTCTGGGGGGTCGCTCGTCCGCATGCACGCAAGGACGTTGGAAACCGCCCGGAGAGCCGAAAAGTATGTTCGCCGGACGTCTGTGCTCTGTCCTCCGCCGTTTTCCATCACTCGTTCCCGTTTCCATGCCCCCTGATTCCTCTTCCGCGGCCCCGTCGACGGCGCCGCCGTCTCCCGACCCGGTCGACGAGATTGAAGAGGCGCCGCCGCCCGGTGAGACCGACATCGTCGTAAAGGCCAACCAGCTCATCCGGGGGCGCATCAACTGGACCAAGCTGGAGCACCGGGTGGTGGCCATGCTGGTGGCCCAGCTGAAGCAGGAGGACGATGCCTTCGAGATGCAGCGGGTCCACATCAGCGACCTCATGGACATGGCCCAGGTCTCCTCGCGGGACATCTACAACCGCGCCGAGGAGGTTTGCCGCAAACTGCTGAACCAGAAGGTGCATGTGCGCACCCGCACCGAGGACGGGCGGCGCATGTACCAGGGCTACAACTGCCTCTCCACGTGCCGCTACGTGGAGGGCTCCGGCTACATCGAGGCGAAGTTCAACGAGGACATGGAGCCGTTTCTGCTGCAGCTGAAGCGGCAGTTTACGATGTACCGGCTGCAAAACTTCATGCAGCTGAGCTCCCAGCACTCGATGCGGATGTATGAGCTGATCAAGATGCGGGAAGGCCTGCGCCACCTGTGCGTCTCGGTGGAGGAGCTCCGCGAGGTGCTCTGCTGCGAGCACACCTACGAGCGCTTTTCGGACTTCCGCCGGCACGTGCTGGAGCGGGCCCGCACCGAGATCCGGGACACCTGCGACGCCTACTACACCTACATGGTGGAGCGCAACGGGCGGACGCCGGTGCGGGTGCGGTTCCTGATTCACCGACAGGAGGAGAACGGCACCCCGCCGCCGATTCCGCGGGAGGAGGACCCGCCCGGCGACGATCGGCCGCGGGAGGCGGAGTGGACGCCCGGCGAGAACGGACGGGCCAACGGCGGAATGGAGGCGCCCACGGTGCCCTCGGCCCCCCAGCTTCTGCGGAAGGCCGAGGGCCGGTACAACCTGTACGTCTCCATCCTGTCCCGCCTGCGCCAGAGCACCCTCGACGACCTGAGTCGGTCGACCGCGCGGACGGCCCTCAAGCGCGGGAAGCGCGCCGCTACCCCCCTGGACCCCGACGCGAGCCCGACCGCCGCGGCCGAGCAGGTGGTGCGCCGCGCCGTGGCGACCCTGCGGGCGGGCTGATGCGGGCCGGACGTGCCGGAAGCCGCCCCCTTACTGCTGGAGGAGGCAGGCTTTCCCTCGCGGCACGCCGCATGCGACCCGCGAGGGCCCCGCGAGCCCCACGGCAATCGCATCAACACCAAGGTGACTCACTTTTATAACCTGCCCTCTTT
>JBDGQO010000058.1:0-24074 GCA_042219045.1 Bipolaricaulia bacterium | reverse complement strand
GATTACTGGGACGAACTCCCGGAGGCTGACTTTGAGGTGGACCTCCAAAGCCGCACCCACCTCGTGGCGATTGACGCCGCGCTTGCCCAGAAGCTGAGCAAAATCGCTCAATCGAAACAGATCTCCTGCGAGGAACTTATCAACACCTGGCTCACCGAGAAAGCCTCAGAGCAGTTCTAAGAGGCGAGGTCGCGCCGAGTTCCCCGATTGTCTAACGAGACGGTCCGATCAGCAGTCCGATCTCGGTCATACGCTTGCTCCATCTGCTGCAAGGCTCGCGACAGTTCGGGGCTCAGCTCGAAGAGCAGGCGCTCCTTCTCCTCTTCACGCAGTCCCTTGGCGGCTTCCAGGACCTGCTCGTAGGACAACTCGACGGTGCTCTCCTTCCTCTCCTGCGAGATTATCCCCCAAGCGTTGCTCGGGTTCAAGTGAAGACTCCCTTTCGTCTGTCGAGAGAACGGGACACGAGGCCTCGCACCGCCATGGCCTGTTGTCTATCCTGATGAATTGCTGATGAAACCTCGTTACGCGGCGCTCATCGGGACGTGTCTGGCCCTCGGGTTGGTCTTCGGCGTCGTCCTCGGCCACGCCCAAGACGACGAATCCGACGATCCCTGGCGGCTGATCGTCCAAGCCGACATCACGGCCGATCTTCAGAACTTGACCCAAGCCCCCAAACTGACCATCGACGCGCGCTTGGAAGGCGATCTCGGCGAACTCGGCATCGGCCTGTCCCAAGACCTGGCGCAAACCGACTCCCTGGAGTTTCGATTCCACGAGTCGCTCAAGCATCGCGAGTGGCGATTCGGCGCGAGCCTGGACTGGCGACCGAAGGACATCCCGACGGTCGGGCTGACACTCGGCTGGCGGCCGAGCTGGGGCCAGGCCCAACTGAAGCTCAACGCGCCGCCGTCGCCGCTCACCTGGGAGCTGACGGGGCGATATCGCGGCAACCAGCTCCGCATCAACCTCCACAAGCTCACCGGGACGCTGACGACGGCCACACTCAATCGCGCGACCCTGGACTGGTCCCCGGATTTCACATCCATGTCGTTCGGCGGAAGGATCAACCGATCGCAGAGCCCGCCGCTGGCGCTGGAGATGAACGTCCCGCTACCGCACGACGCCAACCTGCGCACGACCCATCGATACTCGCTCGACGACGGTTTGAGCTCATGGCGAAGCACGACGCTCACCGCCCAATGCGACCCCGTTCGGGCCAGCGTCGATCTAGACGCCCATGGCTGGCAGGCCGTCTCGGCCACGTGGCAACGGGATCTCGACGAGGCGTGGGCCGTCTCCACGGGCCTGATCGTTGAGCCCGGCGGCTGGCAGGAGAGCGACCTCGAGCTGACCTGGCAGCCGGGACTGACGAACGAGCTCTCGGGCGAAATCACGCTCCGTTCGGATGGCTGGACGGTCAGCCCGTCGGTCAACTGGCGCACGGATCAGCCATCGACGTCGGTGAACGGATCGTTCGTGCTCGATCCCGAGGGGCTCGGCTCCGCGCGCGTGAACGCCGACGCGTCCCTCGGCCCCCTGTCGATGAGCGGGTTCTTCAACCGGACTGGCTCGTCGTGGATGCTGGATCTCTCCGGCAAGCTCAGCCAGCGCCCCTGGCAGCTGAGCGCCCAGGGATCGTGGCTCGCCCGGCTCGGCTTCGACGGGGGATCGATGCAGCTCGGGCGGGACTGGAGCTGGCCCGTTCCGCCGCTCATCCGCTAATCCGCTATTCGTGTTTGGAGAGGACGGCCAGCGCGCGGCACGCGCGCGGCTAACCCTCGGGGGCTCAGCGCGGGACGGCTGTCCTTGGTCCCAAGGGAAAACCCGCCTAGCATCAATGCGATTGGCATGAGCCAAACAAATCAACGCGTCCTCACACGCATAGGCATTTTGTTGCTTGTCGGGGTCGGGCTGCTCGGCAGCCCCGCCCTGCGCGCCCAGAACGGCGCCACGGTTAAGGTCAGCGACGTCAGCGTGGTCGCGAGCCAGGTCACCAGCGTCAAGGTCTCCATCAGCAACGGCCCGGACGCCGGCCTGTCCGACTTCGACGGCACCATCCAGTACGACCCGACGGTGGCGAACGTCGTGGAGGTCAACGGCCTGAACGACTACAGCATCGCGGCGTTCAACATCGACAACGACAACGGCGAAGTGCGCTTTATCGGCTTCAAGGTCTCCGGCAAGCAGATCAGCGACGGCGGGTTTTTGGAATTGCGCGTGCGCGCCACGGGCAACCCGGGCGACAGCACGAACCTGCAGCTGTCGCTGCGCACCCTGAACGACCCCGACGGCAACGCGATCAGCCATAGCATCCAGAACGGGACCTTCCAGGTCACCTCCACCCAAGCGCTCAAAGCCGACTTCTCCTTCGAGCCGACCAGCCCCAACGTGGGCCAGCAGATCCAGTTCACCGACCAGAGCTCCGGCGGCGGCACGATCGAGAGTTGGCAATGGGACTTCGACGACGGCTCAACCAGCAGCAACCAGAACCCGACGCACACGTACAGCTCGGGCGGGACGTACTCCGTGAAGTTGACGGTTGAGGACGACCGGGGCAACACGGACAGCGTCACCAAGCAGGTCCCCGTCGGCGGCGGCACGATCACGTTCCCCGTGCGCAACTTCCCCAATCCCGCCGCGGAACAGACGACGTTCGTCTACGACCTGCCGGACGGCACGTCCGCGGCGACGCTCCACGTCTACACCTTGGACGGCCGACTGGCGCACCAGACGTCGCTGAACGTCGATCAGTCCGAATACGATTGGAACCTGACGGACCAGCCGGAAGGGATTTACTATTACCGCGTCACGGCGACGTTGCCGTCGGGCTCCGCCATCTCCAACGTCGGCAAGCTGGTGATCGCCCGATGACGATTCAGAGGATTCGGCGAACGCTCGGGTTGGCGATGGGGCTGGCCGTCGCGCTGACGGCCACGGGCGCCCTTTCCGCGTCCGCGGCCGCCTCGGCGGCGGATCTGCTCACGGAGGTGCGCGCCCTCGGCATGGGCGGCGCATTCGTCGGCCTCGCCGACGACGAGGCCGCGACCCGGTTCAACCCGGCCGGCTTGGCGTTTTTCGACAGCCGCGCGATCAACGTGCACTACAATCGCCAATTCGGCTCAGCCAACGCGTTTTCGCTCGTGGGCGCGCTGCCGCACTTCGGCGGCGGCCTGCGGCTCGTCAGCACGGGCGGCATCGAGGGCCGCAACGCCAACGACGAGACGACGAGCACGTTCAGCTACACGGACGTGGCACTCACGGCCGCCAACGGGTGGGCCCTGAGCGACCTCGGCTTGGGGTTAGAGAACTTGGCGATCGGCAGCCGCCTGACGGCCGACATCGCCAGCACCCGCAACGGCGGCGGCTTCGGCGGCGGGCTTGATCTGGGGGTCCTCTGGCGCAGCCAGCGGCCCGGTTTCCTGCCCCTCGCCGAGATGCGGGCCGGGATGAGCCTGCGCAACGCGCCCGGCACGGGCCCATTTTCGATCAAGACGGGCATCGGCGCGCGGCCGATCTCGGCGTTGGCCATCGCGCTTGACGTGGGCTTTCCCCTTGCGTTCCACTTGGGGGGCGAGTTCAGCGTCACGGACTTGCCGTCGCCGCTGTCGGGACTCGACGTGCGGGCGGGGACGTTCGTTGAGGGCAGTTCCCTGTCGCTGACGTTCGGCTTCGGGGTCGGCGTCGCCTCGTTCCGCGTGGACTATGCGTTCGCGAGCCATTCGGTGCTGCCGGGCACGCACCGGCTGGCCGTCGTCTGGACGTTCTGAACCGAACGATGAGGGTGGGATCGATGATTTCTCGCAGAGCAAACGGCGCGCGAGCGTGGACGTGGCTCCTTGGCCTGGCAGCCGTCGGCGTGTGGGTCGCCCTCGGCTCCGTTTCCGGACTTGCTCAAGGCCAACAGACCCAGCCCGCCCAGATCGAGGTGGGCAGCGTCGAGCTCGCCCCGGACGAGGCGGGCAACGTGCCCGTGGAGCTGACGGGCTCGCCCGCGGGCGGCGTGGTGAGTTACCAGGGCGAGATTCCCTTTGACCCGAACGTCATCGAGATCGTCGAGGTTCGATTCAACGAGAACTGTCCCGTCTTTGCGTTCAACGTCCAGAACGGGACGCTGCAGTTCGCCGCCACCAAGTGCGACGGCGAGGGGCTCACCAGCGGCCCGTTGATGCGGATTCGCGTCCGTGCCGTCGGCTCGCCCGGCGACACCCAAGAGATCAACCCGTCGTTCTCCATCTTCCACGATGCGGACTTCGAATCGATTCCGACCGAGGTGAGCCCGGGCACGATCACGATCGTCGGGGGCAACGAAAAGCCAACCGTGGACTTCGAGACCAACCCGGATCCGCCCGTGGCGAACGAGCCCACGGAGTTTGTCGATCGATCTGAGGATCCCGACGGCGAAATCGTGGAGTGGGAATGGGACTTCGGCGACGGCGCGACATCGACCGAGCAGAACCCGACGCACACGTACAAGGAGACCGGCACGTTCACGGTGACGTTGACCGTGACGGATGACGGCGGCGCCACCGCCACCGCAGAGCGCGAGATTACCGTCGAGGAAGAGCCCATATCCCGCCCGACGCTCATCGTCTTTCCCAACCCCGCCAGCGGCGACGCCACGTTCGGTTATCGATTGCCCAGCGGAACGACGAGTGCTCAACTGATCGTCTACAACCTGGAGGGGCGGTTGATTCTGGAAGCGAGCCTCGACACCGACCGACGAGAGTTCGTCTGGGATCTGCGCGCGAACAACGGACGCGACGCGCCGAACGGCCCGTACTTCGCCTTCGTGCGCGCCATGACGCCCGACGGCGCCAAGCGCTCCGACGTGGAGGTGCTCATCATTCAGCGATGACGGCGCGAATCGTTCCATCCCTGATAGCCGTAGCGATCGTCCTGGCCGGGGCGTTGATCCTGGTCGGGCCGTCGGCCCAGAGCCAAGAGCTTGTGGGGCTGTTCCAGCTCGAGAAGGGAGCACGCCCCCTCGCCATGGGCGGCGCGTTCGTGGCCATGGCCGACGACGAGAACGCGCTCTTCTACAACCCGGCCGGGTTGTCGACGCTGCGCGAGCTCTTCGTGCACGGGCGCTTCGAGAGCCGCTTCGCCAAAGTGAGTTCGGGAACCGCCTCAGTCGTGCTGCCCAACGTCGGCGGCCAACTGGCGTTCATGTCCGTGGGCGGCGCCACCCGGCGCGACGCGAGCGGCCAAGGCCAGGGCTCGTTGAACTATGGCCAGATCGGGATCACCCTCGGCGGCGGCGTGTCCCTGGATCGCACGCTCGGCATCGGCCTGCCCCTGTCGATGGGGCTGAAGCTGAAGACCTACAGCGTCGGCACGCTGCCCGGCGGCAGCGGCACGACGTTTTCGCTCTCGCCGAGCTTGCTGTTCCGCGAGATCCGGCTCGAGCCCCTGGGCATTCCCATGGAGAAGCTCCGCGTCGGCATGATGGCCACGGACCTGCTCAGTCCCGGCATCACCTACGGCAGCGGCCATACCGAGAGCTGGGGACCGGGCCTGCGCCTCGGCGTCGCCGGGACGCTCACGGGCGGCTTTACCGTCGCCATGGACGTGGAAGCCGACGGGACGTTCCACCTCGGCGGCGAGTGGACGCGGCCCCATCTGGACTTTGGTGGCCTCGGCCTCGGCGAGCTCTACGTGCGCGGCGGGATCCGCAACGAGGGCGTCATGCTGAAACCGAGCCTCGGCTTCGGGATCCGAGCCGGCGACCTGAAGCTCGACTACGCCCTGGTCGCCCACACGGACCTGCCGTGGGTCCATCGGGTCTCCATCTCCGCGGTCTTCGGCACGCCGAACCCCGTCCTCTGCGCGCTCGAACTGCGCCCGGACGTCTGCCCGCCGGACGATCCGTAAGGCTCGACCCTTCCTACGTCGACTGTCAACGGATAGCTAACGGATTAGCGCATGAACGGCGCAACGTCAGCGGTCCATGACCTTTATCCGCCAATCTGTTGTGTATCCGTTGTCAGCGGTCCCCTCAGAACGAAAAGTCCCGGCCGAAGTCCACGCTGATCGCGAAGCTGTTGTAGTCTTGCCCGGCTTGCGCGGCGTCCACGCCGAAGAGATACGTCCCCGTCACCGTCGCGCTCCAGCCGGGAATCGGCGTCACCTGAGCTTCCAGATTGATCTCGCTGCGCAGCTCGTTGACCTTGCGATTCCGCTCCGTCCCCTGGCGGTACTTGGCGTTGAGGCGCAGACTGGGTTTCAGCTCGGGCATGAGCTGGTAGCTGATCCGCTGGGTGAACGCGTACGTCACGAGCTGAGTCCCCTCGCGGTCGGCGCTGCGAGCGCTTCGCGACAGCGACAAGTTGGCGCTCCACGGGCCACCGGGCTTCCAGGCCGCCTCCGTGGCGACCTCGTAGTTGACGTTGGTGATTTGGCCGAAGATCGGGTGCGAGAAGGTGTCCAGATTGCCGGAGAACCGCAGCGTCGGCTCGAGATTGGGAATCCCCAGATAGCTGAGCGAGACGTTGGCCGTGTCGCTCGTGCGCGTCAGATTGCTGTAGGCCTGGAACGTCTGTTGGCGCTCGTAGTTGAGCCGGCTTTCGACGTTGCCCAGGTTGCCGCGCACGGTCCCTTGGCCGTTGATTTTCAGGCGACGGTTGTCGCCGAGGAGGTCAACGACGTTGACGGAGACCGAGGCGCTGGGCGTGACCGTGCCCGATCCGAGGCTCAGCGTCGCCCCTTGGGCCTCAAGCGAGGCGTTCTGATCCAGCGTCACCCGCTGAGCGCCGCGGGCGGGGAGCTGCCCGGACCCGCTGTAATTGGCCTGCAGCGACAACGGCAGCCGACCGAGGGAGACGGAGTTGGACCACGACGCGCCCCAGTTCAGCGTCCGCTCGCCCGACACCCGGCCGAAGCTCCACGTCAGCGGCTGCTCGTACCCGACGTTGACGTCGATGCCGTACGGAGCTTTGACGGTGGCATTGGTCGAAATTCGGCTCTTGACCTTCGATCGGTCCGGATTCGCCAAGTTCTCCGTGCCCGTGCGATTGTAGGCAACCTGGAGCGTCACTTGATCGTCCCACAAGCTCTGACTCGCCGAGGCCTTGTAGACCGTCTCGCGCTCGTCGAATCCCGGCGTCTCGGAACGCCGATCGATCCGCTTCAGCGTGGAATCCAGCGAGATGGTCGGCCCGTTGTCCGTCTCGATGGAGACGCCCAACCCGTCACGAATGCGCTGATACGGGGCGTCGAACAGCCCCAGCAGCCCCTCTTCGTGGAACGCGCTCAGGCTCACGTTCTCGCTGATCGCGTAGTCGGCCCCCAGCCGAATGCTGTGACGATCCGAGTTCTGGAACGCCCCCACCGGGCTGAAGCCGGGCGAGACGCTCTGCAGCCTCCCGCTCAGCGTCAAGGGGCCGAACGCCTTGCTGATCGAGGCGCGGCCTTGCCAGCCGGTCTCCGTGTGCTTGCTCGCCGGAACGGGGCGATAGCGATTCTCCGTGCGTCCGTCCAGCCCCGTCGTCGGGGCCTTTAGCACGTCGACGCTCAGCTCGGGCCCCCCGACGCGATAGAGCCGAAGGTCGAACGCCTCGTCCGCCCGTTCGCCGGCCCAGACGGTCTCGCTCGTGTGGCCGATGGCGGTGATCGAGCGGCCGCGGGCGGGTTCGATGCGTTGCCCGTCGCCCGAGAACAGCCCGCCCTTGGTGCCGTACCAGAGCGTGCCGTTCCGGACGTCGACGGTCTGGACGGCCTTGCCGAAGACGGGCCAGCCGACGCCGCGGCCGTCGGAAATGGTGCGCACGCCGGTGTCCGTGGCGACATAGAGCGTGTTGTCGGCGGCCGCCAAATCGTGAATCGTCGTGGCGCTCAAGCCCGGCACGGGCTCGAACGTCTCCGCCGTCGCGCGATACCGAACGAGGCCCTGATCCGTGCCGACGTAGAGCGTCCCGCCCGCGGTTGCCAGATGCGCGATCCGATCGCTCGGCAGGCCGTTGTCGTCCGCAGCCCGATAGGCGGTCCACGCCTGCGGGTCGGTGATCTTGCTGAGCGGGGCGGTTGCCAGGCCGCGGTTGGTGCCGACCCAGACGACGTTGTTCGTCACCTGCACGGCATAGGCCGTCGACGACGGCAAGCCCTCGAGGGCCCCGACTGTGGTCCAATTGGATCGGCGGGCGAAGCTGGCGCTCGGGGTGCCCGAGGCAAGGTCGACCACCGACACGCCGCCCGAGGTCGCGATGAGCGCCCGGCCCGGCGCCGACGCGATGTCGTGGACGGTCGGCCCAGCCAGCAGCCCCTGAGTGGCGCTGTAGCTGCTCCAGTTGAGCCCGTCGTAGACGGTCAAGCCGTCACGATGGCCGACGAGCACCAACTCTCGCCCTCCAACGGACAGCGAGCGGATCGCCTTGACGCGGTTCGGGAGGTTCTCCTTCTGGTTGTCGTCGGGCGGGAAGCGATTGAGCGCGGCGCCGAGCGAGACGTTCGCGGTGTAGCCGTTGGCCTGCCATTGGCCGCTCACGCCGGCGACCCAGTGGGTGTTCGGCATCGTGGCGATCGTCTCGGGATTGACGTCGCCCTGCAGCGTGTCCGCGACGCGGAAGAGATCGACGTTGAGCGACAGATCCTCCGAGGGGGTGTATTGCAGCGTTGTCCCCTGGAAGGAGCGGCTGTAGTTGCTGGCGCCGAACAGCCCGCCACGGGCCGTTTCATACTCGATCCGCAGCTTGTCGTCGGGGTCGAGCTGTCGCTGCAGCACGAGCACGCCCTCCTCGTACTGCATGAAGTAGTCCTGGCCCTTGGTGAGCTGCTCGCCGTTGAGGAAAACCGCCTCGCTGCCCGGCAGCACTGACAACCCCAGCACGTAGGCTTGCGACTCGGCGCGGTAGCGGAACGTCGCTTTGACGGCATGATCCTCGTTCTCGAAGAACGCGTCGGGCGCTTCAAGCCCGATCACGCCCGGCTCGCCGTAGACCTCCGTCGAGAACTCGGCCAGCTCGGGATCGTCAATGGCGACGAACTCCTCGTCGCGCTTGACCTTCACGCTGACGGAATCGGCTTTGACCTTGGTGCGGCCGAGCGCGTAGAAGCGCTGGCGCTGGGCGTCCTCGAGCGCAAACGTCTGCGAGTCGACCTCGATCCGGACGCTGTCGCTGAGCGCCTTGAGAAACGTCTGCTCGTATTGCGTGCCTTCCGTTAAGGGATACGACTCGGCCTCGTCGCCCGTGAGGCCCTGCTCGGTGTTGTAGTCGTCGATGTAAGTCCGGAGCCGATCCCGGATGAGCGCGAGGTATTTGCGTTTGAGAACCAGGAAGTATTCCTCGCCGGTGAAGACGACGGCGTAGCCGCCCGAATCCAGCTTGCGCGCCGGGTCGTTCTGGATCGTCTCGGTCAGAAATCCCAGGCCGTAGTTCTCGAGGACACTCGACAAGCCCGAACCGTCGGTGGCAAATGCCAACTCGATGGTGGTGAACCCTTCCACGTAGTCGGTCCCCAGCGGGAAATACTGCAGGCCGTTCAAGTTGCGCGTGTAGGGCACGTTCTGCAACGGGCGATCCGGCGGATGGAAGGCGAACCGGACGGTCTCTTGGGCGGTGTTGCCGCGGAAGGTCTTCGTCTGCTTCACGCCCGAAACTTGGGCGACCGTCCCCTGGACGCTGAGCACGTCGGAGGCCTTCCAGGTGCCTTTGACGCCCGTGAGCGTGCGGCCCGAAGCCGCAAACGGGCTCCCCTTGCGGCCCATCGGAAAATCGCCGTACTCGGCCGACCAGCGATCCCCATTGAGGGCCAAGCCGACGGACTGGAGGAAGCCCGGCTGGCTCGTGTCCAGATCCGCCAAAAGCGCCAGCGTCGCGTCAATCTGGTCCACGGGAACCTTGATATCGGTGTTCAGCGTGATCGACTGCGAGAACGTGAAGCCCTTGCTGTAGTTTTTGACGGACAGGCCACGCCCGTCCCCGAGCGCGTAGCGCGCCAGCCAGTTGACGCTGCCGTCCAGTTGGATCGAGGGCGTCTGCGCGCTTCCCGCTTCCGACGGCGGCAGCGGCGATTCGAGTTCGCTTGAGGGCGTCTGGGCGCCCTGCTCGGGCTCGAGGGATGGGGTTTGCGCAGACGGCTTTTGGGAGGTCACGGCCGCGACCGTTGGGCCGGCCAGTGCGAGAATGACCGGAATGAGCGGCAATAGCCATACCCATGAACAAGCTGAATTTCGCTTTCGTTGGGGAATCATAGCGACGCATGATAGCAGGGGGCCTTCAAGCGGTGCAATCTGGTTGCCGAGTCGGGCCCCGCTTGCTAGATTTGGGGCCATTATGGCCGCCGACAAGGTCCTCGTCTGCGACTCGATCCACGACGACGCGCTCGCATGGCTGGCGGAGCAAACCGACGTTGAGCTCGTCAACCGGCCGGGCATCTCGGCCGAGGAGCTGGCCGACCGGATCTCGGACGTCGACGCGCTCATCGTCCGCAGTCGCACCAAAATCACGACCGAGCTGATCGAGCGGGCCCTCCACCTCCGCGTGGTCGGCCGAGCCGGCAGCGGGCTGGACAACATCGACCTCGACGCGGCCCGCGAGGCCGAGGTCGCGGTCCTCAACACCCCCGGCGCCAACGCCAATGCGGTCGCCGAGCTGACGTTCGGGTTGACGATCGCGATGGCGCGCCATCTTCCCTCGGTCTGGGGCACGCGCACGAAGCCGTCGGACCACGGGCGCGAGTTGGCGGGGCGTACGCTCGGCGTCATCGGCTGCGGCCAGATCGGGCGTCGGGTGTTGCAGCTCGGACGGGCCTTCGGCATGCACCCGATCGGCCATGACGTCGACAACGACGTGATCCAGGCCGAGGAGAGCCTGGATCTCGTGCCGATGGAGACGCTGCTCACGAGCAGCGACGTCGTGACGCTCCACGTTCCCTTGACCGCCGAGACGGAAAACCTCTTCAACGAGCCGCTCATCGAGCGGCTCAAACCCGACGCCGGGCTCGTCAACACGGCCCGCGGCGGCCTCGTCGACGAAACGGCCGTCCGCTGCGCCCTCGACGCCGACGGGTTGGCGGGATACGCCGCCGACTTCTGCGACGACGAGCAGCTGCGCGCGCATCCGCGCGCGGTCATCACCCCGCATATCGGCGCTCAAACGGTTGAGGCCCAACGCCGAGCGGGTTGGGAGATTGCCCAGCGCGTTGTCGATGCCCTCCGCGGCGACACGGCCTCAGCTGAATCCAGTTGAAGCGCGCATTTCCGATAGATAGAATCACCCCTGTGTGAGATCGGCTCACGCTCAGTTTCTTAGAAAGCTCCTTGCATGAACGATAATAATCAGAACTTCCAGCCTGACGACGACCAGCGGCGGCGGAACCGCAACTTCCGAACCATCCTTCTGTTGATCCTGGCCGTAGTATTCGCGGTCGTCATCTTCCAATCGCTCAACCAAGAGCCGGCCGGCGAGAAGATCGCCTACAGCAAGTTCAAGCAACAAGTGGAGGACGGCCGCGTGGAGTCAGTCACCCGGTCCGGATCGACCCTGAAGGGCACCTACAAGAGCGGCGACAAATTCACCACCCAAGCCTGGCCGAACGACGAGCAGCTCATCAAGCTCCTCGACAAGAACGGCGTCGAATACGACGTGAAGCCCCAGCAAGATTATTCCATGATCTGGACGGCGCTCTTCTGGGTCGGGCCGTTGTTGTTGCTCATCGGGTTCTGGTACTTCATGTTCCGCCGCATGCAGGGCGAGGGCAACAGCGCCCTGTCGTTCGGCAAGAGCCAGGCCAAGCTCTACACCAAGGAACAGTCCAACGTGACGTTCGACGACGTCGCCGGCATCGACGAGGTCCGCGAGGAAGTCCAGGAGATCGTGGAGTACCTGCGCGATCCCCAGAGGTTCGTCCGGATCGGCGCCCAGATCCCGCGCGGTGTGCTCATGGTTGGAGCCCCCGGAACGGGCAAGACGCTGCTCGGCCGCGCCATCGCGGGCGAGAGCGACGCGACGTTCTTCTCCATCTCGGGCTCGGACTTCGTGGAGATGTTCGTCGGCGTGGGCGCCTCCCGCGTGCGGGACCTGTTCAAGCGCGCCAAGGAGGAGTCCAAGGGCGAGACCGGCGCGATCATCTTCATCGACGAGATCGACGCCGTCGGCCGCAAGCGCGGCGCCGGCATCGGCGGCGGCCACGACGAGCGGGAGCAGACGCTCAACCAGCTGCTGTCGGAGATGGACGGGTTCGAGCAGAACGAGCACGTCATCATCCTCGCCGCCACAAACCGCCCCGACGTCTTGGACCCCGCGCTGTTGCGCCCTGGGCGCTTCGATCGCAAGATCACCGTGCCGCCGCCCGACATCCGCGGCCGCGAGACGATCCTGAAGGTCCACGCCAAGGAGAAACGCGTCGACGACGACGTCGACCTGGAGGCGCTCGCGCGCCAGACGCCGGGCTTCGTCGGCGCGGACCTGGAGAACCTCTGCAACGAGGCGGCGCTCATGGCCGCCCGCCGCGGCAAGACCTCCATCGACATGGCGGACTTCGAGGACGCCATCGACCGCGTCATCGCCGGCATCGAGCGCAAGGGACAGGTCATCAATGCCGACGAGAAGGAACGCATTGCCTACCACGAATCTGGCCATGCGCTCGTGGGCAAGCTCATCCCCAAGGGCGACCCGGTCCATCGCATCTCCATCGTCGCCCGCGGGCAGGCGCTGGGCTACACGCTCCAGTTCCCCTTGGAGGACAAGTATCTCTACTCCAAGGACGAGCTGCTCGACCGCCTGACGAGCATCCTCGGCGGCCGCGCGGCCGAGCTGATCGTGTTCAACGAGCTGACCACCGGCGCCCAAGACGATCTCAAGAAGGCCACCGAGATCGCCAAGCGCATGGTGATGAGCTACGGCATGAGCGATCGCATCGGCCCGATCACCCTCGGTCGCGAGGACGGCAACGTCTTCCTCGGGCAGGATTTGGCGCTCAATCGTGAGTACAGCGAGCAGATGAGCTCGCTGGTCGACGAGGAGATCAAGGCCATCGTCGAGTCCTCAGCCCGACGGGCCTACGATCTCCTGGAAGCCAACCGCGACGTCCTGTCCGCGCTGGCCAATCGGCTGCTTGACGTCGAGGTCGTGGAGGGCTCCGAGCTGGACAAGCTCTTGGACGAATTCGGCGTCGAAGCGACCGAAGGGCAATCCGAGGACTCCAGCTCGCCCTCGTCCTGAGCGAGGCCACCGCGAACCCGCGCCGTTGATCGGCAGCTCGTCATGAAGCGCATCGCGCTGCTCGGCTCAACCGGGTCCATCGGCACACAGACGCTGGAGGTGATCCGTGCGCTCAACGCTGCGGAGCCCAGCTTCGACGTCGTCGCATTGGCCGCCGGGCGGAACCTCCAGCGCCTCGCGGAGCAGATTCGGGCGTTCCGCCCGAGACGGGTCAACGTCGCCCACGAGGCCGACGCCGCCCAGCTGCGACGCCAACTCGACCCGGACGTCGCCAACGTCACGATTACGGCGGGCCCGGATGCGCTCGACGCGCTCGGGCGCGAGTCCGGCGCCGACTTGGTCGTCAACGGGCTCGTCGGGGCCGTCGGGCTGCGACCGACGCTCGCCGCCTTGGAGGCCAACATCGATCTGGCGCTGGCCAACAAGGAGTCGCTCGCCATCGGCGGCCCGCTCGTTCGGCGTGCCCACGACGGCTCCCATGCCCGGCTGATCCCGATCGACAGCGAGCACAGCGCCCTGTTCCAGTTGCTGGAGGGCCTCCCGCGCGAGGACGTGGAGAAGCTCGTCCTCACGGCCTCGGGCGGGGCGCTGCGCGACGTCCCCGTGGATGCGCTCGCGGACGTCACCCCCGACGACGTGCTGAGCCATCCCACTTGGGACATGGGGGCCCGCATCACCGTCGACTCGGCCACGCTCGTCAATAAAGCCCTGGAGGTCGTCGAGGCCCATTGGCTGTTCGGCTGGCCCTATGAGCGCATCGACGCGGTGATCCATCCGCAGAGCGTCGTGCACGGCATGGTCGAGCTCCGGGACGGCGGCGTGCGCGCGGCACTCAGCCCGCCGGACATGCGCGAGCCGATCCAGTACGCGCTGACCCATCCCGAGCGCCGGGCGCGATCGGCAGAAAGGACACCTGCACGTGCCCGGACGCTCGAGTTTCGCGAGCTTGATCCCGCCCGCTACCCGGCCTTTCGGGCCGTCGTCGACGCCGGCCGAGAGGGCGGCACGGCCCCAACCGTTGCCAACGCCGCCGACGAGATCCTCGTCGAGCGGTTCCTGAATGGCGAGATCCCGTTCGACCGAATTGCGACCGGCTTAACTGAGGTGATCGACGCCCATGATGCATGTGCCGTCTTCGACATGGACGACCTGTGGCAAGCCGATCGTTGGGCCCGCGAGCAGGCGCAAGAGCGCATCCCCACGTCCCCGATCCGCGGTTAGCGATGGCAAGCCCGGCCAGCAGCGCCGTCGAAACGCCGGCGAGCGCGCGGTCGGCTCCCCTTACGCTCAGCCGGTTGAAGAAGCGCGTTCCGCCCATGGCGTCGCCTTGACGCCGTGCTTCCTGAGGCGCATAATGCAGGTGTCACCATGATCCGACGCGTCTTCGCCGTCTTCAGCATCCTCGTCCTCCTTGGCTTCGCCGCCTGGGCCGTCGACTCCTACGACACCGAATGGCGCCAGTGGCAGCGGGCCTACTACAGCGAGCTCGCCAAGCGCGAAGACGGCAACCTCTCCGTCAGCGATCGCCTCAAGATCGAGAGCCAGATCAGCCTCAACACCACCAAGATCGTCACCGACTCCGGCCGCACGGCCGACATGTGCATGTCCTGCCACATCAACCAGGGCGTGTCGGGCTTTGAGAAGCCGCCGCTGCGCAATCAGAACGCGCTGCACGAGGAGGTCTTCGTGCTTGACGAGATGCCCTTCGGCGAGGTCGGCTGCACGGCCTGCCACGGGGGCGAATCCCAGGCACTCAACAGCGAGCGGGCACATACGTACATGCGCGACCGCTACGACGAGATCTTCCTCAAAAGCGTGGAGGAGCTGCGCTCGTCAGACCAGATGACCCGCCAAGAGGGCATCGAGCGCATTCGCTGGATGACCGGCAAGGACTTCGGCTTCGTCTTCAGCGACCCCGTTGAACAGCGCAAGGCCGCCATCGAACGGGCCATGGCCTGGTGGCGCCGCCACAAGGACACGTTCATGATCGAGGACAACGGCACGCGCCAATCCCCGTTCATTCCGGACAACCCTCAGTCGAAACGGATCGAGGAGTTGACCCACGTGACGCCGCGGGGCAAGCCGTTGGAGTTCGTCGGTTCCCGGACGTGCGTCAGTTGCCACAGCAACTCGAACCCGAACGGCGCGCCCTACATCCCCCAATCCAACGTCAAGCACGTCAAGCGCTGGTACAAGGACGCCTACAAGTCCTCGGAGAACCGGAAGACGTATCTGTTGAATCATCCCTGGTTGGCCGAGGTGCTGATCACCCAGACGGTCGACGATCCCGAACGTCAGAACGAGTTGATCGCGCTGGCGCGCGAGGCCCGCTCCACGGGCGAGATGCCTGAGCCTCAGAAAATCGACGGAATCATGAGTCAAATGAAGTCCATGGACGTCACTTGCGAGGCCTGCCACGGACCCGGCAGCAAGTACTCGCGCCTCATGCAGAAAGGCCTGGCCATGCACTACGAGGGCAGCACGTCATCTGCGTCCAACCTCCTGCAGCGCGCCGGGATGATCGGGCGCTCCAACGCCCGCAAGAACGTGCAGAATCCCCAGATCTGGTCGCTTATCTCAGAGCTGACGCAACAGGCCCCTAACGTTCAGACGCCATCGCGGCAGATGCCTTAGGCGTCCCCCTGAGGGCGGCCTCAAATCGATCGAGGGCAAGCTCCCGTCGCCCTGGTTTGGCCCGTTCGGCGCCCGGTATCGCTGTGTGAGCCCATGGGCCGTTGACATGGCAGAGGGGCCGGTCTAAAATCCAAATCAGACTCGATTGGTCAACGAAAGGGATTCGGCATGAAGATCACCCGCAAAAGCGACTACGGCTTGCGCGCGATGGTGGAACTGGCCAAGCGCTACGAGGACGGCCCGATTCCGATCACCGAGGTCGCCGCCGCGCAACGCGTGCCCGACTCGTTTACGGAAAAGATCATGCAGGAGCTGAAGGGCGAAGGCCTGATCCGCGCCGTCCAGGGCCGCGGCGGCGGCTACACGCTGGCCCAAACGCCCGAGGCGATCTCCGTAAAGGAGATCGTCGAAGCGCTGGAGGGGCCCGTGGCGCTGGTGTCTTGTCTCGATCCCGATCTGGAGTGCCAGATCGAAGACGGCTGCCCGACGAGCGGCTTCTGGGCGTTGATCAACGAGCGATTCGCCGAGGTGTTGGGCCAGACCGCGCTGGCCGACCTGCTGAGCGACGACGGCGACACCCCGGCAGCTGAGACCGAACTGGAGGAGAGTGTGCCGCGTTGAGCGACCTATCCGAAAGCATCCGCAACGCCCTACAAGGCATCCAACTTCCCAAGGTCGACCAGGGCCTCGTCGACGCCGGCATGGTGGAGAAAGTCGACCTCGAGGGCGAGACGGCCCATGTGCTGTTGCACTTCAAGCCGGCCTACGCGTCCAAGTCGCAGCTGCGCCAGTGGGTGCAGGACGCCGTCGGCGCGCTCGACGGCGTCAGCGAGGTCGAGGTGGAGTTCGCCTCCCAGACCCAAGACCAGGGCCAAGCCGGGTCGGCCCCACAACAGCAGCCATCGGGCGCCCAACAAGCCCAGACGGCTTCAGGGAGCCAACAGGGCCAGACCGTGCCGCCCGGGGAACGGACGGCGCGCGGGGTCGAGTTGCCCGACGTCCGCGAACGGATTGCGATCTTCAGCGGGAAGGGCGGCGTCGGCAAGAGCACCGTGAGCCTCAATATCGCGGTGGCACTGGCCCAACAGGGCCTCAATATCGGGCTCTTTGATGCCGACGTCCACGGCCCGAACCTGCCCAGTCTCCTGGGGATCCGCGGCCAGCCGATGCTGGAGAACGGCTTGATCGCGCCGCCGGAGAAATACGGGATCAAGATGATATCGCTCGGGCTGCTGGTCGAGGCCGAAGAGGCGCTGATCTGGCGCGGGCCCATGATCACCAAGGCGATCGACGAGCTGCTGGACGGGACGAACTGGGGCGAGCTGGACGCGATGATCATCGACCTGCCGCCCGGCACGGGCGACGCCCAACTCGGCCTGGCCCAGGATCTCGAATTGACGGGCTCGATCGGCGTGACGACGCCGCAGGAGGTGTCGCTCGTCGACATGCGCCGCGGCATCACGACGTTCGAGCGGTTGGAAGTGCCGCTGTGGGGCCTGGTGGAGAACATGAGCGGCTTTGTCTGTCCCCACTGCGGGGAGCACAGCGACATCTTCGGCACCGGCGGCGGCGTCCAAGAGGCCGAGCGTCGCGGCGTTCCCTGTCTGGGTCAGATTCCGCTCGACCCGGCCATCCGCGAGGCCGAAGACCAGCAGGCGCCGGTGATGATCGAGACGCCCGACTCGCCCGCAGCACAGGAGTACGCCAAGGTCGCCGACGCCATGGCCGAGCGCATCGGCCAATCGGTCGGCCAATCCTAACCACAAGGGAGGATTCACGATGAGCGACGCCACAGCGACAATGACGGTTGACAGCGTCCGCGAGTGCATCCGCGAAAACGTCCTGGACCCCGAGCTCGGCATCAACGTCGTCGACCTCGGGCTGCTCTACGACGTCGAGCTCCGCAACGACGGCAGCGTCTATCTGGAAATGACGCTGACGACGATGGGCTGCCCGCTGTACGACCTGATTGAGCAGGAAGCCCAGCGAGCGCTCAAGGGCCACTACGGCGACGAGGTCACGGTCGACGTCGAGTTCGTCTTCGACCCCCCGTGGAACCCGGAGATGATGAGCGAGGACGCCAAGATGGAGCTGGGATTCTTCTAATCAACAGCCAACGGGGATGGGTCGTAGGGGCGACCCACGTGGTCGCCCTTAGTTGGCGGAGAGAGGGCAGGCCCAGGGCCTGTCCCTACTAAGCATTTGAATGGCCACCGCCTGCGTCTACTGCGGCGATGACAAGGGCAAGCGGGAGTGCCCCGCGCTCGGCGGGCTCATCTCGCCGTCCTGCTGCGGCGAAAATCGCGGCGTCCGGATCGACTGCCCTCCCGACTGCCGGCACTACGTCAAGAACGAGCGATACCAGCGCGAGCGGCTTGCGCCCGAGTTCCACGACGCCTGGCTGCAACGCACCATGCCGTTTTACCAGAACGGGCAGACCGCGGCGCTCGACTTCGTCGTCGTGTTGGCAAGTTCGCTCTATCATTATTTCCGCCACGAGACCCGCGGCACGGACGCGGACGTCGCCGACGCGCTCGAGCACGTCAAGCGCCAGCTGAGCCCGATCCAAGTGATCGAGGCGCCCGCCACGCGGCTCGGCCAGCACCTCTGGCAGACCGTGGAGCAGTACCAACAGCAGAGCGAAGGCGTCGGCGAGGACGAGGGCCAAGCCGTGGCGGAGGCGCTCATCGAGGCCGTCCAGGACTTGGCCGACGACGACAATCCGCGGAACGGACTGCACGGACTGTTGGGCCACGTCGAGCACTACATCGGCGTTCCCGACGACGATCCGACGGAGCGGGGCGAAAGCGACGTTCAGGCGTCGCGGATCTTGAGACCCGACGCTTGAAGGGTTTGACGCACCGACGGCATTGCCAGCGCCAGCCCCCCATAGGTCACGAGTCCGACAAACAGTCCCGTCCCCGCTCGAATCGCGTCCCCGAGCTCGGCCCCCGCAAGCACCGTATCAATGCCATATACGGCCCCGCCCATCAATCCCGCTGCCGAGGCCAACTTGGCGCCATCGGCCATGATCGAGCCCGCCAACGGCGAGTCCAGTCGACGTGCGAGGAGCGCCAGCGAGAGCGCAACTTGGACCGTCCCCGCGATGGCGGTGGCCAGCGCGAGCCCGCCGACGCCCAATGGACCGATCAACGCGAGATCCAGGCCGATGTTGACCGCCACGGCGACGCTGGAGATGCCCATGGGCGTCTTAGTGTCACCGAGCGCGTAGAACGCCCGTGTGACGAGATAGGTCATCCCGTAGCCGAGAATGCCTAACGACAACCAGCGCAGCACCCCCAGTGTCCGGGCGCCGTCGGCGGCGGTGAACGCCCCGTGTTCAAACAACAATCCGACGATCGGCCCCCCCAAGACGATCAGCCCGACAGTAGCCGGCATCAGGACGAGCGCCGCCAAGCGGAGGCCATTCTGGAGCGTTTCGACGAACTGCTCCCGAGATGAGGGCTCGGCCAGTCGGCTCAGCCGCGGCAACATCGCCGTGGCCACGGCCACCGCGAAGACGCCGAGCGGCAGTTGGAACAGCCGGACGCCATACTGCAACGACGCGATCGAGCCATCCGCCAACCGTGACGCCAGCTTGTTGTCCACCAGGACGTTGAGCTCAACGACGATAAGGCCGAGCACGGTCGGCGCCATCAGCGCAAACAGCCGCTTCAAATCGGCATCGTCGAGTCGACATCGAAGGCGAACGTCGAGGCGGCCGCGCACGAACGGCAGCTGAAAGCCGAGCATCCCGACACCGCCCAGCAAGACACCCCACGCCAGCCCCATCACGGGCGGGTCAACGTTCGGCGCGATGACCACGGCCCCCAGGATCAAGCCGACGTTGAACAAAACGGGCGCGAACGCCGGCGCAAAGAAGTGGTCGTGGCTGTTGAGAACGCCCATGACGAGCGCGGCTAGCCCGACCAACATGATAAAGGGGAACGTCCAGCGGGTAAGCTCGGCGGCGAGCGCCTGCTTGGCCGGGGCGAAGCCGTCGGCCAAGAGCGAAACCAGGGCAGGTGCCCCCCATATCCCGGCGATCACGATCAGGGGAAACCCCAAAAGCGCGACCGTGCCGACGTTGCTGGCGAATCGGGATGCCCGCTCGGGATCGCTCGTCCGGAGCGAGGAATAGATCGGGACGAAGGCGCTGCTGAGCGCCCCTTCGGCCAAGAGCTTCCTCAGCAGGTGCGGGATGAGAAACGCGATGATGAACGCGTCATAGGCGGCGCTCGCGCCGAATTGGTGGGCGATGGCGATCTCGCGACCGAGCCCCATGACGCGACTGGCCAGCGTCGCGAGCGCGATCACGGACGCGGCCCGCAACAATCCTGACATGGCTCAATTGGCTGCGAAAGGCGTGTCCCTTCTCCCCGGGCGGGAGAAGGCTAGGATGAGGGGGAGCGATGGAGAAAACCGGCATGTCAACGTCCTCACCCCCACCTGGCCTCCCCCATCAAGGGGGAGGAAGAGGGTTGGCTGGTCCCGGGAACCTTGGCTCTTTCGCGACGGGATCAGGCTTGCCTGCATGGGTGGCTACTGCGGCCGGAGGACGAGCGCGACAGGGACGTCGCGGGCATCGCCGGCCGTGCGCCAGCCCACCCCCCGACGAACGACCAATCCGCTGGAGCCGCCGCCGTCAAGCGCCAGGGCGTCCTCGGCCCCCAATGAGAGCAGCTCCTCCGCCAACGAGCGCAGGTCAACGCCGTGGGAGCCGCCGCCCTGTTCGGCGACAGTGAACAGCAACCGCCCGTCGCCCAGCCGTGCCACAGCGCTGCGGGCCGCGCGCTTGGTGCGGAAGCTCTCATCGAAGCCCTCGTCAACCGACACGAATGCGCCGTCACGGATTAACGTCGGCCCGGCTTGCAGGGCGTCGCGGATCAGGTAGCGTTCGGGCTCGATGCGATAGTCGAGCTGGACGGGCTCGGCGGGAAGCACGCTCTCCAAGCGATCGACGGCGTCGCCCGTGGCCGCGACGAGCTGCTCGTCCCGATCGATTGGGCGGATGTCGGTGCCGATCCGCATCACGCGCCCGTCGCGCACGAGCGCCGTGCGCATTTTGTTCCGAACGGGGCCCATCGGCCCACGATACTCTGGCGTATAGACAATCAGGCCATCGCTCAAGAGGGGCCGATTCACCCCGTCCACGGGAATGTTTCGGTCCGCGGTCTCGAGGAACAGCTCGATTTGGGGATTCAGAAAGTGGAGGCGGCCGAAGAAGCCGATCCCGAGCGTGCCGCGCGTGCCGTAGGGCGTGCTGAGCGGACGCCTGTCGTCGAGGAGAAACCCGACGGGCAACGACGATGCCGGATCGAAGAAATTCCCATTGATGCCGGCGAGCGCGTTCGCGCCTCGCGTCATCGCGAGCAGGGACTCCGTCGTTCCGATCCCCTGACTCGAATACGCAACCGCGGGCTGGACGCGCTCGGGGTCGACCAGCAGCCGATGGAACGTCACCGGGCGGCCGTCGACCGGTGTCGTCAGCTGTTGGTACGTCGCGCCCCAGCCAAGGTCAATCTGCGCAACCGAGGCCGTCGACGGTCCGGGGATCAGGCATAGCGCAACGAGCACCCCGAACGTCAGAGCGGCCCCGCGCGCGCTCATTTGACCTCTTCTTCGACCTCTTCCGCGATCGCTTCGGCCTCTTCCTCGTCGACGGTCTCGGGCTCCTCGGGCTCAGGCATGGGCGCTTCCTCGCCCTCGGCGACGACTTGCAGCGTCACCGCAGCGGTGATGTCCATGTAGAGGTTGATCGTGGCGTGGTACTCGCCCGGCGTCTCGATGTGCTCGTGCATCTCCACGCGGCCGGCCTCCAGCTCGGTGCCGAAGTGCTCGTTGAGCTCCTTGGCGATGTCGCCAGGCTGGACGGAGCTGTAGAGCGTGCCCTGATCGTTGGTCCGCCGCTCGAACACGAGCGTCTTGCCGTCGAGTTGTTGTTGGAGATCTTGGGCCCGGTCCTTGCGCGCCTTCAGCTCCTGCATCCGCGCTTCGCGGACGCTCTTGTAGCGCTCCACGTTATGCGGGGTCGGCTGCACGGCCACCCCCTGCGGCAGCAGGTAGTTCCGGGCGTAGCCGGGTGCGACGTCGACGACGTCGCCGGGCTCGCCGAGCTTATCGACCGTTCGCGTCAGCAACACTTCCATAGCGGCTCCTTTCCACGCTAGCGAAGTTTTTTCATGGCCCGAAGGCCAGCCGTCCATTCTACAGGTCAGCTTTGCTCTGGACTTTGCCATGGACGAAGTCGATGACCTCGTCCAGTGACTGAGCACCCAGATCCTCCTCCGTGCGCAGCCGGAGCGAGACTTCTTCGTTCTCCACCTCGCGGTCGCCCACCACGAGCATATAGGGGATCTTCTTCATCTGCGCGTCGCGGACGCGGTAGCTGAGCGTCTTGTGATCCGAATAGTTCATCTCCGCCCGCAGGCCCTCAGCCTCCAGGCGCTCCAAGACCTGGTTGGCGTAGTCGACGTGGCGCTCCGCGATGGGAAGCACCGAGACCTGGACGGGCGCGAGCCAGACGGGGAACGCGCCGGCGCAGTGTTCCAGATACACGCCGAAGAAGCGCTCGATCGAGCCCAAGAGCGCCCGATGGACCATATACGGGCGATGCTCGCGCCCGTCCTCGCCGACGTAGTGGATGTCGAAGCGCTCCGGGAGGTTGAAGTCGAACTGGATCGTCGACAGCTGCCACGGGCGATCCAGGGCATCCTTGACGTAGATATCGATCTTCGGCCCGTAGAACGCGCCGTCGCCCTCGAAGACCTCATAGGGCATCCCGCTGCGCTGGAGCGCGTCCTCCAGGGCCTTCTCGGAGTCGTCCCAGTCGGACTCTTGACCGACCCGCTCCTCGGGGCGCGTGCTCAGATAAAGCTGAAACTGCTTGAAGCCGAAGTCCTTCAACAGATCGATGCTGAAGTTGATCACGCGGTCGATCTCGGCCGGCATCTGGTCGGGCCGACAAAACAGATGCGCGTCGTCCTGGGTAAACCCGCGCACGCGCGTCAGCCCGTGCAGCACGCCGCTGCGCTCGAAGCGATAGACCGTCCCCCACTCGGCGAATCTCAGCGGCAGATCGCGATAGGAGCGCGTCTGGCTCCGGAAAATTTCAATATGGAAGGGGCAGTTCATCGGCTTGAGATAATACTGCTGCCCCTCGATGTCGACGGGCGCGTACATGTTGTCGCCGTAGAAGTCGAGGTGGCCGCTCTTCTCCCACAGGTCCGAGCGGCCGATGTGGGGCGTGTAGACGAAGTCGTACCCGCCCTCGAGGTGGACCGTCTTGCAGTAGTCCTCAATGAGATGCCGCACGAGCGCGCCCTTCGGGTGCCAGAGCACGAGCCCGCCGCCGACCGATTCGGACTTCGTGCTGAACAGATCCAGCTCGCGGCCCAGCCGGCGATGATCGCGCTTGGCGGCTTCTTCGCGGCGCTTCAGGAACGCTTCGAGGTCCTCCTGCTTGTAGAACGCCGTGCCGTAGATGCGCTGCAGCATCACGTTTTCCTCGTCGCCGCGCCAGTACGCCCCCGCGTTGTCGAGGATCTTGAAATGCTTGACTTGGCCGGTGTGCTTGGCGTGCGGGCCGCGACAGAGGTCGACGAACTCCCCGTCCTGATAGAACGAGACCGTGTCGTCGTCCTCGAGGTCGTCAAGGATCTCCAGCTTGTAGGGCTCATCCAGCTCCTCGAGCTTCTTGCGGGCCTCGTCGCGGGGCAGCTCGAAGCGCCGGAATTGGTGCTTCTCCTTGATGATCGTCTGCATCTCCTCGGCGATGCGCTCCAGGTCATCGGGCGTGAACGGCTCCTCGACGTCGAAGTCGTAGTAGAACCCCTCTTCAATCGGGGGCCCGATGGCGAGCTTGGCCTCGGGGTAGAGCCGCTTCACGGCCTGGGCCAGGACGTGGGCCATGCTGTGGCGATAGAGCCATTTTGCATCGTCGTCCTCGAGGGTCAGGAGCTGGAGTTCCTGATCCTCGTCCTCGGGCAACCGATACGTCAGGTCGACGACGGTGCCATTGAACTTGCCCCCGACGACTTGGCCTTTGAGGTCGGGATCTTCGTCGGAGAGGACTTTGCCGAGCGGCTCGCCGGGCGCGTGGACGTCAAGCCTGTGACCGTCAGGCGTCACCAGCTGCATGAGGGATCACCTTGGATGGACCGGCGGACCGGGAGGACCTTACGATTCCGCGAACCGGTCACTTGAGCCGTGAGCGGAAAGTCCTGCCTCCGCCGGAGGATGAGCGAATTTTAAGGAACCGATGGTGGTGGTTCAAGTGTC
>JBDGQO010000057.1:0-4519 GCA_042219045.1 Bipolaricaulia bacterium | reverse complement strand
GGCTGCTGCCGCAGCACCGCCTCGATGAACGGGTCGATCTCGCCGTTGAGAACAGCATCGACGTTGCCGACCTCCACGTCCGTCCGATGATCTTTGACGAGCTGATACGGATGCAGCACGTAGGATCGAATTTGGGACCCCCACTCGATGCTGCGGTCGTCGCGCAGCTGTTCGATCTCCGCCTCCTGTTCTTGGCGCTTCAGCTCGTAGAGTCGAGCTTTCAGAAGGCGCATGGCGATCTCCTTGTTCTGATGCTGGGAGCGTTCCTTCTGGCACGCCACGATGACGCCCGACGGCACGTGGGTGATGCGCACGGCGGTGTCCGTCTTGTTGACGTGTTGGCCGCCTGCGCCGCCGGCCCGGTACGTGTCAATGCGCAAGTCTTCGTCGTTGACCTCGATGTCGGGGTTGTCGACAACCGGGATGGCCGAGACGGCGCAGAACGAGGTATGGCGTCGCCCGTCGGCGTCGTAGGGCGAGATGCGCACGAGCCGATGGACGCCCTGTTCGTGCTTGAGATACCCGAAGGCGTACTCGGACTCGACCTCGAGCGTGGCGCTTTTGATCCCGGCAACGTCGCCCGCGCTGACCTCCAGAACGCGGAAGCGGTAGTCGTGGTTTTCCAACCAGCCCGAGTACATGCGCAAGAGCATCTCGGCCCAGTCCTGCGCGTCCGTGCCGCCGGCGCCGGCGTTGATCATGAAGTAACAGGGGTAGGTGTCGTAAGGCCCGTCGAGATACGTCGCCAGCTCGAAGTCATCAATTTCGCTTGACAATGCCTCTAGCCGGGCGGCGACATCCTGGTGGGTCTCGTCGTCGTCCTCTTCCTCGGCCAGTTCGGCCAACACACTCAGTTCCTCGAGCTGCTCGGCCAGCTCGTCGTGGCGCCGGACTTTCGTCCGCTTGGCCTCCAGCTCCTGGGACACGTTGCGGGCTCGCTCGCGCTGGTCCCAGAAGCCGGGCTCGGCCATCTGTTCTTGCAGGTCGGCGATGTCGGCCTTCAGTTGGTCGAGGTCAAAGACGATCCCCGATCGCGGCGAGGCGTCGGCGAAGCTCCTCAAGCTGTTCCATTTGCTCAAATCACCAAGGGAATTGTAGGATGCCGACGTGGCGGACGCAACGGCCCAATCGGGCACCCTGTACCTGGTGGCCACCCCCATCGGCCACCTGGGCGACATCACCTTCCGAGCCGTCGAGGTCCTGCAACGCGTTGACCTCATCATCGCAGAGGACACCCGACGATCGACCGTCCTGCTGGAGCACTACGGCATCGAAACCCCGTTCGGGCCGAGCCTGTTTGAGGGCCAAGAGAGGCGCCGAGTGGCCAGCCTCATCGAGCGCCTGCACCGCGGCCAGTCGCTGGCGCTCGTCAGCGACGCGGGGACGCCGCTTGTCGCCGATCCGGGGTTTCCGCTGGTGCGCGCGGCCATCGAGGCGGACGTGCGTGTCGAGCCCGTTCCGGGGCCGACGGCCCTCGTCGCGGGGCTGATCGCCTCCGGCATGCCGACGGATCGCTTCATCTTCGACGGGACGCCGCCCAAGAAATCCGGTCGACTCCGGACGTACTGTCAGTCGCTTCAAGACGAACCGCGAACGGTGGTGCTGTACGAGTCGCGCCATCGCATTCTGAAAACCTTGCAGGCGATGGCGGAGACGTTGCCCGAGCGCCGGGTCGCGCTCTGCCGGGAGCTGACCAAGCAACACGAAGAGACCCTCCACGGCACGCCGCCCGAGCTCTTGGCGACCCTCAATGCCCGACCGAGCGTCAAGGGCGAGTTCGTCATCGTTCTGGCGGGCGCGAGCGACTGAATCTGTCAATGAATGGGGGGCGGAAGGTCGAATCCAACAGCCATGGTCAGGGATGTCTTGCGGATCCGTCGATTGAACTGTCCGTTAGGTATGCTTGTCCGCGATGGTGGCGGCGCCGTAGGCCTCGGGCTTCGTCTTGACGTCGAAGCCGGAGCCGATGATCATGCCGACGACCTCGTCGACCAGCTCCTTGGTGGGGCCGCGCTCGCCGACGTCGATGTGGATCTCCAGGTTGTAGTCCAGCGGCGTGCGATCCTGGAGCGCCTGCATGAGCGTCTTGGCGAGCTCGAACGACAGCATCGTCTCCTTCCAGATCTTCTGGCGCAGCGTGTGCAGCGTCGTCTCCCGCTCGCGGCGCCAGAAGTACCGGCCGCCCTTGCCGATGTGGTGGAGAATGATGGCGCTGACGAAGTCAAGATCGCCCAGGTTGGCATGCGAGTCGGTCCCGACGATGATCTGATACGTCGAGTCCGTGTCCTCCTCGAGGGCCGACACGACCTCCTCGACGACTTCCTCGAACGTCATCCGACCCATCGTCGGGCTGTAGAAACGTATGTCGCTCGACATCGCCAAGGCAGGATTGTAGCGCCCAACTCGGGCAACTGCCACGTCGCGGCTCAGAGGCCGTTGGCCAACAACGTCAGCTGCTCCGCCTCGAAGTGGGCCGCCAGCACGTCGGCAAAGCCGTTGGCGGTGAAGTCGGCGGTCGTCAGGGACGTCGGCGCGGCCGAGACGGGGAAGCGCCGCATCCCGGCGGGGGAGAAGCTGCCCGAGCCGCTGTTGAGGTGGACGTTGATCGTCGCGTCCTCGCTGTTGGCCGAGGCGAGGTCAGGAACCTCATCGCCATTGACGTCAGCGACGACGAGCGAGCGGACCCCGTTGCCGGTGGAGACGGTGCGGCCGGCCTCGAAGCGCCCGCGCCGATCGCCGAACAACACCGATAACGACGCCGCGTTGGAGTTGGCGGTCACGAGATCGGTCACGTTGTCGTCGTTCAGGTCCCCCACGCCGAGCGACAGCGGCGCGGCGCCGACGTCGTAGCTGGCCGACGCGCTGAAGCCCCCGGCGCCGTCGCCTTCAAGCACGACAACCGTGTCGGCCAAAAAGCCGGCAGCGGCCAGATCGTCCAGGCCGTCGCCGTTGAAGTCCCGGACGATGAACGACGCGGGCCAGCTAACGCTGTCGGCCAGCGTCGAGGTCTCCGCAAAGCCACCGTCGCCGTCACCGGCCAGCACCCGGATCCGATCGGTCTCCGGATCGCTCACGACGAGGTCGGGCACGTCGTCGTCCGTGAACTGGCCGAACGCCAACGTCGCCGCCACGCGGCCGATCCGCAGGCGCGGCATGACCTCGAATTGGCGCCCCCCTTGGTTGAGATAGACTGAGACCTCCCCGGAGTCGAGATTGGCGGCCGCCAGATCGACGCGGCCGTCGTCGTTGACGTCCGCGACGGCAAGGTCCACGGGGCGCCTTCCCGCATCCAGGCGAACGCCCTCGCCGAAGCGCTCCGGGCCAGTCCGACCGAAGAGCACCCGCACTTCGTTGCTCTCGCTGTCGGCCAGCGCCACGTCGGGGATCCCGTCGCCGTCGAAGTCCGCTGTCAGGACGTCCGTCATCGACGTGCCCAGCTCGAGGTCGGTGAGCGCGCGCGAGGCGAAGTCGAGCGCGAATACGTCCACACTGGCCTTGCTGCTTGCCCCGTCCTCGTCGGTGACGCGGACCGTGGGGGTATAATGGCCGGACTGGTTGTAGCGGTGCTGTGCGCGGACGCCTTCGCCCATGGCCCCGTCGCCGAACGTCCACTCGTACCCGACGATCCGATCGTCCGCCGGATCGAACGACGCCGAGGCATCGAAGGCCACCTCAAGCGGCACCCAGCCGCTCGTGGCGGAGGCGGTCAGCACCGCCTGCGGGGGCGGGTTGCCCACGGTGATCGCCACGACGTCGGTGTCGCGCGCCCCGAATTGATCCGTCACCGTAAGCCGGGCGCGATACAATCCCTGCTGCGTGAATTCGTGCTCCACGGTCGGCCCGCTCGCTTGGGTGCCGTCGCCGAAGCGCCACGCGTAGCTCGCGATGCCGTCGTCCTCGTCGAAGGAGTTTGTCCCATCAAACTGGACGGTCAGCGGCGCGTCCCCTTCGGTCGCCGAGGCCTCGGCGACGGCAACGGGCGGCTGATTCCCAGCAAGGATCCCGCAACCCGCCAACAACGCCAGCATAGCGCCGATGATCGCGACGCTGGCGAATCCCGCAAACCACCCCGTGCGTCGGTCCATGTCGACCCCTTTCCCCGGAGGCGAAACGGCCGCATCGCCGTACGCGCCGACAGATGATAGACCGGAAGGGATCGGGCCGACAAAGACAGCTTACCGTTGCACGACGACCTTGTGTACGCGGGAGCGGGCACGGCCATCCGCGCCCTCGATCGTCACCAGCATGAGATAGACGCCGCCGGCCAGCGGGCGATCCGGCGACAGCGTCGACGCGGCCATCCCGGTGGGAGCGCTCTCCGCGCGCTTCCGGCCGGCCAAGTTGAAAAGCCCCGCATGCCAACGGGCCCCTCGCGGCAGCTCCGCTCCGAGCCGCAGCGTGATGGATTGCGGGGAAGCCTGCCAACTGAGCGCGTCCAATGCCTGTGCCAGCGGCGTCGAGCGTTCGCGGACGCGGATCGTCCCGTCGCCTTCGATGGGTTGGCCGTTGATCGTTCCGG
>JBDGQO010000056.1:0-16301 GCA_042219045.1 Bipolaricaulia bacterium | reverse complement strand
TAGCCCCACTGCATGAACGCGCCCTCGGTGAACTTCATGATGTTGCCCTTGTGGACGAGGGTCACGCTCTCGCGACCGCGGTTGAGCGCGTACTGGATCGCCTTGCGCACGAGCCGCTGCGAGCCGTGGACGCTGATCGGCTTGACGCCGAGGCCCGAGTCGGCGCGAACGTCGATGCCGAACTCGTCGTGGAGATACTCGAGCACTTGCTTGGCCTCGGCCGAGCCCTGCTCCCACTCGATCCCCGAGTAGACGTCCTCGGTGTTCTCGCGAAAGACGACCATGTCGACCTTTTCGGGCTCCTTGAGCGGGCTTGGCATGCCGGGAATGTAGCGGACGGGGCGAATGCAGGCGTAGAGGTCGAGCACCTTGCGCAGCGTCACGTTGAGGCTGCGATACCCCGAGCCCACGGGTGTTGTCAGCGGGCCCTTGATGGCCACTTTGAAGTCCCGGATGGCGTCGAAGGTCTCGGTCGGCAGGACCTCGCCCGCGGCCTCTCGGCCCTTTTCACCGGCGAAGAGCTCCATCCACTCGATTTGGCGCCCGCCCCCGTAGGCGCTCTCGACGGCCGCGTCGATGACGCGTTGAGCAGCGGGCCAGATGTCAACGCCGATGCCGTCGCCCTGGATGAAGGGCACCACCGGGTGATCGGGGACGTTCAGTTGGCCGTTGGAGGACGTGATCCGTTCGCCGACGTCCGGAACCTGAGCGTAATCGTACTGGTGCATGCGAACCGTCTCCTCCTCATGGGCATAAGCGGACAATCACGTCTGCAAGCGTACTCGATGGACGAGGGCGCCATCAAGTCGATTGCGTCCGTGGGTTGCCAACATTGGCCATGGTCGCTCGTGTGGGCGTGATCGCGTCCCTGTCGACAACGTCGGCGGTCCCGTGTAGGCTTGAACCCGCCATGGACAAAGTCTTCCGCGATCCCGTCCACAACCTGCTCGGCTTCGATCAAGATCAAGACCGGCTCGTGCTGGAGCTCATCGAGACGCGCGAAGTGCAACGATTGCGCAACATCAAGCTCATGGGGACCGGCTACGTCGTCTACCCCGGGGCCGACCACAACCGCTTCTCCCACTCGTTGGGCGCGACGTACCTGATGAAACGGGTCATCGAGCGTATGACCATGCTGGAGGCCGACCCGTCGTATCGGGAGCTCGTGGCGGCGTTGCGCGCGCATCGAGAGCTGATGCTCGCGGCGAGCCTCTGCCACGACATCGGCCACTATCCGTTTTCGCACCTGTTGGAAAACTTTGCCGGCGAGCACCACGAACGCTGGACCGTCCGCCTGTTGCGCGATCCGAGCAGCGAGGTCCATCAGGTCCTGGGGAGGGCCCATCCCGACTACCCCGAGTGGATCGCCCAGATCGTGGAGCGGACGTTCAAGCCGTCGTTTGCGGTCAAGCTGATCTCCAGCCAACTGGACGTCGACCGCATGGACTATCTCCTGCGCGACAGCGTCCACACGGGCGTCGGTTACGGGCGGTTCGACCTGGAATGGCTCCTGCACAGCCTGCGGATCGTGCCCCGGGCTGACGATTGGGAGATCGCCGTCGACCAGGACAAGGGCGTCCGGGCCGTGGAAAGCTACGTCCTCGCCCGTTACTACATGTACCAGCAGGTCTATCACCACAAGACGGGCCGCGCCGCGTCCGCCATGCTCATTCGCCTGCTGCAGCGCGCGGCCGATCTGCTCCAGGATGGCGACGACCTGGTTGCCACGGGTCCTCTGCAGAAGATGCTGCGCGATGTCGGATCGCTGACCGCCGGGGAGTTCGTCCAGCTGGACGACGTTTCGCTCATCTACGCCGTGCGCCAATGGGCCCATGCGGCCGACCCCGTGCTCGCCGATCTCGCCACGCGCTTTCTGCGGCGACGGATTTTCAAAACGATTCCGATCGAGCCCGGTCGCTACGAAATGCAGCGCGCCGACATCGCCGACGTGGCCCAGGCGACAGGCTTCGACCCGCGCTACTATCTCGTCCTGGATCGGGCCGTCAGCGACCCGTACAGCGACGGCCTTTTCCGAGCTGATCGCGACGAAGTCAGCGAGAACATCTATCTTGTGGATCGACGCATGCGGTTGGGCGAGCTGAGCGAGCACTCCGAGCTCATCCACGCGGTCACCAATCGGGTAACCACCCACGATCGGCTCTGTCTGCCGGCCGAGCTCCGCCCCGAGGTTGAGGCGCTGTTGGGATGAGGACGCTCGTCTGCGACATCGACAACACCATCGCCGATGCCCGTCCTCGCCTGGCCTGTTCGCTGGAAGCGATCGGTCGCCCGGAGCTCGCTCGGACGGCGTTCACCGACTACGGCGGCTTCAAACCGTTCGTGACGAAGGACGAACATCGACGTCTGTTTCAAGTCTTCCTCTCTGAGCGCTTCATGGCGTTGGACGAGCCGTTGCCGCGCGCGGCCGAGGTCCTGTCAGCGTGGACGGATCGGGGCCATCGTTTGGTCTATCTGACGGGGCGCCACGACGACACTGGGGACTCGATGCGGATCGGCACCGAACGGTGGCTCCAGGAGCATGGCTTTCCGCTGCCCGACGATGACCACGTCATGCTGCGGATGAAGCCTGGGCGAGGCGCCGGGGACCAGGACTATAAGCGCCAAGTCTTGGCTGAACTCGCCGCGCACGATTCCCTCTGGGCCGGGATTGGCGATCTGCCGTATGAGGGTCGACTCTATGGAGAGTTCGGCATGCGCCCCATCCTGACCGCCGAGCTCAACCTCATCGCCGTGGAGCACCTCCAGCAAAGTCACCCGGCGGCTGTCATCGTCCACGGCTGGAACGAGATCGCTGGGCATCTAGCCTCACGTCTCGACTAACGAGCCTATAAAATATTTGGAATTCTATATAACAAATAACTAGCCTTCCTTTTCCGTTTCCCTTTTGCAAGATGGGTTCCCGAAATCAGTCGCTCCGGAGTCATCGCCCTATTGTCTCGTCATCAACGGTCTGAGTATAGTGTTTATGACATAGCTCTATAGGAGGGACTTCACCATGAACTTCAACCTTCGATTCGGTGGACGCGTTCTCGTCTGCCTGTCGCTCATCGCCGCGTTGGTCTTCGGGGCCTTCGGCCCGACCGTGGCGATTCAAGCTCAGTATGACGGCACTGTGCCGGAGGAGCTCGTTGTGGGCATGATTCCGTCCCGCGAGCCTGCCGAGCTGCTTCCGGACTTGGAACCGTTCGCCAATCTGCTGCTTAAGCGGCTCCAGGAGCGCGGGTTTGACATTCAGTCCGTCCGGGCGTTCGTGCCGGAGAGCGAGGCCGCCACGGTCGCTGCGCTCGGCACGGGCGAGGTCCACGTCGGCTTCATGGGTCCGTTCAGCGCCGTCCAGGCCGAACAGCAAGAGGGCGCCAAGATCCTGACTTCGAGCGTCCGCTTCGGCAACCTCTTCTACCGCGGTCAGCTCATGGCCAACCAGAGCATGGGCAACCCGAACAAGGGGCCGTTCATCGGCAACTTCGACGACCTGGTTCAGGCCGTCAAGGACGGCAAAGACTTGACGATGAGCTACAGCTCTACCGGCTCGACGAGCGGCTTCCTCTTCCCCTGCCTGAAGCTGAAGAATGCCGGCATCCTTCCGGGCAACCACGACAACTTCAACACGGTCGTCGCCGGCGGTCACACGTCATCCGCGCTGTCGGTGCTGCGCGGGGACGCCGACATCGGCTGGGGCTACGACGACGTTCGGCTCGACCTGGTGGGCCGTACGGAGGACACCGGGCTTCCGTCCGACATGTCCAAGATGGAACAGGTCAACACGCTCACCTCGCGGATCAAGCTCCTCGGCTACACCGACTACATCCCGAACGACCCGCAGGTCGCCGCGGACAATCTCAGCTCCGAGTTGACCGCGGCCATTCAGGAAGAGCTGGTCGCGCTCTCCAACAGCGAGCAGGGCAGTCCGCTGTTGGAGAGCTTGTTGGACGCGACCGAGCTGCAGGCGGTCCAACCGTCCAACTTCGACGCCGTGCGGCAGGTCGTGAGCGAGATCCAGCCGATCCGCGACCGCTGCCTCTGATCGCAAGTTGACAGGCGACCCATCGATCGACCACGATACCGGAACGCTATCAGCGGACGAGGAGACCCGGACGGGTCTTCTCGTCCGCGCCTTCATATGAGCGGACAAGACCTACTGCGGATTGAAAACCTTTCGGTGACCTATCCGAGCGGGGTTCGGGCCCTGGAGGACGTCAGCTTGAGCGTCCGCGAGGGCGAGTTCATCGTCATTGCTGGCGTCAGCGGCGCGGGCAAGTCGACGCTGCTGCGCTGCATCAACCGTTTGGTCGAGTTCACCGGCGCGGAGCTCGAGGGCCAAGTCCGCTTTGACGATCAGGACGTTCTGCGACTGTCCTCGCGTCGCACGAGGCGGTTGCGCGCCGAGATGGGAATGATTTTCCAGGAGTTCAACCTGGTGAAACGCTCCAGCGTGATGCGCAACGTGTTGGCCGGACGCATCCCCAAGGTGGGCACCTGGAAGGCGCTTTTGGGGCGTTTCCGCCGGGTTGACGTGGAGGTTGCCCTCGCCTCGCTCGATCGGGTGGGAATTAAGGACAAGGCCCACCAGCGCGCCGATAAGCTCTCCGGCGGTCAGATGCAACGGGTCGGCATTGCCCGCGCTCTCGCTCAGGAACCCCGGTTGATCTTGGCCGACGAGCCCGTCGCGTCGCTCGACCCGATCACGGCCCGTGTCGTCATGGAGCACTTGAAGCGGATCAACGTCGAGTCCGGCATCACGACGATCTGCAACCTTCACGATACCCTCTTGGCGCAGGCGTTCGGCGACCGCATCGTCGGCGTCCGCGACGCCCAAGTCATCTTCGACGAGCCCGTCGACAAGCTGGATGAGGCGACGTTTGAAGAGGCGATCTACGGCGCGCCGCTATCCGCTCACGAGCACCGTCAAGTTTCGCAGCGCCGACAGACCGTCTAGGGAAAACCGACCATGATGGCCACGTCGATGCAGACCCTCAAGCGCCGATTGACGTGGGCTGCACTGCTGGTCGCCCTCGGAGCGACGTATGCCGTCTCCATCCAGCAGCTCGAGTTCAGCTTGGCCGAGCTGATCCAGAAGAGTCCCCGCTTTTTCGATCTCATGGGGCGAATGTGGCCGCCCCGCTGGGACATTCTGCCCCAGATCTGGAAGCCGCTGTTGGAGACGATCCGCATCGCCGTTCTGGGAACGACGCTGGGCGCGGCGGTTGCGCTGCCGATGATGATGCTTTCCACGCGGTCGGTCACCCGTGCGTGGTGGCTCTACTATCCCGCCCGCGCGGTCATCGGCGTCCTCCGCTCCATTCCCGATCTGCTGTACGCGGCGCTCTTTGTTGCCGCTCTCGGCATCGGGCCCGTGGCAGGAGTGCCAGCACTGACGCTGTTTTCCATCGGCATCATCGCCAAGCTGACCAGCGAGAGCGCCGACAACATCGATCGCGGCCCCGTCGAGGCCCTGGAGGCCACGGGAGCGCGACGCCCGGCGGTCGTGACGTTCGCCGTGTTGCCTCAAGTTCTGCCGATGTTTTTGAGCTATTCGCTCTACATGTTCGAGATCAACGTCCGCGCGGCCACGATCTTGGCTTACGTCGGTGCGGGCGGCATCGGCCAGAACCTCATTACCGCCCTCGACTGGTTCGACTACCCGGCGGCCATGACGATTCTGATCGTCATCTTCGGGTTCGTCTTCCTGATCGACCTGATCAGCAGTCGTTTCCGGCAGGCGTTCGTCGAAGGCCGTGACCTGACCACGGCGATGAAAGGCGGCCTCGGCGCCACGGCGGTGGCTCTGATGATCTGGGCCGTGCTGAGCATCGACATCGATCTGCAACGCGTCTCCGAAGGGCTGGTCTACTTCGGCAGCATGCTCACCTCCATGGTCCAACCGGCGTGGCAGCACTTGCCGACGGCAATCGCCAAGATGGCGGAATCGATCGAGATCGCGCTGCTGGGCACCACCGTCGCCGCGCTCTTGGCGTTTCCGTTCGGCTTTCTCTGCGCACGCAACTTGGGCATTCCGTCGCTGGGCGCCTACACGATTCGTCAGGCCCCGAACGCGATCCGCACGTTCCCCGAAATCATTCTGGCGATCTTCCTCATTGCCGCGTTCGGGCCCGGGCCGATGGCCGGTGTCCTGGCGCTCGGGATTCACTCCATCGGCATGATCTCGCGTCTCAACTACGAGATCGTGGAGACGATCGATCGGGGCCCGCTTGAAGCTCTGGGCGCGCTGGGCAGCGCCGGCGTCCTTCGCTTCAGATATGCCGTGTTGCCGCAAGTGATTCCCGAGTTCCTGGCCATCGCCATCTATCGCTTCGAGATCAACGTCCGCGCGGCGACCGTGCTCGGCGTCGTCGGAGCCGGTGGCATCGGGCAGGTCATCATGGACGCGGTGCGCCAAGGGCGCTGGAACGAGGTCGGGGTCTACATGTTCGTCGTCCTCGTCTCGGTCATGATTATCGACTACTTGAGCTCGATCAGCCGACGCAGGCTGATCGAAGGCTGACGTCCGCGCTCGGCAACGGGGCGGGGGCGCGATGCCGACTTGGCGTCCCCTGACCCGTTCGCTACCATGGCCGCTGTTTGGAAATTTTCCGAGGAGTGATGGCCCGAGATGGCATTGGAATTCAAGCTGCCCGACGTCGGTGAGGGGGTCCACGAGGGCGAGATCGTCCAGTGGCTCGTAGAGGAAGGCGGCGAGATCGAGGAAGATCAGTCAATCGTCGAGGTGATGACCGACAAGGCGACCGTGGAGATTCCGGCGCCCCGCTCGGGCGTGCTGTTGAAGCGCTACGCCGAGGAGGGCGACATCGTCGAGGTCGGCTCGGTCATCCTCGTGATCGGCGACGAGGGCGAGGAGGTGCCCGCCGAGGGTGCTGCCGCCGCTGCCGAATCCGCCGAAACGGCCGAAGCGAGCGCCGACCAAGAGGCAGCCTCCGGCGCGACCGCTGCGGCCGAGACGGCCGCCCCAGCAGCCTCGGGCGACGGCCAACAGCCCGCGGCATCCCAAGGCCGCGTCCTGGCGACGCCCGCCACGCGCAAGCTGGCTCGCGAGCTAGGCGTCGACATTTCCCAGGTTCCGGGCTCTGGCCCGGCCGGGCGCGTCACCGACGACGACGTCCGGGCGTTGGCCGAGAGTGGAGCCTCGGCCGAAGCCCCGGCTGAAGCGGAAGGTGCGCCCGAAGCCGCCCCGGCTGCTGCCGCCCCCGAACCCGACCGCGCTCAGGAGCCCGTCTCCACGATGCCCTCGGCCCCGGAGCGTCCGCGGGTGCGCGGCGAGCAGCAGGAGGATCGCGTGCCGCTGCGCGGCATGCGTCGGCGTATCTCGGATCACATGCGCGAGGCCAAGGACACGGCCGCGCACTTCACCTACGTCGACGAGCTCGACGTCACGGAGCTGGTCAGCGTGCGGGAGAGCCTCAAGGAGACCGCCAAGGAGCAGGGCATCAAGCTGACGTATCTGCCCTTTATCGTCAAGGCCTGTGTGGCGGCGCTCAAGAAGCACCCGTATGTCAACGCCTCGCTCGATCACGAGAACGAGGAGATCGTCTTCAAGCACTACTACAACATCGGCGTCGCCGCCGCGACCCAGCAGGGACTGATGGTCCCCGTGGTCAAGAACGCCGACATGATGAGCATGCTGGAGATCGCCGCGGAGATCGAGCGGCTCGCCGGCCTGGCCCGCGAAGGCAAGGTCAACCCCGAGGACCTCCAGGGCGGCACGTTCACCATCACCAGCCTAGGGGCCCAGGGCGGGATGCTCTCCACGCCCGTGGTCAACACGCCCGAGTCGGCGATCCTCGGCGTGCACGAGATCAAGAAGAAGCCGGCTGTCGTCGACGACGAGATCGTCATCCGCCAGCAGATGATGCTGGCGCTGTCGTTCGACCATCGGTTGGTCGACGGCCACGTCGGCGCGGCGTTCGCCAAGGACGTCAAGGCGTTCTTGGAGAATCCGAAGTGGCTCATGGTGGGCGCTTGATGGGGTGACCCGGGCCGCCTGGCTGATCGATCTCGGCCGCCAGGATTATGCCGAGGTCTGGGATTTTCAGAAGGGACTCGTGGCCGAGCGCATCCGGGAGCGGGTCCCGGATGCGCTCGTGCTCGTCGAACACCCGCCCGTGGTGACGCTCGGGCGCCATCGCCAACCCGACGCGTTTACGGCGCTGGCGCCCGATTGGGATGTGCCCGTCTACGAGATCGAGCGCGGCGGCCAGGCGACGTATCACGGGCCCGGCCAGCTCGTCGGCTACCCCATCCTGAAGCTGGCGGGTGAGCGTCGAGATTTGCACCGCTATCTGCGCGACCTCGAGGCGACGCTCATGGACGCGCTCGCCGACTTCGGGATCCCCACGCAGCGCTCCGAGGGCGCCACGGGCGTCTGGACGGCCGGGGCGCCGAGCCGCAAGCTCGCCTCCATCGGGATCGCCGTGCGACGCTGGGTGACCTATCACGGCTTCGCGCTCAACGTCGCCACGAACCTGGACGACTTTCGCATCATCTCACCCTGCGGGTTCAATCCCGAGGTCATGACCTCCATGGCGTGTGAACTGGATCGCTCCGTCTCGCTCGAGGAGGTCAAGCCGGCCATTCGGGCGCATCTAGAAGCTCGCTTCGGCCTCCAATTGCAGGCACGCAAGATGGGGGGCCTCGACGTGTCGGCTGTCCAGCATCGAGTGGTCAGTCGCGATTGAAGCGGTCTCATAGAGAACGCTAGAATCCACAAGATGGCCCGTTGTGAGCGGATTGCTGATATGAGGTGATAGACGATGTTGAGGCGGCCGCTGCGCCGTTTGTTGCCCGGATTGGCTGAGACATGGCGTATGGGGTTGGTCGGAGCGCTTTTGCTCGCGCTCGTCACGATGGGTGCGATCGCGCAGCCGACCGATGCGGTTCAGATTGAACAGAACGTCCAGCCCAAAAAGATCGCGGTCATCAAGGACGGCAAGGCCGAGCCCGCGGAGGCGAAGCTCTCCGTGATCGGGCCTCAACTTGACTCGGACGATGGGCCGATTGATCTCATGCTTGCGCTGGATCGGTCCGCAAGCGTTGACCTGGCCCGAGTCCAAGAGATCGCCCGCACGATCGTGTCCCACCTCGGGGCCTCCGACCGCGTGGGGATCGTCTCGTTTGCGGATTCGGCTCGAGTTGAACAGGGACTGACCTCGCTCGGCGGGTCGGATGGGGAAGCCCCCGAGGCGTTCGCGAAGATTCGCAAGACCATCAACGGGCTCGTCGAGGGCCAACAGACAGCGCTCGGCGACGGCCTAATGCTTGCCGTCGACGAGCTCGTCAACAATGCTCGGTCCGAGGCGACACGGATCGTCGTGACGCCGACGGACGGAGTGGCCCAGGTCGGTCGCGATCCGCTTGTCGAAGCCAAACGGGCTGGCGAGAACAATATTCCCATCTTTGCCATCGGCACGACGCCGTCGGTCCGAACCAGCGTGTTGTCGCGCGTCGGGCAAGCCTCCGGCGGCCGCTTTTTTCAGCGCTACAACGATGACGTATTGGAGCGCATCCTCCGCGAAGGCGATCGCCACGTGGCCGCACGCTATCTGTTGCTCACCCAGACGCTGCCCCCGGCGGTCAGCGACGTCAAGGGGCTCGAAAACGGCCCGTCGATCCTGCCCGGTCGGGACGCAACCCAGCTGCAGTGGCGCGTGCCCATGCTGTTCGAGGGCGAAGCTTGGCACACGCGCTACGAAGTCCGATTCGCGCGTCAGGGCACGTTCGAGCTGAATCAATCGCCGTCACAGCTCGAGTACACGAACCCGCAGGGTAAGCGGATCGTCGTGGGATTTCCCAAATCGCCGACGATCCAAGTCGGCAAGGGTGACGGTCGTTCCAAAGGGGACCCTGACGAAGAAACCAACGACGACAGTGGGGAGAAATCCGACGACAGCCAGACCGAAGACGATACCGGCAGCAAAGACGGTGGCGACGACGAAGGCGATGACAGTAGCGATGACGAAGGGAAGGACGGCGGGCGCCCGAAGCCAGCCCTGAGCGCTTCGCCCGGCGAGCCACTTGTCGGCGAAGCGATCGCCTTCGACGCCTCCGGCTCATCCGATCCCAACGACGACATCGCCACCTATCAATGGGACTGGACCAACGACGGCACGATCGACAAGGAGACGGACGAGGCGACCGCGCGCCACGTCTACGGCGCCCCGGGCGACTACACCGTTCGTGTGCGGGTGACCGATGAGGCGGGCAATGCCTCGGAGGCCACCGTGAGCGTTTCCGTGCGCGAAGGCCTTCCGCAGGGCGCACCCGTTACGACTTCGGAGTCCGCATTCAGCGAAGCGCCTACCACTCCGGACTGGATGAATTACTACCTCGACGGGGGCGTCGTCACGGACGAAGAGTCCCGAGACGCTCAGGCGCGCTTCGCCGCCGACGTCTTCATTCCTGGAACCCAGTACCGCATGACGAACGCCGACGTAACCGCCGTCGTGCAGCTCAACCAGCTGGACACGCGCATGAACGACTTCAAGCGGCCGAGTGCCGCTCAAGATGCCGGCTACGAGAAAGTGGGCCCGCTTGTCGACGGCATGGGTCAGGCCTACGTGAAGCAGAAGTTGCTCATGGATCGTCGGCCAGCCTTCGACAAGCCGCCGGTGTTGCTCTACGCCAAAGACGCCGAAGGGGAGATGAGGCTCGCCGGCGTTCGCTTCGTGTCGCGCATGGAGGGCGTGACGCTCTTCAATGCGAGCGATTGGTCGAGCCGTCCGGCCGCGGCGCACTTCGAGGACGGCAGCGAACAAGCCGTGTCCGACCCGTCAAACGCCCCCGCGGAGAATGCCGACGGATCCCCATTGGCGTTCTGGCATCCGACGCTCTACGGGCTCCACGTGTGGGTCGGCATCCCGAACCCGGACGGCATCTTCGCGCCTCGCCATCCGCGCATTGGGTCGGAGTGATCGGAGACGCGCATCGTGTCCATCGACGATCGGCGACGCCACATCGACGAGATCGACGCCGAGCTGCTGCGGCTGCTCAACCGACGCCTGGAGTTGGTCAGGCAGATCGGCCGGGCTAAAGCCGACTCGGGCGCCTCGATTGTCGATCCTGACCGAGAGGCGGCCATCGTCGAGCGCCTGCTGGCAGCCAATGTGGGGCCGCTGGACGCCGACTCCGTCCGACGGATCTTCGAGACGATCATCGCAGAGATGCGGCGCCTGGAACGGGCCTACGCGGCCGCGGAGGACTCGGACAACGAGGCGAGATGACAGGTATCGTTCAGATAGATCAGTTGGGGCGTCTCGGCGTCGGAGACGTGCACCAACGTGATTCCGCCGTTGCTCACGGCGAAGCCGAGGCTGTAGAATATTTCCGCCGAGGCGTACGCGCCACGTCCTAGAACCTCGTTGGCGAGGCAGCGCACGACCCCGCCGTGTGCGACGATGGCGACCGACGCCTCGGGATGGTCGTCGACAATCTGCTCAAAAGCGGCCGTGACGCGCTCGTACAGATCGTGGACGCGCTCGCCGCCGTCCGGATGGAAGTTGAGCGGATTGAGACGGAGATCCTTCCGAAAGGCTTCCGGGTACCGTTGCGGCAGTTCGTCTTGGGGGATGCCCTGCCAGTCCCCGTAGTCCAGCTCACGAAATCCGGCATCCGTCCAGATCTTAAGGCCCAGGGCTTGGCTCAGTGGCCGGGCCGTCTCGACGGTCCGCGTGAGATCGCTGCTGTAAATGTGGGAGATGGGGTGATCGCGCAGTCGCTGGGCGGCAAGACGGGCCTGTGCTCGACCCAGCGCGTTGAGCGGAATGTCCGATTGGCCCATGCAGATGCGATCGCGGTTCCAGTCGGTCTGGCCGTGCCGAATGAGATAGACGTCGGTCGCCATGAAGGATCAAGCTATCTTAGAACGTCGGCCTCGCCCTCACAAGCGCCCCGTTCAGCCCTCGGGTGGCGACTGGTCTTCGCTGTCCTCATCGTCCGAGTCGTCGGACTCGTCAGACTCACCGGATACGTCGATGGTGAGGCGGACCTCGGCAACGACGTGATCGTCCTGCGTATCTTGGGCCCAGATGGTAGGGCGATATTGCCCCGCCTCTTGGGGAATGCCGTGGATGACGCCGGTCGGACCGTCGAGGGCTAGGTCGGGCGCCAACGAGCCCCCGCCGACGACGAACCGGACGCCGTCGATGCCGCCGCTGGCGTCGAGCGTGCAGGAGTCCTCATCGCACGACTGATCAGCCACTACCGGCGACGATGGGCGATCCTCAGCTGCGCGCTGCCAGAACTCAGGGGCAAGCTGGTCAAGTTGGGCCAACACGGGCACGTCCACCGTGGCGTTGATGAAGCGGTTGTTGCGGGCGTTGGAATCATAGAGCTCAGCCAGCGCGTCGTAGGCATGGGCGTCAGCGCGACGTCGAATGCCGAGCCCCATGCCGCCGGAGCTGCCGCGGCCGCGGCGGCCTTGGAGCGCACCGCCCCACATCAACGTGCCGTCGTCATCATACAGATTCTGCGGATCGCGGGGTGTGCGCGGGTCGCCGTCGCAGCCGTCGGAGTGGATGAGCCCGAGCGCGTGGCCGAACTCGTGGGCAATGACCGTGAAGAGATCGCCCTTATCCGCGGCTGGTCCGTCCGGCTTGGCGACGGTCATGTTGACGATGGAACCGCACTTGAGCTTGGCGGCCTGGGTGAACTCCTCGTCCCGCGATGGCGTCGGGTCGACGAACCAGCCGTCGGGATGGGTCGGGTTGATCAAGACGACGCTGCAGCGGGTCAAGACGTTCCGGCTCTCAAGGCGTTCGCAGGGATCGCCGAACTCCCGCTCGATGGGCGGGGCGACGCGAACGGGCGCGTAAAAGCCCACGAGGCCACCGGGCGGTGTGGCCCATTGGAGCACGATGTCGGTCGGGCGGTCCGCGCATCGTCGATGGCTAGCGTGAAAGATCTTGTCCTGAAAGGGATTCACGACCTTGCCTGCCTGCTCGCGCTCGCTCCACTCGGCAATGGCGGCGCGCGCCACGCCGCGTTCGGCCTCCGTCCAGGCGGACGGGTCGTGATAGGCCCAACAGAGCGGGGTATCGGCCCAACGACCGGGCTCGACGGATGCCGTCCCCGGATAATCGTCGGCGCCCCAGAACCCTTGCCACTCTGCGCCCAAACCGATCACGACGCTCAGTCCCACCGTTAGCACCGCCACGATCCAACGTCGCATGGCTCATCCCTCGTCTTCGCTCGAGTCTCCGCTTGACGCTGCTCCATTGTTGCGTTGGTGCCTGCGCCGGACAACAAGACCGTGAAGCGCAAGCAGGCCGGCCCATGCCCCAACGGCGTACGGCGTCCACCACTCGGCCCACCATGGCGGCGACGGCGGCGATCCGAAGGGCGACGGTTCGGGCACAAACGCCTCGTGGAGATAGCTGTTCAGGCCGAGCAGGGCCGTGCTGCCCCCCACGAACGCGGCGGCGTGCCAAGCCCAACGCCGGGGAGCGAAGACGGGTTGCAAGGTTTGCGTGAGCCATTGGGACCATCCCTTGCCGGCCGAAGACGGCGATGCGGAGTGGACGGAGGGTGCTTCCAAACGATCGGCAAGCAGGACGTCCAGTTCGGCGAGGGCACCGCGCCATGTCGTTAGGTTCGTCCGACAGATCGAGCAGCTCCCGACGTGGGCCCCAACTTGGCGTTGGAGGGGGCTCTCAGGCTCGTTATGGAGGTAGGCCCACAGTTGGGCCTCGGTGGGATGTCCGGACTGGATTGGCGCTCGTTGCTCGGCTTCCGCCTGCGCGTTCGCGATCACTTCGTCGACGTTCATTCCATCTCGCCCCTTTCCGCGTCGGGGGTTGCTGCTCCATCCGGAAGTCGGTCAAGCTCGGCCTGGATTTGCTCAATAACACGGTCTTTGCGGATCGATTTGCCGAAGATGCGTGCGCAGACATCGGCCTCCCAGCGGAGATAGCGCCCGGCCAGATGCTCCAGGCAAAGCTGGTGTCGCTCGGGGAGGTCGGCTTCCCGTTGCTCCGGGCCGCGTTGACTGACGAAGAACGCCACGAACGCGATCAAGTTCTCGCGCTTGGTCTCGTCGAGACGCCGCTTGAGCGAGCTACAGGCCCAACAGAGCCGGTGCTCGTCGCGATCGGTTAGTTCCAGCATCTGGGCAACGGCCGAGGGATCCGGCGCGTCGCACCGCAATAGCCCCTCCCAGTACCCGTCGACCGGATCGGCCAACGCGATGGCTTCCGCGGCCGGATGGGCCTCCGCCTCCCGTTGGTCTTCCCAATTTAGCGCGTCCCCCTCGGCATCGTCGTCCACGGGCGGCGATTGGACCGGATCGAACGCCTGCCGGTGGCGCGGAATCTGTTGGCGCACTTTCAGGCTGACCAGCCCCCACAGATACCCCTTGAACGGCATGGGCGTGCGTCCCTGTTGCTGGCAGTTCCGGCAGTACGCGTCGTATTGCATGATCGTGTTCCGCTCGGCGCGAAATATTTCGAGACAGACCGCTTGCCAGACGTCCTGGGCCAGCTCAAGGAACCGCCCGGCCAGCTGGCCATCGTTCGGCTGCTCCCCTCGCTCCAGGGACGTCAGATAGTCTCGCAGCCCATGGATCGCCTGGGCGCCGAAGCGCCGGCCGAGCTCGCTCAGCATCGCCTGGCGCAGCAGCGAGCCGTACTGACGCAGGAACGCCTGCTGGCGCCGCCGGGTCCAGCCTCGCTGGCGCACGGTCGCCACGATGTCCTCGTCTCCGGTGAACACAGCCCAGCACTCCCGTCCGACAGTCGAGTTGCGTTCCGACTCGATCCCCCAGAATGCGAATGGGCTGGCGCTCATGCAACCGTTCGTGCCCGGCTGGGCGTGATGCCGAGAACACAGCGACGGCAATACGGCGATGGGGCTGCGGGAATCGACATCTCCAACGCCCGTCGGCTATGATGCGTGGCTGGAGAACCATGGCCGATCAGACTCGCGATGGGCGCCTTGCCTCGAAGCTCGTGTCGCTGGCCGCATTGATCGTCATCGTGGCGGGCATCGCCGCGGCACAGTCGATCATTGTCCACCTCATGGTGGCGTTGTTCCTCTCCGTGATCAGCTACGGGGTCTACTCGCGACTGGCGCGCTGGGGGGTGCCGTCGGTCCTGGCCATGATCCTGGTGATCCTGCTGGTCATCGGGTTACTGGTGTCGTTGATCTTGCTCGCGAAGACGACGATCGACCAGTTCGGATCGACGCTGATGCAATATCAGGATCGGTTCTCGGCTTGGCAGGCGGATTTGAAGGCCTGGCTCGACGATCTGGGAGTGCCGGTTGAGGATCAGACGCTGGACCAGTACCTGAACTTGAACCGCGGCGTCCAACTCTTCACATCGCTGCTCAACACGCTGGGCAGCACGCTCTCCTCAGCGTCATTGGTGATCGCGCTGGTCATCTTCATCCTGATGGAAGCGTCCCAGTTTACCCGCAAGCTCCGCTTCGCGTTCCGCGACCCCGAGCCGATCCTCGACTTCATCGACGAGTTCAACGAGGCCATCGAGCGCTACTTCTCCATCAAGAGCCTGATCAACGTGGCGTCGGGCGTCTTTATCGCCATCTGGACGGCCATCTTCGGCGTGGAGTTCGCCTTGCTTTGGGGCATGCTCACGTTCTTGCTCAGCTACATCCCCTACTTCGGCACCGTCATCGCCGCCGTGCCGCCCATTCTGATCGCGGGCCTGACGGCGAGCTGGCTAACGGCCGTGGTCGTGGGCCTCGGCTTTCTGGTGATGGGCGTGCTACTCGGGAACTACCTCGAACCGCGGATTTTCGGGCAGGGCATGGGACTGTCGATCCTCGTCGTCTTCGTGTCCATGTTGTTCTGGGGCTGGATCCTCGGCCTCGTCGGGATGGTCTTCACCGTGCCGTTGACGGTGGCACTAAAGCTCGGCCTCGCCAGCAACCCCCGGACGCGCTGGATCGCGCTGTTGCTCGCGGACCGTCCCCCCTCCGCCGAGTCCTGACAAACTATCCCGATCGAAGCGCACGTATCTTTGCCGGGTCCCAATCGCTCACTCGAGTGGCCAACGTTCGATGCGTCGGGTCGCCATGCGAACCAGCAGCCCGATGCCGGCCACAACAACGAGCAGAATCAGACCCACGGTCGCGGTCGGCCAACCGGGCAAAAAGGGCAACGCCACGCCGGCTAGTCTCAAGACGGCCAGGGCGCTGGCAAGAATGAAGACCGCGCTCGCCGCCAACGCCGGCAAGCTTCCGAAGAGTCCGACGCTCTGTCGGGGATGCTCCGCGTCGAAGCGCGTCATCAGCGCCGCCGTCGAGGTCACGATCGC
>JBDGQO010000055.1:0-6430 GCA_042219045.1 Bipolaricaulia bacterium | reverse complement strand
CATGAGCTCACTCCGCTCCGCCGCTCGCGACTACATCACGCTCAACCGCTTCATCCTCGAACAGCAACAGGCCCATCCCGAAGCGACGGGCGAGTTCAGCATCCTGCTCGCCCAGATCGGGTTGGCGGCCAAGTTCGTCGCCAGCGAAATGAGCCAAGGGGCCCTGGCGGGCGTGCTTGGCGCCACCGACGACGTCAACGTCCAAGGGGAAGTCGTCAGCAAGCTCGACGTCCTGGCCAACGAGGCGTTCGTGGACGTGTTCCGCTATATCGAGCTCGTCTCGACCGTCGGGTCCGAGGAGATGGAGACGCCCGCCCACGTCTCCGCGCACGGCCAGGGCGGGCGCTATTTCGTGCTCGTCGATCCCCTGGACGGCTCCTCCAACATCGACGCCAACGGGACCGTCGGCTCGATCTTCTCCATCCGCCGGCGTCACGCCTCGGACGGCGAGATCGACGAATCGGATCTGTTGCGCCCCGGCGCCGAGCAGGTCGCGGCCGGCTACGTGCTCTACGGCCCGAGCACCATGCTCGTCTACACCACGGGCGAGGGGACGCACGGGTTCACGCTCGACACGGGCATCGGCGAGTTCCTGCTCACCCACCACGACATCCGCATCCCCGATCCGGGCGGGTACTACAGCGCCAACGAGGCGCGCTACGGGCATTGGGACCCGGCCGTTCAGGCGTTCGTCGACGAGCTCCGGGATGGGGGGTATTCCTCGCGTTACTCCGGAGCGCTGGTGCATGACCTGCATCGGATTCTGCTTGAGGGCGGGCTCTACTTCTATCCGCCCACGTCCGGCAATCCGGACGGCAAGCTCCGGCTCATGTACGAAGCCGCGCCCTTGGCGTTCGTCGTCGAACAGGCCGGCGGAGCAGCGAGCACGGGTCGAAAACGCATCCGGGACGTCCCGCCGACCGGGCTCCATCAGCGCGTGCCGCTGTTCATCGGCGGTCGCTCCGAGATCGAGCGGGTCGAGACGCTGATGCGCTCGGGCGAGTGAGCCTCAGTCCGCCGGCCCGTCGACTTGGAAGACGCGGCCCGACCGCGGCTCGACCTCGACGCCGACGTTCCCCTCGTTGACCGTTGACACCGGCTCGTCGGAAGCGACGTCGCGGAGCCATTGCCCGTCGCCCAGGAAGCCCGTGACATCGAGCGCCGGTCGTTGCGCCTCCGGCGACGCGTTGACGACGACGACGAGCGTCTCGTCCTCGGATCGACGGCCGTAGGCATACACGCCCGCGGCGGCGTACAGCCGCCGGAGCTCGCCCCGTCGCAGCGCCGGGTGCGCGTGACGCAGCGCAATGCAGGACTGGACGTAGGCGCGCAGCTCGTGATCCCAGCGGCTCTCGTCCCAGGGAAACGCCCGCCGACAGTCCGGGTCGCGACGGCCCTCCATGCCGATCTCGGTCCCGTAATAGACGCACGGCGCGCCGGGCAGCGTCATCTGGAGGAGCGTCGCCAGCTTGAGGGCCGAGACGTCACCGCCCGCCAGCGTCAAGAATCGGGCCGTGTCGTGGCTGTCGAGGAGGTTGAGCTGGGCCTGGGTGACCTCCGCGGCGTACAGGCTCATCAGGTCGTCGATCTCGGCCGCAAACGCCGCCGCATCCAGACGAGGAACGGGCGCATAGCCGAGCCCCTCGACGAGCGCCTCCTCCGGCGGCTCCGTCAAGACGAACCCCAGCAGCGCTCGGGTCAGCGGATAGTTCATCGTCGCGTCGAAGCGGTCGCCGGCGAGCCACTCGGGCGCGCGGTGCCAGATCTCGCCCACGAGATAGGCGTCCGGATTGATCGCTCTTACCCGTCGTCGGAACTCGCGCCAGAACTCGGGGTCGTCGATCTCCTCGGGGACGTCGAGCCGCCAGCCGTCGACCCCGAACTCGGTCCACTCCGTTGCCACGTTCCAGAGGTATTCGCGCACCTCGGGATGGGCGACGTTGAACTTCGGCAGATCCGGCAGTCCCCACCAGGCGTCGTAGTTGGGCGGCTGCTCGGCCGAATACGCCCGCAAGGGAAACCCCTTGACGTTGAACCAATCCAGATAGGGCGACTGGCCCTCGTTCTCCAGGATGTGATGGAACGCGAAAAATCCTCGGCTGGCATGGTTGAAGACCCCGTCGAGCACGACCTTCATGCCGCGCTCGTGGGCAGCGTCCAGAAGCGCCCGGAGGGCGTCATCCCTGCCGAGCAGCGGATCGACGCGCTCGTAGTCGTAGGTGTGATAGCGATGGTTGGCGGCGGAGGCGAAGACGGGGTTGAGATACAGCGCCGTGATCCCCAAGTCCTGGAGATAGTCGAGTTTGTCAACCACGCCATGGAGATCGCCGCCCTTGAAGCCGTGGTGTGTTGGGGGCGCGTCCCAGGCCTCCAGGCGCGGCGGCTTGGCCATCTGCTCGCTTTTCGCAAAGCGATCGGGAAAGATCTGATAGAAGACGGCGTCTTTGACCCATTCGGGAACGTTGTTCATAGCGAGGCATTGTAGAGGCTAGCGGCGGTCCTATCGACTGCCGAGCGACTAGAAGCTGATCTCGGCCTGGACCGAGGCTTCCTTCAGGCCGGAGAGTTCGTGGGCGGTTCGCGCCTCAATGTCGGGTCCGAATCAGAAGCGGACGCCGACGGTGGCGCCGAGGAAGACGCCGGCGCGGGTGAGGGGCGTGAACGACGGCTCGATGTTCTGCAACCCGATGCCCGTCTCGATGGCCAAGCGGAGCACGCCGAGCCGCGGCAGTTCGTAGCCGGCCCCCAAGCCGAAGAGGCTGACCCACTCCGCCGTCGCCCCGCTATCGACGCGCAGCGCGCCGAGCCGGACGTCGAGATAGGCTCGGTTGCCCGGCTGGGCGGCCCCATAACGACGCCCCAGGATCAACAGCGTCTGCCGGCCCTCGGCGAAGCCGACGTTGAGAAGCGCCGCGCTCTCGGCCACCCCGCGCTCCAGCGCCATCCCGCCCAGGCCGAGCAGCGCCCCGGCCTTCACCCCAACGGCCCAGTAGGGCTGAGCCTGGGCGGTCGCCGCCGGCGGAGCGCTCAACAGCGCCACGGCAATGCTGACCGCGACGACCAACGCAGGCCACGATGGCGGGCCTCGAAAGCCGGACGCAAGGGGCAAGCTAATCGGTCGCCTCCTTGGAAGCGAGGCCGAGCACGGCCCGCGGGTCGACGGGAAACGGCGTGCGGAAACCGACCGCAATGCCCCACCCGGTCCCGAAGGGGTGGAGCAGCAAGCCGTTCCACGCGCGCACGAACAACGTCAGTCGGGCCGCCTGGAGCTCGTGCTGCGCGCCGCCGATCACGCGCAACGCCGCGACGGGCGTCGTCGAGCTCGCCGCCTCAACCCGGACGGTGGTCCAGCCGAACTCCGCGCCGAGCCCGAGCGTCGGCACGACGCGCCACCGCCCCCGTTCGACCGGGGCGAGCGTGCGCTCCCCGAGCACGCTCACCCGCGTCACCCGTCGGATCGACGAGCGCTGATGGGTCAGGCCCAAGGCGAGGCGCACGTCCGCGGTGGGCGCATAGCTCACCAGCAGCGTGGGAAAGCGCAGCGGCGGCGCCTGGAGCCCCATCTCAACGTCCGCGCTCGTCGAGACGGGCCCCCCCATCAACACGAGCACGGCACTGAGAAGGCCCAATGTCACCTTCAATGGATCCTCATCTCCGGCCGTAGGCGGCCTGGCTTTTGCCGCCGAATTGGCGTCGGGCTGTCCGGCCTCAACGCAACACGACGAGCTTGCGCACGTCGCTGCGCGTGACCTGCCCGTCGGCGCCGTAAGCGGTCACGACGTAGAGATAGACCCCGTTCGCCACGCGTTGCCCGTTATCGTTTGCCAAGCGCCACGTCAGTTGCGTGCCCGTGGTGCCCTCGTGTGCCACGGTCCGCCCGCTCAGGTCGAAGACTTGCACGGAGACGCGGTCGATCCCCTGGCCTCGAACGAGGAAGCGGACGCCGTCGGCGTGGCGATGGCTCTGCACGTGACGCAGGGTCAACGGCTGTGTCTCGGGCTCAGTCGGAAGCTCCGGCTGCGGCAGCGTGCGATCGGATGGGGATGCCGTGTGCGTCTGCACGATCGGATCGTCGCGGTCGCCGTCGAGGCTCCGATCCGCGCCGAGCCAGTCCTCCCAGACGTAGGATGTGATCGTATCTCGGTAGATGTCGGGCTCCGCGCCCTGCTGGCCCGTGTCGTAGGTGCGGCCCGTCGACAGATCGTGGTAGAGGATGGAGCGGCCCTGGCTGAAGGCGATCCGGTCCCCGTATATTGCGGGATTCTGTCCGGCTTGACGCGTATTGGTCACGCGCTCGGCGTCGATGTCGTAGGCGCGCACGACGGTGTCGCGCCGATCGCCGTCGCCGTTCAGGTCCTGACCCATCCATGACTCGTCGGTGGTGAACGCGACCGTGCCCGCATGGATCGCGGGATACGCGCCCGCGATGCCGGTGTTCTGCACGCCGCCCGTCTCGAGGTTGTACAGGTGCAATCGCGGCACGCCGTCGACCGTGCGCTCGTAGACGATCCACTCGCCCCAGACCGCGGGGCGCTTGCCGGGATGGCCCGTGTTGACGAGGCGATCCTCGGCGAGGTCGTAGTAGCGCAGCGTCGCGCCCGAGATCGTCACGATCGCGTCGTGAATGGTCGGGCGCGTGCCCCAGACGTCGAGCATCTCCACCTCGCCCGTCTCCACGTCCAGCACGCCGATCGGCCCTTCGTCCGTGCGGGCTCCGCCCCAGAGGTTGAACAGGCCGCTCGGGTCGCGCAGCCCCGACTCCTGGGTGACGAAGACGGCCGTGTCCCGGTGCAGATCCACGGCTCGATGGTGATTGCTGACCGGAATGCCGGTGTTGCGCACCCGGCCCGTGTTGAGGTCCTTGACCCGCAGCACGGCGTCCTGCGCATCGCCATCGTTGTTCAGATCCGCACCGACGAACGTCTCCGGCGTTGGGAACAGCAGCGTGTCGCCCCACAGCGGCGGGTCGCCGCCGACGGTCGATTCGTCCTCGGCGCACGCGGGACCGACCAGCGGCACGTTGTTGTTGATGACCTTCGGGTCGGCCGGGTCGAGCTCGAAGCTGGTGTAATAATCCGTCGGGAAGGGCATCGGCTCCTCGGTTAGGAACCCGGTGTCGCCGTCCTCACCCGGCCCCAGAACGACGGGATTGGGACGGCCCGTGGGATCGAAGGCGATCGTCTGCTCGAAGCTCGTGTCGACGCTTGTGTTCGGCGGTGCGTTGAACACGACGGTGTAGGTTCCGGCCGTGTCGACGGTGAAGTTGTACTCGCCCGAGGAGCCGTCCAGCGTGATGTCGACCGGAGCCGGTCCGGAGACCTCAATGCGGCCGCCTTCCAGGATCTCGCCCGTGTCGCGGCAGTAGAAGTAGCCGCCGGGGTCGAAGTCCTCGTCATTGGGGACGCCGTCGCCGTCGCGGTCCCCATCGCCTTCGTCGTCATCGGGGATGCCGTCGCCGTCGCCGTCCGGACGCGCGTTGACGTCGACGGCGTTCTGGCAGTCGTTGTTCGTCTCGTTGACCTCGGTGACCGCGTCGTTGGGATCGGCGCACGTATCGGCCGCGTTGGTCAGCGTCCCCGTGCTTTGCGGCTCCACGTCCACGCTGACCTCGATGCTGGCCCCGCTCGGCAGCGTGACGGCACTGCCATCTGCAGTGCAGGAGACCGCGTTGCCGGAGAGCGTGCAGGAGACGGGGCCCGTGACGCCGCCGCTCATCGACTGGGACAGGCCGGAATACGTGGGGCCAGCCGGGAGGTCATCAGCCAGGATGGTCTCGCCGGCGTTGAACGTCACATCCGTGGGATCGCCGTTCGTCACGGTCAGGGTCCAGGTGAACGTCTCGCCCAGCTGGATGGCCCCGCCGGCGTCGTTCGTCTTGCCGCCCTCCAGATCCGCGGTGTTGACCGACGCTGTCCCAATGTTGTTGCAGGTATCCGGGAAGCCGGACGCAGCGCACTCGTCGTCCACGTCGGACGGCGGGGCCGGGTCGGGATCGGTCGCTTCGGGGTCGAACACGTCCACGGTCCGCAAGATACTGGCCTTGTTGGTCAGCTCGCCGCCCGACTGCACGGTCCCGGTAATCTCATACGTGATCGTGCTCCCGTCCGGCATGTCGGCGGTGGCCGTGAACGTAGAACCGCTGAACGATTCGCCAGAGCTGGCGGCACCGCCCGTGGGGGTCACGTTGACCAACTGGAGATTCGCCAGTTGGTTGGGCAACTCGTCCTTCACCGTCGCTCCGGAGACGGGACTCGGCCCGTCGTTGCGCACCGTGAACGTCGCGGTGAGGGTGTCGCCGATCTGGAACGAGCTGGGGCTTAAGGTCTTGCTCGTCACTTGGAGATCGGCCTTCTCCACGGAAAGGCTGATGCTAAACTCTTCGGGATTATCACCGAATGCCCAGGTGTCGATGCCGCGCTTGTCCCCGAAG
>JBDGQO010000054.1:0-5417 GCA_042219045.1 Bipolaricaulia bacterium | reverse complement strand
CAGGCCAGTTCGACGCGCCCGAAGGCGTGACGGTCGCCAGCGACGGTCGTATCTATGTGGCGGATACGAACAACCACCGGGTCCAAGTGTTCAATTCCGACGGCGAATTCCTCGATCAATGGGGCTCGTTCTGCGACCTGGCCTCGGGCGAAGGGTGCAATGACGCCGATGGCCAAGGCCAGTTCAACGCGCCTGAGGGCATCGCGTTTGCGCCGGCCACGGACACGGTCTACGTCGCCGATTCCGGCAATAACCGCATCCAAGGCTTCGCCCCGAACGGCGAGTTCCGCTTTGCCTGGGGCGAATCGGGCAGCGAATCGGGCCAGTTCAACCTGCCGGTCGGCGTGGCCGTGGACGGAGCCGGACGCGTCTTTGTGGCCGACGTGCTGAACCACCGCGTCCAGGTTTTCGATCCCGTCGGAACGTTCCTGCGCGAGTGGGGAAGCGAGGGTCAGGAGACAGGGCAATTCAAATTCCCGGCGGACGTGGCGTTTCACGACCGCCGAGTCTACGTCACCGACAACGGCAACCATCGAGTGCAGGTCTTTTCCGCGGAGGGCGAGTTCGAGGCGAGCTTTGGCACCCACTGCGACCTCGAATCCGGCGATGGCTGCAACACGGCTGAGGGCAAGGGACAGTTCGACATGCCGTTCGGCATCGCAATCGGCAACAACGGGACCGTCTACGTGCTGGACCAGGGCAACAACCGAGTCCAAGCGTTCAACGCCGACGGCGAATTCCAGGGCAAGTGGGGGAGCCAGTGTGCCCTCTATGGGCTCGAAAGCGAGGACATTCCCGAAGGCGAGGGCTGTGACACCGACAACGGACAGGGCGAGTTCCTCTTTCCCAAGGGCATCGCTGTTGCCCCAGATGGCACCGTGGTTGTCGTCGACTCGGACAACCATCGGGTCCAGCTCTTCGAGCCCCGATAGCGACGAGGAGGCGATCGTCTGAGATGAACGCGCCATCGAGCCGTGCGCCGGAGATCCGCGCGCCCCGCGGAACCGAACTGAGGTGCAAGAACTGGCTGTTGGAAGCGCCCATGCGGATGCTCATGAACAACCTCGATCCGGATGTCGCCGGCGACCCAGCCAATTTGATCGTCTACGGCGGCACCGGCCGCGCGGCCCGCACGTGGGACGACTACCACGCCATCGTCGAGACGCTGCGTCAAATGGAGCCCGACGACACGCTCTTGATCCAGTCCGGCAAACCCGCGGCGGTCTTCAAGACCCACGAGGACGCGCCACGAGTGTTGATTGCCAACTCGCTGCTCGTGCCCGACTGGGCCCATTGGCCATACTTCCGCGAGTTGGAGCGCCAAGGGCTGATCATGTACGGCCAGATGACGGCCGGCTCGTGGATCTACATCGGCACCCAGGGCATCCTCCAAGGGACGTTCGAGACGCTGGCGGAAATGGCCCGGCAGCACTTCAATGCCTCGCTCAAGGGCCGATTCGTTCTCACAGCAGGTTTGGGCGAGATGGGCGGTGCTCAGCCATTGGCCATCACGATGAACAGGGGGATCGGCTTAATCGTCGAGATCAACCCGGACAAGATCGAACGCCGTCTCCAAACAGGCTATCTGGACACCTCCACTGAAAGTCTCGACGAGGCGCTGGAGATCATCGACGAGCATCGCTCGACGGGAAAGCCGGTCTCAGTCGGGCTTCTCGGCAACGCCGCCGAGGTCTATCCCGAGCTGGTCCAGCGGAACCGGGTTCCCGATGCGGTGACCGATCAGACCTCGGCGCATGACGAGCTGTACGGCTACGTGCCCCGGAACATGACTCTGGATGAGGCCCTGCGTTTGCGCGAGGCCGACCCCGATACGTACGTCGAGCAGAGCTACGCCTCCATGGTGCGGCACACGCAGGCGATGATCGACCTGCAATCGAAGGGATCGGTCGTCTTCGACTACGGCAACAGCCTCCGCGCGCAGGCCGAGCAGGGCGGTCTCGAGAGGGCCAACGAGGCCTTTCCGGGCTTCGTCCCCGCGTTCATTCGGCCGATGTTCGGTCAGGGCAAGGGACCGTTCCGCTGGGTCGCACTCTCCGGCGATCCCGAGGACATCTATCGGACGGATCGGGCGCTTCTAGAGTTGTTCCCCGAGGACGAGTCCCTGCACCGCTGGATCACCATGGCCCAGGAGCGCGTGCAGTTCCAGGGGCTGCCGTCGCGGATCTGCTGGCTCGGCTACGGCGAGCGCGACCGAGCGGGGCGTGTCTTCAACGACCTCGTGCGCAAGGGCGAAGTCAAGGCGCCCCTCGTCATTGGGCGCGATCACTTGGATGCGGGTTCGGTGGCCTCCCCCTATCGCGAAACCGAAGGGATGACCGACGGCTCCGACGCGATCGCCGACTGGCCCGTTCTGAACGCGCTGCTCAACGCGGTCGGCGGCGCCACGTGGGTGTCGGTCCACCACGGCGGCGGCGTCGGCATCGGCAAGGCGATCCACGCCGGCATGGTCGTCGTCGCCGACGGGACCGACGAGGCCGAGCGGCGGCTGCAGCGTGTCCTCAGCTACGATCCCGGCCTGGGCGTCGTCCGGCATGCGGATGCCGGCTATGAGCACGCCAGGGACACGGCCCGACGGACCGATCTCCGAATGCCGAGATTGGGCTGAACGGGAAACGCCCACGATGGATCAGCAGGTCTTCAGCGGAATCGCCGAGCTGTACACGCCGTTCGAACGCATCACCGATGCCGCTATCGCGGTGGAGAATGGCCGAGTTGCTTGGATCGGGCCCCGGACGGATCAGCCATCAGAGTATGCCGACTGGCCAACGAAAGACCTGGGCGGGTGTGGCATGCTGCCCGGCCTCGTTGACTCCCACACGCACACGGTCTGGGCCGGCACGCGCATCGACGAGTACGCCATGCGCTCGCGCGGCGCCAGCTACGAGGAGCTCACGAACGCGGGCGGCGGCATCCACGCCACGACCGAGGCGACCCAGCAAGCCTCGGAGGACGAGCTCGTCGCCTTGGCTCAGGCCCGCTTGGAAGGGTTTCTCTCGCGCGGCGTCACGACGGTGGAGATCAAGTCGGGCTACGGCATGGAGCGCGAGGATGAACTGAAAATGCTCCGCGCCATCCGAAGCCTGGCCGACAACGAACCTCAGCGCGTCGTGTCGACGTTCTTGGCGCATCTGATCCCGACGACCTGGGATCGCGCCGACTATCTGGCCATGCTCACCCAGGACTTGATCTCCGAGGTTGCCGAGGACGGGCTGGCCGAGGCCGTCGATGTCTTTTGCGATCGCGGGGCCTACGCGCTCGACGAGGCGCAGCGCGTCTTGGAGGCCGGTTTGGATGGGAAACTTGCTGTGAAAGCCCATGCGGAGCAGCTCTCCCGCAACGGGGCCACGCAGATGGTAGCGGAACTCGGCGGCCTCTCCGCCGATCATCTGGAAAAGGCCAACGACGGGGACTGGCAAGCGTTGGCCAATGCGGGAACCGTCGGGACGATCTTGCCCGGGGCGGCGCTGCTGTTGACGCGCGCGTTGCCTGACGCGCGCGCGATGTGGGATGCGGGCGTCAAGGTCGCCGTGGCAACCGATCACAACCCCGGCTCCAGCCCGGTCTACAGCCTGCCGTTGGCGCTACAGCTCGCCACGGCGCTCGGCGGCCTCACCGTCGAGGAAGCGCTCATCGCCGGCACGGCCCACACGGCCGACGCGCTTGGCAAGCCCGATCTCGGGCGACTGGCCCCCGGCGCGCACGCCGACTTCCTCGTCATGGAGGGACCGCACGCGCTGGAGCTCTTCTATCGCTGGGGCGAGGTGCCGCTGGAACGGGTCTACGTGGGCGGTCAGCCGGTCTGGCCTTGACGGGCCCACGGATCAGTTTTGGCGTCGATGAAGCAACGGATCGTGTCGGCGGCGACTCGGGCCGTTTGCGCCAACTTGTCGGATCGGGCTTCCGGCGATTCGTCACGCGCTCGATCCTCGACGATCTCGAACCAGGCCGTCTCGCGCGATGACGTTTCGACGACGTCCATCGCCGTCACTCGCGGATCCCGAGCCAATCCATCGACCAAGCTGAGTCCCTCCGCCTCGCTGAGGCCATGGGCGTTCGGCGCGCTTACGCCGGGCGCGACGCCCGCGTCGAAGGCGTCCATGTCGAGGCTGAGGTAAATCGCGTCGGTCCCACGTCCGGCTTTGTCCAGAGCCTCCGCGACGACGGCGTCGAGATCCCGACTTCGGAGGGCCGGACGGTCAACGATCGTCAAGCCATAATCGCCCGCTCGTCGAGCCAGCGATCGATAGACGTCGGTGTCCGACCGTTGAATCCCGAGCGCCACGACGTTCGCGCCCGACAGCGGCACCGATGGGTCATTGAGCAAGCGCCAGAAGGCGTTGCCGCTGCTGACGACGGACTCGCTCTCGTCCACGCCCCATGCGCGCAGATCGAGATGGGCGTCGATGTAGACGAGTCCCCAGCGGTTATAGCATGACCGCGCCATCAGCCCCCGAGCAAGCGGGTACGTGACGGAATGATCGCCGCCGATCCCGATCGGGATCTGTCCATTGCGGACGAGGTCCTCGACGGCTTGCTCGATGGTCGCGTGCGCTTGCAGCGTGCACTCCAATTGGCGCTCAATGAAAGCCGCGTCGTGTAAGTCATCGCGATCGACGGCCAGGTTGTAGGCCGCCAAATCCAGCGACCTCCCGGGAAGGGCCGCGACGATGTCATCGGGGGAGACCTTCAACGCGTCCCAAACCGCTTGCGGCCCGTCGGCGGCACCCGTGAGGCCCCGCCCGTAGCGCAGCATGGAACGGATGGCGTTGTCGAGAGGGCAACCCAGGAGTTTATAGCTGGTAACGCTCATGAGGACTTGAGAGCGTATCGAGTGACGATTAACGGTGCGACTTCAGAGAAGATGCCGAGTCGCGAGGATCGACGGCCCGCTCGCGATCCACGACGAACTTGCCGACCGTTGTCACTGTGAAGAACGTGAGCCAGAGCGCATCGATGACAACGATCGCCCAAACCCCGGCGCTCCATGCATGCCAGAGGGCCATCGACGTCAGCCCGACGGACGCTACGCCATTCAGGACGAGAGGAATCCATGGATGGTATTTGTACGGAGTGGGACGGCCGAGTTCCTCGTAGCGGGGTAGTGTGATCATCAAGCCGGCACCGCCTAAGAGAATGCCTTGGATTGAAAAGAGGATCGCCTCGCCCGCGTCAAGCGGGGCGAGTAGGGGACTCAACAGAAGGGAGCCGACGACCAGAAGCGGGATACCGAACACCAGGAGAACAGCGAGGACCGTCAATGTGCCCTCACTCGGCAATCGGGCCGGGGCGGTCCGAGTTCTTCGGCGTTGGGTTCGTCCGGCGCTCCAGCGCCGTGAGCCAGTCTTCCAGCGTTCCAACCCATTTCGACAAGCGCCCCATCGCTCATAAGGTAAGTT
>JBDGQO010000053.1:0-42988 GCA_042219045.1 Bipolaricaulia bacterium | reverse complement strand
GGTCATCGGGCTCCTGCCCATCTTGACATGCGTCAAGCAGTCCCTTAGGTTATACAATCGTATGGCCATACGCCTATATGGTATGGCCCGAGTACGGGGGAGGCTGTGCGATCCGACAAGCCGACACTCTCCCCGTATATCCATTTAACAGTTCCAAAAGGGGGAATTGGTCCATGTCTCTTACGAGACGGACATTCATTGGTTCAACCCTCAAGGGCGGGGCGATCGCCCTGGCTGGGTCCTCGTTGTTGGGCCCGTCCATTCTGCGAGCCCAAGATCAGCCGATCCAGATCATTGAAAACCCTTGGGCGGCAGCGCGAGCGAACGCCCGCATAGCCAGGATCCTGCTCGAGGAAGAGATGGGCATTCAGGCCGAGGTCAATCAACTGAGCGAGACGGCGCAGTGGGATGCCTTGGCTCGCGGCGACGCCCACTTCAGCCTGGAGCTTTGGCCGTCCGGCCACCAGCAGCGCATTCAAAACTTCATCAAGGATCGCGGCGCGGTCGCGGACCTCGGCTGGCTCGGCATCGACGGCGTGATCGGCTGGTGGGTCAACTCCGGCTTCGTCGAAAAACATCCCGAAGCCGCTTCCTGGAAGGGCTATCAGAACAAAGAGATCGCCAGCCAGCTGGCCACGCCAGAAACTGAGCCCAAAGGCCGGTTCCTCGGCGCAGACACCAGCTTCACCCAGTACGACAAGCACATCATCGACAACCTGGACCTCTATCTCGAGAAGGTGTTCGCCGGATCCTCCTCGGCGATGTTCGCCGAAGTTGAGGCGCGCATTGACCGTGGGCAGCCGGTGCTGTTCTACTTCTGGACGCCGCACGCGCTGCATGCCCAACTCGACCTGACCCAGGTCGAATTGCCGCAGCATGACGAGCTGTGCGCCTACAAGTACAGCAACGCCCAAGAGAATCCCGAGGCCATCGACTGTGCCTATCCCGTTGACAAGCTGACCAAGATCGCTACGGCCGGGTTGCAGGATATCTCCGCCCCGACTTACGAGTTCGTCAGCAACTTCCAGTACCCCGGCAACCAAGCCCAGATCGAGATGCTGGGAGCCATGGAGGTCGACAACCTTTCCGTCGACGAGGCCGCGCGCCAGTGGATCGAGAACAATCAAGACGTCTGGCAGAACTGGATCCCGTAACGTCGGCACGGCGCTCTTGAACATGCGTGCTGCGCGTGACATGAAGGGCCCGACTGACAGCGACGTCGGGCCCTTTCCCCATTGCACCGAGAGCGGAACATGAGTCGCTCCGATTCGACCATAACTTTCGCAACGCATGGCTGAGCCCAACACCATCAGACAAACGTCTGGTCGGACCGGCATCGTTGGCCGGCTCGAGTCGCTCCGCCTCTTCCGTCATCCGGTCAGTCGGCTTTTGCTTCGGCTCCTGATTACGGCCTTCGCGCTGGTGTTGCTCGTCCGGCTGGTCCGGGCGCTTCCGCTGGACCTCAATGCCTTCCCAGACGCGTGGAACCTCCACCTCCGTGTCCTCGTCAACGGGATTGAGAGCTGGATCCGCGACAGCTGGGATTCGCATCCGCTATTTCTCTGGTTTCTGAACCCGCTCAGTTCCGCCCTGGGCACGATGTTCCGCGAAGTGGAAGCGTTCATGCTCTGGCTGCCGTGGCAAGTCATCGTGGTCGGGGCCTTCTTGCTCGGCTTGCGCGGCGGCCTGCGTACGTCAGTCATCGCGGTCATCAGCTTGCTCTACATGGGCGGCGTGGGACTCTGGGACGCAAGCATGTCGACGCTGTCGCTCATGGCCGTGTCGATCTTGATCTGCCTGGTGATCGGGTTTCCGTTGGGCCTGCTCGCCTCGCAAAGCGATCGCTTCGCGAGCGGCATCCGCCCCGTGCTTGACGCCATGCAGACGATGCCCGCTTTTGTCTATCTCATCCCCGTTATCCTCGTCTTCGGCACGGGCAACGTCGCTGGCGCCATGGCCACGATTATCTACGCCACCCCGCCGATCGTGCGCTTGACCAACCTGGCCATCCGACAAGTTCCGAAGGAGACCGTCGAAGCTGCGATCGCTTTTGGCTCCAAACCGGGCCAGATCCTGCGCAAGATCCAGATCCCCATGGCACTGCCGTCGATCATGCTCGGCATCAACCAGACGATCATGATGGCGCTCGGCATCGTCATCATTGCCTCCTTGATCGGAGCCGGTGGCCTCGGCGAAGAGATCCTGATCGCGCTCCAACGCCTGCAGATCGGTCGCGCGCTTGAAGCCGGCCTCGCTGTCGTGTTCATCGCCATCCTTCTGGATCGACTGAGCTACGGCTTCAGCGAGGGGCGATCCGTTCGGCCATCCGGCGGCCTCAGGTCTCGAGTCCAAGCATTCCCCTCCCAACTCTCCGAGCAAAACGTCGTCGCGCGGGCCCTGGAGACGAGTCTCACCTGGATCTTCGTGACGGGACGTTACCTGGCGCGAGGCCTCGCAACGGGCGTCTCGGTCGTCGTCGAAGCCGTGCCACGCGGGCTGGGACGGTCCGAGTTAGCCCACAACGTCCGCGCTTTCTTCCACGATCGAGCGTTCGCTCTAGCCTCGATCGCCGCCATCGCCGGCCTGGGCTACGGTGTCCTCGAACTCGGCTGGCAAGCCTTCCCCGATCGACTCAGTTTCAGCTTCCGCGGACCCGTGAACGCCGCGATCGATTGGATGCGCGTCAACCTCTATCAGATCGGAAACCTGCCGATTGGAACCGGCCCATTCAACCGCTTCTTAATACAGAAAGTCCTCGATCCGCTCCGAGGCTTTTTCACCGCCTGGCTGCCTTGGCCCGTGTTGATCGCGGGTGTCGCCGCATTGGGACGGCTAGTCGGCGGTTGGCGACTCGCGTTGTTCTGCGGGCTCGCGGTCTTCTCGCTCGGCCTGCTGGGCATGTGGCCCGAGAGCATGACCACGCTCAGCCAGGTGATCGTGGCCGTCGCCATTGCGGTCATCATTGCGCTTCCGCTCGGCATTTTGGCCGCACGCAGCAATGCTTGCGCCACGATCCTGCGTCCGATCCTGGATACGATGCAGACGATTCCGCCGTTCGTCTATCTCGTCCCCGTGATCATGCTGTTCGGCTCCGGCCCCGTTGCGGGCATCATGGCCTCGGTCATCTACGCCCTGCCGCCGGCCGCACGGCTGACCAACGTCGGCATCCGGCAGATCAAAAAGGAGATTATCGATGCCGGCCTGGCGTTCGGATCGTCGAGCCGCCAACTGCTCACGAAGGTCCAGTTGCCGCTGGCCCTGCCCTCCATCTTGCTCGGGATCAACCAGACGACGATGCTGGTGTTGGCCATGGTCATTATCGCCGGCCTGATCGGCGGCGGGGGCCTCGGCTTCGAGGCGGTCACGGGGCTGGTGAACGCCGAAGTGGGCCGCGGCATTGAGGCCGGCCTGGCCATCGTCTTCATGGCGATGGTGCTGGATCGGCTCGTCCAAGGATGGGCGGACAACCTGAAGCCTGGTAAAGGGCACGAATGATTCACGAACGGACGAATTCAAGGGAGGCCACGCCATGACACAACGGACACGCCACATGTATGTCGACGGCCAATGGACCGAGGCCAACGCTGGCGGCTGGCGTGAGATCATCGATCCCGCCACGGAAGCCATCATCGCCCAGGTGCCGGAAGGCGACGAAACCGACGCCGATCGGGCAATCGAGATGGCTCGACGGTCGTTCGAATCCGGCGAATGGCGCCGGACACCCGGCCGAGAACGATCGCAAGCCGTCTACGAGATTGGCGACGCCATCGAAGCCGATCGCGAGCATTTGGCCGAGCTGGAGTCGCTCGACACGGGCAAGACGGTCACCGAGTCCCTGGAGGATATGGACGACATTGCCGCCTGCTTTCGTTACTTCGCCTCGGCTGCAGCGACCCTGCGCGGAGCCGTCCACGAGCCGCCCTCGGGCGCGCTCAGCATGGCCGTGCATGAGCCCGTCGGCGTCTGCAGCCTCATCACGCCGTGGAACTATCCCCTGTTGCAGACGGCCTGGAAGGTCGCGCCAGCCCTGGCGGCCGGGAACGCGGCCGTGCTCAAGCCGAGCGAAATTACCCCATTAACGGCCATCCGATTGGCCGAGTTGATCGACGACGTCGGCGTGCCGAGCGGCGTCTTCAACGTCGTCTTGGGCCCGGGCAATCCCGTCGGCGAGACGATGGTGACCCACGAGGAAGTCGACATGGTCTCGTTCACCGGCGGCGAGGTTACCGGCCGACGGATCATGAGCCGAGCGGCTCAGTCCATTAAGAAAGTGGCATTGGAGTTGGGCGGCAAGAATCCCAACATCGTCTTCGCCGACGCCGAATTCGACACGGCGCTCGACTTCGCCCTCAATGCCGCTTACTTTCACGCGGGCCAAGTCTGCTCGGCCGGATCTCGGTTGCTCGTGGACGATGACCTCCACGACAAGTTCGTCGACGCGCTCGTCGACCGCGTCAATCAAATTCGGCTCGGCAACGGCTTCGACGAGGACACCCAGATGGGCCCGGTCATCTCCGCCGAGCACCGCGCCAAAGTCGAGGGGTATCTCGAATTGGCCGTCAAAGAGGGTGCCGACATCGTCTGTGGCGGCAAGCGGCCTGATGGCGAGGAATTTCAGAACGGCTTCTGGCTGGAGCCGACGGTCATCACGGGCGTGACGCCCGAGATGCGCGTTGCCCGCGAGGAGATCTTCGGGCCCGTCATCACCGTCGAAAAATTCTCTGGTGAGGACGACGCCGTCCGGATGGCCAACGGCACGCCCTACGGCTTGGCCGGCGGCGTCTGGACCCAGGACTTTCCGAAGGGATACCGCGTCGCCCGCGAACTCCGGATTGGAACGGTCTGGATCAACGACTTCCATCCCTACTATCCCGAAGCCCCGTGGGGCGGGTTCAAGCGCAGCGGCGTCGGCCGCGAGCTCTCCCATGTCGGCTTGGAGGAATATACGGAATTGAAGAACGTCCACGCGAACCTCGACCCGCAGCCGCTGGACTGGTTCAAGGGCTAAATAACCCAAACCTCAACACCGAGAAGGGGAGGCTACCTGATGATCCATCGCATCTATGAATCCCGTCGATTCGAGATTCCCTCGCGCATCACCCACGGCGTCGGCGCCGTGCGCAGCATTCCCGATGAGTTGGCCGAACTGAACGTCTCGAAGCCGCTGATTGCGACCGATCCGGGCGTCATCAACGCCGGATTGCTCGACACGCTCGCGACGGCGTTGGACGAACGAGACGTGCCCTACGCCGTGTTCGACAAGGTGAAGCCGAACCCGCCGGTCGACGTCGTCGCCGAGGGGACCCGAACGTATGAGAGCGAGGGCTGCGACGGCCTCATCGGCCTCGGCGGCGGCAGCAGCATGGACACCGCCAAGGGAATCGCCCTTGAGGCCACTCACGAGGGCAGCGTCCTCGACTACGAGTTCGGCAAGGAGGAACTCCAGCGCCGCGTCGCGCCGCTGGTGACGGTTCCAACCACGGCCGGCACGGGCAGTGAAGTGACCCTCTGGGCTGTCATTACGGATCCCGAGCGGGAATTTAAATTCAACGTTGGTGGCACGCTCATCGGCGCCCACGTCGCAGTGCTCGACCCCGAGCTGCACGTCAGCATGCCGCCGTGGGTCACCGCTGGCACGGGCATCGACGTCATCTGCCAGGCCTACGAATGCTACACCTGCCACTTCTCCCAGCCGCACACCGAAGGGGTGGCGCTCTACGCGCTGGAACTCTCGGCCAAGTACCTTCGGAGGGCGTTCGCGAGCGGGACGGATGTGGAAGCGCGCTACTACATGGCCGTGGCGGCCAACCTCGGCGGGCTGAGCTACGACGGCGACAGCGCCGGGGCCGTCCACGCCATGGCGCAGACGCTCGGCGGGATGTATCCCGACACGCAGCACGGGCTCGTCGTGGCCGCGATGCTGCCGAGGGTTTTCGAGTTCAACTGGCAGGGCGACCCGTACAAGCACCGCCGCGTGGCCGAGGCCCTCGGCATCGACACGTCGTTGATGAGCGACCGCGAGGCGAGCTTAGCGGCCGTGCAGTGGCTCCAGCAGCTGAACGAGGATTTCCAGGTTCCCTCGCTCGTGGATCAGGGCATCGATCCGAACGACGTCGAGCGTCTGGCCCACGAGGCCGCCATGGATCCACAGACGACGGGCAACGTCCGCGATGCGACTTATGAGGACTACGTCGACATCTACACGGACCTGCTGCAGGGTTGAGCGCCCCGTTTAGGAGGCCCGGCGCTCGAGATAGCGCTGGACCTTAGCGCGGTTGCCGCAACGCCGCATGCTGCACCAGCGACGACTGCGGTTCTTGCTCGTGTCCAGAAAGAGCCAGTCGCAGTCGGCGGCCGCACATTGGCCGATCCGGTGGAGATCTTCGGAGCATAGCAGGTCGGCGGCGGACTTAACGACGGGCCAAAGGACGCAGTCCACGGCCGTCCACTCCGTCCAACCTAGTTGATAGCCCTCGTCGGTCGGCACCAGCCTCAGCTGGGCAAAGGCCTCGTTCAGGTGCCCGTTGAGGGTTTTGAGATCTGCGTCCGCGGGCGACTCGTCGGCGGCGATTGCGCCGAAGACCCGACGAAGCAGCTTGCGCTGCCGCCGAGACTCGGCCACGGCTCGCTCGGCCTCGGCCGGCGCCTCGCCCGCCTTCCGAATCAGTTGGTCGCTCTCCTCATTGTAGACCAGGCCGATCTCGCGCGCCCACTCGATCACCTCGCCCACATCGTGGATGTCATCGCCCCGGATGCCGGTGTTAGCAAAGTCGAGGCAGATCCAGCCTTCCTCGAGGTTGAGCGCCTGCTCGTCCGTGTCGGTCGTCAGCATCATCGGTCTTCGGATCCGCATTTTAACCAGCGATCGCCGTTTGACAAGTTAGCGGGATCCGCTATCCTGGGCTTAACTATCAATATGAATTGAGCCAGTTAAGGGACAGAGGGGGTTGCAATGATCCAAGCGATTGCGCAAGGGATGGTCTTGGGCTTCGCGGCGTCACCGACGTGCCCAAGCAACGGAGAGGAAATTCGCTTGGGCACCCAGCGCGGGTTCCAGTTGGCGCTGGCGGTCGGCATGGGAGCCGTGACGGGCGATGCGCTCGCCCTGATCGCGGTTCTGCTCGGGCTGGCCCCGTTGGTGGAGGCCTATCCGGGCTTGAGCGCGGCCCTGTGGGGCATCGGGGCGATCGTGTTGATCTATGTCGGGACCAACATCCTGCGAGACGCCCGCTGTTTGGTCATGGACCCTGATGACGAGGCCGCTCATCCCTCGTCCTCGGTCGGCTTGGGCCGAGGGTTTTGGACCGGTTTCGCCATCACGACATTCAACCCGTTCAGCTTGGTTTGGTGGATCGGCCTGCTCGGGCCTTGGATGGAATCGGGTTCCCTCGCCGGCGTCGCCCCGTTCGCGCTAGCCGTGTTGGCGGGCCAGTTACTCTGGTTCACGACGCTGGCCGGGCTGCTCCACATCGGGCACCGATGGCTCAGCCGACGGCTCCAGTTCGGCGCATTGACCATCAGTGGCTTCGTCGTGACAGGTTACGGGCTGTATCTGCTGAACGGAACCCTGACTCAGTTGAACATTAGCCCGTTCTGACCATCGTCATGCAACGATCTGAATGGGAGAGCGGATGAGACGCCGGTTGGAACTTGCGGGATGGTGGACGTTCTTGGTCGCCGGATTCTTTTTCGTCGCCGCAGGCATCGAAGCGGGGAGTGTCTGGGGAACCGTCGGCGGCGTCCTCTGGGTTATTGGAGTCGGGTTGTTTCTGCTGGCGTTTCGGGTCTCAGCGTAGTTCTGTCAACACGGCGCATGGTGAGACGGCGCCAGGCGATCCTCGCTCAGCTCGCATGGGTGTTCAATAGCTTTCCAAGGAACAAAGCCCCGAAGGACCGATGGAAAAGCCCCCTCGTCGCTGCGACGAGGGGGATGCCAACCTCCGATTTTTGTTTGCTGCTTGGCTGAACGCACGCCTCAGCGTGCGCGAGTCCCGAGCGCCTTGACCCAGCGAACGATCGGTTCGCCCGTGCGCGGCCAGCGGGTCACGCCGAGGTAGCCGATCAGAGCAACGAGTAGGGATGCCAATCCGCCGGCAACTGGCGGCGCATACGTGCCGAGTCCGATCGGCGGCAACAGGTCGGTGGTAGGCCCGGTATCGCTCTGCATGGTGCCCAGCCCGATGAGCTGGCCGTCCAGCTTCGACACGTCGATCGTGCCCGTGACGCGCTTCAGTTCCGGGTCCACACTCGCGCCCTTCAGAGGCTTCCACGTGCCGTCCTCGAGCGTGAAGATCCGCAGCGCGTCGGGATCCAATCCCGGTGGCTGATCGGACTCCTTGTAGAAAAGCGTCAGCTCAGCCTTCCCGGTATCGGCGCCGTCGACGTTGATCGTGTAGAAGCCGAGCTCCTTATCCATCGGCGGCGTCTTCTCCGGCGGTTGCTGATACCGAGCTGCCAGAATGACGCCCTTGGTCAAAAGCTCTTGACGACCGTCACGACCCAGATTGAAAAACGCCAGCTCCAAGCCCACTCGATTCCCGGCGTCGTAGGTGATGCGATCGCTCTGTGGCGACTCCAACACGAGCGAGGAGACCGAGTCGACGGCCAACTTGTCCGGCTTAGCCGGCAGCCACGGCGTCACGTCGGTCATCGCGAGCCCGAGCACGGCGTTGCCGTTGCCGGCGAACGCGCCCGCAGGGCCGCTGGCATCGCCCCAGTAGTTGCGGTGTGCGCTCACATCGGTGCTCTGTTTGCCCACGCGCAGCCCGAACCGGAGGTTCTCGGTGATTTGGTTCGAGGCGATATCCGCGCCCTGAACATTGGCGAGCTGGATGCCGCCGCTGCCGTTGTCGTCCACGTGGTTGCCTTGGATGTCGACATCCTGAGCGTCGCGGATCGCCAGGCCGACGTTCGCGTTGGCGCGGACGGTGTTGCCCATCAACACGAGCGTCTGGGCGTCTGCCGCCACGAGGCCATCGGTGCCGTTCTTCGCGAGCGTATTGCGCAACAGCCGGAGCTCTTGGCCTCCTTTGATCTTGACGCCAGCCCGGCCGTTGTTCCTCACCTCATTGCCTTTGGCGAAAACGGCTGTGGTATTTGTCAGCTTCACGCCCTCGGAGCCGTTGTGATGGATCCGGTTGCCCTGGAGGGATGCATCCCGGCTGCCGTTGAGCGCGATGCCGACCGTGCCGTTGCCCGCCAGTTCGTTGGTCTTGTAGGCGTTCGCGTCCCCTTGACTGCGAACGCCGGCGTCCAGGTTGTCGTGGATGGCGTTTTCGACGAAGCGGTTGCGGCGCGCGCCCTCCGACAACGTCACGCCGACGCCGTCGGTGCGGGCGATCTCATTGCCCTGGAAGAGGTTGTTGCTTGGTGCGCCGGAGTCATTGCTGACAAGGACCACGCCGGATCCGCTTTCGACGATCTTATTATCGATGACACGGTTGCTGGCCACGTTGCCGGACAGGCGGACACCGATGGCGCCCTGGCCCTGCGTGCCTCGAATGGTGTTGGCCTTGACGGTGTTGCCGCGTGCGCCATTCTTGAGCACCACGCCGACGGTGCGCTGGCTTTGCAGTGTGTTGTTGCGAACGGTGTTCTCGCCGGCATCCATGAGGAGGATGCCGGCCTCGTTGGAGGCGATGTCGTTCTTGGCAACCTCGGTGCCCGACGTCCGTTGCAGCGCGACGCCGACAAGCGAGTTGTCGCGGACGTCGTTGCTCCGGACGACAAGCCCCTCGCTGCGTCGGGCCCAGATGCCGCCGAGCCCGTTGAACGCGACGGTGTTACCCGTCAACGTGATATTCCGTGCGTCCTCCATGAGGATGCCGAGGCCGCTGTTGCCCCGCGTTTCACTGTTGCTGATTTGAACGTCCCAGGCCTCGCGGAGGACGATTCCGTCGCTTCCCTGGTTATAGACCGTGCTATTGCCGATATTGATGCCGTGAGTGGAGGCGACTTCGATGCCGTGATGGCCGCCAGCCACCCGAACATTCTGGAGCCCGACGCCGCGGGCTCGGATCGTCACCGCCGTTTGGCCGCTTGCTGCCTCGACCGTAAGCCCGTCAACCTGGACGTTCGGCGCGTCGATGGTCAGTTGGCCCACAAGCGCCGTTTGCGACGGATCGCTCGTTGAGGTGAGCGTCAGCCCCTCCGTCGCCAGTGCCAGCTCGCCGACCTCGTAGCGGCCCGGCGCGAGCTTGACGGTGGCGTACGGGGCCGGCTGTCCAGTATTGAGGGCGGCCTGAATGGTCCGGAAGCGGGCGTCGCGATCGGTGTCCTCGCTGTCGGTGGCCGCGCTGTCCACGACGAGCGTTGTCGGCCCCGACTCTGCGGAGCCGACAACTCCCGTCGCGATCACGAAAGCGAGGAGGGCGAGGGGGATCCACCCGCACCAGACGGCCAACCTCCTCTGAGCATGTTTTTCGGTCTGCTGTCGGTTCAAGCGCGTGCGCTTGGCCATGGGTTTCTCCCCCTCGCGGGCGCTACTGCCCCTGTGGGGCCAGCGCGATGATCGCTCCCTGCCTCAACAGGGAAAGCTCCACGGTGCCTTCAACGACGTTCACGGCCGGAAGACTTTTGCCTGACAGGGCCGTCCACTGGCCGTTGTTCCAGATAAAGAGACGCAGGTTCGCCTCGTCGACGCCCTCGGGCAGCGCCGAATCGGCGTACTTCATGTCCACGACGGCGCGGCCCTGCGACCCGAAGCCGTTGGTGACGATGCTGACGGTCCGCATGGCGTTCGGCAGATTGGCCGGGTTGTAGATGGAGTTCTCCGACGGCAGCGGGTTGGCGTAGCGGGCGATGATCGCGATGCCCTTCGCCTCCGGCGGCACGTCATGAAGCGACAGCCGCACGCCCGCCAGATCCGTCGCGTCGACCTCGACCTTGTCCTGGCCGAAGTCGCGCAGCGTAAAGCCGCTGACGGTGCTTTCCGTCTGTTCGCCGACGCGGTCGGTCAGCCACGGCACCACCGCCTGGAGGATCTGGTCGTTGGCCAGCTCGGTGCTGTTGCCCCCGGTAATGTCGTTGTTGACGAAGACGACGGCGTTGCCGCGACCGGCAAAGACGCCTGCGGGGCCGCTCGGGTCGCCCCACCAATTGCGGCGGGCCTCGATCTGTTTGCTGGATTCGACCCAGAGCCCGAAGCGGAGGTTGTCCGCGATCTCGTTCATTTGGAGGTGCACGCCCGCACAGCCGTTGACGTAGACGCCGCCGAGCGTGTTGCCCTGGACGGTGTTCATCCGCATGTCGATCGACGTGCAGTCGACGTCGTCAGTGGCCTTCAGCGCAAAGCCGCGGCCGCCGTTGGCGCGAACGGTGTTGCCCTCGGCCAGGAGCTGAGCAACGCCCATGCCGAGCACGCCGTTCTGCTGGCGATTCTCGACCGTATTGCCCACCAGTCGGGTGTTCTTCGTGCCCCCGAGCAGAATGCCGTTCGGCTCGCCGGCACCGATGGTGTTGGCCCGCAGCGTCGTCCCCTGCGTGTTGATGAGCGTGATACCACCGCCGTCGTTCATGTCGCCTTGGCCGTTGCCGCCGCCGTTGCCGCTGATCTGATTGTCATGGATGGAGTTGCGCGGACTCTTTTCGACGCGAATGCCTTCGGCGCCGTTGCCCTGGATGGTGTTCTCGGCGTACTCGTCGTTGCCCTGGCCGCCCATGACATGGATGCCGGCGGCGTTGTTGCCTTCGATCGTGTTGGCCCGAATCAGATTGAGACCGGCGCTCGATTCGACGAGGACGCCCTCGTTGTCCGAGCCCGTGATCTCGTTGCTGTCGATGGTGTTGTTGCCCGGCTCGGCGTCGCTCTCCTCGCTGGCGATGAAGCGGACGCCGATGCTGTTGCTGTCGATCGTGTTGCTCAAGACGATGCTGCCGGTGACGTTGCCCTGCAGCAGCACGCCGCTTGCGCCCGACTGATTGTTGTCGGTGATCTGGTTGTTTTCCACGGTGTTGCGCTGGGCTTGTCCGCCGTTGCCGCGCAGCGCCAGCCCGCCCGCTTTGTTGTTGGAGAACGTATTGGAGCGGACCTCGTTGTTGTCGCTGCTCACGATGGAAATGCCGAACAGCCCGTTGGAGTTGGCCGTGTTGTTGACGACCGTGTGGCCGTTGGAGCCGTCCAGCTTCAGGCCTTCCATGTCGTTCGTGTTGAAGGTGTTTTCCGTAATCTGCCCGTTGTCGCTGCCCAGCACGTGGAGCCCGGCGCCTTGGTTCAGATTGGAGGTGTTGCCCTTGATCGTGAACCGATCGGAGTTTCCCTCCAAGAGGATGCCGGTGTCGGTGTTGCTCTCCACGCGGTTGTTCGTGATCTGGAGGTCATGGCTGCCGCCCAAGGCGTGGAGCCCATAGCGACCGTTGTTGAACAGCCGCGAGCCCGTAACCTGGGTGCCGTCGCTTGCGCTCGAGATTTGGACCCCATCGGATCCGGCTTCGTGGACGATCAACCCGCTCAACCGGACGTCACGAGCTTGGACCGAGACGCCAGTGTCACACTCAGCCGCGTTGATGTCGAAGCCTTCCAGATGGGCCTTTTTGGCCTTGATCGTGAAGCATCCCTGGATCTTGGTTTGCTCGGCGCTGCCGCTGGATCGAATGGTCAATCCCTTGACGTCGACCGCCAGCTTCCCCTCGCTGTAGATGCCGGGGTTGACGACAATGGTGTCGAACTCCTTGAGCGGGCACTGGTCATTGTTCAGCGCCGCCGACAGCGTGCGAAAGTGATCGTTGCAGTCCTCGTCCTCGGCAGGCGGATTCTTGATGTCGACAAACACCGTCGGTCCGCCGTGATCGGCCAGCGCCGCCGGCGCCAACGCGAGCGTTATCAACGCAAGGACAGCGCCCGCGAAGGCCCAGCGGGTGGCGAAACGTCTGGAGGTCTGGGCCATGCCGTTCACCTCGCCTTTCGTGATAGTCCCGATCACGGTCAAGCCAGGCGTCGCGGCCGGGTCATTGCCCTTGTCCCCGTGATCGATAAATGGCCGTCTGTGCACAATGGCTCACCTCAGTGAGGATGGCTGGGCGGATTGTAGCGGACCCGTGTCCGTGGCAACTGTGATCGCCATCACCATGCCGACGCTCGCAAGACGCATCAGCACCGGCAAAAACTGTCGATTCCCACACGCTGGACGCGGAGGTCGCGTTGTGGGGACGCGGCAGGGAATCCGCTGCTGATGGAACCTTCAGCCCGGTTGCAGGCCGCAGTGTGCGGGCTATAATGCCGGAGGGCATTCCTGAGAGGAGGACACGTATGGCTGAGCGAGGCACGTTCCGCGTTAAGTCTGGGCTGGCCGAGATGCTCAAGGGCGGGGTGATCATGGACGTCACCACCGCCGAGCAGGCCAAGGTCGCCGAGGATGCGGGCGCCGTGGCCGTCATGGCGCTGGAGCGCGTCCCGGCCGACATCCGCGAAGCGGGCGGCGTCGCCCGCATGGCCGACCCGACCAAGGTCCGCGAGATCATGGAAGCGGTCTCCATCCCCGTGATGGCCAAGGCCCGCATCGGGCACTTTGTGGAGGCCCAGATTTTGGAATCCTTGGGCGCTGACTACGTCGACGAGAGCGAGGTGCTCACGCCCGCCGATCCGGACAACCACATCGACAAATGGGCGTTCAGCGTGCCGTTCGTGTGCGGCGCGCGCGACCTCGGCGAGGCCACTCGGCGCATTGCCGAAGGCGCCGCCATGATCCGCACCAAAGGCGAGGCCGGCACGGGCAACGTCATCGAGGCCGTCCGGCACATGCGGACCATGAACAAGCAGATCCGCCAAGTCGTGTCCGCCGACGAGGACGAACTCGTCGTGCTCGCCAAGGAGTGGGGCACGCCCTTGGAGGTCCTTCGGATGGTCCGCGCCGAGGAGCGCTTGCCCGTGGTCAACTTCGCGGCCGGCGGGATCGCCACGCCCGCGGACGCGTCACTGATGATGCAACTCGGCTGTGACGGCGTATTCGTCGGCTCGGGCATCTTCAAGTCCAAGGATCCCGAGCGACGCGGCCGCTCGATCGTCGAGGCCGTGACGTATCACAACGACGCCGACCGGCTCGGCCAGATCTCGACCGACCTCGGCGAGGCCATGGTCGGAATCAACATGGACGACGTCGAGCCGGGCGAAATGCTGCAAACCCGGGGCCAGTGATGCCTCACGCCAGCTATCACGTTCGTCGATGATCGTCGGCGTCCTCGGCCTCCAAGGCGACTTTCGCGAGCACCATCGCGTCCTGCGGGATCTGGGCGTGGACACCCGCGACGTCCGGACTGCCGAGGGGATCGACGCCGTCGACGCGCTCGTGCTGCCGGGCGGGGAAAGCACCACGATGGCCCGGCTCCTGGCGCTCCACGGCCTGGATGAGGCGCTCCTCCGCCGCGGCCAAGAGGGGCTTCCGCTGTTCGGGACGTGCGCCGGCTTGATCCTCATGGCCCGCGACGTCAGCGGCGGCGACCCGAAGGGCCTCGGCCTCATCGACGTCAAGGTCGATCGCAACGCATACGGACGCCAGGTCGACAGCTTCGAGGCGGACCTCGACATCAAGGGCATCGGGGCCCTCCATGCCGTGTTCATTCGGGCACCCAAGATCATCGAGCGAGGCCCCGACGTGGAGATCCTGGCCGAACACGACGGCGTGCCCGTCGTCGCCCAGGAAGCCAACGTGCTTGTGAGCAGCTTCCATCCCGAGTTGGTCGGCGACGGTCGAATCCACGAGCACTTTCTGAACTCGATCAAATAGACGGGAGGCGCGTTGGGACTGTCGAACGGGCCAGCCATGGGCACACGCGTCCGCCATCTGGTTCAAACGGCGGCGCAGTCGACCCTGGATCTCGTCTACCCGCCCGACTGTCCCGTGTGCGAGGCTGCGCTCAATCGGGACACCAATCAATCAGCGCGATTTGTCTGTGCCAACTGCCGCGGAAACATCGAACGGTTCGAGCCGCCGTGGTGCGAGGCATGCGGCCTCCCGGTGCCGGAGGGCATTGATCTGTGCGCGCGGTGCGGCCAGATGCCGCTGCCGATCGCGAAAGCCCGTGCGGTTGGCCCGTACGACGGTCCCTTGGCTCGACTGATCCAGCTGTACAAGTTCCACGGCGAGCGGGCCTTGGCCGCTGACTTGGGCCGACTGCTGGCTGAGCGCGTCCTGGATGAAGCCATGGACACCGAGGTCGACGCCATCACGTACGTGCCGATGACGCGCCGAGCGCGGCGCGAGCGCGGCTTCAACCACGTCGAGCGGCTCGCCCGGCAACTGGGCACGCATATCAACCGCCCTGTTGTCCCCGCGCTTGAGAAGACACGCGAGACACGCCCCCAAGTCGAGTTGCCCGAGCGCGAGCGCCTCGACAATCTCAGAGGGGCATTGGCCCCGACGCAGCCCCTTCCCTGGGAGGGCATGCTCCTCGTCGATGACGTATTCACGACCGGCAGCACGATTCGCGAGTGCAGCCAGACGCTCGTCGACGCCGGCGTCGAGCGCGTCCTCGTCGCCACGCTCGCTCGGACCGCGGAGGAGGCCTAGCCATGCACATTCGGACGTTCACGCTGACCGACTATCAGTCCAACTGCTACGTCGTCACGTCCGAAGGGCAGTCGCTGGTCATCGACCCCGGCGCGGCCGATCCGAGCGTCCTGGAGGCCGTGGCCGGAACCGACGTCGTGGCCGTGCTCAACACCCATGCCCATCCCGACCACATCGGCGGCAACCCCGAACTGAAGCGCCAACTGGACGTCCCGCTAATGTTGCACAAGGCCGATCGGGCCTGGTGGCGGACCCTGCTCGGCGACGACATCCCGCTCGATCGGTTCATCGCCGAGGGCGAAACGATCGACGTGGGCGATGTGTCGCTGGAGGTCATGCACACGCCGGGCCACTGTCCGGGTCAAGTGATCCTTCTGGACCGCGACGAGCGGATCGTCTTTTCGGGGGACCTCATCTTCGCGGGATCCGTCGGCCGGACAGACTTCCCCGGCGGAAGTGATGAGCAGATGAGCGAATCCCTCCAGCGGCTCGATACGCTACACGGCGACTGGTCAATCTATCCGGGCCATGGCCCGGCTACGACGCTCGAGCAGGAACGCCGGAGCAACCCGTTCCTCCTCGATCTACGGTGAGAGGATTTTCAATTTCTGGACCCCACGACGACGAATGCTTAACGTCGATATCCCCGGGGCGCCCACAGAGCGGATGCCGGAAGGGATGACCCATGCCGACTCGCGATGAGATCGAAACCATCCGCTCGCGGATCAACATCGTCGACGTCGTCGCCCGCTATGTTGCCGTTCGCGCCAGCGGGAACAACTATCTCGCGCTGTGTCCGTTCCATCCCGACGAATCGCCGTCAATGACGGTCAGCGCGGACAAGGGGCTGTTCCACTGTTTCGGCTGCGGGGCCGGCGGGGACGTCTACACGTTCTTGTCCAAGATCGAGAACGTCGAGTTTCCCGACGCCGTCAGGCGCCTGGCCGACGAGGCCGGCATCCGCCTGACCGAATCCCGAGAACAGTCCCAGGAAACGGGCGGTCTGCGTCAGCTTGCCGAGCGCGTGTGCCAGTTTTACGAGCGCCAACTGCGCAGCGACGGGGGCGCGCAGGCCCGGGCGTATCTGGCCGAGCGCGGCATCACCGACGAGACCATGTCCCGATTCCGACTGGGATACGCGCCGGCAGCGTCAGGCGCGCTGTTGAACGCGTTCCGCAACGAGACCGAGGACCTTGCGCAATTGTCGCTGGTGCGGCGCGGCCAAGGCGGGCGCTGGAGCTTCTTCCGCGATCGCGTCATCTTCCCGCTCATGTCGACGCAGGGGGAGGTGCTCAGCTTCGCGGGCCGGGCGCTCGAACCCGACGACGATCCCAAATACCTCAACACGGCCAACACACCCATCTTCACCAAGAGCAAGTTGCTGTACGGGCTCCCGCAGGCCCGCGACGCGCTGCGCCAGGGCGAGCAAGCGCTGCTCGTGGAAGGCTACACCGACGTCATCATGGCCCATCAGCATGGCTTCCGGAACGCGGTCGCGAGCATGGGAACGTCGCTGACGAAGGACCACGCCCACCTGCTGAAGCGCTACGTGACGAGCGCACTGCTCGCTTACGATCGCGACACGGCCGGGCAGACGGCCACGCTACGCGGCGTCAAACAGCTGCTCAGCGCGGGGCTCGACGTCCGCGTCGTGCTGTTGCCGCCGGACGGCGATCCCGACGACCTGTTGCGCGAGAGCGGCACCGAGGCGTTCCAAGAGGCCCTGAGCCAGTCGGTCCCGTTTTCGGAGTTCTTCGTCAAGTCGCTTTTGGAGACGCACGACCCGCGAGCGCTCCCAGGGCAGGAGGCGATGATCGCCGCCGCTCGCGATTTCCTGTCCGGCTTGGACGGCCCGGCCCTGCGGACGCAAATTTTGAAGGAACTGGGGTCGGCGCTCGACATTCCCGTTGAGGACCTGCGTGGCGCCATGGAGCGGATGAAAGGACGCGGGGCGACGGTTACAATGGAGCCCCAATCCTCGGAGCATTGGGGGGTGGAAGAGCATCTGATGCACTTGCTGCTGCACGGGGAGTACTCGGTGGATCGGGCCATCCACGAACTGGAACCGGACGACTTCAGCCATTACGCCGAGGCCATCGACGTCCTGTTCAAGCTGTACCGTGAGGAGGAGGTTCCCCAACGGTTCGACGACGCAGAGGGCCAACGGGCTCTGACCGCGTGGCTCGATCGGCTCGATCCGCAGCAAGCGGAGCGGCTACGAGCGCTCGCGGTCAGCGAACGCCGCGACGACGACAGCGAGCGCGCCTTGACTCAACTCCTGGAGGGCCAACTCCGCCTAAAGGGCATCGACCGCCGCTTGCGAACGCTCAACGCTCGGATTCGGGAAGCCGAAGCCCAGGGCGACCGCGAGGGAGTGGACCGCCTGCAGCGCGAGCAACAGGAGCTCTCCATTGACCGCCAGAAGTTGCTTCGCCAACTCGGTTGGGGGGCGATCGCCAGTCAAGGAGGGGGAGGATACCATGGATAACCGGCAAGAGGGGAACGGCACCTTTACCCACAAGGCCAACGCCAACACCAACGGCGGTACCGATGAACGCACGACATTCTACGATATTCCCGAGTTTTCCGATGAGGATCTGGACGGGGCGGAGCTCGACGGCAATGAGGACGAGAACGGGGACGCCGAGAGCGAGGATGCCAAAGGCTTCACGGCCGTCGGCGCCAGCAGCGACCCCGTCAAGATGTATCTTCAAGAGATCGGTCAGATCCCCCTTCTGACGCGGGAACAGGAGGTCGAGCTCGCCAAGGGCGTCGCCCGCGGCGACGAGCACTGTCGCTCGCAGCTCATCAACGCCAACCTCCGTCTGGTCGTGTCCATCGCCAAGAAATACATGAACCGGGGGCTATCATTTCTCGACTTAATCCAGGAAGGCAACCTCGGTCTCATGAAGGCGGTGGAGAAGTTCGACTACACCAAGGGGTTCAAGTTCAGCACCTATGCCACTTGGTGGATCCGGCAAGCCATTACGCGCGCCATCGCGGATCAATCCCGCACCATCCGCGTGCCCGTCCACATGATCGAGACCGTCCGTGAGCTGCAGCGCATCAAGAAGGAACACGTCCAGCAGACGGGCGAGGTTCCCGACCAGGAGACGCTGGCCAAGGAACTGGACATGCCCGTGGACAAGGTCAAGCGGATCGAAAACGTCAGCCAATACACGAGTTCCCTGGAGCGCCCCATTGGCGAGGACGAAGAGGACTCGCTCGGCGATCTCATTCCCGACGACAATGCCGCCTCGCCCACCAAAGAGGCATACCGCCAGTCGATGGCCGAGGAGCTGGAGCGGGCGCTCAACCAGCTCAGCCAGCGCGAGCGCGACATCCTCATCCTGCGCTACGGCCTCAAGGACGGCCACACGCGCACGCTCAAGGACGTGGCGGGCGAGTTCAACATCACCCGCGAGCGCGTCCGCCAGATCGAGATCAAGGCGCTGGACAAGCTGAAGCACCCGACGCGCCAGGAGGAGCTGAAGCGCTTCCGCCAGATGCTGCAGAAGGAAGACCTTTAATCCGGGCAACTGACGATTCGGCCATTCCAGAAGGGCCAACACCTGGCTGAGAGCGTGGCGATCCCGATGTGGATGCGTTTGAGCCCGTCCCGCTGATACTGGGCCCAACGGGGGTTGGCAAGACCCGCACGGCCTTCCAGTTAGCGCTCGAGTTGGGCGGTGCCGAGATCGTCTCCGCGGACGCGCGAGCCGTCTATCGCGGCATGGACATCGGCACTGACAAGCCGTCCCACGACCTCCGCAAGCGCGTTCCCCACCATCTCGTTGACATTAAAAATCCCGACGAGGCCTACAGCGCGATGCAGTTCCGCACGGACGCCATCCGGGCCCTCGAGAACTGTCGAACTCGAGGAATCCGAGCGATCGTGGCCGGCGGCAGCACCCTCCATGCGGACGCTCTGTTAGGCAAATTGTTCGAAGGCCCGTCCAAAGACCCGGCGCTGCGGCAGCGACTGAGAGCCGAGCCGCTGGCGGATATCTACGAGCGTCTCCAGAACGCCGACCCCGAGACAGCCGAACGGCTGCACCCGAACGATCGCCAACGCATCGTCCGCGCGTTGGAGGTCTACAAGCTGACGGGCGAGCCGATCAGCGTCCACCAGAAGCGCACCCCCGGACCGCCGTACGAGTTTTTGAAAATTGGCCTGACAGCGGACCGAGAGGTGCTCTACGAGCGAATCAACCGTCGCGTGGATCAGATGATCGAGGAGGGATTGCTTGAGGAAGCCAGCGAGCTGCTGCCGCACGTCCCGGTCGGCTCACAGGCGTACAAATCCAACGGCTATCGGGAAATGTTCGATTACATACGCGGCGAGATCGCGTCGCTGGACGAAGCCGTGCGGCTCATGAAAAAGCACACTCGCGGCCACGCTCGACGTCAATTGAAATATTTCCGACGAGATCCCGATATTCACTGGATCGACACAACCGAGAAAAATGCCGAGGTCATCGCCGACGAAATCCTCGCGCTGTTACAATCCACGGCGCCATGAAGATCCTGACCGGAGAGGGGATGAAGGCGTTCGATGCCGAAGCCATCGACGACCTCGGCATTCCCAGCCTGATTCTGATGGAAAACGCGGGGCTTCGCGTTGCCGAAGCCGTCTCCCAACACTGGGACCCCGACGGGATTCACGTCTTGGCAATGTCGGGCAAGGGAAACAACGGCGGTGACGCGCTCTGCGCCGCGCGGCATCTCATCCAAGGGGGCGCCTCGGCCGAGGCCGTCATCGTGGGGGCGCCCGACAAGCTGTCGGAGGAGACGACCACGCAAGCGCGCATCCTGGAGCACTTCGGCGTTGAGATTCGCTACGTCGACGACGAAGCGGATGTCGATGGGCTCGATGACACGCTATGGCGAGCTGACGTCGTGCTTGACGGCCTGCTCGGCATCGGCGTCAAGGGGGCGGTTCGGGGGCTCCATGAGCCCGTCATCGAGCGCGTCAACGTCGGGCCGGCCCACGTCGTCGCCATCGACGCTCCTTCCGGCGTTGAAGCCGACACGGGCCACGTCGAAGGGGTGGCCATCGGAGCGGACCTGACGGTGACGTTGGAGTACCCGAAGATCGGGCTCCTGCTCTATCCGGGACGCGATCACGTCGGCGACCTCCTCGTCCGGACGATCGGCTATCCGGATCCGCTGAAAAATTCCTTGGAGACCGGCCTGGAGTGGATCGATCACGACGGGGTGCGCGAGCGGCTGCCCGAGCGTTTATCGAACAGCCACAAGGGAGACCACGGCCACGTGCTCGTGTTGGCCGGGTCGCGCGGACTCTCGGGAGCTGCCATCATGACCGCCGATGCGGCCTTGCGCTGCGGCGCCGGGCTCGTCCACATGGGCCATCCCCAGAGCCTGAACCCCGTCGTCGAGAGCCGGGTGTTGGAAGCCGTCAAGTTCCCGTTGCCCGAGATCGATGGCGCGTTGGCAGAGACGGCCACCGCCCAGATTTTGGAGATGTTGAGCCAGCAACGGATGGATGCCATCGCCGTCGGGCCCGGTCTTTCTCAACATGAGTCCGTCCGTCCGCTTCTGCATGAGCTGCTCCCCTCGCTGACGATCCCGCTGGTCCTCGACGCGGACGGGATCAACAACTTGGCCGACGACGCAGGCCGCAAGCTGCTCCGTGATCTCGACATCCCTGTGATATTGACGCCCCATCCGGGCGAGCTCGCCCGACTGATGGATCGATCGATCGCGGACGTCGAGCGGGATCGCGTGGGCGCAGCGCGCGGTGCCGCCCAAGACCTGGAGGCCGTCCTCGTCCTCAAGGGCGCCCCGACCGTCACAGCGCTTCCATCGGGTGACGTCTTCGTCAACTCGACAGGCAACTCGGGGCTAGCGACGGGCGGAAGTGGCGACGTGCTGACCGGAATGATCGTCGGGCTCATGGCACAAGGAATGGCTCCTGAAGACGCTGCTCCCGCCGGCGTCTACCTCCACGGGTTGCTGGCGGATCGGCTGACGCTCACCATGGGAAAGCGGGCAATGTTGCCACGGGATCTTCTGAACGAGATACCGAACGCCCTCAAGAGCTTTGAGCAAGAGGAGAGACGAACATGAAGTATCGGGTTCTGATTCAGCAAGACGAAGCCGACATGTACGTTGCCGAATGCCCGTCGCTGCCGGGCTGTGTCTCGCAAGGATCAACCCGAGACGAGGCGCTTCACAATATCCAGGAAGCCATCACGGGCTATGTGGAAAGCCTCAAGGCGCATGACGATCCAATCCCACCGCCGATCGAGGAAGCGTTCGTTGAGGTTGGAGCTCGAGCAAACCTCCAGTGATTTCTGGACGTGATGCCGTTAAAGCATTTCGCAAGCTCGGGTATGAAGTTGACCGTCAAAAGGGGAACCATATTATTCTGCGGCCGGAGCAATCGCCATATCGTCGCTTGACGATTCCAGATCATCAGGAGATCGCGAAAGGGACGTTGCGTGGTTCGATTAGACAAGCTGGCATCACCGTCGAAGAATTTAGGGGACTTCTCACATGAAATTGGTCGACACCCACGCCCATCTCGACCATCAGCAGTTCGACGACGACCGCGAGGAGATCATCCAGCGGGCTCAGGACGCCGGCGTCCAGGTCATTACCATGGGCATCGATCTCGACTCCAGCGAGGAATCCGTTCGCCTTGCGCAAGAACATGGGGTCTACGCGGCCGTCGGGGTTCATCCTCATCAGGCCGGGCACTATGTCGCCAACGGCGAACTGGACTCGAGCGTGCTGCCCCGATTGGAGGCGTTGCTCAACGAGGATCGCGTCGTTGCGGTTGGCGAGATCGGCCTCGACTACGTCAAGGATTTCTCGTCCAAAGAGGATCAGCACGTCGTCTTCCGCGCATTGCTCCCGTTCGCCGAGGACCAGAACTATCCCGTCGTCATCCACAACCGCGAAACCGAAGCGGATATCGCCAGCACCATTGAAGCGTTTAGCGCCTTCGGCGTCGTCCATAGCTTCAATCGCGACTGGGATTTTGCCAAGCGGATCCTCGACCAAGGTTACTATCTGGGGGTCAACGGCATCGCCACGTTCGCCAAGGACGACGATCTCCAACAAGCGCTCAAAATGATCCCCATGGATCGGCTGCTGGTCGAGACGGACTGCCCCTATCTCGCCCCCGTCCCCAACCGCGGCAAGCGGAACGAGCCGAGCTACGTGGAGCACGTGGCTGCCTATTTGGCCAACCATCGCGGGATGCCCATGGACGTGTTGGCGCAAGAGACGACCGCGAACGCACACCGGCTTTTTCGACTACCGCCAGCGGCTAGTTAAGCGGAGAGTAAACGGGTTCGTGCCTCCATCGGCATGATCCGTGATTCTGCTACATATCGGCTGGCCGCCGGACTCATCGGACGTTTTGCGGCAGGCCCTCCAGGGACGGCTCCTGCTGTTCCACCCAACCCCCGTCGAACCCTTCGACAGCACTTCCCTCTAGGAACCAGCTCTTCGGCGTCGGCGTGCCCCACAGCGTCTGGCGGCGCGGGTCGTTGAGGTCCCAGCGGATCGGCTCGTGTTCGGGATCAACGGTGAGATAGTCGGCCGTGTAGAGCTCGATGCGATGGCCGGCCGGATCGCGCAAATACAGAAACATCGCGTTGGAGATGCCGTGGCGCCCCGGCCCGCGCTCGATCGACTGGATCCGATCGGCGCCACCCAGGATGTCGGCCGCGTTGAGGACGCTTGAGGGGTCCGAGAGCCAGTAGGCGAAGTGATGCAGTCGCGGCCCCGTTCCGTTGGTGAGCGCCAGGTCGTGGACGTTGCCCTTGCGGTGGAGCCAGGCCGCCCACCAGTCGCCGTCGTCGTCTTCGGTGTATTCGGTCAGTCGGAAGCCGAGCACGTCGCGATAGAATCCCAGACTCCCCGCCACGTCCGGCGTCAGGTAGTTGACATGGTCGAGCCGCAGCACGCCGGGGCCGCGGTGCTCGTGGTAGTCTTGGAGCCGCGAGCGATGCCGTCCCGCTTCGCGATAGAAGGCGATGGGGAACCCTTGCGGGTCTTCCATCCGAACCATGCGCGGCCGTTCGACGTCGGCCTCGGTGCGGAACGGGAGCCCGCGATCCTCGGCCAGCGCAATGACACCATCGAGGGCCCCCTCGTCCCATACTTTGTAGGCCACATGCGCCAAGCCCGGTTCCGGACCGCGCGCCAGCTTGAGGCTCCACTCGCGTTCTTCGTACCCGCGCAGGTAGAGCGCCTCATCGGTCTCCCGGACGACGTCCAACCCGAGCAAGTCGACGTAGAACGCCCGCGCCGCGTGGAGATCGGGAACCGCCAGCGCCACGTGCCCGGCGCGCACGACGGAGGGACGCCCGGCGTCTGTCATCGCTCGAGCCTCCGGAAGCCACGGTTCCAGAACGCAAGCGGCCAGCGGGATTCGTCGATCTGGGCGTCCTCGACCTCGCCGACGACGATGCGGTGATCGCCGCCCGGGTAGCACTCCCAGACGCGGCAGGTCAGCACGATCAGGCTCTGATCCAGGATGGGATCGCCCTCAATCCGGAACGGGCTCGTCGCCAAGTACGCCTCGCTGGGCTTGCCGGCAAAGTGGCGTGCCAGATCCTGTTGATCCTCGGAGAGGATATTGACGACGAACCGGCCTGCCTGTTGCAGCACGCGGAGGCAGTTGGCGTCCTCATCCACCGCCGTCACGATCAACGGCGGGTGGAGCGATAGCGAGGCGAACGCGCTCGCGGTCATGCCGCGCGTTTCGCCCTCATGGCGCGCTGCAATGACCGTCACGCCGCTCGGGAAGCGCGCAAGCGCCTCGATGAACCGCTCCGGCTCGATCGACATCGCCGACTAGCCCTCGTCGTCCTTGCCGATCGGTTCGTCCTCCAGGTCGAGGAACTCGCGGATCCGCTGGCGGTACGGCTCGCGGTCGTAGTTGTTGAACAGCCCCATGCGCAGTCGCACCGGATCGCCGAAGAAGAAGCGCTCGTACAGCATCTGCCGCGCCCCGAAGGACGAAATCGTCATGTCCCAGGCCAAGCGGAACAGCTTCATCTTGGCCTCGGCGTCCATCGCCCGCCCCTGCATGAACTTCTCGACCTTGTCGCTGAGCGGACCATGGAGGTCACGTTCGGACAGCTGCAGGGTCATGCCCCCGGCGCCGATCTGCTGGACGATCTCGTTGATGCGCGGATACAACATCGGGTAGAGGTTGCGCGCCCCGTCGAGCGCGCCGCGGTTCGGGACCATCAACCCGTAGTCGTTCGGCTCGGCCTCCTGTTCAGATCGCGTCCAGAAGCTGCGCATGGCCTCGAGATAGACGATGACCTCGGCGATCTTCTCCTGCACGTGGCCGAAGACGTCCACGGAAATCCCTTCGGCGAGCAACGAGACCAGCCCGAGGAACGCCTCCGTTTTGGCGACCTTGTGGACGACGGTCTGATGGGCCATGTGGTTGAGCGCGTTCGTCGCCGTGTAGGCCCGGTTGACGGCATCCACGTCCCGGCAGATGAAGACCCGCTCCCAGGGAACGAGGACGTCGTCGAAGATGCAGATGGCGTCCATCTCCTCGAACCGACTGGAGACGGGATGGTCGAAGTGCGAGTCCCCCGCGATCGGCTCGCGGCAGATGAAGTGCAGCCCCTCGGTGCTCGTCGGAATGGCAAACGCGATGGCGTAGCGATCCGCCCCCTCTTCAACTTTCAGCACCGTGGAGGGCAGCACGAGGATCTCGTCGGCGACGGGCAGTGTCGCCAGCATGCGCGCGCCGCGCACGACGACGCCGTCGTCGCGCTCGTCGACGATGCCGACGGGGATGTAGGGATCGCTCTCCGACTGCTGGGTCATCGACTTGGCGCGGTTGACCTGCGGGTTGGTCAGCGCGTGCGTCGTGCAGATGTCGGCGTCGCGGGCGTACTCGTAATAATTGCGGACGTTGTCGGCGAACTCGCCGAACGTGTCCGCGCAAGCTCCATAGGCCGTCAGAACGGCGTTCAGATAATCCGGCGTCCGTCCCATGAGCCCGAGCGATTCGTTGGCCCATGTCTTGTAGGCGTGCGCTCGCTGCCCAAGGTCGTCCTTCGTCTTGGGCGGGAGGAAGCTGGCCCCGGCCCGCTGGCCGTCATCCGTCTGGAACGTCAGATCGTCGCGGTGCTCGGGGTCATGTTGGAGATCATAGAGGTGCGCCATCGACTGCACGATGCCGCTCGTTGCCGGGTGCGTCGTCGGATCGTCGATTTGTTCGCCCTTGAGCCAGAGGTTGGGCGAGCACGTCTTGAGCGCGTCGATGTAGTCCTGCCCCTGTCGTGCCAATGCGTCAGCCCCCTTTGCCGAATTTGGGAATGTGGTGCTCGCCGAGCGGCACGCAGACGTTCTTCACGTCGGTGTAGAACTCGAAGGCGTGATGCCCGCCCTCGCGGCTGATGCCCGAGTGCTTCATGCCGCCGAACGGGGTGGGAAGATGCCGCACGTTCTGCGAGTTGACCCAGACCATGCCGGCCTCAATCGCCCCGCTCAGTCGATGCGCCCGCTCGGTGTCCTTCGTCCAGACGTAGGCGGCCAATCCATAGCGCGTGTCGTTGGCGATCTTGAGCGCCTCGGCCTCGTCCCTGAACGGAATGGCCGTCAGAACGGGGCCGAAGATTTCCTCCCGCGAGATCGTCATGCCGTTGTCGCCCACGAAGAGCGTCGGCGCGAGGTAGTTCCCCTCGTTCCCGACCTGGTGGCCGCCCGCGAGGACGTCGGCGCCCTCGTGCTTGCCCTGTTCGAGGAAGCCGAGGACGCGTTCCAGATGCTCGGGATGGATGAGCGGCCCGACCTCGGTGCCGGGCTCCAACGGATGCCCCACTTGGACGTTGGCCGCCCGCTCGGCCACCCGATCCACGAAGTCGTCGAAGATCGACTCCTCGACCAACAGTCGCGAGTTGGCCGTGCACCGCTCGCCGTTGAAGCTGTAGATCTGGAAGACGACGGCGTCGAGCGCGCGCTCTAAGTCCGCATCGGCGAAGACGAGTGCCGGGCTCTTGCCGCCCATCTCCAGCGAGAGTCGTTTGAGTTGATCGGCCCCGTTCTTCATCACGGTCGAGCCCGTGGTCGTCTCCCCCGTGAGCGCGATCAGGGGAACGTCGGGATGCGAGGTCAGGGGAGCGCCAGCCGTCTCGCCGAAGCCGTGCACGACGTTGAACACGCCCGGCGGCAGGTCCGCTTCCTGAAGGATCTCGGCCAGCTTCCACGCGGACAGCGGGGCCCACTCGGCCGGCTTATGGATCACCGTGTCGCCAGCGGCCAGTGCGGGCGCGATGCGCCAAGTGGACAGCATCATCGGCGCGTTCCACGGCGTGATGATCCCGACGGGCCCGATTGGCTGGCGCACGCTGTAGTTCAGAAAGTCGTCGTCGACGGGGAAGCTCCGCCCGTCCATGGCGTGCTCGGCGTAGTCGGCGTAGAAGCGAAAGTTGTCCGCCGAACGGCCGACGAGCTTGCGCACGATGCGCAACGCTTGGCCCGCATCCAGGCACTCCAGCACCGCCAGCTCGTCGGCATGGTCATCGATGGCATCGGCGATGCGCAGGAGATAGCCTTTGCGCTCTTTGGCTTTGAGCGAGCCCCAATGCTCGTTGAACGCCCGCTTGGCCGCGCGAGCCGCCCGATCGACGTCCTCGGCGTGGCCCTGACAGACGGTGGATAGCCGCCTGTTGGTCGACGGATCCAGCGTTTCGAACGTCTCGGTCCGCTGGCCCGGCATGAACGAGCCGTCGACGAAGTGCTGCAGCGTCGCGGTGTGGAGTCGCTCTCGGATGCCCTCGATGAACGACGGGTCCATCTGATCGGTCATCTCAGTAGTCGCCCTCCGCCACGATCGGATTCTCCAGCGCGCCCAAGCCATCGATCTCCAGGCGCATGGTGTCATCAGGGGTGACGCGGGAGATCCCCTTCGGAGTCCCCGTGAGAATGACGTCGTAGGGCTCCAGCGTCATGAAGCGGGTGACGTATTCGAGAATCTCGGAAATGGGGAAAATAAAGTCGCGCGTGTGGCCCGTCTGGCGGTGGTCGTCGTTCACATACGCCCGAAGTTCGAGCGCATGCGGATCGGGGATCTCTTCGGCCGTGACGAGAAACGGGCCGAGCGGACCGAAGCTGTCCCAGCCCTTGGCCTTGATGGGTGGACGGTACATGTTGCCGACGAAGTCGCGCACCGTCACGTCGTTGGCGATCGTGTAGCCCAGGACGTAATCCATCGCCTCGTCCGCGCGGACGGCCTTCATGGGGTGCCCAACGACGACGGCCAGCTCGCACTCGTAATGCATGTAGTCCGCCCCTTCGGGATACATCACGGGCGCCCCGTGCGGAATCAGCGCGCTCGGCGGCTTCAAAAACAGCACCGGATGGTCGGGCAGATCGATCGACAGTTCCTCGGCATGGTCGCGGTAGTTGAGCGCGAGGCCGAGCACTTTGCCGGGCTCGAAGGGCAACATGAACTCGACGCCATGGGGATCGTGCGTCCGTCCGGACTCGTCCACGAGATGATCGGACTCGAGTCGGGCGTGACGGACGCGGCCGTGCTTGCGAAAACGGGCGAGTTTCACGGGCGCGCCACGCTCCCTTCGGCCGGTTTGATCAGCCCGTACGATTCGGCCATCGCTCGCAGGCGCTCTTCGACGTCCGGGGTCGTCGGGCCGAGCGGCAACCGCCACTCCTTCTCGATGAGCCCCATGGACGCGAGCACCGTCTTGAGCGGGATGGGGTTGGTGTCCCAGAAGATCGCCTCGTTGGCCTCCAAGAGCTCGTAGTGCAGCTCGCGGGCTTTCTCGAAATCCCCGGCTTTGACATGATCGTAGAGTTGGGCGACTTCGCGGGGCAGCCAGTTGGCCGTCGCGGCCACCATGCCGTGGCCGCCGAGCGCGAGCATCGGATACGTCAGCGACTCCAGCCCGCAGAACACCTTGAAGTCCGGCCCACAGAGCTTGAGCGTCCAGGAGACCGCGTCCAGATCCGTCACCGAATGCTTGACGCCGACGATATGGGGGAAGTCGTTCGACAGACGCGCCAGGGTTCTGGCTTCCAGACGGACGGCCGCGCGGCCCGGAATGTTGTAGAGCACCAACGGCAGATCGGGCACGGATCGGGCGACCTCGGCAAAGAACGCGTAAAGCCCCTGTTGATTCGGCTTGACGTAGTACGGAACGATGACGAGCGCCGCGTCGGCCCCCGCCTCTTGGGCGAACTGGGTTAATTGACGGGTCTCGTCGAGGTTGACGCTCCCCGTGCCGACGAGAACGGGAAGCCGGCCGTCGACAAACTCCACTGTTCGCTGGATCAGGCGCTCGCGCTCCTCGGTGGCGAGCGCGGCGGGCTCGCCCGTCGTGCCGCCGACGCTCACACCGTGGGAACCGGCCTCGATCTGACGGTTAATCAGCCGCGCGAGGGCCGCCTCATCGATCGCTCCGTCCTTGAACGGTGTGACGATCGGCGTGATCGAGCCTTCCAGTTGGACCACGACGGATGCCAGCCTCCCCTTGGCGTTTTCCTTCAAATTCAGATTGCTCGCATCGTAAGTGGGATAGGCGGATTCCGTCAACTGTTCTGGATATTCGGATGCGGTCATCGGGTGTCGGGGACAGCCAGATGGGCTACACTGGTGCGGAGGTGTTTCGCCCATGCTGATCGGCTGCCATCTCTCCATCGCCGGCGGGCTGCACAAGGCCATCACGCGCGCCGAGGATCTCGAGACGAACGCGCTGCAGATCTTCTCGCACAACGCGCGAAGCTGGACCATGAAGCCGCTCGACGACGATGAACCGCAGACGTTCCAAGAAACGCAACAGAACGGTCCCGTCGACTACGTCGTCATCCACACGAGCTATCTCATCAACCTGGCCTCCCCCAAGGCCGACGTCTACGAGAAATCCGTCGACGCGCTCAAGAAGGAGATCGAGCGGGCCGGCTTGCTCGGCATTCCCCACGTCAATACGCACGTCGGCAAGCACCTGGACGCCGGGGTCGACGCCGGCATCGCCAACATCGTCCGGGCGATCGACGAGGTCTTGGCCAGCGACGTTGCGCAAGCCTATCCGGACGTGCAGATCGTGTTGGAAAACGATGCTGGGCAGGGAACGGCGCTCGGCTCGACGTTCGAGGAACTGGAGCGCATCATCGACGGCGTGGACCAACCCGAGCGATTGGCCGTCTGCTTCGACACCTGCCACGGCCTCGCCGCCGGGTACGACTTCCGCAGCGAGGGCGGCCTCGACGAGATGCTGGCCGAGGTCGAGGAGACCGTTGGCCTTGATCGACTGGTGCTGTTGCACGTCAACGACTCGCAGCACCCGTTGGGATCGTTCAAGGACCGCCACGAGCACATCGGACGCGGCCACATCGGCTTGGACGGCTTCCGGCCGATCGTCAATCACCCTCGGACGCGCGATCTGCCCTTTGTGCTGGAAACGCCCAAGGACGACAGCGAGTCGGACAAGCTCGACTCCACCATGGACCCGATCAACCTCCAGGCCATTCGCGACCTGCGCGACGCCTGATAGAATAGACATTGATTGGCCTGATGCGGAGCCGACCGCTAAGCTCGTTGTGAGGCACCGCGTTCGCCAAATGGAGATCGAGGAGGGAGATCGCATGAAGCTGTTCGTCGACACCGCGCACCTGGATGAGATCAAGCAGGCCGCTGACTGGGGCGTCCTCGACGGCGTCACGACGAACCCGTCGCTGCTTCCGGAGGAAATGGAGCGGACGGGCATGGACTACCGCGAAATTCTGCATGAGATTTGCGAGATCGTCGACGGCCCGGTCAGCGGCGAGGTGGTCGCGACCGACTACGAGGGCATGATGAAAGAGGCCCACGACCTGGCCGCCATTCACGACAACGTCGTGGTGAAAATTCCCATGTTGCCGGACGGCATGAAGGCGGTCAAGCACCTGAACGACGAGGGCATCCCGATCAACGTCACGCTGGCGTTTTCGCCCAGCCAGGCGCTTCTCGCCGCGAAGGCGGGCGCGACCTTCGTCTCCCCCTTCATCGGGCGCATCGACGACAAGAGCGGCGACGGCATGGCGGTCGTCTCCCAGATCGTCAACATCTTCGAGACCTACAACGTCCAGACCGAGGTCCTGGCCGCCAGCATTCGGCATCCGCTCCACGTCGTCCAAGCCGCCGAGCTCGGCGCGGACATCGCCACAATGCCGTTCGGCGTGCTGGAGAAGATGTTCGAGCACCCGCTCACCGACGCCGGCTTGGAGAAGTTCCTCAAGGATTGGGAGAAAGCCCAGACCGATATTACCGCCTGACGGGACAAACGCCGCCGAACCCGCCCTTCGAGGCTGGGCGCCAACACGAACGAAGGGATCCTTTAGACATGATCCGTAACGCCATCCGACTGGGCCGGATCTCGGGCATCGAGATCGGCCTGGACTACTCCTGGTTCATCATCTTCGCAGTGGCCACGTATCTCTTCGCCACCAACGTGCTGCCGCTGGCCTACCCCCAGTTCGACGAGGCCGCCTATTGGAGCACCGGCGTGGCGATCAGCCTGCTCTTTTTCGCCTCGATCCTGGCCCACGAACTCGGCCACAGCCTCGTCGCGATCCGGAAGGGCACGCCGGTGCAGAGCATCACGCTGTTCATCTTCGGCGGCGTCGCCGGCATGACGCGCGAACCCGATCGCGCCTTGCATGAGTTCCTCATCGCCATCGCCGGGCCGCTGGTGAGCCTCGGCCTGGCCGCGCTGTTCTTCGGGCTGTTCCAGATCGCGCCGGTCAACACGCCATTGGCCGCGCTCACTCAGTTCCTCGCCGTCATCAACTTCGCGGTGGCGGCCTTCAACATGCTGCCCGGGTTTCCCATGGACGGCGGCCGCGTGCTGCGCGCGGCACTGTGGGGCCTCAAGGGCGATCTGCTCTGGTCAACCAAGATCGCCACCTGGATCGGGCGCGGGTTCGCCTATGCGGTGATGGCCTGGGGCGCGTACATGGCGATCGTGTGGGGCCAGTGGGGCTCCGGCCTATGGCGGATCCTGATCGCCACGTTCATCCACACCGCCGCCGTGCGCAGCTACAAGCAAGTCGCGTTCATGGCCAAGCTCCGCCGCCGACGGGTCGGCGAGGTCATGAGCCCGGCGCCATCGACGTTGCCGGCTGACTTGAGCGTGGCCGAGGTGGTCGGCAACGACCTCCGTTGGGGCAGCCAACCGGCCTGGCCCGTGGTGGAAAACGGCACGACGCTGGGCCTGTTGACCCGGGATGATCTGGACGCCGTGCCCTGGGAGAAACGGACTCGGACGTCCGTGGCCGACGTGCTTCCGACGAAGTGGCGCACGCTCATGGCCGACGTCAACGACTCGCTCGCCGACGTGTTCCAGCGACTGGACGGCCAACGGCTGATCGTGGCGACCGAGGCCGACCGGGTGGTCGGCGTGATCACCTACCAGGGCTTGATGCAAGCGGTTCAAGCCGCATCCGAAGCCGGATCGCGGAATCGCGCCTCGATCTGATCGCCCAGGTCGATCGCCGCTTCCAGGAGGATGCGATACGACTGATCCAGCTCATCGGGATCGGCGTCAAGAAAGCCGGGATGCCCTTCGATGGCGACCACCAACGTCTGATAGAACGCGCCAACGAGCTCCTGCGTCCCCGCGTCGAGACGAGAGAGATCGGCCGCCTCGTAGGCCGCAAACGCCAACTCCGACTCCGGCGGCTGTGCGTCGGGCTCGTCGATCTGGGCCAGTTCGGCCCGCAAGTGATCGACGTTGTGCGCGACCTCGGCCTGCAACGGCTCCATCGCCATGGGCACCATGGTATCAACAGCTCTCGACGGAACCGACCCCGTTGCCCCCATCCAGCATGCGACCTAAACTGACATGCCATGCAGTCCCTGACCGATGCCGAACGCGTCGACGCCGTTGCCGGTCGGTTGGAAGCCCACTACGGCCCGATTCCCTGGGAACGCCAGGGCGATCCCCTGGACGTGCTGATTCTGACGATCCTGTCACAGAACACGAACGACTCGAACCGAGACCAGGCTTACGCCCAACTGATCGACGCCTACCCCTCCTACGAGGCCATGGCGGCGGCGCCCACCGACGAGCTGGCCGAGGCGATCCGGACCGCGGGCATGCACAACCAGAAAGCGAAAAGCATCCAGCGGGCGCTGGGCGCGGCCTACGAGCGCCATGGCGCCTACGACCTGAGCCATCTGGACGACCTCGCCCGAGACGAGGCGATGGCGGAACTTGTCGCGCTCAAGGGCGTCGGGAAGAAGACGGCCGGCATCGTGCTGGCGTTCAGCCTGGGCCAGCCCTATTTCCCCGTCGATACCCACATCCAGCGCATCACGAGACGTCTCCAATTCGCTGACAAGCGCCAAGATCCGCATGAGGTCATGAACGACCTCGTCCCGGACGACTTGAAATACCAGCTCCACATCCACCTGATTCGCCACGGGCGCGATACCTGCAAGGCCCGCAAACCCCGCTGCGAGGCCTGCGTCATTGCGGACCTGTGCCCGGTGCCCGAGCAGGGGCTGCCCGAGTAGGTCCACTTTGACGGATCAACGCGAAAGTTCGGTCAAATCAGTCGCTGTCAGCGGGGCCAACGTTGCGTCCCTAGGTCGACGCTACTTCTGCGATGGCCGGTGGCTCCAATTGACGAGTTGCCGACCGCTCCCTATAATCAAGCAACGCTTGCACAAGGGGGAACCACCGTGCGGACCGGCATCACCTTCGACGACGTCCTGCTCGTTCCCCAACGCTCGGCCGTCGTTCCGAACGAGGTCGACGTGTCCACCCAACTGACGCCCAAGATCCGCCTCAACATTCCGATCGTCAGCGCCTCCATGGACACGGTCACCGAGGCGAGCATGGCGATCGGCATGGCCGTGGAGGGCGGCGTCGGCGTCATCCACCGTTACTTGAGCCCCGAGGCCCAAGCGGGCGAAGTCCAGCGCGTCAAGCGCTACGAGTCGGGCATCATCAAGGATCCGTTCACGCTGCGGGCGAACGACCCCTTGTGGAAGGCGTATCAGCTCATGAGCGAGCGAGGCATTTCCGGCGTGCCCATCGTGGACGACGAGCTGACGCTGGCCGGGCTCGTGACCCGCCGCGATCTGCAGTTCCAGGGCGATCTCGATCGACCTATCGAGCAGGCCATGACGGCGCGGGCCGACCTCGTGACGGCCCCCTCACATATCGGGCTCGAGGAAGCCAAGGCGATCATCCACGAGCACCGCATCGAAAAGCTGCCGCTTGTGGACGAGCACTTCCGGCTGCAAGGGCTCATCACCATTCGCGACATCCGCAAGGCCGAGGAGCATCCGAATGCCTGCAAGGACGCGCGCGGCCGGCTCATCGTCGGGGCAGCGATTGGAACCGCGCTGGACCTCAAGCGCGAGGAGCTCTTGCTCGAACAGGACGTCGACTTCTTGGTTGTCGACACGGCCCACGGGCATTCCGAGGGCGTCATCGACAAGATCCGCCTGCTCAAGCGCGAGTTCCCCGAGGTCGAGGTCATTGCCGGCAACGTCGCCACGGCCGATGGGACGCGGGATCTCATCGAAGCTGGAGCCGACGCGGTCAAGGTGGGCATCGGGCCGGGAGCCATCTGCACCACTCGCGTCGTCGCCGGCATCGGCGTCCCGCAGATGACCGCCGTTCTGGACTGCGCCGAAGCGGCCGACGAAGCGGGCGTCTCCATCATTGCCGACGGCGGCATCCGCGCCTCCGGCGACGCGATCAAGGCACTGGCGGGCGGCGCCGCAACCGTCATGCTTGGCTCCATGCTCGCCGGCACCGAGGAAGCTCCCGGCGAGCGCTTCACGCTGCGCGGCGAGACGTATAAGACCTATCGCGGCATGGGCTCGGTGACGTCGATGAAGCGGGCCGAGGACCGTGAGCGACGCTACTTCTGGGACGAGACGAAGGAGCCCGTGGCTGAGGGCATCGAGGGACGGGTCAAGTACCGCGGGCCGGCTGCCGACGTGCTCCATCAAGTCGTCGGCGGCCTCCAACACGGCATGGGCTACGTCGGCGCGCCCGATCTGGCGACGCTGCAGGGCGACGCCGAGTTCCTCCAGATGACCCACGCCTCGGTTGTCGAATCCCATCCGCACGACATCCAGATTACGAAAGAAGCCCCCAACTACCGCTTTGAGGATCGCTGATCACCATCGCGGGATAGAGCCACACTAAGTCGGCATCGTCCCTTTTTATGCTCCGTATGCTCCGGACGCCTTGACGGATTCGGGCCCGCTATGGTATAAGGCTCCAATCCAAAACCGAAGTGAGGTGTTCGGGAGTATGCGTACACACATGCTCCGGCTGTGTGCCGTGTTCGCGTTGACAGCGGGCATGGCCCTCGGGATCGGCCTTGCTCCCCAAGCGCAGGACGGCCCCTACACGGTCTGTTCAGACCTGCCGTGGCCCCCGTTCGAAATGACGACCGAAAGCGGCGAGTTCTTCGGGTTCGACATGGACGTGATGCGAGCGATCGCCGCCGTTCAAGACTTTGAGATCGAGATTCAGAACCTGGCGTTCGACTCGATCATTCCGGCTATTCGATCCGGCCGTTGCGACATCGGCGCCTCGGGCTTCACCATCACGGACAAGCGCGACGAGGTCGTGGACTTCTCCGACCCGTATTATCTCTCCAATCAGGCCGTCGTGTTGCGCTCTGACAGCGACGTCAACATGGTGACTGCGCTCATGGGCAACGGCCCGAACGGGGCCATCGGCGCCCAGCGCGGCACCACGGGCGCCGCCTGGGTCCAGAACAACCTGATCGACCAGGGGGTGGACGTGGAGCTTGAGCTCTACGAAACGTATCCCTTGGCCATTCAGGATCTGGTCAATGGCCGCATCGACGCGGTCATCCAGGACGAGCCGGCCTCCCAGTCCTCGGTCGCCTCCTTCCCGGATCAACTGACCGTGGCCGGGATCATCAACACGTTCGAATACTTCGGCTTCAACGTCCAGGAAGGCGACCCGAAGGGCCTGCTGCCCCAGATCAACGAGGGCGTCAGTCAACTCGGCCTCAACGTCGTCGACACGGCCGCCGGCACGCAACTCAACGTCCAGTCCGGCACGCCGTGGGACGACCTGACCTCGGCCTACTTCGGCCCCGACAACGAGACGATCACCGCCGCCTGGAACGAATGCAAGGACGGCATCCTCAATGCCTCCAACATGGAGGACGTGGCCAACTACGCCTCCTGCATGGCGAAGGCGACTCAGTAACCGAACGGACCACGAGCGAGTGCGGGCCGGGAGCGTTCCAACGCTCTCGGCCCGTTCCCATTTTACGCCGCTTTGACGCCGCGATAACGAGGGCTGGTGCACCCTGAGGTCCGAGAGAAGCGGAGCTGCCATCGATGAAGTTCGGTCTGGTTCTCCAACCGCTGCTTGACCCGGTCATTGAGGCCATCGGCAACGTCTGGGCGTTCATCGCCCAGTTCGGCCGCCTCGTCAATCGCCTGCCGGGCTTCTTCACGGAGTTGCTCGACAACTTGAGCGTCTTCGCCGTGCTCATCCCGCTCGGATTTGCCGTCGGCATCGTCATCGCGCTCATTCAGGTCTACACCAGCGTTGGTCGTCGCGCTCGAGCGAGCCCCATGGGCCAAGCTTTCGAACTGATCCGCGTTGGCGTCGCTCGCGTGCCGTGGGCCGTCGCCCTGGCGTGGGAGTGGTTCTTCCGCGGCGTGCCAGCACTTGTGTTGCTGTTCCTGTTCTACTATGGATCCCCTCAACTCGGGATCAACATCTCGCCATTCATGGCTGCCGCATTGGCCATGGGATTCCGCTCATCCGGGTATCAGTCCCAAATCTTCCGAGGCGCCATTCAGTCCATCTCGTCAGGCCAGATCAGGGCTGCCCAATCCATCGGCATGGGTCGGCTGCAGACGATCGGCTCGATTGTGCTGCCGCAGGCGCTCCGGCTGGCGATTCCGGCCTGGTCCAACGAGTTCTCGTCAGAGCTCAAGGACACCACCCTTATCTATGCCATCGGCATCAACGAGGTGCTGCGCTTTGCCCGCAACGTCTCCGTGAACGATCCGACGTTGACAATGCACGCCTACATCACCGTGGCCCTGCTGTTCTGGGCGCTCACGTCGCTCGGCAACACGGGCCTGCAGCTGCTGGAACGCCGTCTCGCACTGCCCGGCTTCGAGGCAAGAGGCACGGGCTCAGCTGAATCTCGGAGGGAGGCGAATGTCGCATGACGCCCATCCTGCGCATCGAGGACCTCCACAAGCGCTTTGGCACTGAGGAAGTCCTCAAGGGCGTGTCGATCGATGTCCCATGGGGTCAGACGATCGTCGTCATGGGCCCGTCCGGGACGGGCAAAAGCACGCTGCTGCGCTGCGTCAACCGGCTCACCGAACCCGACCACGGCCGGATCTGGCTTGAGGACGTTGAAGCGACCAGTCCGAAGACGAACATCAACCGAGTCCGCGCTGCGATCGGCTTCGTCTTCCAGGATTTCAATTTGTTCACGCACCTGACGGCTCTGGGCAACGTCCGGATCGGATTGTTGAAGGTCAAGCGCATGGACAAGGCCTCAGCCACCGAACAAGCGCGCCAAACATTGGATCGCGTCGGCTTGGCCGAAAAGGCCGACGCGTATCCCGCCGAGCTGTCGGGCGGCCAGCAGCAGCGCGTCGCGATCGCGCGGGCATTGGCCATGGAGCCGAAGGTGATGCTCTTTGATGAGCCGACCAGCGCCCTCGATCCCGAGCTAACGGGGGAGGTGCTGGCCGTCATGGACGATCTCGCCCAAGAAGGGATGACGATGGTCGTCGTCTCTCACGAGATGGGCTTCGCACGCCGGGCGGCTGACGAGATCCTTTTCATGGAGGGCGGGCACATCGTCGAACAAGGCCCCCCGGATCAGCTCTTTGCCAACCCCCAACACGCTCGGACCGGCGAGTTCTTACGACGGATCGCGGCGCTGCACGAGGACAGCGAGACGGATGAGGACGGTGTATGATCCGTGGATCTCGACTTTGACCTCGCGGCCTGGATGCCGCAGCTCCTGGACGGGCTGATCGTGACGCTCGAGATCACGGCGCTGTGCATCGCTATCGGCATCGTCCTTGGCCTGCTCCTGGCGATGGGCCGAATCTATGGGCGCCACATTGTCTATGGGTTTTGCAGCGTCTACGTCAGCTTCTTCCGCGGGACGCCGATCCTGGTACAGGTCTTTCTCGTCTATTACGGCCTGCCGAAAATTGGGATCAGCTTCGACGGGTTCACGGCAGGCGTGCTGGCGTTCGGGCTCAACACCGCCGCTTATCAAGCGGAGTACTTCCGGGGGTCGATTCAATCGTTGCCCGCTGGTCAGATGATGGCTGCCCGATCCGTCGGGATGACCCCGTGGCAGTCGCTACGACATATCGTTCTGCCGCAAGCGCTGCGGTTGGTGATCCCTCCTTGGTCGAACGAGTTGATTCTGATGCTTAAATACTCCTCGATCATCTTCCTGGCAACCGTCCGCGACCTTATGGGCGAGGCCCGGATCATCGCCAGCGACACGTTCCGCTACTTCGAGGTCTTCATCATCGTTGCGCTGATGTATCTGGCGATCGTCTTGATGATCACGTGGGGATTGCGCTGGTTCGAGGGCCGCATCCGCGTGCCTGGCCTTGGCGGTGGCGGAGCCGGGTCATGAAACCCTCGAGGCAGTCCGTGCGTAGATAGGGACGCGCAGCGACCTCCTTTGCGCCCCTCCCAGACGCACGGGCGACCGTCCCCCTCCCTCGGAGCCACGGTCGCCCGCCTTCCCTTTTCGAGGCCCATCGATGGGCTGGCCTCGACCGCGGACCCACAACCCGCGTTCGGGCGCGAAACGCTTGCGTCCATTTCAGGGTCCTTGCGCGCTTCCGCCGGCGTGGCCTAAACTGCCGGTGCCATGAGCGACGATCGCATTCAGGAGCTAAATCGGCGCAAGGCCGACGCCCGCCTCGGTGGGGGCGAGGACCGGATCGCTCGCCAACACGAAAAGGGCAAGCTGACCGCGCGCGAGCGCCTCGAGGTGCTTCTGGACGAGGGCAGCTTCAACGAGATGGACATGCTCGTGACGCATCGGATTCACGAGTTCGACCTGCCCCATTATGCCGGCGACGGCGTCGTGACGGGCTACGGGACGATCCACGGGAGAAAAGTCTACGTCTTCTCGCAGGACTTCACGGTCTTCGGCGGCTCGCTGTCAATGGCCCATGCGGAGAAGATCTGCAAGGTCATGGACCACGCCATGAAAGCAGGTGTGCCCGTCATCGGGCTGAATGACTCGGGCGGCGCGCGCATCCAAGAGGGCGTCGTCAGCCTCGGCGGCTACGCCGACATCTTCCTGCGCAACACCCTCGCCTCGGGGGTCATTCCCCAGATTTCGGCCATCATGGGGCCTTGCGCGGGCGGCGCCGTCTACTCCCCGGCGATTACGGACTTCGTCTTCATGGTCCAGGACACAAGCACCATGTACGTGACCGGCCCGAAGGTCGTGCAGACCGTCACGGGCGAGGACGTCGACCACCAGGCGTTGGGCGGCGCGAGCGCCCACAACGAAAAGAGCGGCGTGGCCCATTTCACGGCGGAGAACGACGTCGCCTGCCTGGAGCAGATCCGGGAACTGATGGCCTACGTGCCCCCCAACAACCGAGCCGAGACGCCGACGATTCCCACGGAGGATCCGCCCGATCGGCGCTCCGAGCGCCTCCAGAGCCTTATTCCGGACAGCCCCAACCAGCCCTACGACATGCACGAGGTCATCACCGAGGTCGTCGACGACGGCGCGTTCATGGAAGTCCATCGCGACTATGCGGGCAACATCATCGTCGGCTTCGCCCGCCTGAACGGACGTTCGGTCGGCATCGTCGCCAACCAGCCCGACGTGCTCGCGGGCGTGTTGGACATCGACTCCTCCGTCAAGGGGGCCCGCTTCGTCCGCTTCTGCGACGCGTTCAACATTCCCATCGTTACGTTCGTGGACGTGCCCGGCTTCTTGCCGGGGACCGATCAAGAATGGCAGGGGATCATTAAACACGGGGCGAAGCTGTTGTACGCGTTCGCCGAGGCGACGGTCCCCAAGGTCACGGTCATCACCCGCAAGGCGTATGGGGGCGCCTACGACGTGATGAGCTCCAAGCACATCCGCGGCGACTTCAACTTCGCCTGGCCGACCGCCGAGATCGCGGTCATGGGACCGAAGGGCGCCGTGGAGATCATCTACCGCAAGGAGATCGAACAGGCCGAGGATCCCGACGCCCGCGAGGACGAACTCATCCAGCAGTACCGCGAACGCTTCGCCAATCCCTACATCGCCGCCGAGCGGGGCTACCTCGACGACGTCATCGACCCGGCCGACACGCGGCTCACCCTGATCAACTCGCTCGAGATGCTCGCCTCCAAGACCGACAGCAATCCCTGGAAGAAGCACGGCAACATTCCGCTCTGAGGCCTAAGGCTCGTCGCGATACCCAGTCCACGGGCCAAAGCGAACCGGACGCGGCGACCCGTGTCCTCCGCTAGGCCCTCTCTGCACGGTATGCTCAAGCCGTGATGATCGCACGGAAGAGCGTCGTGGCACTGCTCACGATCGCGCTATTGGCGCTGGGCACATGGCCTGCCTTCGGTCAAGACGCGTCGACCCAGACGCCATCGACGGAGGCAGGGAACCCGGACATTGCACGGACGCTCGAAGCGCTCCGGACGCTATTGCAGAACACCGAGTCCCGCCTAGAGCAGACCGAGACGCGGCTGGATGCGCAAGGCGAGCGGACAAGCCAGTTGCAGAGCCAGGTCAATGATCTCCAGGAACGGGTCGAGGGTCAGCTCTCCATCCTGAGCGAACAGATCGCCGACCAAGGCGCGCGGATCAACCGTCTCCAGACGGCCAGTATTCTGGTTGCTGTTGTCTTGGTGGCGGTGATCGCGGTCGGCTTGATTCGGCACTCGCGCCGGCTGAGCGCGCTAGAGGCCCTCCACGATCATGTTGACCGCGGCGTAGAGCAGGACGACGCCGAAGAGCCGTCGCAGGAGTAACTGCGGCACGCGAGTGGCGATGTGGCTGCCGAGCTGGGCGCCAATGATAATGCCGACTGCCAACGGTAACGCCAATTCGATTTGGAGGTTTCCCTGCAGAAAGTGCTGGCCCGACCCGATCAGGGCCGACGGCCCCATGACAAATAAGCTCGTCGCCACGGCCGTCAAAATGTCCGCCCCCAACAGCAGCGTGATGGCCGGCACCATGACCGTTCCGCCGCCGATGCCGAAAAACCCCGAGGCGACACCCGCCAGGAACCCAATTCCCAACACGGGCATCGGCCGATAGACGTCGCGGCCGTCGTCGGTCTGGCGTCTGAATTTGGCGGCCAGTTCCTTGGGCGAGCGGCCCCAGAGCATGAGCCCCGCGACGTAGATCAAGAGCGCCCCGAACGCGATCGCCAACCCGCCGCTGGAGACGAAGCCCGTCAGATACGCCCCCAGCCAAGCGCCCACAAGCGCCGTCGGGACGAGCAACCCGCCCAATCGGAAGTCGACGGCCCGTTGGCGCCCGTAGCCGATCGTGGAGGAGAGGCTGTTGAAGACGATGGCGGCAAGGCTTGTCCCGACGGCGATCTGAGTCGTCGGGACGTAGACGAGCGTCAACAATGGCACCATGAAGATGCCGCCGCCGACGCCGATCATGCTGGCGATGAAGCCGACGCCAATGGCAAGCAGCGCAAGCACCCCAAACTCCATCATCATCGAGGCCGCACTGCACCATGAGGCCACGCCCACGACAAGCGAGCCCTCCTCCCGGCGCCTCTTCGGATCTTGGTTCGGTATTTAAAAACCTTGGGCACAGCCGTCCTTGCGCGGATCGGAGCCGCCGTGGAGATCCCCCGTGTCGGGGTCAATCACGATCGCCTGGGCGCCGCCGAAGTTTCCATCTCCCTCGATGAGCGTGTGGCCCCGTAACGCGAGCGCGTTTCGCGTCGCCTCGGAAATCTGGGGTTCAAGGGCCATCCGACTTCCTTCAAACAACCGGAACCGCGGGGCCTCGATGGCGGCCTGGACGCTCATGCCGTGATCGATGAGGTTGGACAGCATCTGCAGATGCCCCTGTGGCTGCATGAAGCCCCCGACCATCCCGAACGACAGCGACGGGTGGTTATCTTTGAAGGCCATCGCGGGCAGGATCGTGTGATACGACCGCTTGCTCGGCGCAACAGAGTTGGGATGCTCGGGATCGAGCGAGAAAAGCGCGCCCCGGTTCTGCAGGAGAATTCCCGTATCCCCCGCCGTCACGCCCGCTCCGAACGGATGAAAAATGCTTTCGATGACCGACGCGACGTTGCCCTGCTCGTCGATGGCGCTGACGTAGACGGTGCCGCCTTCGGCTCGGCTCGGTTCCGTGTCGACGATGGCCTGCTCCCCGATCCGGCCTTGGAGGTCGACAGCGTAGGCCTTGTCCAATCGCTCGGCAGCCGGCAGCTCGGCGAAGTCCGGGTCAGCGATGGCGTCGTGGCCGTGGGCGAAGGCCAGCTTGGTCGTCTCGACAAGCGCATGGAACCGCTCGGGCGAATCCCAGGGCATGCTCGCCAGATCGAAGCGCTCCGCGATGTTGAGCGCGAGCAGCGCGATGAGGCCCTGAGTGTTGGGCGGATGTTCACAAATCCGGACGCCACGGTAGTCCGTGCCAATCGGCTCGGCCCAAGTCGGCTCATGGTCGGCAAGATCCTCGAGCGTCAACAGGCCGTCGAGGCGCTCGGATTCGGCAGCGATGGCCTCGGCGATGGGGCCCCGATAGAGCGCATCCGCACCCCGCTGGGCAATGTGAGCGAGCGAGTTGGCGAGGCCGGGGTTGCGAAACCGCTCGCCCGCGCGCGGCGCGCGACCGTTCATTAAAAACGTCTCGGCCGTGCGATCGTGCCGTTCCAGCTTGCTCACTTGGTCAGCCCAGCGACGGGCGACGACCTCGCTCACGGGGAAGCCGTCGCGGGCGTAGCCGATGGCCGGCTCCAAGAGGTGGCTCAAGGACTGCCGGCCGAAGCGCTCGACCAGCGCCTCCCAGCCGCTGACGGCGCCGGGAACCGTGACGCTCAGAATCCCGTCATTGGGCATCGCGTCGGCGAAGCCGCGCTCGCGGTATGTGTCCATTGTAGCTGATTGGGGCGAACGCCCGCTGGCGTTGAGCGCGTGGAGTCGGCCCGATTCGGCCTCATGGACCAGCGCAAACAGATCGCCGCCGATGCCGGTGCTGATCGGCTCGACGACGCCCAGCACGGCACAGGCCGCAATGGCCGCGTCCACGGCGGTGCCGCCCTCCCGCATGGCATCCAAGCCGGCTTGGGCGGCAAGCGGATGGCTCGTGGCGACCATGGCGCGCGGGGCCATGACGGTCGATCGGCCGGGCCTCATGCCGGAACCCTACACCAGGAGACCGCTCGCGGGCAACGCGTCAGGACGAGGCCGCGGGCTGCTGCCGCAGCACCGCCTCGATGAACGGGTCGATCTCGCCGTTGAGAACAG
>JBDGQO010000052.1:0-10344 GCA_042219045.1 Bipolaricaulia bacterium | reverse complement strand
TTCTCAACCCGATTCAGAAACGACCGCACGGCTGCCTGCGTGGGCATGGACGGCTGAGCTCCCTGAGCCGTTGTAGCGAGGGCTCCGACGGCGTTGGCGAAACGGATCGCGTCTTCCAAACGCCGCCCGCCACTTAACGCGGCGGCGAGCCCGGCGTTGAACGCGTCGCCCGCGGCCGTCGTGTCCACGACCTCCACGGAGAACCCGGGAATATGCTCGAAGCGATCGTTCGTCAAGACGTAAGCCCCATCCGCGCCGGCCTTGCAGACCACGTCGCTGCCGACGGCATCTTCCCGCAGCGCTCGACAGGCCGCCTCGATCTGCGCGGGGCCGTCCGTGGAGCCCCCTGTCAGGGCTCGTAGCTCCTGTCGGTTCGGCGTCAGCACGCGAACGCGCTCCAAGGGCAGCCCCCCCAGGCCCTGCACGGGCGCCGGGTCGAGGACGACCTGCGGTCCGTCGTCCGGCAGGCAGGACAGCGCATGCGCCATCGCCGCCGTGGGAATCTCCAGTTGGAACAGGAGCCAACTCGCTCGGGTCAAGCCGCCCCAGACCTCATCGACATAGGAGGCGTCGACTCGGCCGTTCGCGCCCGCGACAATGGCAATGGCGTTTTCGCCGCTATCGTCGACCCATATCGATGCCGTTCCGGTCGACACGTCCTCACAATGCCGGATCTCGTCCGTTCGGACGCCCGTTGCCTCCAAGGACGCCAGAAGGGGAGACTGAAAGCCGTCGTCGCCGACGGCGCCGTACATCGTCGTTGCCTGACCCAAACGCCCGCACGCGACCGCCTGGTTGGCTCCCTTGCCGCCGGGAACCTGGTCCACCTCGCGGGCATGCACGGTCTCGCCCGGCTGGGGGAACCCTTCCATCGTTACGACAAGGTCCAGATTGAGGCTGCCCAGCACGGCAATGTCGCTCATGGCTGCCTCCGTGTGGACTCGCCCGGCACGAGACGCGTCGGCATCGGGGCCGACGAGTCGACGGCCGTCGGGCCGCGATCCACCGCGTGCAGCAACAAGGCCATGGCTTCGCGGCCGAGCTCGAACGCCGGGATCTCGACGGTCGTCAGGCAAGGTCGAACCCACCCCGAAAGCGGGATTCCGTCAAAGCCGGCCACGCCGATGTCGGCCGGGATGGCGTGGCCCTGCTCGTCCAGGGCGCGCATGGCGCCAAGCGCCATGAGATCGTTCGCCGCAATGACGACCTCGGGCAGGGGCGATGCGCCGTTGAGAAGCGCCTGCGCCGCGTTGTAACCGCTCTCGAAGGTATAGCCGGCGTCGGGGGAGTCCAGGACTGTCGCGTCGATGCCAAGTCGCTCTGCAGTCTGGACAAACCCGCGACGGCGCTCTCGGGCCGTGCTGACGGGGTCTGGACCCGCCAAGAACGCGAATTTCCCATATCCCAACTCGACCAGGTAATCGGTCAGCATCCGGGCGTCGGCCACGCCGTCGGTGCAGACCGTCGGGATAGCTGCGTCGTCAATGCGACGGTCGGCGGCGACCGTGGGAATGCCACGTTCTTGGAGCTGATCCAGCGCCGTGTTATGTCGCTCGGCGGTCGTCAGGAGCACCCCTTCGACCTGTTCTTGGATCAGGACGTCGAGGTGATTCCGCTCGATCTCGGCGCGGTTCTCCGTGTCGCAGATGAGCACGCTGAAGTCGGCATCTCGGGCCGCCTTCGCCATGCCTCGGACCATCTTGGAGAAGAAGGGATTGGAGACGTCCGGGATGACGGCGCCGATCACGCCCGTCCGTTTCTTCTTGAGGATCTGGGCCGACTTGTAAGGCAGGTAGCCGAGTTCATCGATGGCGGCCTGGACACGGTGACGGATTTCGGGGCTGACGCCACTGCTTTCGTTAAGCACCCGTGAGACGCTCGATATGGAGACGTCAGCGCGGCGCGCCACGTCGCGAATCGTCACCGATGATCGGGCCCCCATTGCGCGCTCCCTTTGAAAACGGTTTCGAAATCGGTTTCAACGTAACCGAACGCCTCGCGCTTCGTCAATAGGTTCGGGGATAGGTCGCCGTTGCGGATTGCAGAGACGAACGGAGAGCGGAGCGAAGGCCCGATGAAGCCTGGATGTTCAGGCCGAGGGCGTGACGAAGACGTGCTCCGCGGCTTCTCGACCCAAGATGCGCTCCTCCCCATCCACCACCAGCGTCAACGGCCCGTTGTAGGGTGCCCGGTCGATCAGTCGGACGGAGGCCTGCGGATAGAGGCCGAGGCTACCGAGATAGCGCAAAAGCTCCGGGTCGTGGTCGCTCACTTCGGCCACCGTCGCCGACTGTCCCGGGTCCAGCTCGCCCAAGCGGGACGTGTCGGCCTCGGGGAGTTCGCCCTCGCGGCTGGGGATCGGCGCGCCATGGGGGTCCGTGGTGGGATGTCCCAGTTGCGCGGCAATGCGGTCCTCCAGGTCCTCCGAGAGCACGTGTTCCCAGACCTCGGCCTCGTTGTGGACCTGGTCCCAGGGGACGTCGAGCGCCTCCGCCAGATAGAGCTCCATGAGTCGATGATGACGGATCACCTCGAGTGCCAGCTTGCGGCCCCCCTCGGTCAGCTTGACGCCATGATAGGGCTCGTGCGTGACAAGGTTCATTTCGGCGAGCTTTTTGACCATGCCGGTCACGGAGGCGGGGGCCACGTCCAGACGCGCCGCCAGCGCGGACGTCGTGACTTGGTCGTGGGTCCGTTCCAGCTCGTGGACGGCTTTGAGGTAGTCTTCGACGGCCTCCGTCTTGTTGGCCATGGCGTTGTCGGCTCCCATATCGACTCTACTCAAATGTAGCGCCGGATATTTCGTCGATTCAACGACATGCAACGACCGTCAGCTGCGCATCCAGCGCCAAATCTCGCCCATGTTGGCCGTCTTGCCGTACATCAGCATGCCGACTTCAAAGATCTTGCCCGCCAGGCGCATCATCAACAGCGTGCTGCCCGCCAGCACGGCCAGGCTGAGCGCGACCTCCCACCAGGGCAGATCGGCAATGGCGACCCGAAGCATCATCGTGCCCGGAATCGTCGGCGGAATCACGCTCAATACCCGAGCGAGCGTGCCCATGACGTCCTGCAACAGGACCGTGGCCACCAACAGCGGCAACATCACGGGAAACGTCACGATCAGCCCCTGCAGCTGCTGCCCGCTGAAGACGTCGTTCATCGTCGAGCCCATGCCGGCCGACAGCGACGCGATAAACAGATACCCCAACGCGAAAAAGGCCAGAAAGAGCGCGACCTTGGCCCAAGGCATGAACGCTGCCGCAAGGCTCAACAGGGGCCAGACGGGCACGCCGAGGTACGGCCCCACAACGACGAAGAGCGCCAATCCGACGGCAACCCAGATGACGGCCTGAACCAGGCCGATGCCGCCGAATGCCATGATCTTGCCCGCGATCAGCTGACGCGGCGAGACGGCAGCCAACAACAGCTCGATGGCCCGGTTCTGCTTTTCGCGGACGATGTTCTGCAGCACGAACGTGCCCGAAAAGAGCACGACAAAGAGGAAGATGAACGCGAGAAACACGGCCACGAAGATGGAAATGAGCGGTTCCTGCCCAGCAGCGGCGGATTGTTCGAACTGTTGACGAAGTTGATCCGGGTCGAGCCCGGCCAAGGACTCGCGCACGCCCGAGGTCCCGATCAGCGAGACGACGAACCCGAACCCGAGCAGCAACAGCGGAATCAACGTGGTGAAGACGACGAACTGGCGGTTGGCCAGGGTGCCGACGAACTCCCAGCGCGCGACCTGCAGCGCGCGCCTCACGACTCGACCTCCTGGCCGACGATGTCGACGAAGATCCGATGCAACGACGGCTTCGCCACGGTCAGTTCCTCGATCTCGACCCGCTCGATCAGGCCCCGCAGCAGCGCATTGGGCGAGACGCCCTTGGGCAGCACCAGCTCGACTCGGCCTCGATCGAATTTGACAATTCGGGCATGGCCTTCGTTGTGCAGCCACGTCTCGAGTTCCAACGCGTCGCCCTCGCCATAGCGCAGCCGCACGAAGTCCTCCCCACGCTCGCGCTTGATCTGGGCGAGGTCGCCGTAGAGCACTTGTTCGCCGCGGTGAATGACGAAGACGCGGTCACAGAGGCTCTCCACGAAGTTCATCTGATGCGAGGAGAGCAACACCGTCATGCCTTGGTCGCTCAGCTCCTGAATGAGCTCCTGGAAGAGATCCTGGCTCGGCGGGTCGAGCCCCGAGAACGGCTCGTCGAGAACCACCAACTCGGGATCGTGCAGCACGGCGACGATGAACTGGACCTTCTGCTGCATCCCTTTCGACAGTTCCTTGAGGGGGCTGTGGAACTGATCGCTCAGGTCCAGCCGATCGAGCCAGTAGAGCGCGCGTTCCCGAGCTCGGTCGGCCGGCATGTCGTGGAGCGTGGCAAAGTAATAGAGCGTCTCGTCGACACGGCGGTCCTCGTAGAGCCCGCGCTCCTCGGGAAGATAGCCGACGATCTCGGGGCGCAGCACCTGGTCTGCGCCGTCGATGTCCACCCGAATCGTTCCCTTGTCGGGCCGGAAGATGCCGAGCAGCATGCGGATCAGCGTCGTCTTGCCCGCCCCGTTCGGGCCCAGCAGCCCGAAGATCTCGCCTTGTTGGACCTGCAAGGAGACCTCGGAGACGGCCTTGACGCGATCGAAGGCCTTCGAGACGCCGTCCACGCGCAACAGGGTGGACGGCGTCTCCGTCGGCATCGCGACGCTCGGGTCGGTTTGAGTGGGGGTCATGCGCCCCTTTCTTCATGAAACGACAGGATCAACCCAACAACGGCACCAACAGCAGCGCGACGACGTTGAGCACCTTGATCATGGGGTTGATGGCCGGGCCGGCGGTGTCCTTGTAGGGGTCGCCGACGGTGTCGCCCGTGACGGCAGCTTTGTGCGCGTCGGAGCCCTTGCCGCCATGGCGGCCGTCCTCAATGTACTTCTTGGCGTTGTCCCAGGCCGCGCCGCCGGTGGTCATGGAGATCGCAACGAACAGCCCCGTCACGATCGAGCCGACCAGCAGTCCGCCCAGGGCCTTGGGCCCCAAGAGCAGGCCGACGAGCACGGGCGCCAGCACGGGAATGAGCGCGGGCACGACCATCGTCCGCTGCGCCGTGGCCGTGACGAGCCGGACGCAGCGGGCGTACTCCGGCCGGTCGGTTCCCTCCAGAATCCCCGGGATCTCTTGGAATTGGCGACGAACTTCCTCGATGACGGAACTGGCGGCGGTCTGGACGGCATCCATCGCCAATGACCCGAACAGATACGGGAGCGCGCCGCCGATGAACAGCCCGACGATGACGTAGGGATCGGAGAGCATGAACTCGACAGTGGCGCCCAACAGATCTTCCAGTTCGATCGCGTACGCGGAGAACAGCACCAACGCCGCCAAGCCGGCGGATCCGATGGCGTAGCCCTTGGTGACGGCCTTGGTGGTGTTGCCGACGGCGTCGAGTGGGTCCGTGCGATCGCGGACTTCTTCGGACAGTTCGGCCATTTCCGCGATGCCTCCGGCGTTGTCCGTGATCGGCCCGTAGGCGTCGAGCGCCACGACGATCCCGGTCATGGACAGCATGGCCACCACGGCGATGGCGATGCCGTAGAGGCCGGCGAGGGCGAACGCCCCCAGAATGGCCGCGGCCACCAGAAGGATGGGCAGGAACGTCGACTGTAGGCCGACGGCCAAGCCGGCGATGATGTTGGTGGCGTAGCCCGTCTCGGAGGCCGAGGCGATCCGCTTGACCGCCGCGAAGCGCTCGGACGTGTAGAGATCCGTGATGATGAAAAAGCCGACAGTGACGAGCACGCCGATCAACGCACACGCCCAAAGGTTCAACGGGGTGAACTCGGGCAGCCCGCTCATGAGCCAGACGCTTGCCGGGTAGAACGCGATCATCGAGAGCACGGCGGAAATGCCGAGGCCGCGATAGAGCGCGGCCATGACGCTGCCGCCCTCGCTCAGGCGGACAAAGAACGTGCCGATGATGGAGCTGACGATGGAAATGGCGCCCAACAACAACGGGTAGACGGCCGCGCTGCTGAAGTCGGCGATGGAGAGCGTGCCGGCTTCCACGGCCTCGCGCAGCTCAAGAAACCCGAGCAGCATCGCGGCCACGACCGTAACGGCATACGTCTCGTACAGGTCGGCGGCCATGCCCGCGTCGTCGCCGACGTTGTCGCCGACGTTGTCGGCGATGACCGCTGGGTTGCGCGGGTCGTCCTCCGGAATGCCCGCCTCAACCTTGCCGACCAAGTCGGCGCCTGCGTCCGCGCCCTTGGTGTAGATGCCGCCGCCCAGCCGGGCAAAGACGCTGATGAGCGAGCCGCCGAACCCGAGGCCAACGAGTGCGTCGATGGCGTCCTTGATGAGCTCGGTGTCGTCAAACCCGCCGAACTGCCCGAGGAGGCCGTACAAGACCGCAATGGCCAACAACGCCAGTCCGACGACGAGAAGCCCCGTCACGGCTCCGCCCTTGAACGCGACCGACAGCGCGCCGCTCAAGTTCGTCTTGGCGGCCTCCGCCGTGCGGACGTTGGTCCGGACCGCCACGTACATGCCGATGTAGCCGGCCAGGGCGGAGGTGACAGCGCCCACGAGGAAGCCGATCGCCGTCATCAGATTGAGCACGAGCCAGACGATGGCGAAGATGACGATTGCCACGATGCCGATGATCAAGTATTGGCGGTTCAGGTAGGCGGAGGCGCCCTCCTGAATGGCCGAGGCGATGTCCGCCATCTTCTCCGACCCTCTCGGCAGGCGCAGGACGTAGATCGATAACACAATGCCGTAGGCCAACGCGGCTAAGCCCGCCCCCACGGCCAGCCACGTCACGAGCTGCGAGTTCTCCATCACTGACCCTCCCCATACCAGAGCGGTGGCATGCTCTGCTGGATATTGAAGTTGACGAGGAATGAGCTTGAGATTCCACGTGATTATAGACGAGCATCGGGGCCGACTCAAATCCGTTGGACAGCGCCACGATCCTCGTTGACCGAGACAGGCATCCGACCCGCCGCACTTGATGGGGGCCGTAACCAGACCGGGATTCCGATCGTGTGCGTGAGCTATCGGGAGTGCCCGCGAGCTTGACCTTGTCGGGCCCGTCGCCTCGCTGGGGGCTCGTGTTCCCGGCTCTTGGGGTGGCGTTCGGAGTTGCCTGCGGTTCCGGCCATGCGGTACCCTCCGGAGGATCCATGAGATTCGTGGGAAAGGGGCGAGGCACATGGCCGCAACCGACGCCACAACGTTTCTGAAACAGACGCCATTGTTTGCCAATCTCTCCGACGACCAGGTCGACGCCATGGCGAAAACGGCCAAGCAGCGGCAATTCGAGACCGACGAAGTAATCGTCCAGGAGGGCCAAGAGGGCGTCGGCTTCTATCTGATCCTGGACGGCAGCGTCGAGGTCCGCAAGCAGGACAAGCGCCTGGCCACGCTGCAACGCGGCGACTATTTCGGCGAGATGGCGCTGCTGTTGGAGGACGCCAAGCGCACGGCCGACGTCGTGGCGCTTGAGGCGACGACGTGTCTGCTCCTCACCCGCTGGGACCTGCGCAGCCTGATCCGCAATCACCCGGACATTGCCCTCGCGATGCACAGCGAACTCGGCCGCCGGCTCAGCCAGACCAATCAAGCCCTGAGCGAATAGCGATCCCGCATCCGCCGCCTCCAGCCAGAATCGATGCCCCAGTTGGCCAACGGCCAATCGAGCCCATTGGGGTACACTCGACCTGAATGCCCGGCTCACGCCGACCATCGGACCGCATGTCGCGCGACGCCTTGGCTTGTCGATTCAACGCGTCCCGTTAAAATTCCTCAGCGGCTGTCGCCGGCTCCCGACGTTGCGTTAGAGTCGTCTCAAACCATCTGCACGGAGCGAAAGGACGGGGGACAATGGCTGAGGACCGCCGGCTCGCGGCCATCATGTTCACCGACATCGTCGGTTACAGCGCCCTTGCCGAAAGCAATGAGGCCCTCGCGCTCGACCTGCTAGAGCGCCAGCGCGAGCTCGTCGAAGGTTGCCTCGACGAGCACGACGGCACCCTGATCAAGTCGACGGGCGACGGCTTCCTCGTGGAGTTTGACAGCGCCCTGCAAGCGCTCAACGCCGCTATGGCGATCCAGCAACGCTTGGCCGAGCGCAACGAGTCGGCCCCTTCGGATCGACAGTTCCAAATTCGCATCGGCCTCCATCTCGGCGACGTCGTGGCCCAAGACGGCGACGTCTTCGGCAACGGCGTCAACGTAGCGGCCCGCATCGAGCCCTTGGCCGAGCCGGGAGGCATCTGCGTCTCGCGAGCGGTCCACGAGCAAGTCCGGCGCCAAGTCGACGCTCGATTCCTCACGCTCGGTCCCCAAAAGCTGAAGAACCTCGACGAGCCGATTGAGGTCTACGCCGTTGATCCCTCCCCCCAGCAGGTACGCCAGCGCCGCCTGCGACGGACGGCGATTACGGCGGCCCTGTCCATCGTTGCCATCGCAGCTCTCGTCTTTGTCACCGGCGTCTACGACGGGTTCCAAGCCGCGCTCATCGGGGGATCCCAACAGGGAGAATCGCCCGGCGCCGCCCAGAGCGAGCCTGCGCCGGACCGGGCGCTGGCCGATCTCCCTTCGATCGCCGTGCTGCCCCTGGATAATTTGGGTCCGAATGCGGAGAACCGCTACTTCAGCGACGGCATGACCGAGGAAATCATCACCGCTCTGGCCCAAGTAAACGGCTTGCAGGTGATCTCGCGGACGTCCGTGTTCAACCTCAACGAACAGGAGCTGTCAATCCCGAAGATCGCCGAGCGCCTCCAAGTCGGCTACGTCCTGGATGGCAGCGTGCGTCGGGCCGAGAACCGCGTGCGTATCGCGATCCAACTCATCGACGTCAGCGAGAACACCCACGTCTGGTCGGACACTTACGAGCGCAAATTGACCGACGTCTTCGAAATCCAGAAGGAGATCGCCCGATCCATTGCCGACCAACTCCAAGTCCGTCTCGCCAGCGACGAGACCACCACGCTCGTGGGCCGGCAGACCGACAAACCCGAGGCCTACGAACACTATCTCCGAGGACGCTTCCACTGGAACAAGCGGAGCCGTGAGGGCTTCCAACGGGCCATCGAGCATTTCCAACAGGCTCTGGAGATCGATCCCGACTACGCGCGCGCCCATGCAGGCCTGGCCGATGCATACAGCCTGATAGCCAGCTACGGTCACATGCTGCCCAAGGAGGCTTATCCCAAGGCCTTAAGCGCAGCCCGTCAAGCCTTGGAACTGAACACCGATTTGGCGGCGGCGCACACGTCGTTGGCGATGGTCTTGACGAACTACGAGTCGAAACAGGATCTCGAGGAGGCGGAGCGCCACTTCCGCATGGCGTTAGAGTTGAACCCGAACTACGCCACCGCCCATCATTGGTACTCGATTCTGCTAGAGAAAACGGACCGTTCGACCCAGGCGTTTGAACAGGCCAAACGCGCTGCCCAACTCGACCCGCTCTCCCCGATCATTCTGTCCAACTTGGGCAGGATGCATGCGCAACGCGGCAATAACGAGCGCGCACGGGAGCTTTATCACCAAGCCTTGGAGATCGATCCCGAGTTCACCGGCGCTCGTCTCTCCTTGGCAAAGCTGGATGCCGAGCAACAGAACTACACCGCCGCCCAATCCAAGCTCAAGACGCAGGTGGAACAACGCCCCGATGACGTGCGAACGCGACTCAACTATGCACAGACGTTGATGGCCAACTGGCAATGGGGCCAAGCGCAACAACAGTATGTCAAAGCGCTCGATCTCAAGGCAAGCTCTATCTGGAAAGCCCAGGCCCACCTGAACTACAGCACCTTTCTCGGTATCATAGGTCAATTAGACGCTAGTATCCGTCACATCGGGCTCGCGCAAGAATACCAAGTGCCTGCTGCGTTCGAGAAGCGTCTGGCGGTCCTCGATCTCATTTGGCGAGCCATCCACTTGCTCTACGGCGAACGCGACTACGATAGGTTGGCCACGATGCTGACTGAGGTCCTGAGAGACGATGCGGAATCCCCACTCCGGAAAGCGACAGCTCACATCTATCTCGCTCAAAAGCAGATGAAAGCCGGCGATAAGCAAAGCGCAGCCTTGGATCACCTCGCGAAGGCCGAGGATCTGCTCAACAGCACAGGGGAGAGCGCAAATACTCAGTCATTCGGCCTCAAAGTCACGTTGATCGGTACCCGAGGTCTCATCTACGCCCAGTTGGGGCAACGGGACAAGGCACAAGACGTTCTCGACCAGCTGCTTAAGCGCAAGGAGCAGATCGGATTGGCCTCCATCGTCGCCGAGATCTACTTCCAACTCGGGGAGACCGACAAAGGGTTTGA
>JBDGQO010000051.1:5409-7406 GCA_042219045.1 Bipolaricaulia bacterium | reverse complement strand
TGGCGAATGAGATCGCGCCTAAGAAAAGCCGGTGGTTCCGGCAGGCATCAACTCGCAGGGATGCGTACGTTAAGGGTGATCGCGGCGCTCGCGGTCGCGCCGGCGGTTGTCGAGGATTCCGAGCACGCCGAGCACGACCCCGCCGAGGATGAGCAAGATCAGTAGCAGCGTCACGCTATCCATCGGTATCAATTCCCCTTTGATAGTATCGCGCCCGAGCCGTACATGACAATCGCCAGGACCACACCGAGTATCGTCCAGTCTGCTCGAAACTGCCCGGCGATGACTTGTCCGATCAAGAGGGCGGTCACGGCGAAGTTGCCGAGTTCCGTGGCGCGTTCAGCGAAAAGACGGCGCTGGGCGTCGTTGAGCCTCAAGATAGGCTTTCAGGGCCACGGCGTTGTTATGCTCGCGGTCGCGGGCGCCGTAGACGAGCGTCAGGTCGCCCTCGCGGGCGAACTCCAACAGCGAGCGCCAAACGTCCGGCTTGTCGTCGAGTTCGGCAAAGTAGCGCCGCTGGAACTCGTCCCACTTGTCGGGGTCGTGCGCGAACCACTGGCGCAGCTCCTTGCTGGGCGCGACGTCCTTGTGCCAGGCGTCGATCCCCAGCTCGCTCTTTTTGACTCCCCGCGGCCACATCCGATCGACGAGCACGCGCGCCCCGTCCTCCGATTCGATGGGATCGTACGCTCGTTTAGTGCGGATCATCGGCTTTGATTGGGGTGCGCGGAGCGCCCTCGGTCACGCGCCCAAGTGCCACTTGCCGATCAGCACGCGCCACTCGTCGGGCCCCTGCTCGCGATACGCCCAGCGGAACTCCGGGCCCGCCTCGGCCTCGAACTGATAATACAACGGCTTCGGGTCGTGATCGTTGATCAGCTCGAACGCCTCGCCCGGCGCCAGCGCGTCGTAGCGCTCGAAGATGAGCCGGTGACGCTCGGCCGGCTCGTAGGGCCGCACGTCAAGCTCCTCCAACGCTTCCGTCGTGCGGGGCGAGCTTGACGCTTGAACGGAATTGGGACGGTCGCTGACGGTCGCGAAGCCGCGGGTGAGCCGCACCCGCCAGCGGTCGGGACCACGCTCTAAGTACTCCCAGGTGAAGCGCTCGCCGTGGCTCTGCTTGAGCGCGTCGAACAGCGACCGCGGGTCGTCGTCCGGCCCGTGGAGCAGGTCCATCTGCTCGCCGTCGGCCAGCAGTCCGAACCGATGAAGCACCGTGTGCTGGCGCTCGGCCTCGGGGATCTGTCGCAGATCGAACCCCGTCGCGGCGTCGTCGTCGGTGTCGCTTGACGCGTCCGCATCCGACGTCGGCCTGAGTTGGATGGGACGCGGGCCATCAGCGGACGTCTTACGAATCTCGACGGCCCACTCCCGCGGGCCCCGTCGGAGATACGTCCACTCGAATGTCGCGCCGCGGGTGGAGCGCATCTCGTAGTAGAGCGGCTTCGGGTCATGATCATTGACCAGCACGAACGCCTCGCCGACGCTGAGCGCGTCGAAGCGCTCGTGTATGGCCGAATGGCGCTCGGGCGGGGGCATTTCCCGAACATCGAAACGCTGTGCGTCCGTTGGGCTCATGGCAATTCTCCCTCCGAAGACGTGTCGTGGGACGCGGTTATCCCGACGGGTGCTTCATTCGCTCTCCACGCCGGCGGCCGATAGGGACAGAGCGGATCGGCGGCTAGCGGATCGCCCGTCGCGGCATACGCCCGCGCCCGCGAGCCGCCGCAGATCGCACGGAACGGACAGACCCCGCATTTGCCCTTCAGACGGTCGACGTCGCGCATTGCGCGGAAGATCTCACCATGGCGATAGAGATCCACCAAGCTCTCGGTCCGGACGTTGCCTGCGCTGATCGGCAGAAACCCGCTCGGATAGACCGCGCCTGTGTGGGAGACGAAGACGACGCCGTTGCCGTCGCGCACGCCGTAGCCGCGGCCGACAGGCGTTTGCAGAATCTCTTCGTCGTCTCGACCGTGGGCTCGCTGGCGCTGATG
>JBDGQO010000051.1:0-5309 GCA_042219045.1 Bipolaricaulia bacterium | reverse complement strand
AACGTCAGGCCATGGTCGCGGCCGTAGGCGATCAGCTCGAACAGGTCGGGGCGATGGAGCGGGTCGCCGCCCGTCACGACGATATGCGGCGCCCGGCCACCTTCCTCGGCAGATGTTTTGATGTCGTCGAACAGGCGCTTGGCTTCGTCGGTGGCGAGTTCGAGCGGGTGGCGCTTGGCGATGGCGTCGGCGCGGCAGTGCTGACAGGCCAGGTCGCAGGCCCGCGTCGCCTCCCAATAGACGAGCAGCGGCGCGCGGTCGTAGACGAAACGGTCGCGGTCAAGCAACGGCGCGGGGCGCTCTGTGCTCGGCTCAGCAAGCAGCGCGTCGGTCAACGCATTCAGCCCCATCGGCAGCTCTCAAGACGCCTCAGCGGAACCTTTCAGCAATTGCCGCTCCAGTTGAAGCGACTTGGGAAAGAGGAGGTTGTTCTCCAGGTGGATGTGTTTCTTCGTGTCGGCGTCGAACGCCCGAAGGTGTTCGTAGAGCGCCCGGAAGCTCTCGCAGGCGTCATCAGGCGGCGTAAAGTCGTTGCTCAGCTCCTGAATGCGTGCGAGATGGTCCCCCGTGCCGTCGTGCTCGGCCTCCATCTCGTCGACGAGCGCCTGGGCGGAGCCGAACTTGGGCGGGGCGACCGTCGTGCCCTCGCGCTCGGCCTGGACCAGACGCTTGACGTAGGGGAAGAGCAGCAGCTCTTCCTTCTGAGTGTGATCGCTCATTTCTTGATGCAGCGTCGGCCACAAGTCGGCGATCTCGCGGGTCTCGGGATGGGCCTCGCCGTGGGCCTCGGCAACCTTGGCCGCCAGCGATTCGATCTCGGGCAGGGCCTCTCGGGCGTACGCATGGTGCTCGTTGACGATGTAGTCGGCGAGAAAGTCCAGGTCCCAGCGATCGTAGCGCCCGCCCTCGCCCGCCGCGGACGGCGCAGATGGGGTCTGCTTCAATTCGTTCAGCTCACTGAGCACCGTGTCGACGTCGACCCCGGCGTTATCACAGGCCGCCTGAAGCGAGCGATCGCCGCTACAGCAGAAGTCAATGTTGTGACGCTCGAACACGGCCGCCGCCCGGTAGTCGCGCGCGACAAACGATCCCACAGCCTGTTCCGATGGACTGACCCAGGCTTGCGGATGCTGAGTCATGAATGACTCCCTTCACGCTTTGTGTTGATTCCGTGGCAAGCGCGGCGGTCGGGTCGGTAGCCGATCGCCGCGCGAGCAGCACCGGTCGATCCCTCGGTCACCTTAGAAACTCCATTTGTCCGTGGCGTTGACGCCGGTCAATCGCCCAAGCGTGACGCCATGCGGCGAGGGCGATCAGTAGCCGCCCTCGCCCTTGGAGCCGGATTCGCCGCCCGGATTGGCGTCGAAGATCTCGGGCTTGGCCTCGCCCTCGACCTTGATCTCGCCGAGCATCCCCTTGCGCGCGACCCGGCTGAGCGCATGATCGACCAGCTTGACCGTCTCGGGCACGGGGAACTCCATCTCGAAGATCCCGCAGCTGCCCGGCGGCACGGCCATCGTCTGCACGTAGCGCTCCGGATTGCTGGCGATGGCGCCCTCGCGCCAGGCCTTGGTCCAGACGTTGCCGATGGGGTGGAAGTTGCTCGTCAGGTTGGGCCCGCCGTTGACCAAGAAGACGCGGGCGGTCTCGCCGACGTTGGCCTTCAGAGGCCCCACCCGATTTGCCGTCAGGGCCGTCTTCGCTCCCTGCAGCAGCACGTAGTTCGGGGTCTCGGCCGCCATGGCCTCGAAGTTGAAGTTGTGGCGGCCCTTCTCGCCGGTCGGCTTGTCGGTGTAGACCTCGTGCTGGCCGAGGTAGAACTCGCGGTCAACCGGCGGCAAGCCTTCGGGCGGCTCGACGACGATCATCCCGAACATGCCGCAACTGATGTGCTGATCCAGATTGGGCACCGCGCAGTGGTAGATGAACGCGCCCGGATAGCGGGCCTGGAAGACCATGCCGTTCGACTGGTCGGGCTGGACGTTGGTCGCCTCGGCGCCGCCTCCGGTGCCGTAGACGGCGTGGAAGTCGATGTTGTGGACCATGCGACTGTCCGGCGCGTTCTCCAACCGGAACCGCACGGTGTCGCCCTGGCGCACGCGGATCAGCGGGCCGGGGACCTGGCCGCCGAAGGTCATGTAGCGGAACGACACCCCCGATTCGATCTCAGCCTCGATCTCCTCGCACGTCAGCGTCACCTCGTGCGTGACGGCTGAGTTGCGCCGGATCGGCGCGGGCAGGACCGTCGGGTCGGTGACGATCGCGTCCAGTTTGCTGCCCGCGATTGCCGCCGCGGATGCCGTCGCCGCGGGAGCCGCCGAGCCGCCCATTTGGGCCGCGCTTGATCCGGCGTTAGGGCCGGCGCTTTGGGTGTAGGCGAAGGCCGAGAGCGCCAGCCCGCCCACGGCCAGTGTGCCGCCGGCGCGGAACAGATCGCGCCTTGACCAATTCCGTTCGGTCTGCTCAGTCTGTCGTCGGTCCGTCATGGGTGGTTCCTCCTTTGGGAACTCTTCGTGTTCATGAGGCATCAAGCCTACATGGGGAGCGTACCCACGGACGACGCTGTTGTGAATGATCTAAATCATCGAGATGATCTTTTGAGTCATGTTTTTGCTCAGAGAGCGCTCAGACTGACAAATCCGCGACGCTCATGTGTTCGAGCCGCTCGCGGACCTGAGGGCGAACCTCTGCCCAACTCGCGTGAAGCGGGCAGGAGTCGGTATGGGAACACGGCCCGTCCCAGAAAATACAACGCTCGAACAGATCCGGGCCCTCCAGCGCCTCGACCACCTCGCGGACGCTGATCTCGTCCGCAGGGCGGGCCAACTGGAATCCCCGGGATCGGCCACGATAGGAGCGCACGATTCTGTGGCGGGATAGCTGATGGAAGATCTTGGCCAGGTAGGCTTGGGGAAGGTCCATGGCCTCGGCGACTTCGTTAACTTGCGCGGTTTCGTCGGGCGATAGGTGTTGGGCGAGATAGCTCAAGCCCGTCAACCCGTAATGGCTATGCTTCGAGAGCTTCATCCGATTGCCTCCCCGAGTTCCACGATTCAGATGACCATTTGACTCAACTTGAGATTAGCACCTGCCGTTGCGGGCAACAACGTCTCTTGGGTCAACGGGAACGGGGAACCGTTCGGCTTGGATCCGTTACTGACGGGTCATGTCGCGAGTGGGATGCCCTCGGCGATGGCTCCGAGGCGCTCGGCGTCACGAAGCGCGATCCACTGTCGGCCGCTGTCGATGAGGTCGGCGCTGCGGAACTCGCTCAAGATTCGGCTGGCAGTCTCGGGCGTCGTGCCCACCATGGCGGCAATGTCTCGTCGTGACAACGGCATCTGGATGAGCGTGTTCTCCGTTGTGGATTCGCCGAGTTTCTCGCCGAGCTGCAGCAAGAGGGCCGCAATGCGCTCTCCAACGGAGTGGGCGCTTAGGCCCTCGATCGTCTCGTGGGCTGATCGCAGGCGCTTCGAGGTGTGGTCCAACACGCGCAGCGCGACGTTCGGATGCTGGCGCAGGACGTTCCGGAAGTCTTTTGCTTCAATGCCAAGAACGCAGCAATCGGTCTTGGCCTCGGCGGTGTCGGAATAGACGCTGTTCCCGAGCAGCGCGAGACCGCCGAACAGCTCGCCCGATGCGAGGACATCCAGGACGACTCTCTGACCGCCTTGGGCGTAGCGCACGAGCCGGACGTGACCGTCGGCGACGACATGCAGCTCACTCGCTGGCCGCCCTGAGTGGTAGATCGTCTCGTCGGCCTCGTAGGCGAAGGCTCGGAAGCGTTCGTTGATCGCTGCAACTGTGTCGTCGCTCAGGTCCTGGAAGAACGGGACGTTCCGCAGGACCTTGCGGCGACGCTCGGTCGTGCACTCGCTCGGCGGGACGCGCTCGCGGTCGATCGGCGCGTGGCGTCGTTCCGTCATGACTCTGTCATTATCCCTTGAGGAGCCATCGCGGACAACCACATCGCTTATTACAAAATGCTTGTCGACGCTCGCGCGGATCCAGCAGCGTGACGAGTCCATACATGCCCATATTGGACAACAGCAAGGGCAGTAGAAATGGGGTGCCACGCAGGAAGGGCTCGACGATCGTTCCCGGCGATGAAAGGTCCTCGCTCACGTGCCGGATCAATCCGACGACCCCCGACAATCAACAGAAGCCCCATGGCGGCTGCAGCCACCGTACCAAGTAGGCCGACGGCGATCGGAACCCAGAGCCAGGGATTGTCGAACGAGGAACGTCAGCGATCCCGACAGCGACGGGCCCCAGACCAACGGGTCGATCGTCACGCAAGCGCCAGCCGGACATGCTCGGTCTCCGCCATCAGCTCGTCCGTTAGCAACGGTTTCGCCATAACGAGACTCCCGCGCTATCTCATCTACCGTCTACGTTAAGGCTCTAGATGGTTGGCTCACAGCGGCGACTTCTGACGGTTGAGTCGCCTGCAGGCAGATGTGTTGAGACTCCGTGCTCGATAACAGGTCCCCACACGTCGGCAGGTGGGGACACGATCAAAACCCGCATCAATCGGGGCATTCATCAGCAATTCCGTGATTCTTGGGCTTTGACGGTGGCATCGCGTCGGCCGACCCAAACGGACCGTCCCGTGTTGACGAGAAAGAGCCCGATCGCCAGCGCGTTGAGCAGTCCGCCCCACTCGCGACCGGGCCCGGTGCCGAGCAGTTCACCCAGCAGACGCCAGATCAGCGAGATATAGAGCAACGCCCAGTGGGCATAAAACGCGCGCTGATAAGCCATGCGGACTCGAAGCACCGATGGAAAGATGATCGGCGCGTGGCCGAAGATCATGGAGAAGACGAAGCCGAGGAAGACCGCGTGCAACCAGGCGTCGTAGAGCGGCCCCGCAGGGATGCCGCCCGCTCGGATCGCCAACACCCCGCCTACGGCGAGCCAGACAAAGCCGCTGCCCAAACAGATCGAGGAGAAGCGGGCCACCCCGCCTTGGCGGATCGTGCGGGCGACGACGTCGTAGACGCCCAGCCAGAGCGCCAAACTGATCAAACCAGCTCCCAACACCCGAACGCCGAGGTCGAAACGGGCGACGGTGAGGACGGTTCCGAGCAGGGTGAGCGCGAGCGCGCCCAGAAACGTCCGTTGGGCCATGGCGCCGAGACGCCGCATGCGGCTCAGCTCCAAGCGCTCGCCGACAATCGTCAAGACGAGAAAGCCCATCCACCAGGGCACGGCCCGATAGACGGGCGTCCCCAGGAGCCAGGCGACGTTGCCCATCAGAAGGGCCAGCGCCCCGAGCCCTTCCGTCGCCATGAACAGCGTCGGCTGGC
>JBDGQO010000050.1:0-13594 GCA_042219045.1 Bipolaricaulia bacterium | reverse complement strand
GGCGGCGCGGCCGGCGATCTCATGCGCATGCCGGCGCCGACGATTCGGGTGGAGCAGGGCGACGAGGTTCGACTGACGCTGGCGAACACGCACTATCTGCCCCACACGATCCACCTCCATGGCGTGGACCACCCGTTTGTCGACGCCGACGGCGAGGGCAACGACGGCGTGCCGCAGACGAGCGAGGCGCCCCTGATGCCCGGCGAGGAGCGGACCTACAATATCACGCCCCGAGCGCCGGGCACGATGTTCTATCACTGCCACGTGCAGCCGGACGCCCACGTGCTCATGGGCCTGCAGGGCATGTTCGTCGTCGAGGAGAACCGCCCCAGTAATACCGTTCAGACGCTCAATCTGGGTGCAGGGAAAGTCCGTCATCGCTCACAGGCCAGCCGTAAACCGTATGATGGGGAGTTCGACCTGCTATACCAGGGCGTCGATCGCGAGCTGCACAACATCCCGAAAGCCCACGACGACCCGCGCGCGATCGCGCAGCAGACGAACCGCGTCTACGACGAGACCCAGCGCGACCCCGACTACTTCCTGCTCAATGGGCGCTCGTTTCCCTACACGATTCGGGCGTCGATGCTGATCGTGGAGCCCGGCCAGCGGTATCGTCTGCGGCTGCTCAACGGCGGCAGCCGCACGTTCTCCATCCACACCCACGGGCACAAGTTCCAGATCCAGGCGTACGATGGGGCCGAATTGCCCGACGGCGCCAAATACCGTCGGGACGTGGTCGGCATCACGGCCGCCCAGCGGGCCGACCTCGTGCTGTCGACGACCGACGACGGCGTCAATTCCTATGGGCCGGGTGTGTGGCTGTTTCACGATCATCGCGAAGCCGGCGTCACGAACGCCGGCATGTCGCCGGGCGGCACCATCTCCATGATCACCTACGCCCAATATCTCAAGGACAACGGCATGCCAAAGACGCAGGGGACCGATCTGAATCGGCTGTTCACGACCGACTATCACGAGGGCAAGATCTCCGTCTGGTCGGAGATCGCGCCGGACGCGTTGATGGACGCCGAGGCGCGGACGCAACCTTGGCTGTCCGGATCGGCCGTGGCGGGCGGTTTGACCGGACTGTTGGGCGTCTTGGTCGGCGCACTGCTGAGCGTTTTGGCGAGGAGGGTGATGGCACGATGACGCGTCGATCGAGACTGGCGCTGGGCGCGATGGCGCTGCTCCTGCTTATCCCGAGCCCCGACGCGGTCGCTCACGAGACCGACGGCAGGATGCCCCTGGATCGCATGCGAATGGCCGATTCGGGCATGGTGATGAACGAGAACACGGAGCAGCGTCCGCCCGGCTGCAAGACGATCCGCGGGGACAAGGAAGTGACGGTCGAGGCGGGCCGGCGCTATGCCCAAGCCCATCCCGGCACGACGTGGACGTTCGATGAGCCGACCGTCAAGGCCCCGCCGTGCACGAAGCTGACCGTCACGTTCGTCAACCACGACGAGGTGCGCCATCAGTTCATGGTCCACGGCCTGCCCGTGCTGTCCTATTCCATGGGCATGTTCTCCATCGAGGTCGACGGGCCGGGCAAGATGACCGGCACGTTCGTCACGCCGTCCGAGGAGAAGACGTATCGGGTCCACTGCGGCGTGCCGGGCCACGAGAGCCAGGGCATGAAGATGCAACTGGTCGTGGGAAGCGGCAGCGGCAACCTTGCCAACATTCCCGGCCTGAGCTCGGCCTCAATCTGGCCCGGCTTCGAGTTGAACACATCGTTCTTTGCGGTCGGCGGCGTCGGCATCCTGTTGGGGAGCCTTCTGCTCGTGCTCGGTACGGTCATCCGACGCCGCTGGGCCAAGCGCTGAGCGCTCAGCTGGTTCATAGGTCGAAGACCTTGCTCCAGAAGCCGTATGACGCCAAGATTTTGTCGATTCCGTATTCAGCGCTGCGGCAGTTGAGACAGGGATAGTTGGGCAGTTGTTCCATGGCGTCTTCCTTTTCTGTGGCGAATCTTGAAGCTTGCGCGGGTGTGTGGCAGACTGAACGGTATGCGGGGTGAGAGGGCCAACGCGCCCGCTGAGCGGGTCCCGACGCGCCCAGCGGATTGCTGTGACCGATAGACATCCAGACAGGCTAAGCAGGCCATCAAGCCAGTACTAAGAGGGAACCGTGAGCCACGACAGCATTCACATCAAAGGCGCCCGCGAGCACAACCTCCAAGACGTTGACCTGGAGTTGCCCCGAGATCAACTGATCGTCTTTACGGGCTTGAGCGGCTCCGGAAAATCGTCGTTGGCGTTCGACACGATCTACGCGGAGGGCCAGCGGCGCTACGTCGAGTCGCTCTCGGCCTACGCGCGCCAGTTTCTCGGCCAGATGGACAAGCCGGACGTCGACTTCATTGAGGGGTTATCCCCGGCCATCTCCATTGACCAGAAGACCGTCCATCGGAACCCGCGCTCCACGGTCGGAACCGTCACGGAGGTCTACGACTATTTGCGCCTGCTGTACGCGCGAATCGGCACGCCCCACTGTCCCGCGTGCGGCCAAGCGATCGCCCAGCAGTCCCCGCAGCAGATTGTGGAGCAGCTGCTGCAGTGGGACGAGGGCACGAAGCTGCAGATTCTGGCCCCATTGGTCCGCGGCCGCAAGGGCGAGCACAAGGATCTTTTTGAGCACCTCCAGCGCGAGGGCTACGTCCGCGTGCGCGTGGACGGCGAGGTGCACCCCATTGAGGACGTCCCCGACCTGACGAAAAGCCAGGACCACACCATCGAGGTCGTCGTCGACCGCGTCGCGATCCGAGCCAAGAGCAAGGGGCGCATCGCCGACTCCGTTGAGACCGCGCTCCAGGCGGGCGACGGGCTCGTCATCGTCGATCCGGTGGACGCCGACGAGGAACGGCTCTTCAGCGAGCAGCTGGCTTGTCCGGACTGCGGGATCAGCTTCGAACAGCTGGAGCCGCGGATGTTTTCCTTCAACAGCCCGTACGGGGCATGCCCCACGTGCGACGGCTTGGGGATCAAGCGCGAGATCGACCCCGATCGGGTGCTGGATTATGAGGACACGATCGCCAACGGCGGCATCATTCCCTGGGCGGATCGACGGAGCAAGTGGCTCAAGGGACTGTTGCGCGGGCTCTGCGAGGCCTACGACATCGACACGGACGCACCGCTCGGCCAGCTGTCCGAGGATCAACTGGACGCCATCCTCTACGGCACCGACGGCGCCCCGGTCGAGTTCGACTACACCAACCGACGGGGGCGCACGAAGCGCTTCCAGGACACCTATCCGGGCGTCGTCCCGGCGCTGGAGCAGGCCTATCGCGATGCCGATACCGAACGCGCCCGCGAGTCGATCGAGCGCTACATCAGCGAGCGGCCCTGTCCGGATTGCCGCGGCGGACGGCTCCGGCCCGAGAGCCTGGCGGTCACGGTCGGCGGGCTCAACATCCGCGACGCGACGGAGCTGGCCATCAAGGACGCCCATCGGTTCTTTGCGTCGCTGGAGCTCGGCGAGCGCGACTCGATGATCGCCGAGCAGGTGTTGAAAGAGATCCAAGCCCGCTTGAAGTTCCTCGTCGACGTGGGGCTCGACTATCTGACGCTGGGGCGCATGGCCGGGACGCTCTCCGGCGGCGAGGCCCAACGCATTCGACTGGCCACGCAGATCGGCTCCGGCCTCGTCGGCGTCCTCTACATTCTGGACGAGCCGAGCATCGGGCTCCATCAGCGCGACAATCGACGACTGCTCAACACGCTCCAAGGGCTCAGAGACCTGGGCAACACGGTGATTGTCGTCGAGCACGACGAGGAGACGATCCGCGAGGCGGACCACATCGTCGACATCGGCCCCGGCGCGGGCGAGCACGGCGGCGCGATCGTCGCCACGGGCACGATGGCCGAGATCATGGACAGCCCCTCGTCCATCACGGGCGACTACCTCAGCCGCCGTCGAGAGATTCCCCTTCCGTCGGAGCGCCGAGAAGGTCAAGGGGCGCTCTGCATCCGTGGGGCGCGACAGCACAACCTCAAGAACATCGACGTGACGGTTCCGCTCAACACGTTCGTTTGTGTGACGGGCGTGTCGGGCTCCGGCAAGAGCACCCTCATCGACGAGGTGTTCTACCGGGAAGCCGGCCGCGAGCTCGGCCTCAAGACCGACTCGCCCGGCGACCACGACGGGATCGTGGGACTCGATCAGCTCAAAAAGATCATCGAGATCGACCAGTCGCCCATCGGCCGCACGCCGCGCTCCAACCCCGCAACCTACATCGGGCTCTTCGACCACATCCGGAAGCTGTTCGCCCAAGTGCCTGAAGCCAAAGCCCGCGGCTACAAGCCCGGTCGCTTCTCCTTCAACGTCAAGGGCGGTCGCTGTGAGAACTGCAAGGGCGACGGCCTCCTCAAGATCGAGATGCACTTCCTGCCGGACGTCCATGTGCCCTGCGAGGTCTGCGGAGGCGCCCGTTACAACCGCGAGACGCTGCAGGTCGAGTACAAGGGCCAGACGATCGCCGACGTGCTCGGCATGACCGTCGACGAGGCCCTCGAGTTCTTCGAGCAGATTCCCGCCCTGCGACGGAAGCTGCAGACGCTGTATGACGTGGGGCTCGGCTACATTCGGCTCGGCCAGCCCGCGACGACGCTGTCGGGCGGCGAGGCGCAGCGCGTCAAGCTGGCCGAGGAGCTCTGCAAGCGGACGCGCGGCCACACGCTCTACATCCTGGACGAACCCACGACGGGCCTGCATTACGCCGACGTCGAGAAGTTGTTGAACGTCCTGCATCGGCTCGTGGACAAGGGGCACACGGTCATCGTCATCGAGCACCTCTTGGACGTCATCAAGGTGGCCGATCATCTCATCGACCTCGGGCCGGAAGGCGGCGACGAGGGCGGCTGGATCGTCGCCGAGGGGACGCCGGAAGCGGTGGCGGAAGTCGAGGCCTCCCACACCGGGCAGTTCTTGCACGAGGTTCTGCATCAAGAGCCGCTCGAGGTGGCACCGTGAGCGACCGAGCATCGGCGGCGGAACGCGTCCGGAACGCGTTGACCGAGCTCGGCCTCGATGCCCGGATTCAGGAACTGCCCGACAGCACCCGCACGGCCGAGCAAGCCGCCCAGGCCGTCGGCATGACCGTCGGCCAGATCGTCAAGAGCCTCGTGTTCATGACGGATGAGGAGCCCCTGCTCGTCTGCGCCTCCGGGGCCAACCGCGTCAGCATCCCCAAACTCGATCAGCTTGTCGAGGGCACGGTTCGCCAAGCGAGCCCCGATGAAGTCCGCTCAGCAACGGGATTTGCCATCGGCGGGGTGCCGCCCACGGGCTTTGCCCGTCCGCTTGTGACGTTCATCGATCGAGATCTCATGCAGTACGAGGAGATTTGCGCCGCGGCCGGCACGCCCCACGCCGTCTTCCGCACGACCCCGCTCGACCTCCAGCGCATGACGGACGGCGCGTTCGCCGACCTCAAGGACGGATGAATCGTCGCCGTCCTGAGCCTTTGTCGACGTTAGGGGGCTAGAAGCCGATCACGAACCCGTCGTTGCGCAGGTCGGGTTTGTTGTACGTCAGTTCGGACGAATGTTGGCCATTGCGTGCGGAGCAACGATAGACGCAGTCGCCCGCGGCGACGTCCCACTCCATCGTCGGGCCGAAGCGGGGATAGATGTCGGCCTCGCCCTTGGCCACGACACAAAACTTCAAGGAACTGCCGGCCTCGACCCGCTCGCGAACGTTGAAGTTTTGCAGATACCGTTCGACCTCGTCGGACGCGTGCGAGCGGCTCGTGACGACTGCCAGGGGTTGATGGGGATCTGCTGGTTCAGACACGATCCGGGTCGGCTCGCCACCGGCGACGTGTTCGAAGGCCCCGCGATCCGCGTCGGCGTAGTAGAGCAGCTCGCGGGCGGGCGAATAGACGACGCCCAGCACGGGCTCGCCATCCTGAATGAGGCCGATATTGACGGTGAACTCCCCGTTCTGGCTGATGAACTCCTTGGTCCCGTCAAGGGGGTCGACGAGCCAGAAGCGATGCCAGTGCTTGCGCCTCTCATAGTCGGGGATTTCCGATTCCTCGGCAATGATCGGGATCTCCGGCGTTCGCTCCTGGAGCCGGTCGGTGATGTGGCGGTTGGCGTCGAGGTCGGCTTGCGTGACGGGCGAGTCGTCGGCCTTCGTGGCCACGCCGACCTCGGCGTGGTAATAGTCCATGATCCGCGCCCCGGCGGCGCGGGCGATCTCGATGACGTCCGTGAGCAGTCGGCGGTCGGCAATGGCGGGTTCGGTCATGGGAGAAAGGATATCATACGTGGCTTGGGGCGTGCCCGAAGCGGGCCATGTAGGCCCGCTCAAGCTCCTCGCGGAAGTCGGGATGCGCGATCTCGATCAGCGCCTCCGCCCGCTCGCGCAGCGTCTTGCCCCAGAGCTGGGCGATGCCGTATTCGGTCACGACGTAATGGACCGCCGCGCGGGTCGTGACGACGCCGGCGCCCTGTTTCAGATGGGGCACGATGCGGGAGACCTCGCCGCCCTTGGCCGTGGAGGGAACGGCGATGACCGGGACGCCGCCGGGGGCTCTTGCCGCGCCGCGGATAAAGTCGACTTGGCCGCCGAAGCCGCTGTAGATCTTGGTGCCGATGGAGTCGGAACAGACCTGGCCCGTCAGATCGACCTCGATGGCGGAGTTGACCGCGACCATGTCCGTGTTCTGGGCGATGACGAACGGATCGTTGGTGTAGTCGGTCGGGTGGATCTCAAAGATCGGGTTGTTGTGCGCGTAGTCGTAGAGCCGTTCCGTGCCCAACAGGAACGTGGCGATCACCTTGCCGGGATGCAGCGACTTCGCTTGCCCCGTGATGACCCCGGCCTCCAACAGATCCACGACGCCGTCGCTGACCATCTCCGTGTGGACGCCCAAGTCGCGCCGGTCGCGCAGCTGTTTCAACACGGCGTCGGGGATGCCGCCGATTCCCAACTGCAGCGTCGCCCCGTCGCCCACCAGGCTGGCGATGTGCTCGCCGATCTTCGCCTCCACTGGACCGGGCTCGCCGAGCTCCAGCTCGGGCAGCGCGTCGCTCACCTCGACGACGCGATCGACGTGCGAGACGTGGACGAAGGAATTGCCCAGCGTGCGCGGCATCCGTTCGTTGACTTGGGCGATGATCAGGTCGGCGGAATTCACGGCGGCCTGGGAGGCGAGGCACTCCACGCCGAGGCTGAGAAAGCCGTGATCGTCCGGCGGCGAGGTGTGGATCATCGCGACGTCGATGGACAGCTCCGATCGCAACAAGTCGGGAATTTCGAAGAGATAAATCGGCGTGTAATCCGCGCGGCCCGTCGCGATCGCCTCGCGGTCCGCCGGCCCGACGAACAGCGAGTTGTGGCGGAAGCTCCCCTCCATCTCCGGTTGGGAGAGCGGGTCCGACTCGCCCTTGCTGAACATCAGCAGGTGGATGACCTCCACGTTCTCCAGCTCGTCGCCGCGCGCGGCCAAGGCGTCCACGAGCGTGAACGGAGTCGCCGCGTTGCCGCTCATGTAGAGTTGCTGGCCGCTCTCCACCGCCGACACGGCCTCATTCGCCGAGCAGATCTTGGCGTCGTATTGGTCTCTCCAGCTCATGACAGCTCCTCAGATTCCAGCTCTTCCAGGGGATGATGCTCGCGGCCGTGGGCGCGGGCCAACGGCCGGCTCGTCACCGCGCCGTTGTGGGTCGACACGCCGCGGGCCAGCTCCGGCCATTCCGTCCACGCGGAAGGGAGATCGGATTGGACCAGGGTGCGCAGGTACGGAAGCGCGGCGTTGGTGAGCGCATGGCTGGCGGTTCGGGCGACGAGGCTGCTGGCGTTCGGCATGCAGACGTGCCAGACCCCGCTCTGCTGGTAGGCGTCGTCCGGATGCGGGATCGGCCGAGACGTCTCCACACAGCCGCCGTGGTCGATGGCGAAGTCGAGGATCACGGCGCCGGGCTCCATGGCGGTGACCGTGTCGCGCGTGACGAGCCGCGGCGCCCGTTCCCCCGAGACCAGCACCGCACCGATGAGCACGTCGGCAAACCGGGCGAACTTCTCCACGGCGGCCCGCGTCGACAACGCCGTGACGACGCCGCCGTCGAAGAGGCGGTCGAGTTCCTGGAGCCGTCGGGGATCGCGTTCCAGGATGTAGACGGAGGTGCCGAGGCCGCGCAGCGCCCGCGCGGCATGGTAGCCGAGCGTCCCGCCGCCCAGGATGACGACGTCGGCGGGCGGGATGCCGGGCACGCTGGCCAAAAGCGTCCCGCGACCGCGCTCGAGCATGCGCCCCGCCAGTTGGGGCACCATGGCCCCCGCGATCTCGCTGGTCGGTTCCAGCACGGGATGGCCGCCGTCGGATGTCTCGATCAACTCGTAGCTGATCGCGGTAATCGCACCGTCGAGCAACGCGGCCAAATGCGAGCGTGGCGCCGTCACGAGGTGGTGGAAGCCGAGCACCGCCTGGCCCTCACGCAAGGTGGACAACTCGTCGTCCATGGGCCGACCGACCTTGCAGACGAGATCCGCCCGCCCGAACGCCTCGTCGTGGCTGAAGACGATCTCCGCTCCCGCGTGTTGGTAGTCCTCGTCGCGGAAGTGGGCGCCCTGTCCGGAAGTGCTCTCGACGACCACGGTCGCGCCGAGCTCGCTCAGTTCCGCGGCCCCGGCCGGCGTCAGGCCGACGCGCCGCTCGTCGAGGCCCGGACCGGGCGGATGTTCCTTCGGAATTCCGACGATCATAAGACCTCCCTTCGGACGCTAGCATAACGAGCCGATTGGCTGAGGGGAAGGATCTATATCAATCGGCGCCGGAGAGCTCAGGGCGGGCAAGCCTGGTCGCGCCCCGAACACAGCCCGAACGCCCCACGAGCCGCGTGCGGGGTCTGGCCGTCATCGGGCCGACACAGGGGGGAGACCAATCGTCCGAGACGTAGGGTATGGGGGCGCCGGTGGCAGCCGGGCTCAGGCGGAGAAGGGACTCCGTGCGGTCTCGACCTCCGCCAGCTGCTCGAGCTGCTGGCGATCCTCGATGACGATGTGGCGGTCCTCTTCCTTCAAGAGGCCGTTGTCTCGCCAGCGGCTCAGAATTCGGATCGTCGTTTCGGGTCGGAGCCCCACGAGCTCCGCCAGTTCCGTCCGGGTCAGATCGAGCTTCAGATAGGCCCCGCCGTTGTGCGCGACCCCGAACCGACGACTCAGCTCCAAGAGTTGGTGGGCAAGCCGCTTCTCGCCCTGCTCGTAGGCCGTCTCCACGAGGCGTTCCTCAAACGACTCCAGCTCCTGCGAGGCCACCTGCAATAGATGCAGCGCCGTCTTCGGACGGCGTCGCAGAAAGGTGTAGACCTCGCTGCGGCCGAGCACGAGGAGCTGGCTGCGCTGGATCGCCTTGGCATGGGCGCGGTAGACGCCGCTGCCGAAGAACGCCTCCGCGCCGACGAGCTCGCCGGGCCCGAGGATCTTCAGGATGTAGTCCTTGCTCTTGTCGCTGCAGGGCCGGACCAACTTGACGCTTCCGGATTGGACCACGTAGAGGTGTTCGGCCGGCATGCCGCTCTGGAAGACGGGCTGGCCCGGCTCGCACTCAAACGTCTGCGCGAGGCGCATGAAGTCCTTGTTCGTGGGCAGCCACGTCACGTCCGCGTGCTCATCCGCCAATCCCGATCTCGCCATGATCGCTCCTTTCACCGCGGGGTCGCCCCCCATCCGACAAATCCGACAAGTAGGTCCGGTTTGTGGTCGCAGCGTAAGGCTTCGGCACGGAGGCGCCTATGACGTGACTCAACATTGGAACTGACCGACGTCATGCCGATTTGCGCGATCTGGCGGGCCGCTTGTCCGCGACCTTGATACGGGTCAGCCCGCGGCCTGATGCAGATCATAGCTGGCGGCTTCGCCCGGGATCTACAATGCGCGCAACCCGATAAAGAGATAAAGGGATCTTGATATGGTGAAGAAGCTCAGCATCGGCTTGTTGATCGGTCTGGCGGCGGCCGGGCTTGCTCTCGTCAGCCACTCCTTTATCACCGCCAACTTCGGCGGCGACAGCCCGGATCACCAAGCGATCGCCGAGGGTCGCGGATCGTTCTGGGCGGCCGAGAAGGCGGCCAAGGGTGAGGAACGGGCGCCGGAGCTCGGCTACCGCGCCCCGGCGTTCACGCTCACGGGCGCCGACGGGGAGAGAACCAGCTTGGGCGAACTGAGCCAGGGGGGCAAGCCGATCATGTTGAACTTCTGGGCGAGCTCGTGCGCGCCCTGCATCCAAGAGATCCCGCATCTTCAGGCGTTCTACGAGCGGTATCAGGACCAGGTCCAGATCGTCGGCATCAACTGGGCCGAGGATCCGGCGCAGGTCCGCTCGTTCCTCCAGGACAAGGGCGTCACGTATCCCAACCTGCTGGATCGCCAAGGAAAGGCGTTTGTGGCCTATCGGCTCACGGGAACGCCGACGTCCTACTTCATCGACCAGAACCGGGTCGTTCGTGGCGTCTGGCTCGGGCCGATGACATTCGAGTCCTTGGAGGCGTCCTTTGATCGGATCTCAACGGCGTTCGACCCCCGGGGGAGTTCCCAGTGACGACGCAAGAAGGAGGGGCGATGTTTTGCCCGAATTGCGGAACCGAAGTGCAGGCGGAGGGCAACTTCTGCCACGCGTGCGGGACGGCGCTGCCGGACACGGAAGCGTCCGCCGCCTCGTCCCCGCCCGAGACCCCGTCCGAGCACCCCGTTCAATCCGACGCGGCTGACCCATCGGTTGTCTCCGGCGCAGACGCGCAGCCGCTCAGCTTCAGCACCAAAGTCGAGCGGGTGCGTCAGGAGCTGGCCGGCCTCAACTGCGGCCGTTGCGGCTACGAGGACTGTGCCGACAACGCCGAAGCGATCGTCCGGGGCGAGAGCCCCTATGACTCGTGCCTGCAAGCCGCTCCGGAGGCCAAGGAACGCATCCGCGAGCTCGTCGGCATGCCGGAACAGCGCTCCCAGATCGCCCAGCTCTGGCGGGGGCTGGCGTCCGTGAAGCTGGCGATCGGGCTGATCGTCGTGCTGACGGTGCTGTCGATTATCGGCACGCTCATCCCGCAAGGCCAGTCTCAGACGGCCTACGTGGGCCAGTACGGCGAGACGGGCTATCAGGTCATCAGCTTCTTCCAGCTCGACGGCCTGTTCCACAGCTGGTTCTACCTCGGCCTGCTCGGGCTGCTCGGCCTCAACACGACGGCCTGCCTGTCGCGGCGCTTCCGCACCTCGCTGCGCATGCTCAAGCGCCAGCCGGGCGGCCAGACGGCCGACTCGCTGCTGAAGCTGGAGAACAGCGCGGAAGTGCCCATCAGCGGCGGCCCCATCAAGGCCCTCGACCGCGCGGCGGAGTCGTTGCGCGAGAAGGGCTACAAGGTCAAGCGCGAGGGGGCCAACCTGATGGCGTCGAAGCAGCGCTTCGGCCGCCTCGGTGTCGACGTCTTCCACGCCAGTCTCGTGTTGCTGTTGGTCGGAGCGCTCGTGGGCGGCTTGTTCGGCTTCGAGGCGTTCCAGCAGGCCAACAAGGGCGAGGTCTTCGACGTCCCGAACGCGGACTTCCAGGTCCGCGTCGACGACCTCTGGACCGAGACCTACGAGGACGGCAAGATCAAGGACTGGTACAGCCAGCTGACCGTCATCGAGGACGGCCAAGAGGTCAAGACGAAGACCATCCAGGTCAACGACCCGATGACGTACGAGGGGATCAACTTCTATCAGACCTCGTTCGGCAGCGACTGGATGGGCGGCGCGGAGGTCACCTTCGCCGTGCAAAAGGTCGCCTCGACCTCGCAGAGCCCAAGCCCCGAGGACTCCGACTCGCAGGATTCCAGCAACGCGGGCGACACGAGCAACGCTGTGGGCGTGACGACCGCGTCCGCGCAGCAGAACCCGCACGGCGACACGTCCCAGGACGCGCAGGGCTCACAGGGCTCGCAACAGTCTCCCCACGGGGGCGGCTCGGACTACGAGGTCGTGGAGACCTTGCGCGAGACGACCGTCACCCAGGGCAAGCGCTTCCAGCTGACCGCGGAGCTGACGGCGGAGTTCGTCCGTTTCTATCCCGACATCATGTTCACGAAGAACGGCCCGCAGAACCGCAGCCGCCGGCTCAACAACCCGGCCGCGGAGATGCGGGTCTATCGAGGCGAGGAACTGATGTTCCACGGCTACACCTTCGCCCGGTTCCCCGACATGCAGATCTGGATCCCGAATACGGGCAACGCCAACAGCGGCAGCTCGCAGCAACCGGCCATGACTCAGGGCCGGCTGGGCGAGCAGCCCTTCCGGATCGACATCGTCGGCATGAGCGCCCCGCAGTTCACGGGATTGCAAGTCAGCAGCAACCCCGGCATCGGGATCATCTACGCCAGCTTCGTCGTCATGGTCATCGGCATCGTCCTGAACTTCTACATGCCGCCGCGCTGGGTCTGGGCCGTGAGCGAGCGCGGCCGCCTCGTGATCGGCGGCGTGGGTCGGGACAACCGCGAGTTCATGGGCGAGTTCGACACGCTCCTGGAGCGAGTCCAAGAGGATTTGTCGGCCGCGTCCCAAACGCCGAGGTCCGACTCGGACGCGCCCGAGGCGACGCCCGGCGAAGCGGCTTCATGAACGGCTGAAAGGGGGATCGTCCACGATGGACAGCACGTTCTTTTTCTTCCTGAGCGCGATCGGCTACTTCGTCGGCTTCGTGCTCTATCTGCTGCACCTGGTCGGCGCGCCCCGGCTCGCCGTGGGTCAAGCCCAGTATGCCGGCGGCGGCACGGCCAACACGGGGTCGATCTGGCTCACCAAGGACACCCGCTGGGGCCACTGGGCCTCCGGCGTCACCGTCGTCACCTTCGCGATCGCGACGGTCGCGGTCGCGCTGCGCACCATCGAGATCTGGAACGTCTCCGGCTTCTTCATGCCGACGCCCGTGACGGGCACTTACGAGACGTTCACCTTCTTCGCCTGGGTCATTCCGCTGGCGTATCTCATCTTCGAGTGGAAGTATAAAGTCCGCTCGTTGGGCGCGTTCGCCATCGGGCTGTCGTTCCTCTTTGTCGCCCTGGCGTCGTCGCCGCTGGTGGCCGACAAGGGCGTGGAGCCGCTCGTGCCCGCGCTGCAGAGCTACTGGCTCGTGGCCCACATCGCCTTCGGCTTCATCGGCGAGGGCTTCTTCGCGGTCGCGTTCGTCGCCAGCATCCTGTTCCTCTGGCACCAATGGCGTGGCGGCGACAACGCGCTGCTCAAGAAGCTCGATCAAGTCAGCTACAAGGCCATCGCGATCGGCTTCCCCTTCTTCACCATCGGTCCCATGATCTTCGGCATGGTCTGGGCCCAGCACGCCTGGGGCCGCTACTGGGGCTGGGACCCGAAGGAGGTCTGGAGCCTCATCACGTTCCTCGTCTTCGCGCTCTATCTCCACGCGCGGGTGAGCTGGGGCTGGCGGGACCACCGCACGGCCTGGCTCGCCGTGCTCGGCTTCGCCGCCGCCATCTTTACCTGGGTCGGCGTCAACTATCTCCTGGCGGGTCTGCACAGCTACGCCTAAGGGTTCCCTAGTCCCCGGACTCGGGGCGAACGCCGACGCGCACGGCCGGCGCCTGTCTCCCCTGGCAGGCGCCGG
>JBDGQO010000005.1:0-8939 GCA_042219045.1 Bipolaricaulia bacterium | reverse complement strand
TCAACGCCGCCTCGACGCTGTCGCGGAGCCGGTCGCGGATGCGCCCGCCCTGGGCGATGGCCTCCTGATGGTAGCTCTCCAACAGGCAGTCGGCGGCGTCCTCGGTGCCCTGGGGCAGCCGCGAGCGATGGACCAGGCGATAGAAGAGCGCAAAGTCGGCGAAGTGCTCGCCCTCGAGCATCTGGCGCAGGTCGAACTCCACATACGTCGGCTTGGCCGTGCGCTGGGAATCTCGGAGCAAGCGGAGCTGTTCGCCGTTGGTGACGACGCCCCAGAGGTGCTCGGTCCGGTTGAGATACTCCTGGACGAGCGCGTGGGGCGAGAGGCGGATCTGGCTCGACTCGCGCCGGTCGAGCGACTGGCGCGCGCCGACGATGTGGACGGGCGGGGCATCCTCGTCCTCGGTCTCCTCGGCCTGAGCGTCCGTGATCGCCCGATGGGAGATGGCGAAGGTGTCGCGCTCGACGCGGGCGGCACGCGGCTGATAGCGCAGCTCGTACCCGAGCACGCGCAACAGCGGCAGCATCCAGCGCTCGCGGGTGTCGGAGGTGGCGGTCTCCTCCGATGGCGTGCGCTCCAGCATGCGGCCGTAGGCGTCCCAGAAGGCCCGCGCGTCGCTCCAGGCGCGGGCGATCTCGTCGCTCAGCCGCGCGCTCTTGGCGAGGCCGAACGACTCGGGGCGCTGGCCGCCGAGCTCGGTCTGGGCGAGCTGTTCTAAAACTTCCGTGGAGAGCAGCCCACCCTCGAGGTTGACGGTCGGAAAACTCATCGGCTCACCCCCTGGGGCACGGGCAGCAGGACGTAGACGCCCAGGACGTCGGGCGGCTCCTGCGGATCGGCCTTCACGCGCTCCTCGCGACTGTACTTGCGCACGCGGCGGTGGGCCTCTTCGAGGCGCTTGGCGCGTTCCTTGAGGAGGTCTCGGAAGTCGTCTTCCAGATCGGAGTGGCCGTCGATCGCTTCCTGGAGGAAGTCGCTGCGCTCCTGCGGCGAGACGTTGGCGGCGGGCGTCGCCTCCGCCAGCAGATCGAGGGTCTCGTCCTCGTCGAGCCATTCCAGGTTGCCCGGGCGCCCGCGGACCCCGCGCACGACGACCTCCTCGGCCAGCATGGGCGTGGTTGGCTCGTCGCGCTTCTCTTCGAGGAGATAGCGCAGCCGCAGCACCCAGAGCGTCGTTCGTTTCGCCACGGCCTCGGTGCGGATGACGCCGCTGCGGGCGGCGGCCGGTTGATCGGAAGTGGACCCCTCGCCATCGGCCGACGGTTGCGACTCAATGGCGGTCTCCAACAGATGCTCCGCCAGGCCGGCGACCAGCGGGTGGTTGCGGCCGATCGGCGTGACCGCCTCGGGCGCGGGCAGCGTGAACGTGATAGGCCAGGGGTCGGGCACGTCGCCCAGTCGGGCGCGGATCGGGTCGGGTAAGGTCGACGGCTCCAGCTCCCAGACCGTCTCGCCGCGCGACGCCAGCGTCACGCCCAGGCGCTGAGAGGCCGCGCGGACAAAGCGGGCCACGGCCGTCTCGTCGCCGAGGACCTGATCCGTCTCCTCCAGTTCCCGCTGGACGTCGTCGGGGTTGATGGCCCGACGCTGCGTGAACCGACTGCGGGTCTCCTTGAGCCGTTCCGCGTCTCGGTCCCATTCAAAATGGACGTCCCGGACATATTTGTCGCCCTCGAAGAGCCCCATCTGGCGCGGGTCGCCGCCTTCCTTGAGGAAAAGCCGCTGTTGGATCGCGTGCATGACCTCGTCGGAGCCACGCGGGACGGGGACGTAGACGCGCAGGGACTGGTGGATCTTGCGGGCCTTGCGCAGCAGCACGTCAAGAACAGCCCCGTCGATGGCGTTGTCGCGGCCGTAGAGCAGCACGGCCTTGACGACGTCGGCGTTCTGGCCGAAGCGATCGACGCGGCCCTCGCGCTGCTCCATGCGGTTCGGGTTCCAGGGCAGGTCGTAGTGGACGACGGCGGTGAAGTGCGCCTGCAGGTTGATCCCCTCGCTGAGGCAGTCCGTGGCGACGAGGACGCGCGGATCGTGATCCGCCAGCTCGTGCACCCGCCCGCGCCGTTCGTCCTCGGTCAACTGCCCCGTCACCGAGAGCACCCGGGCCCCCTTCCAGCGCTTGGCGAGGCGATCCTGGAGACCTTCGGCAACGTAGTCGCTGGTGGCGATGTAGCGGCACCAGACGATCGGCCGGTAGCCCTCCTCGATCAGCTGTTCCACAACGTCGCCCAGCTCGGTCAGCTTGGTGTCGCCGGCGCTGTGCTTCAGCGCGGCGGCGTCCTTGGCAAACTGGCGCAGCTTGCGGCGTTCGTTGTCTTCGAGCTCGGCTTCGCCCTCGCCCACGAGGCCCGAGGGCGTGACGTCGTCGGAGCCTTCGCCGGTGTCCTCGTCCTCGGTGCGATCGTAGACGTAGGAGGCGGCCAGGTCGTCGTCCCAGCCCTCGTCCTCGGGCTCGGCGCCGGCCTCGACCTCGGAGAGCCGCTCCATGCGGGCGGCCAGGGCGGACTCCGCGGCCGCCGGGCTGGACATCACGCAGCGCAACAGCGCCAACGCCGTCCAATAGCGGAGTCGACGCTTGCGCTCGCCCTCCCGTTCGCCGGTGGCGATCAGCTCGCGGGCAAAGCGGAAGACCCGCGTGAACAGGTCCAGATAGTCCTCGGAGAGCTTGTAGGCGATCTCCTCGCTGTCGCGCTCAGGGAAGTGCGTGTCGCTGCCCAGCCAGTCGGCGACGTCCGGGCGACGGCGCTGGACGAAATGCTGGGCCAGCGCCTCACGCTGGTCCTCGCGGAGGTTCTGCATGTCGAGCTCTGCGAACGCCGGATCGATTAGGCCCAACAGCGACTTGAAGGAGTCCTCGACGCCGCTGTGGGGCGTGGCGGTCAAGAGCAGCAGATGGCGCTCGGGGTTCGAACTCAGCTTGTTGAGCAGGTCGTGGCGTTGGTGGCGCCCTTCCCCGTGGCCGGTGGAGCGGACGCTGCCGTGGGCCTCGTCGACGATGACGAACTCGGGGCAGCTCTGCAGGAACGCGTGACGATGGCGATCGGACTTGGCGTAGTCGACGCTCACGATGAGATGGCGATAGTGCGAGAAGATGCTCGCGTCACCCGGCGGCAGGCGGCGCTCCAAGCGCGCCGCCGTGCCCGATCGCACGACCTCAGCGTGAATGTGGAATTTTTCGAAAAGCTCGCGCTGCCACTGATCGGCCAGATAGGGCGGGCAGAGGACGCAGATGCGCTCGATCTCGCCGCGATCGAGCATCTCGCGGGCGATAAGCGCCCCCTCGATCGTCTTGCCGATGCCGACGTCGTCGGCGATCAGCAGCCGAACCGGGTTGATGCGCAGGGCCATCAGCAGCGGCACGTACTGATACGGCCGCGGCCGCACCGACAGCCGCCCGAGCGATCGGAACGGGCCGGCCCCGTCGCGCAGGCGCAGCCGGGCGGCGTCCCAGAGCAACCGCGCGGAGACGAAATCGCCGGCTTGATCGGGGCTGGGCAAGGGGAACGACGCCGGCTCCAGACGATCTTGACCCAGGTTGACGAGGCGCCGATGGAGGCCGACGACCTCCTCGTCGCCGCCGCCCAAGGGGCGCAGGCGGATCAGCTCGGGGTCGGTGGACGGCAGAACCACCCACTCCCGATCGCGGCAGCGCACGAGCGACCCGGCCTGGAAGCGACCGCCGTCTCCGTTCATGTCGTCACCTCGCCAAAGACGTCCGCGTGTCCTTGGATTTGCGACTCGAGATCTTGGTCATAGCGGATCACGATCACCCGATACCCCAGATCGCGCAGGTCGGCCCGAATCTCTTCATCTTCCTGGCGTTGCCCCGGCTCGTCGTGGACGCTGCCGTCGCAGAAGACGCAGGCGCGGCTGGCCTCGTAGTAGAAGTCCGGCTGGGCGTAATAGTCCGAGAGCGTCCGTTGGGTATGGTCCGGCAGGCGCCGATTCGTGTCATGGAGGTGATCCAGGAGTTGGCGCTCCAACTCCGAGCGCGTGTCCGTCCGCGAGCGCAGCCACTGGTAGTGCGACTCATAGTCACGTTCGCCGTGGCCCGTCTGCGTGACGCTCCGGGCCAACTGGAGCAGCCAATCCGCGATCTGGTGACGATCGAGCAAGAGATGGTCCGGCTGGTTGGTGTAGGAGAGCAGGCACTCGTAACAGGCGCGCACGCAGCCGTCCTCCTGATCACCGGGCTTGCGGTCTTCGCCCGTCTGCGGATCGAAGTGACAGCTCTGCAACGCCGTGCGCGCCACTTCGGCCAGTGCGCGTGCATGGTCCGTCAAGTTCTTGAGCACGCCCGTGCCGCCCTCGGCGTCCTCCCAGATGAGGATGCCGCGGTGCTCGCCCTCGCCGATCCGCTCCGACGCGAGCTCGCGCTCTTCCACTTGGAAGTGATGCTGGATGCCCTGCTCCAATGCGTACTGCATCGAGGCGAGCACCTCCGTCGTCACGTTCATGTCGCTCGACGGATCGCTCGGGGGATAGACCAGCAACGCGTTCCGGGTGTCGTTGACGAACAGATGGACGCCGCCTCGCACGTCGCTGGCCTCCTCGGAATCCGAGTCAAACCCGCGCGGCCCACCCCAGCGGCCGCTGCGCATATCGAGGACGAAGCCCGGCTGCCGGCTGCGGCGCCAGCCGCGGTTGACGCGCCAGAGCGAGGCCGACGGCGCATAGACGAGGGTGCCCAGCTCGCCCGTCCGTCCCTCGGGAGCGACGCGTGCCGACATGCGCTGCGGCCCGTCGGGGCCGGGCGCAAACTGATAAAACGTCACGATCTCGTAGCCCTCGCGGATGCGTTCTTCTTCCTCGGAGTTGATGCGTTCTCGACGTCGGGATCCCGCCGTGGGCATGTCCAACAGCTGTGCAAAGTAGTCGCTGTTCTCGCCGTCCAGTGGCGTGTCACAGTTGTCGCACTTATCTTGATACGCCTGATCGCCCGTATAGAGATGACCACAGATCCGACAAGCCTTAGCTTGCGTCACCCGATCCGTCAGTTCGCCGACGTCGGACAAGCACCGGTCGATGAGGTACTTGGCCCCATTGTGATAGACGACGTTGTTCGGCCCGAACTCCCGAACGGCCAGGAAGCGGGGCCGGGGCAAGTAGTCCCCATCTTGCGTCGGCAAATAGGCCCGCACGGGCAGTCGGGGGAAGTTGTAGCCGGGCAGGAAGCCCTCGCTGGCCAAATAGCGATAGGGATAAAAGCCCGACTCGGAGCTTCCTGACGATCCGCAGAGCAGATTCCGTTGGCGTTCCGCCTCGCGGCGTTTGCGCTCGGCTTCTCGCTGTTCATCTCGGTTGCGACTGGGCACCCGAAGCTGCTCGTTGGCCTCCTGCCATTGGCGATCCGCGGTTGCGTACAGCCTGCGCCAGCGCTCCATCGCCTCGTCGAAATCTGCATACGCCTGACGGAGGCGCTCAAGGATCCAGTCCTCGTCGAACCAATCAGCATCCGTCAGCTCATCATTGTTCTGGATGAACGCTTGATAAGCGGCTTGAGCACAGTCCTGAAGCCGTGACTCCGACATCGCCAAGTGCCCCGCGATCTCGCCTCGTACGGGATATCCCTCCTGCTCAACGTCGAGCACGTCCAGCATGGTCCGCTCCAATGAGACTCCGGCATCCGCGAGCCACATGGCGTGCAGGTGCGACTCGATCAGTTCGCGATTGGTCAGGTCGATCCGCGGCGGCGCGACCGCGCCGGCGACGATCTCCTTCCGTCGCTGGAAGTAATACTGGTCGTGGCCGCTTCCGGTCGTCGCATACGTGACGACGAGGGCCGGACGGCCGTTCCGGCCGGCGCGGCCGCTGCGTTGGGCATAATTGGCCGGGGTCGGCGGCATGTTCCGCATATGCACGACGTTGAGGTCACCGATGTCGATGCCGAGCTCCATCGTGGGCGTGCAGAACAGACAGGTCAGATCGCCGTTCTCGAAGTGTTGCTCGCGCTCAAGGCGGGCTTGATAGTCGATCGCGGCCGTGTGCTCCTGGCCCTCAAAGCCCTTGAGCTGTTCCGCAGCCCGTTTGTAGAAGTCGCGGAAGAACGTATTCACGTCCGTGCGGGCTTCGCGCTGCTCCGAGTTTGGCAACCAACGAGACCGGACAGGATCCGACGGCGGGGCCTGACCATCCCCGAGACGCCAGAGAAGCGCGTCGGCGCGCAGTTGCACGTAAGGCTTGCCTCGATGCTCGTCCTGAATGAGAAAGCCGCTCTTGCGCAGGACATCCACCAGACGATCGAGTAGCTGTCGATATTCATCCGTCTCCAACGGCCGGCCCAGCCCCCAGTGTTCGCGACCACGCAGGTATCGCCCAAGCGCGCTTTTCTTGGAGAGGCTGCGTTCTTGGCGATGGCCACTCTTCGCCTGCGGCAGGACGAACCGAGTGGCCTCATGGCAGCGTTCGGCCTCATCGAAGGTCCACGGCGATTTTAGGGTCTGCAGAACCTGTTTTCGTCGTTGCTCCCACTTCTGCGGATCGAGCGCATCCGCCGTCAGCGCCAACTCCTTGCGGAGATGATCGAGAAACGCGTGGATCAGTTGATGGCGCTTGTTCGGGGATAGGCCCTCGAGGAGCGGATCGTCTTGCCACGGTCGCGGGTCCTCGCAGATCTCCCACAAGCCCTGGTAGTCCAGGGCGAGCAGCCCGCACTCTTCCAAGTTGGGCTGGACCACGCGCCACCCTCGCTGCAGATCCTCGTAGAGCCGATATTCGATGAACTCGCGAAGGGCCTGACGGTTGCGTTCGGGCAACCGCCCATACTCGCCGGGTTCGCGGGCATACTCGTCCTGGGCCAAATCCAGCGCCGCCACGACGGCCTCGGCAACCCTTGCATGATCGAGCTCGCCGTGGGACCGAAGGGCCTGGTAGAGGGCCGAGCGGAGCAGTCCCACCTTGACGAAGTCGTTGAAGTGGCCGGCCTGCAGGGAGGCGTCCTGGCGATTGTCGGTGAAGCTGAGCACACGAGCCAAAGTCCGGTCCATCCCCTGCTCGCTCATCTCCGTGGCAGCAAAGAGCGAGAGCAACGTCGTCGACGTGCTCCGGCCCTCGCTGGAGAGCCGGGCCAGCTTGCGGAACTCGTTCTTCTGTTGGAGCGTGTAGAGGATGCCACAGCGGGGGCAGAAGAGGAACGGACGCTTGATGAACCAACAGTGCTGCGTGCCTTCTGCTTCCTCAGCGTGGGCCTCGCCATCGGGGCTGACGTGGAGCGCCTGCGGCACATGGTCGCGGCGGTTCCTAACGATGCTGTTGCCAGAAAACCACGACTCGGGCAGGTCGCTTTCTCTGCCCTCCCACAGCCCTTCTTCGTCCAGCAGCAGATAGCCCTCGACGATCTCCTCCGCGTCGTCGGCCAGCTCTGGCGATATGTGGGGCAGCTCGGGGCGAACCTGTCCCTCCGACCGTCGCCATTCCACGTGATAATACTCCTGGCCGCACTCGCGGCAGAAACTCAAGGGAAAGAGCAGGCGCTCGGTCTCACCCGGCGCATACGTCTGACCTTCGAGCGTCAGCTCGCGCTGGGCGCTCGACTCGAGCGTCGCGTAGACCGACCCGCCCTGCGAGATGAACTGATGGACCTTGAAGGCCATCGCCGGGCCGCCTTCTGGAGACTCAATCTCGTTGCCCCGCTGGAGGATCGTCTGCAGCTTGGCCCGACAGGTTTCCTCATCAAGGCCCGTCTCCTCGGCAAGGCCTTCGGCGCCTTCTTGGAGCGTCATCGGACGGGCTCGGCGCAGCACACCTTCCTCGGTCTGGATGCCGAAGGTCGCTTCGGCCCATTGGGCAACGGGATGGGCCTTGAACGCGTCCCAGTCCAGCTCGGCAGGCAGCTCGCGTTGCACGGCCTCGCGAAGCCGGGCGGCATCGCCGTCAAAGCGCGGCAGGGACGGCTCAACCGTCTCCTCCACGACGTTCTCCGGGTTCATCTCCACCCCGAACACGTTGCTACCGACGTCCGCGACGGCCTCCTGCCGATCGGCGCTCGTCTGACCCGAAATCATCGTGGCACTGGTGCCGATGCACGTCAGCTGGGGATTGTTGCTTCGCTGTCGGAGACGGCGCATCAGCATGGCGACGTCGGCGCCGCGTCGCCCGCGATAGGTGTGTAGCTCATCAAGCACAAGGAACTGGAGATCGGACTGCGTGCGAGCGACGAAGTCGCGCTCCTTCACCCGCGTCATCATGTACTCCAGCATGACGTAGTTGGTCAGCAGGATGTGGGGCGGATTCTGTCGAACCTGCTCCTTGGTTTCCTCGCTGTCCTGGCCGGTGTAGCGGGCGAACCGAATGGGGAAATCGCCGTCGTACTGCTCTTTCCACTCCTTGAGCGTCTCCAGCTGGGAGTTGATGAGCGCGTTGGTCGGATAGACAAGGATGGCCCGGACGGTGGGTCGCTCAGGTTCATCGTTCAAAATAGCATTGAAGATGGGAACCCAGTAGGTGAGGCTCTTGCCGGAGCCGGTGCCGCTGGTGACGATGAAGTGCTCGCCGTTGACCCCCAGCCGAATCGCTTCATCTTGGTGGCGATGCAGTTGGAACGTCTCGGTGCTGTTCGGCAACTGAAAGATCTCGCCGCAGGCTGGATGCAGAATTCCCCGCTCCACCAGATGGGAAACCCGAGGCCCGGATTCGTAGGCCGGATTGAGCTCGATGAGCGGGTCGGGCCACAGGGTCCCGGCCTCAATCTGCTTTTCAACGAACTCTCGGATCTTCGAGTCGTTGATCTGCAGGAAGCTCCGGACGTAGTCATGATATTGCTCGATCAGCCGTTCCTGCAGCTCAAAAACGTTCATCGGGGATTAACCTCGCGGCTCAGGAACCATAGATGACAGAAGCCACTAAAGTCAATAGTTGGCGAATCATCGTTGCCACCGCACCTTCGTCCTCCGCGTCGACGAGGACCTGTGGGGCAACCCGTGCGTCGTCCGGCGCTGGGG
>JBDGQO010000049.1:88179-91185 GCA_042219045.1 Bipolaricaulia bacterium | reverse complement strand
AGCCTTTCTAGAGATAGCGCTGTGCCCACGAGGCAACCATGGTGCCGACGTAGCGGGCATCGCGATCGTCGCTCAACAGGTGATCGGCCCGGTCAAGCGAGATGAAGCTTTTGGGGTGCTTGGCGGCTTCAAAGATATGGGCGGCGTTCTCGATGCCGACCGTGTCGTCAAACGGGCCATGGAGCACCAGCAACGCGCGGCGCAGGTTGGCGATGAACGCATCCATGCGCTGCTCGTCGAGGTCATCCAGGAAATGTCGCTGGATCCGGAACGCGCGCCCCGCCAACGTCACCTCCGTCTCGCCCCGCTCGGCGATCTCGGCTTCGCGGCCGGCCAAGAGATGCTTGATGTGGGCCGGTTTGCAGGGGGCGGCGATCGTCGCCACCGCTCGACACGACGGCACCCGATGGGCCGCCTGCAACACGGCCGCGCCGCCGAAGGAGTGGCCCACCAGGATGCGGGGCGCCTCGTGTTCCGCCTCCAGGTACCGCGTCGCGGCCACAAGATCGTCCACGTTGGAGGAGAAGTTCGTCTCGGCGAAGTCGCCCTCGCTTTCACCGAGGCCCGTGAAGTCGAAGCGCAACACGCCGAACCCCTGGTCGGTCAAGGCCCGGTCGATGCGTTGCATGGCCTTGAGGTTCTTGGAGCAGGTGAAGCAGTGGGCGAACAAGGCGTAGCCCACGGGCTCGCCCTCGTCCGGGCGATCCAATTGGGCAGCGAGCCGGTCTCCACGATGGCCGGGAAACGCAAGTCGCTCCGATCGCATGGCGTCAGTGTAAAACGTCGATCGCCGCGAAGCTAGGCGGCTCGTATCACCCGCTGCAACGCTGAACGTGGCGCCATCGATCAGCCGTACTTGGTCATGATTTGCACCAGGCGCTTCAACTTCTCGCGTGCCTCCGGATCGTCGCGCTCATCGGGTTGCACGCAGTTGTGTTCGACGGTGCGGGCGATCATGTCGCTGAAGGCCCGCTTCATCGCGTTCTGGGCTGCAGCCAGCTGTTGTGCGACCTCCTCGCAGTCGGCCTCGCGGTCAATCATCTTCTGCACGCCGCGCAGTTGGCCCTCGATGCGCACCAAGCGATCACGGAGGCTTTTCTTGTCTTCGGCTGTTACGAGCTTAAGCTGAGTCGGCTGTTCCGTCACGTCCGTCGTGTCGGGCGTGGCCATGAGGTTCCACCTCCCAGGGCAGGGTTGGAGCTCGAGCGTGGGACCAATCTCATCGGGAAAGCCCGGTCGTCCTCAGGTCGAGCTGAGCGCACAGGCGTTGCGGCCCGTTTCCAACTCACGGGCCTTGTCCTCGTCGGGCTCCATCAATCCTGCATTGGCACGCTTGATCTCGACGTAGGATTCAGGGAACGTCGGCAAGCTCTGCAGGATATAGGCCATAAACGCGGGCTCGCCTTCCTGAACTTTCCGTAGCCCCTCGTTATGGGTCATAATTTTGCCGAGCTGATCCGCAAAGAGCGCGCCTTGGCTGGCTTCCTCGGGACCGCTGAAGTGGCCCGGCAGCACGATCGTGGTCTCATCCAAGGCCAGCAGTCGCCGCAGCGAGCGATAGTGCATCGAGGCCCAGGTTTCGCCTTGGCCACCGAGATCGGGCCGCGCAATGGAGGTGATGAAGATGCTGTCGCCGGTCATCAAATACGTTCCGTCGACGAGGCAAGCCATATTGCCCAACGTGTGACCGGGAATATGCCACATCTCCATCCCAACGTCGCCGACGTTCAACGTCTGTTCGTCCCCGATGAAGGTATAGTCGATCTCGGCGGGCCGGACGTCGAGCGGATGAATGGCATCGTACGGGTGGAGGTAGTACGGGACGCCGAGTCGCTCCGCCAGCTCGGGGCCGCCGCTGAGGTGGTCAGCGTGGGCATGCGTGTCCATCACGAAGGCAATCTCGGCATGGGCCTCGCGAACGATGTCGAGGTAGGTCTCCACGTGGCGGAGGGGATCGACAACGGCCGCTTGGCCATCCGAGATGACCAGATGACTGATGCAGCCCCGGGCCGGTCGCGTCACTTGATAAAGCTGCAGCCGATCATCCGCCACGACGGTCTGGATGTCGTAATACGTCGCCCACGCTTCCATCCCGCCCTCGAGCGTCTCGGCCTCGTAGTTGAGCTTGCGAAGCGCCTCGGTGACGTCCTGCGAACTGATGCCTCGGGGACAAACCGTGACGATCTCGGTGTTCTCGCGAAGCTCGTCCTGGAGATAGGTCTGCACGTAGGCCTGAATTTTTCCAACGGGATCCCGATCGGCACCCCCGGCGGGCACCATCTCGCGGTACGGGATGTTGATCATGGTCAGGTTGTTTTTGCCCTCGACACGCCACGTCTCCACGTCATCACGGGCGCGCACGTCGAAGACGATCAACGACTCGTTGCGATCGAGCTTCGCCTTCAGATCACGGGCCTCGATGCTCGATTCGGACGTTCGGTCCAGCGTATCCCCCATCGGGTCTTCCTCCTCATCGTCGATTATTACCCTACCCTGCAGGGTATGTTCAGTTGAGCTTAGCGGTGGGCAAGCCCTCATGACAAACGGAACATGGCTGGAGTCCGCTAGGCGATAAGGCGACGAGCGGCGGAGCCCCCATGGACCCGTCGATCGAGGCCCCGCCCTCGGTGGATCGCGCGCAAGTCGCTTACGCGGACGATCCTTCCGCCTGGCGTTCATTTTCGACGACGGCCCGGCGCAGCATCCAGACGATCACCCCGACGCCGATCACGAACAACACCAGGAACAGAATCATCGGGCTCCATTGGACATCCACGGCCTCCCCCGCGACATCCAGATAGGGCGCCAGCTCGACGTTCTGCACGATCTGGCGACTCACCGCGTTGAGCGCGACCACGCCGACTTGGCCGATGGCAACGCCGAGCGCCAAGCCCTTTGACGGACCCACGGAGCGGACCCGCCACAGCAGCAGCCAAACGGCGCCCGGCGCCACGGCGGTGACGAGGGTCAACACGAGCAGGGGCCCACTGAACATGGCGTCTTTGA
>JBDGQO010000049.1:0-88079 GCA_042219045.1 Bipolaricaulia bacterium | reverse complement strand
ACGGCGGTGACGAGGGTCAACACGAGCAGGGGCCCACTGAACATGGCGTCTTTGACGGCCTCGGGCCAGGTGCCGAGCGTGTACCAGAGCCCCGTCACGCCGAACCCGGCCAGACCCACGGTGTAGACGACACCAGCTGACCGCCCGGCCCACGCGCGGTACTCGGTCGACTCGCGACGGGCCAAGAACGCCGCATCGAAAGCGATGTAGGCGCCGACGGTGGTCAGCGCCAGCCCGAAGGTCATGAGCCAACGCGGCCAGAGCGTGGCGTCGCCCGTGTTGAGCGCGGTGCCCATCGCTGCCCCCGCCTCGCTCGTGGATCGCCAGAGCTCGGGCCAGGCCTCGACGTTGGCCATGAGGCTCATGGCGTTGGCGAACAGAAACCCGATGACGAGGAACGCGAGCATGGCCAGCCAGCCCGCAGCGGCCCGTGGCTTGGTGAGGGCGTCGCGTCGCAGGCCGACGACGTAGATGTAGACCCCGTAGTAGGCCAGCGTCAGCAACGCGATGACCAGGAACCACGGCCAGGCCATGAGGATCGTCGCCGGATAGAACGCCTGATAATACATCACTTGCAAAAACAGCAGGGGCACGATGCCGAAGTTGACCCCGAGCGCGATGATGAGCGGCATGGGGGTCATGAGGCGGCGTGACAGCAATTGGGCCTGGCCGCCTCGCCATCGGGCCAACAGCGCCACGGGGATGCCGGCGTACCACAGCCCCATTGTCGTGGCGTGCAGCGTGAATCCGAGCACCTTCAACGTGATCATCAGCCAGTACGGGGCGGGGTATCCAAGCGGGCTTTCGGGCCCGATTAGCGACTGCGGATCCATGGTGCGAGCACCTCTCGCGATTCAGAAGCCATATCGTCGGTCAACGCGCAGAGCAACCGTGCGGGGCATTCACATACGCAGGGAGTCATAGATTAGCTCCTTTCGCTCACTCGCCCTCGCTAGCCCGGCGCATGCCGCCTGGCGTCGGCGGCGCGATCGACTCCAGATAGTCGGTCAACAGCTCGGCTTCCTCGTCCGTGCCGGCCCAGGGCGGCATGAAGAAGTGGAACTGGTTCGGCTTCTCCACCAGCGACTGGATCATCTCTCGGTCCCATCCGCGCATCAGGTGGGCCGTGGCCGACAGGCCCTGTTCGGCGGCATGGCACATGCTGCAGTGGTACTGGAAGAGAACTTTTCCAATGTTCTGCCGATCCGGAGCGGGAAAGGCGGTCAAGGCGCTTTCGTCGATCGTGGCGTTCGCCCCATCTCCGTTGACAGCCGATGGATAGTTGTCGCGCACCCAGGCGTTGGTCCAGGTGCCGCCCTCCAGGTAGCCCTTCTCGCGGAGCTCCGGGACCTCCTCGGGATAGATGTTGTTGCTGAAGACGACGTTGTAGACGACGTAGGGCTTGCGGACGGCTTCGCGGATGAATTCCCCGCTCGCAAACGCGGCAAGCCCCGCCGCGAACAACAGAATGGCGAAGCCGGGGCTGAGCCAGCTCGGGTGCCGATAGGGGCCGAGATAGAGCGTGAAGAAGACGACGACCGTCAGCGCAAAGATGACGAGCGTCATCAGGTTGAGCGCGCTGGCCGCTTCCAACGCCGCCGCGGCGGACTCCGGCAGATAGAGATACCAGCCGATCCCGCCCAGGACGATCAGCGCCGCCCCCAGCAAGGCGGGCCGGGTGGAGCGTCGAGCCAGCAGGCCGCGCAGCTCACCCGTCGCGCGGAACGCCGCATGCAGATAGACGTAGAGCGAGGCCAGCAACAGCGCCCCGCCCGTGCGCGCCAGCACCTGCGGCAGGAACTGCGGATTGAAGAAGCCGTTCCAGAACCCCCGGTTGGCGGGCCAGTCCCCCGGGTTGAGCATGAACGCGGTGATGCCCGTGATCAGCACCAAGCTCATCCAGGCGGAAAAGGCGTAGACGCCGCCGATGGCCAGATGCGTCCGGCGGGACAGCTTGCCCCAGAAGTAATAGAACAGAAACGCGGCAACGATTTCCAGGATGAAGAAGACGTACTCGATCGCCCAGCCGAACACGAACGTGTGGATGAGCTGCTCCGTCGCGAGCGGCGAGGCCAGCCCGATCGTCCACCAGATGCCCACGCCCGTGATCGCCCCGAAGACGACGGTCAACAGGATGAAAAACCACGCATGCGACTTGAGGTAGCCGAGATAGTCCCGGCGGTCGTGCTTGTAGGCGTAGCGGGCCTCCCAATAGAGGAACAGCCCGCCGCCGACGGCGTAGTGGGCCACGAGCACGTGGACCGTGGCGACGATGGCGATCAGCATGGGCGAGGTGAGCGAGGGGACGTGCCACCAAGGATAATCCACCGTCTATCCCTCCTTGCGATGTTAACGGTCAGGACTCGTGAATATCTCCAAATTGCTACGTCGCGTGACGCTGCCGATGACAGAACCACCAGTCGTAGCAGCGATCCCCGTCCTCCGCGAGACGGGCCTCGGCGGTCTCGGTATCGCTCGGCGGCGGCAGGATGACACGGTCGCCGATGAGCGGCATTCGGTTGAGGTCCTCCGTCACGGTGGCTCCTTTCTGTTACAGAGTGACAGGTCTTATTTTCGACAAAACGGAGAGCGACGGCAATGATGCAAATCAGTCGCAACTAGGGAGTGGGCTGCGGCTTGCATCTGCGGCCCGGGAACGCTACGCTACAAGGAGCATGCGGGGAGCTCGCGGAAGCGGGCTGAGAGGATCCCTGGATTCGGGATCGACCCGACGAACCTGACCCGGGTAATACCGGCGGAGGAATCTCCATGATGCCATCCTCGTTTGCCAGTCTCAGCTACCGGACTCGAAACGTCATCCCTTCCGCTGGCGTTGCCCTGAACCCGAGGGAGACGCGTCCATGAGCGATCGGCTCGGCAAGATTGCAGCGACGGCGTTCGAGGCCGTCATCCGGCCTCATCTGGGCGCCGAGCGAGACGAGGTCAAGGTGGGCCCGGCGACGGGCCGCGACACGGCCATCGTCTCGCTCGGCCACGGGCAGGTCATGGCGGTCACCACCGATCCGCTCTCGTTCATTCCCGGCCTCGGTCCCGAGGATTCGGCCTGGACCTCGCTTCACCTGATCGTCAACGACCTGGTGACGTCGGGACTGGAGCCAGCTTACGCCTCCGTGGATCTGAACCTGCCGCCGGAGGTCGACGACGCGACGTTCGACGCCTACTGGAAGGCGTTGCACGCCGAGTGCGAGCGGCTCGGGATCGCCATCGTGGCGGGCCATACGGGCCGCTACGGCGAGAGCCACGGCACCGTCATCGGCGGCGGGACGATCATCGGCATCGGTGCCGACGATCAATACCTGGAGCCGCGCTTCGCCCAACCCGGCGATCGCCTCATCGTCACCAAGGGCGCCATGATCGCCACGACGGGGCTGTTGGCGCGGGCGTTCCCGGAGACGATCCGCACGGCGTTCGGCAAGCCGTTCCGGTCGACGGCCCAAGACCTGCTGGGTCACTATTCGGTCAGGGCCGACGCGCAAGCGGCGCTGTCGGTGGGACGTCGCGGCGAGGGCGTGTCCGCCCTGCACGACGCCACCGAGGGCGGCGTCCTCGGTGCGCTCTATGAGCTCGCCACGGCCGCCGAGCTGGGCGCCCGCGTCGAGCTCGAGCGGGTTCCCATCGCCAAGGAGACGGCCGAGATCGCGGAGCTGTTCGGGATCGACCCGACGGTCGGCCTCAGCGAGGGGTCGTTGCTCGTTGCCGCACGGCCCGCCCAAGCCGAGGCGGTCGTGGACGCGCTGGGAGACGACGGAATCCCCGCTGCTGATGTCGGCGAGCTCACCCGCGAGACGGCGTTCACGCTGATCGCCGACGGCCACGAACGCCCCTGGACGCCCCCCACCGACGATCCGTACTGGCGGGCGTATCAGAAGGCCGTCGAGCGCGGTTGGCGCTAAGCCCAAGCGTTCCCAGGAGGGATGAGACTTATGACTCGACGATGGACGGCGCTCGCGCTGGTGCTCGGTCTGGTTGGTCTGTTGGTTGGCCAGCCGACCGTATCCAGTGCCCAAAGTGACGATCCGCTCGCGGTCTACACCTACGACAGCTTCGTCTCCTTCGGCGCCGCGGATGTGGTCTCCACTAAGTTCAAGGAAGAGACGGGCCGCGACGTCCGCTTCGTCGCGACCGCCGACAGTCGCACCATGCTGTCCAAGCTGATCTCGGAGCGCGAGTCCGGCGGTACCAACGCCGACGCGTTCGTGGGCGTGGAGGTCAACGACCTCGGCACCGCCCGCGAGAACGACGTTTTTCAACAACTCTCTACCGAAGACGTCCCGAATCTGAAGAACGTGCCGGCCGACATCCAGTTCGATCCCGCCAACCGTCTGATTCCCTACGAGCACGGCTTCATTACGCTCGTCTACGACACGGAGCAGATCGACCCCAGCGATGTCCCGCGCACGTTCGAGGAGCTGCTGAGCGAGCGCTACCGCGACTCGCTCATCGTGCAGGATCCCCGTACCTCGAGTCCGGGGTTGTCGTTCCTGCTCTGGACGATCGCCCAAAAGGGCGAGGACGGCTACATCGACTACTGGCAAAAGCTGATGCCCAACGTCTTGACGATCACCCAAGGCTGGAGCCAGGCATTCCAGCTGTTCACCGACGGCGAGGCGCCCATGATGGTCAGCTTCTCCACCGACCACGCCTTCGACGTCATCGTCAACGACAGCGACAACCTCCGCGTGCTGACGCTGGAGAACCAAGCCTATCGCACCATCTTCGGCATGGGCGTTGTGCGCGGCACGGATCAGCCGGATCTGGCCCGACAGTTCTTGAACGTCATGCTTTCCGCCGACGTTCAGAGCGAGCTGGCCGAGACCGAATGGATGATCCCGGCCAGCAACAACGCCCGCGTGCGCAACGTCTGGTGGCAGAACGTGGTCACTCCGGAAGATCCCGTGAGACTGCCAAGTGAACGGGTCACAGCCAACCTCGACGATTGGGTCGACCGCTGGGTGCGTGAGGCCCTGCAATAGCACGGCATCCCTCGATGTCTCGATTGTGGTCGACCCTCGGCAGGGCGGGCGTGCTCGCCCTGCCGTTGCTCTTTCTCGGCATTTTCTTCTACGTCCCGCTCGGCGGGTTGATCCTGCGCGGGCTCGGCAGTCCCGACGGATTGGCTCGGGTCGGGGAGCTCGTGAGCGATCCCTACATCCAGGGCGTGGCGCGCTTCACCGTCGTGCAGGCGTTGCTCAGCACCCTCGCCAGCGTCGCGATCGGGCTGCCGCTGGCCTACGTCCTCGCTACCTACCGCTTCCCCGGCCAGCGGCTCATCCGCTCATTGACCATCGTGCCGTTTACGCTTCCGCCCATTACGGTGGCGTTGGGCTTCGTGCTCGTCTTCGGCAACGCCGGAATCCTGAACGAAACCCTGATGTCGCTGTTCAACCTAGAGAACCCACCCTTGAGCATTCTCTATTCGCTCGTCGGCATCGTCCTGGCGCATGCGTTCTACAACGCGCCCATCGTGACCCGCTTCACGGCCGCGGCTTGGGAACGGCTCTCGCCAAGCTACGAGGAGAGCGCCCGCGCGCTCGGCGCCTCGCCGCGACGCGCGTTCGTCAACGTCACATTGCCCATGCTCGCGCCCTCGATCGTCAGCGGCGCCACGCTCGCGTTTATCTACTCCTTTTTGAGCTTTCCCATCGTCTTGGCCCTCGGCGGCGCGAGGTTCAGCACCCTCGAGGTCGAGATCTATCGCCAAGCCATCGTACAGATCAACTACGCCGAGGCCGCGACGCTGGCGACGCTGGAACTGCTGATCGCCTTGCTGTTCACCGTGGGGTATCTCGCCATCGAGCGCCGCTACGCGCGGCAAGTCCGACTGGAGGCACCCCGACGGAGAAAACCGCTGTTTGTCGGGGGCTGGACGCTGCTTCGTCGCGCGGGGCTGTACGGCTTCCTCGCGCTCAGCATTTTGCTGTTCCTCGGGCCCATGCTGGCCGTGGTCGTCGACTCGGTCAGCAAACCCTGGCAGAACACCGTCGTCGTCAGCTTGGACGGCTATCGCGAAGTCTTCGCTCAGGGGTTCTCCTCGCTGATCGGGGCTTCACCCTTACAGTCCGTAATCAACAGCTTCAGCTTCGCCGGCGCGACCATGGCGATCGCGCTCGTGTGTGGGACCCTGCTGGCGACGATGCTGGCGCAGCGACGCCTGCGCGGGCGGGCTCCGCTCGAAACGGTGGCCATGGCGCCGTTGGCGATCTCGTCGGTGGCGCTCGGCCTGGCCCTGCTGCGGGTCTTCAACCAGCCGCCGCTTGAGATCAGCGGCACCTGGATCGTCGTCGTGGTCGCCCACTCGGCTTTGGCGATCCCGTTCGTCATCCGCGTGGTACGGCCGGCGCTGGAGCGTCTTGAGGGCAACCTGACCGACGCTGCCCGCTCGCTCGGCGCCTCCCCGTGGCGAGCAACACGGGACGTGCGGTTGCCGCTCATCCAGGGCAGCCTCCTGACGGGCGCGGCGTTCGCCTTCGCCATCAGCATCGCGGAGACGAGCGCGACGCTCATGCTGGCCGAGCCGGGCTTGCTCACGATGCCCGTGGCCGTGTATCACCTGCTGGCAGCGCGCGAGTTCAGCGCCGCCAGCGCGATGAGCGTTATCATGATGGCCGTGTTGACGCTGGCGTTTGTCCTGATCGATCGATTTGGCGACCGGACGTTTCGCGACCTATGAGCGACGCAAGCGCGATCCAACTGACCGATCTTCGCAAAACCTTTGGCGAGGTCCGCGCCGTGGACGGGGTGTCGCTGGGCGTCGACGAGGGCGAGCTGCTCGTGCTCGTGGGGCCGTCGGGTTGCGGCAAGACGACGCTGCTGCGCCTGATTGCCGGCTTCGATCGGCCGGATGCGGGCGAGATTCGACTCGGATCCCGCAGCGTGCTCGGCGTGCCGCCGGAGGCGCGCAATGTCGGCATCGTGTTCCAAAACTACGCGCTCTTTCCGCACATGAGCGTCTTCGACAACGTCGGCTACGGTCTCAAGTTCGCCGACCAGCGGGTCAACAAGGGGGATCGCGTCCAAGAGCTGTTGGAGCTTCTGGACTTGCCGGGCTACGAGACCAGACGGCCCGACGAGCTCTCCGCCGGGCAGCAACAGCGCGTGGCGCTGGCGCGGGCGCTGGCCCCGAATCCGAGGATTCTCCTCTTGGACGAGCCTCTCAGCGCGCTCGACGTCCAACTGCGAGATCGGCTCCGCTTGGAAATTCGCCGCATCCAGCGCGAGTTGGGCGTCACGACCGTCTACGTGACCCATGATCAAGAGGAAGCGCTGGCCATTGCCGATCGGATGGCGGTCATGAACGCGGGCCAGATAGCGCAAATGGCCTCGCCGTGGGCGCTCTATCACGATCCCGTTACGCCGTTCGTGGCGGACTTCATCGGACGCGGTAACCTGATCCGCGGACGGATCGCCGAGGTCGATGAGGCCTCCGTCGTGGTCCAACTGAGCGACAAACGGTCCATGCGAGTGGAGACCGAGGCATTCACGTCAATGGACATCGGACAAGCGGTCTGCGTGCTGATCCGGCCGGAGCACCTCGGCATCAACGACGAGGGACCCAATCGACTGCCCGGCGTCGTGCGTGCGCGGGAGTTCGTCGGCGACGCGCTGGTGCTCCACGTGGAAGCCGCCGACCAACGCTGGCTCGTCAAGCTTCCGGATCCCGACGCATCGTGGATGTCGGCGGAGGGGCACGAGCTCGAGCTCACGGTTCCGGAAGCCTCAGCGCGGATCTACGTTGTCGCCTCCGAATCCGACGCGGTATAAAGAGCTGGAGGAGGCACCGATATGGCGATCAACGACGAACTGCTGGATATATTGGCCTGCCCGTCCTGCAAGACCCCTGTTGAGCTGGTCCGCGACCAGTGGCTCGTCTGCGGGGAGTGCGGGCGCAAGTATCCCATCCGAGACGACATCCCGGTCATGCTCGTCGAGGAGGGAGATCGCCATGTCGACACGCCCGTGGAGGATTTGCCCGAACCCGGCCCGCTGGCGTAACGACGCCCGCTTGTCCATATCCGGTCCGGCTCGATGCCAGCCCGTCAATGATCTGACTGCACGCCCATAATGCCAGCCTTGGTGGGATGGTCCTTCACCCAGTGGTCGGAATCGACGTGCCGGATCAATCCGAGAATCAAAACGTCCCCAGCGGCGGCTATGGTGAAAACCAGCGAAAATCCCAGCAGCCAGCCGTCCACTAGGACAAGGCTTGCAAGATACGGCAACAGGCCCAGGACGATCAGGGGCATCGCGGCGCCCAAGCGGTACGCATGAGCCGGAATGGGCCTGGAGATGTGGGCATACGGCGTCAAGGATTTCCACTGGACCCCCATCGTGACGCTCGCCATGCTGTGGTTGCTGGCCCAAGCCCAGGTGAGGCCATGCAGGAGTTCATGCACGATGATCCCGCCCAACAAGGTCGGGATCCACGACCAGTTGCTGAAGAAACGGCCGATTTGACCGACCTGCTCGGGGCCATGGATCGCCCCATAAGGGATCGTGATCAGCAACATGAGGACGGCGGCAATCGGCAAGCTCACGAGTTGCGCTCTGGCGGTCGAGACCGCGAGCTCGGTCTGACCGTCGGCTGGGTTCTCTTGGTCGGTCCCACGTGCGTCATCCGTCATCCGCATCCCCCATGCCGCCGCCCATGATATCCGCGTTTTTCGGCGGATAGCCGCTGTCGTCGTATTTCGGCGCATTGGTGCCGCCCGTCTCGCTACCGGATGGCGGCATCGCGCGGATCTTGGCGATCACGCTATGGGCACCGACGCCCGCGAGAAAGCCGATGACGAGCACGATGGCTAACATCGTATTTCTGGCGGTATTCATGCCATCTCCACTGACGACGGTGAGATAGAAGAGCAGGCCAAGAGCCACAGCGGCCACGAGGCCGCTCCCGATCCCTCCCACTGACGACTTGAGGTAACCCATAAAGCCCCCTTTATTCGCAAGAACTGTCAAGATATTAGCACCTTGATTCGTGCACGTCTACGGCTCGCGTCAAAGAAGTGCCGATGACCGTGACGTTGTGTTGCTGCTCAGATCCAAACCCGATACGGCGTCAGTCGCACGCTCAATGTTCGTCTGGTTCATAGACTCCCTCGCTGACCAACGATAGCCACTTACTGATCACCGCGAAAGTCCAGTCAAGTCAGTTGCCCAGCGGGGCCAACGTTGCGACCGTAGGTTGGCTCGACTTGTGCGGTGGTCTGTAGCATGCTCGACAATCGCGTGGTGGGGACGTTTGAGGCCAGCTATGGGTTCATCGCGGCGATTGCCTCCATTCGAGCCAGTCAGCTACGCTGGAGGGACTAAGCTATTTCGTCGATAAGGAGGACATCTATGCCGGATCACGTCTACAAGACGATCGAGCTCGTGGGGTCGTCATCGGACTCCATGGAAGGCGCCGTGGAGAACGCCGTTGCGCGCGCGGCCGAGACCCTGCGCAACCTCCGGTGGTTCGAAGTGCTCGAGACCCGCGGCTACATCGACGATCAACGGGTCAGTTATTGGCAAGTCCGCGTCCGCATCGGCTTTACGCTCGACGAGGAACAGAGCGCCGCGTAGCCGTAACGAGACGACGCGCCCGACGCGACTAGCTCTCGTCGGAGCCGATAAGTCGGAGGAGTTTATCCCCGTGCAACAGCAAGGAGCCGGGAATAACGCCAACGAGGTGGGCCGCTAGATAGGGCTGCATGGCGACCTCGTGGCCGAGCCCGTACGCCTGAATAGCGTAGGGGACCCAAGCTGCAACGCCGATCAACACCAATACGCGCCCCCAGAAGTGTCGTCCGCGCTTCATGCGAGTCGAGGTTGCTCCTTGCTTGTCGGCGTGCCACCTTAGCATAGCGCACCATCGGCTTGCCGCCCATCGCACTCGATCTGCGCTGACACGATGATTTATCTCGCCCTGGCCATTGTCTGCAGTTCTTCCATTGCGCTCATCTTCAAGCACAGCGAGACAGCCGGCATGAACCGCTACGCGGTCACCACGGCCAACTATCTCATGGCCGCCGCGTTGAGTGCTGGGCTCTTGGGGATTACCGGCCTGACCATGCCCGACGGCGGCTTTTCCCTCGGCGCGTCGCTGGCGGAGTTGCGGTCCGTCTTCGTCCTCACGGGCGACAAACTGCCCGTGGCCTCCAGCGCGCTGTGGGCCGTCATCGTCGGGCTGGGCGCCGGCGCGTTCTTCTTTCTGGCGTTCATCTACTACCAGAAGAGCATCCGCGAGCAGGGCGTCGGTCTCGCAGGCGCGTTTATCAAGCTGGGAATCCTCGTTCCGATGTCGCTATCGCTCGTGCTCTGGCAGGAATTTCCGACGACCATTCAATGGATCGGCATTGCGCTGGCGTTGCTCTCGATCGTCATCGTCCATTGGCCCTCAGAGCTGAACGCCGGTCGAGCCATTCGGTTGAGCTTGGTTCTCTTGTTTCTCTTCGGGGGAATCGCCGAATTCAGCAACAAGGTTTTTCAAAAGTACGGCTGGCTCGAGCATCAGTCCCTCTTCTTGCTCGTCACGTTCGCCTCGGCGTTCGGCTACAGCCTCGTCACTACGTTACGAAGCTCACGCGCCACTCAGCGTCGCGACCTGCTGACGGGGCTGATGGTCGGCGTGCCCAATCTGTTCTCCTCGTTCTTCCTCATCCGCGCCCTGGAGACGGTCCCGGCGGCCGTGGCGTTTCCCGCGTTTGGCGCGGGCACGATCCTCGTCATCAACCTCGTCGGCGTCACGGTCTTCGGCGAACGACTCAACCGTCTGGAGAAGGCGGCTGTTGGTCTGACGATTCTGGCTTTGGTCTTGATCAACCAATGACGCACAATGATCACTGGGAGGTGCCAGCATGGTCACGTCCATCGTGTTGATGAACGTCGAGCCGCAGGACGTCAACAACGTCGCGGAGCAGCTCGTGGAGATCGACGGAGTCACGGAAGTCTACTCGGTCGGCGGGCGCTTCGACCTCGTCGCGATTCTCCGTGTGGAGACGAACGACGACCTCGCCGAGGTCGTCACCAATCAGATGGTCCACATCGAGGGCATCGAGCAGACGGAGACGCTTATCGCGTTCCGAGCGTTTTCCCGCCATGATCTGGAGGCGATGTTTTCGATCGGCATGGAGCGATGATTGGCGTCAATCCGAGCGAGGGTCACCCGACCGGTGCGTGATCAAACGGGCCGTTCGGTTGTGTGTCAGATAACGCCAGGCCCATTGCATGAACACCAAGGCCCGGTTCTGGAACCCGACCAGTTTCATCAGGTGAATGAACAGCCACGCCAGCCAGGCGAGATAGCCGGACAGCTTGAGGCCTCGGATGTCAGCTACCCCCGCGTGCCGGCCGATCACGGCCATATTGCCGAGATCCAGATATCGGAACGTTCCGACGGATTTACCCATGAGGCGAGCTTGGATGGCCCGAGCGGCGAAGCGGCCCTGCTGAATGGCGACCGGCGCAACGCCCGGCAGCGGCTCGGCCGACTCGTGAGCGTGATGCGCCAAGTCGCCGACGACGAAGATCTCCGGATGGCCGGGCACCGTGCAGTCGGGTTCCACGACGATGCGGCCGGGCCGATCCTGGTCAGCCCCGGTCCGATCGGCGAGAACTTGGCCCAAAGGCGACGCCTTGACGCCCGCCGCCCAGATGACCGTGTGCGTGGCTATCCGCTCCGACGCATCGCCCACGGTCAAGGTCGCCGAGTCGGGCTGGATGTCCGAGACCATGGTGCCGGTGCGCACCTCCACCCCGAGCTTCTCCAGCGACGCCCTGGCCCGCCGGGACAGATCCGGCGGATACGGAGGCAGCACGCGATCGACGCCCTCGACGAGCAGGATTCGAGCGCGCGTCGGGTCGATGTGCCGGAAGTCGTAACGGAGGGTGTCCTTGGCGATCTCGGCCAGCGCCCCGGCCAATTCGACGCCCGTCGGCCCGGCCCCGACGATGACGAACGTGAGCCAGGCCTCGGCCCGTTCGGTATCGCCCTCGCGCTCGGCGGCTTCGAAGGCGCGCAGCATCCGACTTCGGATCTCGGTGGCGTTCTCGATCGTCTTGAGCCCGGGCGCGTGCTCGGCCCAGGCGTCGTTGCCGAAGTAGTGATGCGTCGCTCCGGTCGAGACGATCAACGAGTCGTAGGCAATCGTCGCGCCGTCGCGCAGCACGACGGCGCCCTCGTCCACCCGAATGTCGACGACCTCGCCCAGCACGACGTCGACATTCCGGTAGCGCTTAAGAATCCCGCGCAGCGGCTGCGCGATGTTGGCCGGGGAGAGCCCGCTCGTGGCGACCTGATACAACAGCGGCTGGAAGAGGTGGAAATTCCGCCGGTCGATGAGCGTCACCTCGACGGGTGCCTTGCCGAGCGCTTTTGCGGCTTCCAATCCCCCGAAGCCGCCGCCGACGATGACGACGCGGTGCGCGTGGGTCATCGCCTCTGGCACCGCCTGTCGCTATCGTTCGGATGGGTCATCTGACGCACTCTCCAAGCCTTGTAGGACGATCTTGCCGCTTACCCTGGCGTTTTCCAAAAGGTCATGTCCCGAACCTGCTCTTTCAAGGGGAAGGCTTTCGCCGATCACCGGCGCAATCCTCCCGGTGCCGCACAGCTGGAACAGATTCTGCAAGTCATCCCGGAACCACGCCGGATGCTTCGCCTTCAGCCCCGTGATGCTGTAAAAGCTCACCCGACGCGCGTCCGGAAGCAGCTTGAGCCATCCCAAGCGGGCCATGCTGGTCAGCATCGCAAGCCGGCGTTGCCGGCCGCGGGCCTGGAGCGCGGCGGACAGGCCGTAGGTAACGAGATGCCCGCCGCGCTTGAGCGTCCGGTAGGATCGACGCCAGTTCGCGCCTCCGATCGGGTCAAAGGCGGCGTCAACGCCTTCACCATTCGTTAGCTTATGAACCCGCTCGACGAAGTCCTGGCTGCGGTAGTCGATCGGCGTCGCGTCCAACTCACGGATCAGGTCATGCTTGGGCGTCGATGCCGTGCCGTAAACCGTGATGTCGTCGAGGCGGGCCAACTGGAGCATGAGGGTTCCGACGCCGCCGGCCGCACCGTGAACGAGGATTCGCCCGCCCGGTTGAACGGACGCCACGCGATGGAGCATCTGATCGGCCGTGGTGCCGTTGAGCACCAGGCTCACGGCTTCGCCGGCCGACAGCCCATCGGGCACCGGGACGAGATCAGCCGCCGGCCAAGTGAGATAGTCGGCGTAGCCGCCAAATACCGTCAGTGCCGCGACGCGATCGCCCGGTTGCCAGTCGGCCACGCCCTCGCCCCGTTGATCGACAACGCCGACGACGTCGTAGCCGGGCGCAAAGGGCACACTCGGCGTGCCCGGATAAAGCCCTTCCCGCATGAGGATGTCGGCGAACGCGAGGCCGGTCGCCTCCACGCGTATCCGAACCTCGCCCCATGCGGGCTCCGGCGTCTCCGACGTCACGACCTGGAGCACGTCCGGGTCGCCGTACTGGGTCACCACGACACGACGATTGCGCTTCGATGCCAATGGGTGCCTCGTCGACGTCGGTCCGAGTCTAGCACGGCGACGCCGGATGGACGCTTACGGTTGCCCCACGTCGCCGACCCGCTTGAACTCGCCAAGCTCTAACCGACCGAGTGCATCGCTCAGTTCCAGCGACTGGATGTTGCCTCGGGCATCGAGATGAATGTTGGCGAGAAAGAAGCCGCCGACCACAGCACGGACCGACGGGGGCCAGCTGACGCGGAACGTGTCGTATTGCCAATGCGTGAGATCGCCGACGAGGTCGCCATATTGCAGGATCAAGCCATCGTCTTCAGCGCGGATCGTCAGTTTGCCGTAGAGGTCGCTCTCGTAGACGCCGGCATAACGCTCCAACCCCAGCGACGGCTCGGTCCCCGACGTGCGATTCTCCCGGACCTTTTGCAGAGCCTGTTGACGTTGTTGGCCGATCTTCTCATAAATCTGCCGGTAGTGCTGGCTCCAATCCTTCTCGGGAGCCTGGAGATACCGATCCGTGATCCACTTGCTCAGGATCTTGGGCATCGGCGTCGCGTTCATGTTCGTCAGCACGACGACGCCGAGCTCCTCTTCTGGCACCATGCTGACGTGCGCGCTCATGCCGTCGATGTTGCCCCCGTGGTAGACGGCTTTGTGGCCCCGGTAGTCATCGACGAACCAGCCCAGCCCGTACGTCGAGAACGTCGTCTCCGGGTTCAATCGCGCTTGCGTAGGGCCCGGGTCGATGATCGTCTCCGGACTGTGCATCGCGCGCACCGTGGATGCCTCCAGCAACCGTTGGCCCTCGTAAGTGCCCTCGTTCAGCTGGAGACGTACCCATTGGGCCATCTCCTGGACGTTGGAATTGATGGCGCCAGCGGGGGCGGCATTGTCGATGTTGTGATAGTCGATGGGTCGGACCTCGCTCGCGGACGACTGGATGTGGGGCATGGCGACATCGCTGTAGTAGGCCAAGTCATCCGTGCTCGTGTTGCTGACGAGCATGCCGAGCGGATTGAAAATGCGATTTTGCACGAACGTGCTCCAGCTCTGGCCCGTCACCGACTCGATGATCTCGCCGGCGGCGACATACATCGCGTTCTGGTAGCCAAACTGATCGCGGAAGCGGAGCTTGTGCTCCACGTTGCGGATACGTTGGAGCACCTGGTCCCGATTGAACTTGTTCGAATACCAGAGCAGATCCGCCCGCTTTAGGCCAACCCGATGGGTCAGCAGATCGCGGATCGTCAGGTGACGCGTGATCCACGGGTCCTTCAGTTGGAAGTCGGGCAAATAGTTGACGACCTTCTCATCCCAGCTGATTTTGCCCTCATCCACGAGCATGCCCAACGCGGCCGTCGTGAAGGCCTTCGTAGTCGAGCCGACGGCAAAGAGCGTCCGTGCCGTCACGGGCTTGCCTGTGTTGTCATTCCGGACACCGTAGCCCTCGGCGAACACCACCTCGTCGTCCTTGACGACGGCGATAGCCGTGCCCGGGACGTTCCAGGTCTCCATGGCGCCTTTGACGTATGCGTCCAGGCCCTCCAACGGCGTCGATCCGCTTGTGGCCTCCTGAACGGTTTCGGACGACCGAGGTTGCTGCGATGGCGTCTGGACGGCATTGTCCTGTTCCTGAGCAGTCGTCAGGCCGGAATTCGTCCCCGTCGACGTCGGTGCGGGGCTCTGCTGGATCATGAGTCCGCCGCCGATGAGGGTGACCACGACGATCCCGATCGTGATGAGACGATCAATCATTGCATTGCTCCTTTCCGCATGATGGGATCATGACCAAAATAATGCCGCGCACAGTGGCACGGCGTAACCTTGTTTGACCGATACCTCAATCCATGTATTTACAACAGCTCGTGAACGCGCTGTCAAGCTAGCTCAGACGACGTCGACGCAACGAATTGGGCAGGGAGACCCCCGTGCTAGGAAGAGGCACGAGGAACATGGTTGATATCTCGCCAAAAGCTCGCACGACTATGGTGCCAAGGCTTGGCGCGACATCGCATCCGCAAGGAGGCGTCAACCCTCCTCGCGCTGTGTGTACATCCAACCGCCCGAGATGACGACGGCCGCGCCGACGAGCGTGATCACCCAGCCGATGACCGTCTGGAACGTCATGTGGGCGTCGGCGTTCAGGATCTGGCCGACAATGCCGACGCCGATGCCGATCAGCATCAGCACAATCCCGAGCTTGCGAGCGTTGTCCATCTTGGCCCTCCTTTCCTGTTGGCTCCTCTGCGCTCCGTCAAAGCCCCGTTCGTCAGCGTTGTCACTCCTCGGTCCGTCTTCCAAGCATCATTCGACGGTGACGCTCTTGGCCAAGTTCCGTGGCTGATCCACGTCGGTGCCTCGCAGCACGGCAACGTGATAGGCCAACAGCTGCATGGGAATCGTGAAGAGCATCGGCGTCACGATGGGGAGCGACTCGGGCAGCTCAATGAGGTGATCGGCCACGCGCTCGATCTCGGCGTCCCGCGTGTCGCTGACGGCGATGACGATGCCCTTGCGGGCTTTCACTTCCTCGATGTTGCTGAAGAGTTTTTCGTAGACGCTGTTCTGGGTGGCGAGCACCACGACGGGCATGTGCTCGTCGATGAGCGCGATCGGCCCGTGTTTCATCTCCCCCGCGGCGTAGCCCTCAGCGTGGATGTAGCTGATCTCCTTCAGCTTGAGGGCCCCCTCGTAGGCGATGGGGCAGAGCATGTCGCGGCCCAGATAGAGGAAGTGCGCCACGTCGTAGAAGTGGCGGGCGAGCGACTCGAGCTCCGGTTCCCGCTTGAGCAAGTGTTCCAAGATCCCGGGGGTGGCAGCCAATTGGCCGAGCGAGCGCTCGATCTCCTCGCGCGAGCTCGCGCCGCGCTGCTCGCCGATGAAGAGCCCGATCAACGCCAACGCCTCCAGTTGGACCATGAAGCACTTCGTGGACGCCACCCCGATCTCCGGGCCCGCGTGCGTATACATCGTCCAATTGGCGGCCCGTTCGAGGGCCGAGCCGGGGCTGTTGGTCAAGCCGAGCACGGGCACGCCGTGCTCGCGCGCCAAGGAGACCCCGGCCAGCGTGTCGGCCGTCTCGCCCGACTGCGACACGGCGACGACGAGGGAGTCGGAGCCGAGATACGGCGCGCTGTAGCGGAATTCCGAGGCCAGCTCGACGTTGATGGGAACGTCAAGCCAGCGCTGCCAGAGGTACTTGGACGTCCAGCAGGCGTGATACGCCGTGCCGCAGGCGATCAGCGTGATCTGGCGGACGTGTTCCAATGTCTCGGGATCGAGGCCGACCTCGGCCATGTGGACGTCGTATGACTCCAGGTCTGCATGGCCGCGCAGCGTGTCGGCGACGGCCTGGGGCTGTTCGTGCATCTCCTTGAGCATGAAGTGCCGATACCCTTGTTTTTGCACCGTCACCGGGTCCCAGTTGATCGTCTGGGCATGCTTGTCAATGGGGTTGCCGTCGAGGTCAAACACGTCGATATCATCGGATCGAATGGTGGCCAGCTCGCCGTCGTCGAGGAAGAGCATCTCTTTCGTGTGGGGCAACAGGGCAGGCACGCCTGACGCCAGGTAGTTGGCGCCGTCGCCGAGGCCAATGACGAGTGGGCTGGCCGTCTTGGCCACGACGATCTCGTCCGGATGGCGTCGGGACAGAACGGCGATCGCGTATGCGCCTTCGACGCCGTCTAGTCCCTTCAAAACCGCTTTCTGGAGGTCCCCATCGTAGAACGATTCGATCCGATGCGCCAGGACCTCCGTGTCGGTCTGGGAGAGGAACGCGTGGCCCTGCTCCATCAGCTCCGTCTTCAACTGATGGAAATTTTCGATGATGCCGTTGTGGATGACGACCAGGTCGCCCAGGCAGTCGGCATGAGGGTGGGCGTTGACGTCGGTGGGCGGACCGTGGGTCGCCCAGCGGGTGTGCCCCAGCGCCGTCTGTCCTTGCGGTGCGTCGTCCGGAACGGCGCGAATCAGTTCGTCGATCTTGCCAGCCCGTTTGGCCGTCCAGATGTGGTCGTCGGTCAGCACCGCCACCCCGGCGGAGTCGTAACCGCGGTATTCGAGGGCCTGAAGCCCGTCCAGAACGACGCGCTGCCCTTGGGATTCGGTGCCGATGTAGCCCATAATGCCGCACAATGCGCATCCCCTCCCGATGCACCCAAGTATACTGGACGCCATTGAGGCGCCACAACGTCCACGACCCCAGGGACACGTCGGCTTTTGCCAAGCGCATAGGGCACTGCTATAATAGACGCGATTTCGGGCCTGCCGCGCGGCCCGAGTCCAGAGAGGAGGTCTTGTCGATGCGCGAAGTCGAGGTCAAGGCCCTGCTCGTCGACCCCTACCAGAACACTCCCGTCATTCTCCTGAAAGACGAGGAAACCGAAAAGGTCGTTCCCGTCTGGATCGGCAACCCGGAAGCGACCGCCATCGCCATGGTCCTGCAGGAGCGCGAGTTCCCTCGACCGCTCACGCACGATCTCCTCCAGATGATGATCGACAACCTCGGCGGCGACATGGACATGGTCGTCATCGACAACATCGAGGACTCCACGTACTACGCGACGATCTTTCTGCGCGACCCCTACGGGGACGTCCACGAGATCGACGCCCGGCCATCGGACTCGATCGCCTTGGCGCTGCGCACGCAGAGCCCGATCTATATCTCCGACGACGTCTTCGACGCCTCCGCTATCGAGATGGACGAGATCGCTGACGAGGAGGACGAAGAGACGCGCGAGCGTTTCAAGGACTTCGTCGAGCGCGAGATGAACCTCTCCGACTTCAAGCGCTTTATCCAGTGATTCGTCGCGCCGCGCGCGTCGGGGCTTGTTGAGCGTTCCGGCGAGTGGTATGATCGCCATCGAACGTGCGGGTGTAACTCAGCGGTAGAGTCCCAGCTTCCCAAGCTGGTGGTCGCGGGTTCGAATCCCGTCGCCCGCTCCAAACCCACAGCTTGCCCGCCCGACGGCGGATATCATGGCACATGACATGATGTCGCTTTTCAACGATCCCGAGGACAACGCCCTAGGATCGTCGTATGAGGAAGTTCGTGAGGTGGCGCTCAGCTGCCTGAAATGCCGCCTCAAGGACAGCCGAACCCAAGTGGTCTTCGGCGAGGGGCCCGTCCCTTGTGGCGTCATGTTCGTCGGCGAAGGGCCGGGTGCGGACGAGGACGCGGAAGGCCGCCCGTTTGTGGGGCGTGCGGGCCAGCTGTTGGATCAGATCCTGGAAGCGGCCGGGATGCCGCGCGAGACGGTCTACATCAGCAACGTCGTCAAATGCCGCCCCCCCGAAAACCGGGCGCCCCAGCGAGACGAAATTCAAGCCTGTTGGTCGTATCTTGAAGCCGAGATCCACTACGTCCGGCCGTCGGTCATCGTCACGCTCGGCAACATTCCCACGAAGAAGCTGCTGGACACCGATGCCGGCATCACCAAGGTCAGGGGAGAATTCTTCGACTATCGCGACGGGATCCAGATCTTTCCCATGTTCCATCCGAGTTATCTCTTGCGGAATCCCTCGCGAGCTTCGGGCAGCCCGAAGCACCTGACCTGGCAGGACATCCAAGCGGTGAAGGCGAGGCTCGATGGCGTCGATCAATCCTAGTCAATCCGAGACCGACCGCCGCGCGGCCGTCGACGACGCGCTCAGCCGTGCGGAACAGTTCCGCCGGGAGCAACGCTACGAGGAGGGTATCGACCTGCTGCTCGAGGCGCTGGCCCACGGCCTCGACAAGGCCCAGATCTACTATCGCCTCGGCAACATCTACTACGACCAGGGCGACAACGAACGGGCCGAATACACCTTCCGCAAGGCGATCACCCACGACCCGAACCACATCAACGCCCACCACAACCTGGGCGTCGTCTACCGCAACGAGGGACGAGTCCGCGAGTCGATTCAGATGCGCAAGAAGGCCCAACGCATGGCTCGCCGGCATCCCGATCGCGTCACGATCACGCCGGAGCAGGCCAAGTTCGCGCGCAAGTTTGCCATCCGTTGGTTCCTCGGTGGCCTGCTCATTCTCGTCGGGCTCGTGGGCCTCATCGTCCTGATCGCGTCGCTCGTCTAGGCGTTACCGGTCGTCGATGTCAGGCCGACGACAGGGCTGCATCGACCGAGAGCTTGCCGCTGCCGTAGGCCACGAAAAACAGCGATCCGGCGAACAGCGTCAGCACGAACTCGACGCCGCCATCGCTGGCGAAAAACCCCTTCGGCAAGTGGACGACAATCGCGGCAACGGCCATGTTGATCGCCAACAAGAGACCGGCCCAGCGGGCGAGCAGCCCGATCGCCATCGCCATGCCGCCCCCGAACTCGACCAAGGCCACGACCCAGGCCCAAAACGTCGCCGGCTCCAGTCCGAGGGATCCGAAGAACTGCGCCGTGCCGTCGATGCCGGCGCCGCCGAAGGCGCCGAGGAGCTTCTGCGCCCCGTGCATGATGAAGACGATGCCGATCACCAGGCGCAGGATCATCACGGCGACCGGCACGATCGATTTGAACTGCTTGTCGGCTGTTGAGCTCATTTGGCCTGACCTCCTGTCAATGGAATGGATTCTGGCTGGCAAACGGATCGACTTTATCTGCTGCGAGATGGGCCCGCAACGCTATCCGTCACCCGGCCCGTCCGAGCCCGTGCCGGGGAACAGACTCATTGTCGGTGGACGCAGGATCCGTGTCCTTGCCCGTTGAGCTTGAACCGTCCAAGCTAAATGCCGGAGGGACTAGACGAAAACGCGCTTGCATCCTCGTTCCTGACGGAGGCTGAGGTTAGTGGACCGACTTGTGATCGTCGTCGGCACGCTCGTCGTAAGCGTCGCCACGTTGGTGACGGTGTTGACGTTCCCCTCGCCGTTGGCTGGGCTGACGTCAGCGACGCCATCGAGCGACGTCATGTCGGAGCCCTTGGAACCGCTCCCGCCCATTGAGCTGACGGACCAATCCCAAGGGGAGACGGCAACGGAGACGCCCCCGACCGATCCGTCGCCGACGCCAGAACTGCCCCGACTGCCCCCTGCAAATGACGATCGGATCCAGCTGTTAACGGACGGCAGGTCCCGCTTGGGATGGAGCTTCGCTCGCACGGACGGCTGGCGAGCCGGCACCCACGACGGCCACGACGGCGACGACGCCCACGCCATCGACTGGAACCATGGCCAGCGCAACGATGACGTCGGCGAGACGGTGCTGAGCGTGGCGAGCGGCCGGGTGATCTACGCGCGATCAGGACGGGGGCGCGTCGCCAACCCGGATTCGTTCAACTACGGCAATACGGTCGTGGTGCAGCTGAGCGCCGACCCGAGCTTCGCGGTGCGATACGCGCACCTGCGGCGTGTGCACGTTACCGAGGGCGATACCGTCTTGCTGGGCGAACCGATCGGCACGGTCGGCGCCACGGGGTTATCCGGACGGCTTCCTTACACGGCCCATCTCCATCTCGTGCTCTATCAACGCTTGGACGAGCGGCCCGATCCATCGGACGGTTGTTATTCCGGAAAGACGGCCAAACGGGGCATCGATTGGCTCCGCTCGGGGCAGACGCCGTGCCAACTCAATCAGGGCGAGACGAAGTTTGCGGCGCGGTTTCGGTTGGATCCGAGCATTCGCCATTGAGCAACGCATCGACGCGTTAGCTGAGGTGAAGATTGCGCCGTCTGCGGTTACGCCAAACGGATATGAGTCGCCTAACCGGATCCTTTCACAGATTTCGGAGTCAAGCCAAGGGCAAGCAAGCCCGTGAAGGAGATCAAGTTGACACAGCGGAAGAACCTTTGCCACCTTGCTCGTCGGTGTGATCTCAACCAAATCGGGCAACGATGGAATGCTAGCCCAGGGTCGCATGATCGTCCAACCCGATTCGGGCTCTCAAAGCTTCAAGGAGGGAATCCAATGCGAAGGATCGGAGTCGCCCTTGCCGCCCTTGCCGCCCTTGCCGCCATTGCCGTTGTGCTTCCTGGCTCCGGCTTGGCCAGTGCTCAAGACGGCGAAACCGCGCAGCTGCGCGTGGCCCATCTCTCGCCCGATGCCCCGAATGTTGACGTTCGAGTTGACGGGCGTATTGTCTTGGAGAACGTCCCCTTCAAGACCGTCAGCGCTTACCTCGAGATCGCAGCCGGCGAACACCGCATCCGGGTCACCGCGACCGGGGGAAGTGTTCCGGTCCTCATCGACACCACCGTCATCCTCGACGCAGGCACGGCATACACGGTTGCGGCCACCGGCCTGTTGGGCAAGAATGACCTCCGACCGCTCGTCTTGCAGGACGACCGATCCACGACGGCCAATCAAGCAAAAGTGCGCGTTGTCCATGCCTCGCCCGACGCTCCCGCCGTGGACGTCGCCGTTGCCGACGGGTCCGTGCTGTTCTCCAACGTCGCGTTCCGGAATGAGTCCGGATATGCCACTGTCGATCCTGCCACCTACGATCTCCAGGTGCGCCCGGCCGGCACTCAGGACGTGGCCTTGACCGTGCCCGGTGTCACCTTTGAGGCCGCGACCAACTACACCGTCTTCGCCATCGGCCAGTTGGGCAACGATACACTCGAGGCGCTGAGGGTCGTCGACGCGGCCGGCGCTAACGAGGAGACGACGCCCCCGGCTCCCACGCCGACCAATCCGGGCCTAAGCCCGGGCTTGACGGCCTTTGCCGTGATCGTCTTCTTGGCTGCGCTCGGGGTCGTCCTCGCCATTCGGCTCTGGTAAGCCGAACGTCGTCCACGCCACATGGACCGTCGAGGTCGTCCCTCAAAGCAACGTCGAACAGCCATCTGGTCGCGCGGCGCAGCGTCATTAGGAGTCAGACCATGCCCCGTCGAACTGCCAATGATCGGGCGGTCATCCTCAGCACGTACGGCCAGCGATTCGGCGCGGCCTGGCTTAGGCGGCATCGGGAATCAACGACTTCCAATGAACCTCGTCAAATCGGTCGGAGGCGATGTAGTAGAGGATCATGCCGCCTTCCACAGGATGGTTCCAGCTCGGGTTGGCCCACAATTGAGCGCTCGCACCTGGGTTTTCAACGAGGCCGACCAGCGTCGCGCCGTATTCCGTTTTGAAGGCTTGCATGAGATCGCCGAACGGGACTTGGCCGACCTCGGCGGGAACCGTCAGTTGGTAGATCGTCTGGGATGTCCGATTGCTGAGCAGATGGTCGTAAAACTCCGTAATTCCCGGGTCCTGCAAGGCCTGGGTCGTCAACGAGACCATTTCCTCGGGGACACATTCGATGCGCTCGCTGATCAGCTTGATCGTCTCCGCGTACTCATGTGGCTCGTGAAGGGCGGCCACAATGTGAGCGTGGTCATTGTATCGGACGACGCCGAGGGCAATGTTGATGGTCTGATCGTCCGACGCGCCGACAATGACGATTCGATAGGCGGCTTCGACGTTGGTGCGCACCAGCGTCTCCTGGGAGCTGAGCTCGCCCTTCACGGCGTAGGGCACCTTGTCGGGCAAGGGATTCTCATCGGCTTGGGACGGCGAAAAGCATAAAAGAATGTCACGGGCCCGGCTGTGCTCGTCCGCGTTGATTTCGCCGATGAGCTGTTCCGTCTTGCCCGGGTGATATCCGAAGATCACGATGTGGCCAGTCAGCTTCTTCTCAAAGTCTGCGGTACCTCGCATGATCTGCCTCCCGATACGGGCCACGTTGTTGGACAACTGGGTAATGACAAGCCCGATTGATCCGATCCCGCCGAGCATAATGACGACGGCCATGGCTTTGCCCATCGCACTGACGGGCGCGACGTCCCCATAGCCGACCGTCGTGATCGTGACGACGAACCACCAAGCATACGTCGGCAAGGAAGTCAGGCCGCTAGTCGGAGGTTCGTTGAGTGAGATGACCGGGTACCCTGCTATAAAGAGAACGGCAATCAGAATCAGGCTGGCTTGCCAACCGCTGCGTACGGCAAATCGGAAAACTCTGAAAAGCAGGGGTACCACGCCCGAGCCTCCTTGCGCGCATCCTCGTTGCCCGCTGTCCGGTTCGCCGCTGGATGAGGGAAACGTTTGGACACTGGCCTTGATCTTCCGTCAGTTTAAGCAATAACTCGAGTCGTCGCGAAGCCAGAGAGTTTCCGTCTCAGCTCTGATCTCCCGATCGGCCTTATTTGACGCACGGATGGGGCCACCGTCGGAAACACACAACGATTACCAGACGCCGTCATCGACGACCGATCCAGTCCAGGTCGAGCAGCGTTCGTGACTCTCAAGGTCGAGGCTGCCTGAAGCGTTTACATGCTTTGACCACGTGCACAGGTCCCATGAGGCCACAAACGTGCAGTTGGACTTGGCCCATTCGGAAAATGCGCGCGACTCGGTGGTGAAGCGCAGAGGGATCAGATCCCGACAATGGATCAACAGACTGCTGGTGGGGAAGCCATCCCCGTCGAAGCGTTGACGTCCCAGCCCCCGTTGCCCACATCCGATGTCCGAACGAGGCGACCCTGAGCATTCGGCAACAAGCAGAGCTCGCAATGATCGCGGATGCCTCGCGCTAATCGAGTGACCGACGTCTCCAACGGAGAGGGCGGCCCCGCCTGACAGAGGACCCGGACGTTGCTGGGCGGGTGGTCTCCCTGAAGGTTGGGGAGCACAGCCCTCGGAACCCTTCAATCGTTGAAATCTTTCGAGAACTCGTCGGAGTGCTCGTCGTCCAGATCACCAGGGTTCTCGAGCAGTTCCCTCGCCTCTTCGGCCTCATCCTTGCGGACTTGAATGCCCGTCGGTGTCGGGTTCAACGGGTTATCCCCGCCCAGCAGCTCGACGTGGAACCCGCTCGACACCAGCAGTCCTTTCGCCATGTGGATGTCGAATGCGTTGCCGCCTTCGAACACCGTGACGAAGGCGTTGTCGTCCGAGGCGGACTCGGCCACGTCGCTGGGATTCTTAGATGGGAGCTCATCCACGAGAGCGGTCTGGCAATCCACGCATTCCTCAATGCCTTCCACGTATTCGGCCTCACACTCGGGGCAGAACGGCATCGGGCCTCCTTTGTGCCAACGTCAATGTCGATTCAATGACGAACTCTATCCGCTCGAGACGTGCGCATCAATGGTCCTCGCAATCCCGAGCGAATGGCACGCTGGCCGACGCGGATCTGCGATCGTAAGGTAGGGGGCATGCTCAGCACGGAAACGGCCCATGGTGGCCGATGAGGAACACGGTCGATCGAGCCCGTCCGGCAGCCCCTCCGTTTGACCCGCCGCCTCCCCATGTGGGAAGCTGACGACCGTTCCACCGCTTTCGCCGTGTGCATTGATCCTGAAATGGTCATTCTGACGCAATTGGAGGAGGTTTCCCCATGCGCATGAGCCAGTCGTTCGGAACCACGCGTCGCGAGGTGCCCGCCGACGCGCAACTGGACAGCCACAAGCTGTTGATCCGCGCGGGGTTCATTCGGCCCTTGTCCACGGGCATCTACTCGCTGTTGCCGTTCGGATGGCGATCGCACGCGAAAATCGCCCGGATCATTCGCGAGGAGATCGACGCCATCGACGGCCAGGAGCTGCGCATGCCCGTGATCCATCCGTCGCGGATCTGGCTGGAGACGGGCCGTTGGGACGAGATCGGCCCGGAAATGACGCGCTTCAAGGATCGGAACGAGCGCGATATGGTCCTGGCGATGACGCACGAGGAGAGCGTCGTCGACCTCGTCAAGGGCGAGGTCAACTCCTATCGCCAGCTGCCGCGCTTGATCTATCACATCCAGACCAAGTGGCGCGACGATCCGCGGCCCCGCGGCGGCCTGGTCCGCGTGCGCGAGTTCACCATGAAGGACAGCTACAGCCTCGACACCGACTGGGAGGGGCTGAGCGAGCAATACGATCGGCATTACGATGCCTACTTCCGCATTTTCCACAGATGTGGGCTGCCCGTGATGGCCGTCGAATCCGACGTCGGGATGATGGGCGGCAAGCGGGCCCATGAGTTCATGTATCTCACCCCCGTGGGCGAGGACACGATCGTGTTCTGCCGCGAGTGCGGTTACGCGGCCAACCAGCAGCTTGCGCGCTTCGCCAAGCCCGCGCCCCATGATGAGGAACCGGGCGAGATCACCAGGGTCGAGACGCCGGGCGCGAAGACGATTCAGGGCCTGTGCGAGCAGCTCGACATTCCGGCTTCCAAAGCGGCCAAAGTGCTCTTCTTAACCGCTATCGCGCCCTCGGATGACGGGGAGAGCTCGGAGTCACTGATCCTCGCGCTCGTCCGCGGGGACATGGAGGTCAACGAGACGAAGTTGACCGACGCCGTGGGCGCGGTCGATCTGCGCCCGGCCACGGATGCCGAAATCCGCTCAACCGGGGCCGAACCCGGGTTCGGCTCGCCAATGGGGCTCGACGGCGTCCACGTGGTGGTCGACGACGCCTTGGCTGAGATGCCGAACGTCGTCACCGGCGCCAACGAGGCCGAGTACCATCTGATGAACGTCAACATCGGTCGCGACTTCAAGCCGGATCTCGTGACCGACATCGCGGCCGCCCAAGCGGGCGACGCCTGCCCCGAGTGCGAGGCAACGATGGACAGCTCGCGCGGCATCGAGGTGGGCAACATTTTTCAATTGGGGACCCGCTACAGCAAGGCGACCGACTGCAACTTCGTCGACGAGTCGGGCAACAGCCATCCCATCATCATGGGGTCCTACGGAATCGGGCTCGAGCGGACGCTCGCCAGCGTCGCCGAGGAGCACCGTGACGACGATGGGCTCGTCTGGCCCATCAGCGTGGCGCCCTACGATATCCATCTGGTGACGCTCCCCAAAGACGGCGAGGAAGTCGTCCGGACGGGCGACCGCCTCTACGACGCGCTCCAATCGATTGGCCTCGACGTGCTGTACGACGACCGCCTAGAGAGCCCCGGCGTCAAGTTCACCGATGCCGATCTCATCGGCATCCCGCTGCGAATCACCATCGGTCAGCGAGCGCTGGATAAGGGCGGTGTGGAGCTGAAACGCCGCGACGCCGACGAGGCCGAGATCGTCGCCGAAGCCGGCGTGCTCGAGCGCGTTCAGACCGAACTGAACGAGCTCTGGCGGGCCGTCGGCGGCTAAATGGAATGAGGCTCAACGCGACGGACGTCGAGCGGATCACGCGTCATGAGCAGAGCCCTCGGACCGGGTCCGAGGGCTCCGTTCGATCTCGGTCGATAACAGCTAAACGGGAAGCAGCAAGCCTCGTTTACTGACCGGACTGTTGGTTGCTGTTCGTCTGCGGCTTCTGGAAGAGTTCCGGGTCAAAGCTCGGGTTGACCTCGACGTTCTCCACGGTCTGTTCTTGGGCCAAATCGCCGTTCAGGTACGTCTTTTGCGTAAACGGGAACGCGTAGCCGTCCACGCGCTGGTAGTCGGTGAAGACCGTCCGCACCGTGCTTCCCTGGGCGGACCGCGTCCGCTGGATCGGGAGGAAGCTTTCCGCGTCGAAGTAATACGTCACGGTCTGATCCTGCGGCGTCTTGATCTTCATTACATGGGCCTTGGTCCCGTTAGTAGTCTCCGTCCCTTGATAGGTGTAGGTGAAATCATCACGGGCCGCGAACAAGACGACGTGGAGCGGATCGAGATAGAGGTTCTGCTGGATCGACCCGATCTGGTTGCCTTGCAGCTGTTGGACCTGCCCTTGCTGCCGCACCCAGCCGTTCTGGCCGTCCCAGACCGTGAGGCTGTTGATCGTCTGGCCCTGGATGCTGACTTGCGTGTTCTGACGGAACTGGCTCGGCAGCTTGACCCAGGTCTCGGTCTGCAACGACAGCGTCTGACCGCGTTGCGTGGCCGTGCTGCTGGCCTGGAGATGATAGCCGTTGAGGTCCTGTAGCGCGCTCAGGCCGCCCTGGGCCTCCCGTGCCTGCTGCATGATGTCCTTGGCCTCTTGGCTCGGTTCCGGTTGCGCCTTCTGCTGATTGCCACCATCGGACGGTTCGGCCGATTCGGACGACTCCGACTCCTGACCCTCTTGCGTCTGCTCCGCCGGCGAGTCGGAGGGCGCCGGCGACGGCCCCGTCAACAGCGGTCCCTGCACTAGCACAAAGCCAAGGATCGCTAGGAGCGCGAGGCCGACGATCAGAATCCATTTGAGCATCGAATCCCTCCCTAAAGATAGGCCATCTTAAAAACTGTGAGGGGGCCGAGCAATCGAGCCCGCTTGATTGTTCGCCCCACTGTTCGCCCCCTTGTGATGGAACCGATTGACGATAAGCCCCGAACGCAGTCCGCCGACAGTCACGCGCTTCACGCCTAGCGAGCGTTCACACGGCATCGATCGACCGAGCGAGCCGATCCCGGACGGCGTCGAGGTTCTCCTCGACCTTGCCGCGGACGACGCTGTGCAGCGTGCCGCCGCCGTCGCCGGGATGGCGCGGGATGACGTGCAGGTGGAGGTGCGGTACGGCTTGCCCGGCCTCCGATCCGTTGTGGATCCCGACCGTCGCCGCGGGGGCATCCATGGCCGCCTGCACGGCTTGGGTGGCACGCTGGACGGCGGCCATGAAGGGCCCGATCTCGTCGGATGGCACGTCCTCGAGGCGCTCGTAGTGGGCCCTGGGAATCACCAAGGTGTGCCCGTCTTTAACAGGATGCAGGTCGAGAAACGCCACGCTGTGCTCGTCCTGAAAGATCGTGTGTGCCTGTTGGTCGTTTCGGGCAATCGCGCAGAAGATGCAGTCGCTCATGCTAGGCCGATCCTTCCACGTGGATCTCCGCAAAGCGGCGCTTGCCGACTTTCAGAAGGCCTTTCGGATTCAGCTCGATGTGCGCGTCCGCGTCCGTGATCCGTTCGCCGTCGTACTCGACGGCTCCCTGCTGCACAAGCCGACGGGCTTCGGACCGGCTGTCCACCAAGCCCGCCCGATCCATCAGCTCGACGATCCAGACCCGGCGATTCCCTTCGAGAGCGTCCGCGTCGAGCGTCACTTGAGGGACGTCATCCGGGCGCTCGCCCTGCCCGAAGACACGTTCGAACTCCTCGGCCGCATGGTCCGCGTCGGCTTTCGGATGGTACTTGGAGACGACGGCGTGGGCGAGCCGCTTCTTCTGTTGCATGGGATGTTCGTCCTTGAGGGCCTGATAATCCATATCGGTCAACAGCGTCGTGTAGCGCTCCAACATGTCATCGGGGATCGACATCAGCTTGCCGTAGATCTCGTCCGCATTCTCGGTAATGCCGACCGTGTTGCCGTGGGACTTGCTCATCTTCTTGACGCCGTCGGTCCCTTCCAACAGCGGCATCAGCATCGCCACCTGGGCATCCTGATCGTAGCGCTCTTGGATTTCACGCCCGACGAGCAAATTGAAGCGCTGATCCGTCCCGCCCAGCTCGACGTCGGCGTCAATCGCCACCGAGTCGTACGCCTGCGCCAGCGGATACAGAAACTCCAACAGCGTGATCGACTGCCCCTCCTGGTAGCGCTTGTGGAAGTCGTCCCGCTCCAGCATTCGCGCGACCGTGTACTTGGACGTAAGCTCCATGATGTCCTCAAACGACATCGGCTCCAGCCACTTCGAGTTGTAATGAATTTCGGTCTTGTCGGGATCGAGGATCCCGAAGGCCTGTTCCTTGTAGGTCTCCATGTTCCGCTGGATCTCGTTGAACGTCAGAATGGGGCGCGTCGTGTCGCGGCCGGACGGGTCGCCAATGCGGGCGGTGAAGTCGCCCACGATCAGCACCGCCGTGTGGCCGAGATCTTGGAAGTCCCGCAGTTTTTCCAGGACGACGCCGATGCCGACGTGGATGTTGGGAGCGGTCGGGTCAACGCCCAGCTTGACGCGCAGGGGCTCGTCCGTCTCGACGGCACGGTCCAACTTCTGGTGGAGATCGTCTTCGGGGATGATCTCCACGGCCCGCTGTTTGATGATCGCCAGCTGCTCGTGTGCGGGTTTCATGGCTCGCGGATCGAGACCCTACTCCCGACTGTGGCGGACGATGGACACAACGCGATCGTCGTCGTCAACGCTGATCACCTTGACGCCGCGTGCGTAGCGGCTGACGACCCGAACGTCGCTGGCCGAGATGCGGATAATCTTGCCCTGCAGCGTCGTGATCATGACCTCATCGTCGTCGTGGACGCGGCCCATGGCGACGACGTTGCCCGTCTTCTCGTTGGTCTTGAGACCGAGCACGCCCTTCCCTGAGCGATTCTGCGTCGGGAACTGTTCAATGGGCGTCCGCTTGCCGTAGCCGTTCTCCGTGACGATGAGCAGCTTGTCCTCGGTGGCGTCCGCCGGCAGCGGCGTGAGGTCGACGATCTCGTCCTCGCCCTCCAGTTTCATGCCGATGACGCCCTTGGAGGGCCGCCCCGTCAGACGAGCCTGATCCTCGGTGAAGCGGATCGTCTGGCCTTGGGCGCTGGCGAGCATCATCTCGCCCGAGCCCGTCGTGAGCGCGACGTCGACGATTTGATCGCCGTCCACAGCGTTGATCGCGGCGATGCCGTTGGTGTGGGCGTTGACGTAGTCCTCGATCACGTTGCGGTTGACGATGCCGCCCTTCGTCGCCAACACGCAGTATTGCCGATCCGAGTCCTCAGCCGGATGCGGCACCAACGCCACGACCTGTTCCTCGGGCGCCATGCCGATTAGATTGCGCAAGTTCTCGCCCTTGGAGTCGCGCCGGGCGGACGGCAAGCGGTAGGCCTTCAGCTTGTAGCACTTGTGGGCTGTGGTAAAGATCCAGAGGTCGTCGCGGGCGTTGCAACTGAAGATGTGCTTGAAAACGTCGCCCTCGCGCAGCCGCATGGCGATAACGCCCTTGCCACCGCGTCCCTGTCGGCGAATGACGTCCTCGCGGGGCGCGTTGGCGTAGCCCTTCGTGGAAATGCTCACCAACACGTCCTGGTCGGGCACGAAGGACTCGGGCGTGTAGTCCCACGCCTCGCCCTCGTCCTCAGTCAGGACCTGAGTGCGACGCTCGTCGCCGTAGCGCTCCTTGATGTCGAGCAGCTCCTCTTCGATGAGACCGTCAAGCTTTTCGTTGCTGCCGAGGATCTCCTTGTATTCTCGAATCAGCTCGAGCTTTTCCTGGTATTCGGTCTCGATCTTGTCCCGCTCCAGGCTGGTGAGCTGCCGCAGCCGCATGCTCAGGATCGCGCTTGCCTGATCCTCGCTGAGGTCGTAGTCGGCCTGCAGTCGCGTCGTGGCGGACTGGGCGTCGTCGGCGTTGCGGATCAGCTCGATGATCGCGTCCTGGTTGGCCAGCGCAACGCGCAGGCCTTCGAGGATATGGGCGCGCTGCTCGGCGATGCGCAAGCGATACTGCGTCCGCCGGGTGACGACGTCGCGCCGATGCGCGAGGAACGCGCCCAAAAGCTCTTTCAGCGACAACTTGCGCGGATTGCCATCGATGATGACGAGGAAGTTGGCCCCGAACGTCCACTCCAACGGCGTGTATCGGTAAATCTTGTTGAGCGCGACCTGCGGGTTCGCCGTCTGTTTCAGTTCCACGACGATGCGCAAGCCGTCCTGGTCGGACTCGTCCCGGAGATCCGTGACCTCGTCGATCTCGCCGGCGCGCACCTTGTTGGCGATCGCTTCCACGATCGTCGACTTGCGCACTTGGAAGGGAATCTCCGTGACGATAATGCGGTCGTCCTCGATGTCGGCCTTGCCCCGGACTCGGATCTTGCCCTCGCCCGTTCGGTAGGCCGCGTCAATGCCCTCCTCGCCGAGGATCATGCCGCCGGTGGGAAGATCCGGGCCTTTGATGAACTGCTTCAGCTCGCTCCAGTCGGCGTCGGGATGCTCGATGAGGTGGACCGTGGCGTCGATCAGCTCAGCCAGATTGTGCGGCGGAATCTGGGTCGTCATCCCGACGGAGATGCCCCATGCGCCGTTCAAGAGCAGGTTGGGAACTTTCGCGGGCAGTACAACCGGCTCTTCCAGGGCGTCGTCGAAGTTCGTCTGGAAGTCGACGGTCTCCTCGTTGATCTCGGCGAGAAACTCCTCCGTGATCGCCGAGAGCCGGGCCTCGGTGTAGCGCATGGCAGCGGCCTCGTCGCCGTCGAGGCTGCCGAAGTTGCCCTGCCCGTCGATGAGCGGGTAGCGATAGCTGAAGGTCTGCGCCATGTTGACGAGCGTGTCGTAGATCGCCTGGTCGCCGTGCGGGTGATACTTACCCATCGTCTCACCGACGATGCGGGCGCACTTTCGGTGCGATCGGTTCGACGTCAGGCCGAGTTGGTCCATGGCGTAGAGGATGCGCCGTTGGACGGGCTTCAACCCGTCCCGTGCGTCCGGGATGGCTCGCCCCCGGATCACGCTCATGGCGTAGTTGATGTAGCTCTGGCGCATCTCCGACTCGATGGCGGTTCGTTCAATACGGCTCATGGCTCATGTTCCTCCCAACTCATCCCCTGAAAACGGGCTCAAGACTGGCCCCACCGCAATGCGTCCATGATACGGAATTTCGGGGCTCTAAGCAAGTTTGGCGTGATTGAGCCGGCGGATCAGAGCGTCAGACTTCGTCGAACATGTACGGGGCAATGACTTCGAGTCGGTCGCGATACGTCGCCGGGTCGATGAACCACAGCGTCGCGGCCAAGCTGGACAAAAGCGAGTTGCCATCCTGCGGGGTGAAGCAGAAGCCCGTCACCCGATGGCCGTTTTGCGCGACATGGAGCGACGGCAGTACCACGACGGTGTTGTCCAAGATGCGCCCATAGTGCCCGTAATCGCGGCCGAAGGAGAAGATCAAGTTCTGCTCGCTGCGGTTCGTCACGGCCACGTGTGGATGGGCGCGCAGTCCCTCGACGACCGCCTCTCGGCTCGTGGGCTCCTCCAGGTCGAGATCGAACCAGACGGTGTGCATGTACTGCGTGTTGACCTTGAGCGCGGAGGAGAACAGATTGAGATCCAAGCCGAGCGTCTGGAACAGATGGTGGGCGTCGCGGGCATGGTGCGTCCCGAAGGCATTGTCGTCGTGGGCGCTGACGCTGGGCGAGGGAATGAAGCTGGCCGACTCACTGATGTCGTTCGCTCGCCGGATGCAGACGAACCGGCCCGACCGGAGATTGGCACGTCCGCCCTCGAGCCCGATGGTATCCACGAGCACGGACAAGTTGTGCGTGTTGCAACTGACGACTTGGATGTAGCGATCCTCGTCCGGAACCAGCGCCTCATCGTTGACGCCGTGGACGAACATCTTGCCGAAGCCGAACTCGCTCCCTTGAGCGATGAACCCGAGCGTGTTGTGCTCGAAATTCTGATAAAAGTCGGTCTTGTTGCTGTTGCCCCAGCCCTTAGGCGTGCAGTCGATGACGACATCGGCCCGATCGATTGCCTCGACCTTCTCGTACGACGGGCTGACGCCGAGCGCTTCGAAGTCCTCGGCCGCCTTCCCGTTGACCGCCAACGCCGCTCCTCGTCGAATGAGATTCCGGATCTTGGGACGGTCGTTCAACAGCGGCGAGTTCTTGTGGAAGATCACCTCGTCCAGGTCGAGTTCGTCCTTGAGGCCCGCCAGCAGCCCGATCAACGGTTCCCCGATCGTGCCCGTCCCGATCACCAGCACCCTGTGCCCCATTGATGGCCCCCTTCTTGATCGTCGTTATGAACGCCTCAGGTGTAGCTCATTGGCATCTTTGAGGTCAACAGCAGGTGGACTCAGATCCCGGAGTGGGCGTCAGGTCGAGAGCCCGGGCCAGTCCTCGATCGGGTCCGTGGACTGGACGACATGCATCCCCGCGTCGGCAAACCGCTCGAACGCGGCATCCGCGTCGTCGGTGTAGTCGACGACCTCGGGCACGACCACGGGCGAGGTGCAGTCCTCCAAGAGATAGACCTTGCGCGCCAGGGACGGATCGGTCTCGGAAATGTCGGTGAGCAGGTCGTCGATCGTCCAGGCGACGCAGTGGCTTTTCGCTTGGCCCGCGATGGCGACGGCATCGAAATCGCGAAGCTTCTGGATGAACCGATCGTTCTTGGCGGCGATCGGATCGCCACGGTGGTTCGTGCGCACTTCCGGTCCGAGCACCGAATAGTGCTCCGTCAGCGGGTTGAGTCCCTTGATCTCGTGGTCGGGCTGGCTCATGCGGGCGATGGTGTGGAAGAAGACGGCCTCCTCAATGGCCGGCACGAGCGCGTGGCTGATCCCGCCGAGCATGACGTGATAGGGCCAGATCGTCAGGTCGTATTTCTCTCGGGCCGACAACTCCTCGACGTAGTGCTCCAGGTGGCGCTGGCCCTCTTCGGGGGTAATGCCCAAGTTTGGTGCCACGTCCGGATTGAACCGCCATCGACCCTGGTCGACGTCGGCCTTGCTCACGAGCGTGAGCGGCGCCGGATGGTTGCCCGCCTCGTCGACCAGAAAGATGGGGTGGAAGATCTGCATTGCGTCGTGGGTGTCCATCGTCGGCGTAATCTGGGTGATTCGGTGGAGGTTGCGATAGATGAACCGACACAGCCGCACGTTGTCCTCGACCGCCCCGTTGCCCGAGCGGCCGGCCACGAACAGTTCAAAGCCGGGGATACAGAACGTGTTCTGCACGTCGACGAGCATGAGCGCGAGCTTGAACTTATCGTTGTGAGCGGGCGCGATGGCGTGGTCCCTGGCCCACGCCTCGGCCTCCTCGGCGCGTTGCCCGTATGGCACGCGCCAGATGCGGTCGACGCTCGTCGGATCGAAGTGCGCCGGAGTCGGCAGTTCGTCCGTCGACATGGCAACCACTCGGGATTTGCCAAGTCTAGGTGTTGGGCATGACTCGGGTCAAGGCCCCGCGGAGCGTTACAGGCGCTTGGCGACGATGATCGCCTCCCGGCCATCGTTCTCGTCGCTGTCGGAAAACAGCAACGCTTGGGTCTGGCAAGGGCTCCGTCTGGCCGCTACCATCTGCGCAACCAACATCGATGCACAACCAACAGGAGGCGGTGTCGGATGCGGCGTCGTCGCAACATGGCGGTCGGCATTGTTTTGCTCGGTATCTGTTCCATGGCGGGCTTGCAACCATCATTGATGGCTGACGGGCTATCATCGGAGACGTCGCAGCGCGACGAAGGGGCCGACCGAGGCGCGTCGCCAACCAAGATACAGAACTCACTAAAACGCCTGATGAGCGAAGCGGGCGATGAGCCGAGCCTCAACGTCCAGCTCGATTCGTCCCGGCATACTGCTTTTCCCGTGACGGCCGCTCTGACACCCAAGGGCTTCCGCGTAGTGATTGACGTCCGGAACGTCGACGCCGTGTCCGAGATCCGCTCGGCGATCGCGGATCTGGGAGGTCAAGTCGAGGGCGTCGCTCGCTCGCGCATCCAGGCCCGTCTGACGTCGTCGACGATCGCCGAGCTGGCCAAGGAACCCGACGTGCGCTTTATCCGCCTCCCCATGTCGCCGGTTCCGCGCGATCCGCAACTCACGGCCCAAGCGGCCGCTGCCGAGGACGAGGTGCGCAGCGAAGGGCTCGACGCCATCGGCGTCGCCCCGTGGCATGAGATCGGCCTGAACGGCCAGGGCGTTCGTGTGGGCATCATCGACTCCGGCTTCAAGGACTACGCGGACCGCCTGGGGAGCGAGTTGCCGGCTGAGCACAGTGTCTCAACGCGGTCGTTCCGCCCGGATGAAGACATTGAGTGCTCCAATTGTTCCGAGACCGCCCAGTATCATGGGCTAGGGACGGCCGAAGTCGTTCACGACGTTGCGCCGCGGTCAGAGTTGTTCTTGAGCAACTTCCAGACGGACGTCCAGTTCGAACGGAGCGTCGACTGGATGATCGAACGGAACGTGGACGTCATCAACACGTCACTCGGCTTCTCGTCCGGCTGCTTCCGCAAGGGCGGCGGCATCTTCGAGCCCATCATCCAAAGAGCGCGCGATGCGGGGATCACGTGGGCCACGTCTGCTGGCAACGAGGCCAACAACCACTGGCAAGGGACCTATGCCGATCCCGACGACGATGGCCGGCATAACTTCACGGCGAAGGACAACACCTTCACCGTGGAAACCAAACTCGTCGAGGCCAGTGCAAACGGGCAGGACGTGGCTGCCGCTATCCTGAACTTCACTTTGAGCTGGGATGCGCCCTGCACGGGCGCCGACCTCGCCTACGATGTCCGCATCATCCCCGAAGACAAGGAAGCCGACCCGGCCCGCGGCAGCTGGACCTGGCGGCCCGGCATTCCCATACGATCCACCTTCAAGGTCTTCCGCTTCGATGCCGCTCAAGTCGGCGAGACGAAGAGGTTCCAGGTCGTCATCACCAAAACCGATCCGGACGCCCCCGACGTGCCGCTGGACATGCTGATCCGGTCCTGCAAAGACTGTGTCGAGGGAGATTTCAACTACCTCACGCGCGACGGCAGCGTCAGCATCCTCGAACCCTCGATCTCCCCGAACGCGCTGACGGTTGGCGCCCGCCACCACGACCCAGAAGCGTGCGGCGAGCTCTGCCCCGAGGGATCGCTGCTGTCCTACTCCAGTCGAGGCCCCACCAAAGATGGTCGCATCAAGCCGGATGTTGCCGCGCCCACCCACGTCTCCACGACGCCGTTCGGGGCCTGGAGCCCGACGGGCGACAATCAGAATCCGGGCTTCACGGGCACTAGCGCGGCCAGTCCGCATGCGGCCGGCGCCGCCGCACTCCTGCAACAGGCGATGCCTGACGGATCGCCCAACGAGATCATGGACGCCCTTAAGCGGCGGGCCGAGGACCTCGGCTCGCCCGGCGCGGACAACCTCTACGGTGCGGGCGGCCTCACGATGGGGCCGCTGCCCTTGGACCCGTCGAAGCTGAACGTCACGAGCATTACGCCCGGCCGAGCCGCCGTGGGCCAACGGATAGACGCGACGATCCAAGGCACGGGGTTGACGGACGCCATGGACGTGGTCTTCGAGGGCGAAGGCGTGACGGCGTCGATTCGCGACGGCGCCACCGACAATGAGCTCCCGATCACGATCTCCGTGGCGAGCTCGGCCGAGCTTGGTCCGCGCTCATTCCGCGTTATTGGCGAGAGCCAAGAGGCGCCGAGCGGGCGGGCGAGCCTAACGGTGATCGGGCGGCCGAGCTTCGACGTCTCGGAGCAACGACTGACCTACGAGGTCACAGTCGGCGATCGGGGCGCGCCCATCCGAAATATCTCAATCACCAACCGTAGCGACGGCTCGCTGGATTGGACGGCTCGGACGACGAAGTCATGGGTCACCGTCAACCCTACCTCCGGATCGACGCCGTCCAAAGTCCGCGTGTTGCTGAACCCGCGCGACCTCGGCCCCGGACGCCATAAAGCGCAGATCGTCCTGAAGGCCGAGACCGCGACCAACAGCCCGTTCCGTATCGACGTCGTCCTTGACGTTGCGAAGCCCGAGATCGGCGTCGAGCCCGGACGTCTCCGCTTTGAGACCTCGCTTGGCGAATCCCCCGAGAGCCGGGTGCTGCAGATCCGCAACGCGGGCAGCGGAACGCTGAGCTGGACTGCCGAGCCGCAAGCGTCGTGGATCAACGTCAACGCCTCGAGCGGATCCGGCCGTTTCGAGTTGGTGGTCTCGATCGACGCCGAGGAGCTCCAACCGGGCACGCACCAAAGCTCCATCCGCATCGGTTCGGAGCAAGCCGCCGTCGATGCCGTCACGGTGCCCGTGGTCATCCGCGTTCAGGGTCCGAGCGAACTGATAGCAGTCGCATTCGAGCGGATCGCGTTCGAGCCGCCCGAGGCCTGGCGCCGCGTCGTCGGCCAAGCCTGCGTCACCTATCTCAACGCGAGCGACGACGTCGCTCGCGTCCGCTTGACCCCGACGGACGCGGACCCACGCACGTATCACGTGCCCTCGGGCAACAAGGTGGTCGTCTGCGGCCACGTCGCCAACATCGACACGCGCTCCGATAATTGAAGCCGATGCCGCTTGCTCCCGCGGCGACGGCTTGGCTAAAATGATCGGACTCTGGGATTTTCGGGGCTTCGTCGCTCCGACGCCGATCGTCAAAGGGAACGCCACCCAGGGATCCTTCAGGGAGGATTCGCATGCCCGAACTTTCGCACGACCAACTGTATCGTCCTTGTGATCCGAGCATCTTCCACTTCGACACGACCGACGAGGTGGCGCCGCTGAGCGCAGTGATCGGCCAAGAGCGGGCCATTCAGGCGCTCGAGACCGGGCTGAAGCTCAAAAACGCCCGCAATCGCTACAACGTCTTCGTCGCCGGCGACCCGGGCACGGGCAAGCTGTCCGCAGTGCAGCGATTCGTCGAGGACGTGAGCGCCGAACAGACGCAGCCGCCCGACATCTGTTATGTCCACAACTTCGCCGATCCGTATCGGCCGCGCTATCTGCGGCTGCCCGCCGGACAGGGCCAACAACTGAAGGCCGACATGGAGCGGCTGATTGACAGTCTCCAAGAGGACCTGCCCCAAGCGTTTGAGAGCGACGAATATCAAGAGCGCCGCGAGCAAGTCGACGAACAGTACAAAGAGCGCGAACAGGCGATGTACGAGCGCTGGCAGCAGGAGGCGGAGTCGCGCGGCTTCCAGCTCCAGCAGACCCAGATTGGGATCCAAACCGTCCCCCTCAACGACGACGGCGAGCCGATGACGCGCGAGCAGTTCCAGGAACTTGACGAGGAGACCCAACGCCAACTGCGCGAGCGCCAGGAAGAGCTCCAGGAGATCATCCAGCGCGACATGCGCCAGGCCAGCAAAGTCGCGGAGGAGCGCTCGGAAGCCGTCGAGGAACTCAACCGCGAGGTCGCCTCGTTCGTGATCACGCCGCGCATTCAGAATCTCAAAGAGCGTTACGGCGCCAACGACCGTGCCACAGCGTACCTCGACGAGGTCCTGCAGGACCTGATTCACAACGTGGACATCTTCCTCAACCAGAATGGGGGCGGCCAAGGGAACATGCCCCAAATGGTTCAGCAGATGATGAGCGGCGGAGGGGATCCCCAACAGGACGATCCCTTCCGCAAGTACGACGTCAACGTGCTCGTCGATCACGGCGAAACCGACGGCGCACCGGTCGTTATCCAGGAGAACGCCACATATCCCAATCTGTTCGGTCGGGTGGAGCGCCGCATGCAGATGGGGGCGGTCACGACCGACTTCCTGATGATCCGGCCCGGCTCGATCCACGAGGCGAACGGCGGGTATCTGATCCTGAACGCGGAGAACCTCCTCCGCTCGCCCATGAGTTGGCACGCGATCAAAGTCGCGTTGCGGCGCAAGGAAGTCGAGATCGAGGACGTCGCCAACATGCTCGGCTACGGCGCGGCCGAGGGCCTCAAGCCGGAGGCCTTGCCGCTGGACGTCAAGTTCATTGTCATCGGCAACCGCTACATCTACGACCTGCTCCAGGCCTACGACGAGGACTTCCGCAAGCTGTTCTCGATCAAAAGCGAGTTCGACACCGACATGGAGCGCACCGAGGAGACCGAGCGCCAGTTTGCCGGCTTCCTCCGCGCTCGCAGCGACGAGGACCCGCATCTGCTCCCCTTTGATCCGACGGGCACGTCGCGGCTGGTGGAGTACGCCAGCGAGTGCGCCGACGACCAGAGCAAGCTCTCCGCGTGCTTCAGCGACCTCATGACGATCGTCGACGAGGCAAGCTTCCGCGCGCGCGAGGTCGAGGACGATGTCGTCACCCGCGATCACGTCCAGTCCGCCATTGAGGCCCGCGACTTCCGGCACAACCTGCTCGAGGACAAGGTTCGCGAGATGATCACCCGAGGTGAGATCTTCGTCGACACCGAGGGCACCAACACGGGCCAGATCAACGGGCTGAGCGTGTTGAGCACGGGCGACCATCGGTTCGGGCGGCCGACACGCATCACGGCAACCGTTCACACCGGCAAGGACGGCGTGACTAACATCGAGCGCGAGGCGGACCTCTCCGGCAACATCCACACCAAGGGGCTGCTGATCCTCAAGAGCTGGCTCGGCGACCAGTTCGCCCGCAATCGACCGCTTTCGCTGTCCGCCAGCCTGACGTTCGAGCAGAGCTACGGCACGATCGACGGGGACAGCGCTTCGGCCGCCGAGCTCGCCGCGCTCATCTCCGAGCTCGCGGGCGTCCCCATTCATCAGGGCGTCGCCATCACGGGCTCGGTCAACCAGAAGGGCCAGATCCAGCCGATCGGGGGCGTCAACGAAAAGATCGAAGGATTCTACAAAGTCTGCAAGGTGCAGGGACTGACGGGCGAACAGGGCGTGGTGGTCCCCGAGGTCAACGAGGCCCACCTCATGCTCGCCAGCGACGTCCGGAACGCCGTGGAGGCGGGGCAGTTCCACGTCTGGTCGGTGGCCACGATCGAGGAGGCGTTAGAGATCCTAACGGGGCAGACGGCCGGGTCTTGGAACCCCGAGGCGAACCGGTTCGACGACGGCACGACCTACGCACAGGTCGACGACAAGCTCGGCGAGATCGCCGAACGCCTCCGCGACGCAGAGGAAGCAGAAGGGAACGGAGCTGGCGAAAGCCCATCGGGACAGGGGGACTGAATTCGCCCGATGCCTCCATTCCTGTCCCCGATCTCGTCCGGATCTTTATTTTTGGCACATCGACAGAATGAGGTCATTGATCTAGGTCATTGAGGGGGGGCTGCGATTTTGATAATAGTAATGAGTACCGTTACATGCGCGGACCCTTTCGAAGGAGCGGAAGTTAGATGATCATTGCCCTGACGATCGTCCTCATCGTGATCGCCTCCATTGCGTTCACCTTCCTCAGCCCATGGACCTTCACGCCGCTGGCCTCCAATTGGTGGGCCATCGACCTCTCCACCAATGTCACGTTTATTGTGACGGGAATCGCCTTTGTCGCGGTCAACCTCTTTATGGCTTACGTCATCGTTCGTTATCGCCACCGCCAACAGAGCGAAGCGGAATACATGCCGGAAAAGCCACGTCTTGAAAAGACGCTCGCCGGGCTCACTGCCCTCGGCATCGTCGTGCTGTTGGCGCCCGGCATGTTCGTCTACAACGACCTGATCAGCGCCCCGTCCGACGCGATGAAGGTGGAGGTCGTCGGTGAGCAGTGGCGCTGGACGTACCGCTTTGCTGGCAAGGACGGCAAGCTCGGCGCGACGGATCCCGAGCTGTTCGGGCCGCAAAACCCCTACGGGATCGATCCGGACGACCCGGCCGGCGACGACGACGTGTTGATCCAGGGCGGCACGATCCATCTGCCGGTCGACGTCCCCGTCGACATGCAGATCCGTTCCAAGGACGTGCTGCACAGCTTCTACGTGCCCAACTTCCGCGTCAAGATGGACGCGGTCCCCGGCATGGTCACCAACACCTGGTTTACGCCCACCGAAACGGGGACTTACGATCTGCTCTGCGCCGAATACTGCGGCCGCGCGCACTACACCATGACGGGCGAGGTCGTCGTCGAGGACCAGGCGGCGTTCGACAAGTGGCTGGCTGGACAGCCGACCCTGGCCGGGCGCCCCTCGGATAAAACGACCGATGGGAAGCCGGCCGAGGAGGGCAAGACAGCCGAGGATAAGCCACAGACGCCTATCGAGCGCGGCCGAATGATCGTACAGAGCAACGGCTGTTTGGGTTGTCACAGCACCGACGGCTCGTCGATGACGGGGCCGACTTGGAAGGGCCTGCACGGCAGCGAGGTGCCCCTGGATAGTGGCAAGACCGTCACGGCCGACGAGGAATACATTCGGAACTCCGTCCGCAATCCGAACGACCAGATCCACAAAGGCTATCCGGCCAACGTCATGCAGCCCTATGGCAAATCCCAGATCAGCGATAAAGAACTACAGGATATCGTCGAATACATCAAGAGCCTGTCCGATGCGTCGGCGGAGGCATCGGACGAATGAGCCCGATTCACGCATGGAGACAAGGGGGATCGGAATGGACGCGCACGAGCACGCGGTAGACGACGCCCACGCCCACGAACCGCAGAGCTTCTGGACCCGCTGGATCTTCAGCCAGGATCACAAGATCATCGCCATCCAGTACAGCATCACCGCCATCTTCGTCGGGTTCATCGGCTTGGCGCTGTCGGGCGTCATTCGACTCCAGCTCGGATACCCCGGGCAGTTCGAGTTCATCAATCCCGGCTCCTACTACCAGGCCATCACCATGCACGGCATGATCATGATCGTCTACCTGCTCACGGCGATCCTCCTGGGCGGATTCGGCAACTACCTCATCCCGCTCATGATCGGCGCGCGCGACATGGCGTATCCGTTCGTGAACATGCTCAGCTACTGGACGTATTTCCTGTCCGTCGTCGTGCTGTTGGCCAGCTTCTTCGTGCCGGGCGGGCCGACGGGCGCGGGCTGGACGCTCTATCCGCCCCAGGCGATCACGGCGGGCACCCCCGGGTCCGACTGGGGCATCATCCTGATGCTCGTCTCGCTCGTGATCTTCATCGCCGCCGCCACCATGGGGGGTCTCAACTACGTCGTCACGACCCTGCAGCTGCGCAGCCGCGGCATGACGATGATGCGGCTTCCGCTCACGGTCTGGGGGATCTTCTTCGCGGCGGCGCTGGCGCTGTTCGCGTTCCCGCCGTTGTTTGTCGGCGGCGTCATGCTGCTTCTGGACAAGGTCGCCGGCACCAGCTTTTTCATGCCGACCATGAACCAGCTCGGCCAACAGCTCGACTATTCCGGCGGCAGCCCCCTGTTGTGGCAGCACCTGTTCTGGTACTTCGGCCACCCGGAGGTCTACATCGTGGCGCTTCCGGCCTTCGGCATCATTTCCGATCTCATCAGCACGCACGCGCGCAAGCCCGTCTTCGGCTTTCGCATGATGGTCTGGGCCATCCTGGCCATCGGCATTATCAGCTTCCTCGTCTGGGCCCACCACATGTTCGTCAGCGGGATGAATCCCTACTTCGGCTTCTTCTTCGCGACCACGACGGTCATCATCGCCATTCCGACGGCCTTGAAGGTCTACAACTGGATTCTGACGCTGTGGCGCGGGGACATTCGCTTGACGACGCCGATGTACTTCGCCATCGGGTTTGTCAGCACGTTTATCATCGGCGGGCTGACAGGGCTCTGGCTGGGCAACGTCACCGTCGACATCCCCCTGAGCGACACCTACTTCATCGTGGCCCATTTCCATTTGGTGATGGGCGTGTCGGTGATATTGGCGATCTTCGGCGGGATCTATCACTGGTTCCCCAAACTCACCGGCCGGTTCATGAACGGGGCACTCGGGAAGGCCCACTTCTGGGTGACGTTCATCGGCACCTACGCCATCTTCTTTCCCATGCACTATCTCGGCTTCATGGGCGTGCCCCGGCGCTACTTCGCGTTCGGTCAGATCGAGAACGCGCCCGCTCAGGTCGCCGGACTCAACGAGTTCATCACGATCGCCGCGTTGACCGTCGGCGCCGTCCAGTTCGTCTTCCTGGGCAATCTCGTCTGGAGCATCTTCAAGGGCAAGCGGGCGAGCGAGAACCCCTGGGAGGCCACCACGATGGAGTGGCAGACGCCGGAGACGCCGCCTCAGCACGGCAACTGGGGGCCGAAGCTCCCGGTCGTCCATCGCTGGGCCTACGACTACAGCGTGCCCGGCGCCGACGCGGATTACGTGCCGCAGAACGTGGCGCCAGTCGGCGTTCCCGCAGGCGTGGAGACGCACGAGGCGCTGGGCGAAGACGGCCACGACGGCGCGTCCGGCGCAAACGGCTCGGCCGACGGAGCGTCCGACGAAGGGAGAGCCGCATGAGCCCCAAGCTCCAAGATTCCCGGTCGCAGCACATCAACGGCCAGAACGGCCACGGCGACGGACGCAACGGCAACGGCCACGGCATCGGCTACGGCGACAACGGCGGGCGAGGCCCGTCGGGCGGCGGTGCGCTGCCGATCCCGACGGCGAAGCTTACCCTCTGGATCTTCATGGTGGCGCCGACGCTGATCTTCTCCGCGTTGACGAGCGCCTATGTCGTCCGCATGGGCTGGCCTGACTGGGGTTCGATCCCGACGCCCTGGACGCTCTGGCTCAACACCGGCGTCTTGATCGCCAGCAGCATCGCGATCCAGCTCGCGTCGTGGCATGCTCGCCGCACCGCGGTATCGTGGGGGCGGGTTCGGCGCTGGTTCTACACGGCCGGCGCCCTCGGCGTACTGTTCATGGTCGGCCAGCTGGCCGCCTGGCTTCGGCTCGAGCAACTCGGCATCAGCCTGACGGGCAACCCGTCGGCCGGGTTCTTCTACGTCATCACGGCCATCCATGGCGTCCACTTGCTCGGAGGGCTGTTCGCCTGGCTCTGGACGGAGCGCCGAGCGCGACGGGAAACGACGGACCCGGCGCAGACGAGCCTGCGAATCGAGCTCTGTGCATTCTATTGGCACTTCCTGCTGGGCATCTGGCTGATCATGTTCGTCATGATGACGTTAACGACCTAACACCGACGAAACGGGGGACCAAGCGGATGGATCAAGAGACCCAGTCCGAGGCCATGGAGCAACGCGAGCGTCAGGGGAACTTACTGCCGCCCCGCCTGCGCGAGCTCTTCCACGACCTGATCGTCGACAGGCGCATGTTCCAGGTGAGCTGGGGGAAGGCGATGATGTGGCTTTTCCTCGTCAGCGACGCCTTCGTCTTCGGCTCCTTTTTGATCAGCTACCTCGCCGCCCGTATCACGACGACCGCCGAATGGCCCGATACCAGCGAAGTGTTTGCGCTCCATGTCTTCGGTGCGGACGTGCCGTTGGTGCTCATCGCCATCATGACGTTCATCCTGATCAGCAGCAGCGGCACCATGGCAATCGCCGTCAACTACGCCTACAAGCGGGAGCGCGCCAAGACGGCCCTGTTTGTTGTCTTGACAGCGCTGATCGGCAGTACGTTCGTGCTCATGCAGGCGTTCGAGTGGACGGGGCTGATCTTCGTCGAAGGCATTCGGCCGTGGGATACGCCCATGGGCGCGGACCAGTTCGGGGCCTCGTTCTTCATGCTGACTGGATTCCACGGGCTCCACGTCACCATTGGGGTGATCTACCTGGCGATCATCGCCTCGCAGGCTGCGCGCGGCGTCTATGATCGGACGGGCAACTACGAGCGTGTGGAGATCGCCGGGCTGTATTGGCACTTCGTCGACCTCGTCTGGGTATTCATTTTCAACTTCTTTTATCTCTGGTGATTGACGATGGCTCAAGAGACAGCAACGGCTTCGCATGCCGACGAGCACAAGCACCCTCCCATCAACACGTATCTCAAAGTCTGGGGATTGTTGTTCGTGTTGAGCGCGGTGCTTTACTTCAGCGACATTGCGGAGATGAACGTGGCGCTCAAACGGTTCCTAGCGACATCGTTCAGTCTGATCAAAGCCGGCACCATTATGGCCTATTTCATGCACGTCAAATTTGAGCGGCTTAGCTTAATTCTAGCTATTCTGCTGCCACCGTTGCTCCTACTGGCGCTGGCCGGTATTCTAGCTGCAGAAGGCCAATACATCTTCGGGCTTCGCGAGATCTTCGTCGAGAGCCCGTAAGGAGACGAGCCCGCGATGCGACGTGTGAGTTGGATTCTGGCATTAACGACCTGGACGCTCGTCGTCCTGAGTCCGTCGGCCGGCGCGTTCCACACGCTGCGCGAAGGGCTGAGCGACTTGCTCGGCCCGACCGCGTGGGGACTCTACATCATCATGCCGATCCCGTATCTGGTGATTGGCCTGATCGTCTACCGTATCTACCGAGCCTACCGCCAACAGCAACGATCGGAACCGCATGACCCCCATCAGAACGGCACGTCGAACCGAAAGGAGGGGGACTAGTGCTCGCTCGAGCGCTCGAGCCGAAGCTCCGTGTTCCCATACTCGCCCTGGCGTTGCTCCTGTCGTTCGGGCTCGTCGTCGGCCTGGCTGGCTGCGGCGGCGAAGCCGACAAACCCCTGGTCGACAAGAGCAAGGAGGAGACAGCCTCCAAACAGAACCAACAGGCCCAAGATCAAGTGACCGACCAAGAGCAACAGGGGTCTGAGGCGTCAGACACTCAGGACGAGGAAGCGACATCGGATCAGAAACAGGACGGCATGGCCGACGGCACGGACACGGGCAAGCAGGAGGACGAGCAAGCCCAATCCGGAGAGACGTCGGACGAGCAGACGGACAATCAGCAGGGCGACGGGGCGTCCGAGGATGAGGTGAGCCTTGTCAAGCGCGGTCAGATGGTGGCGCAGACCAACGGCTGCCTCGGTTGCCACAGCCCCGACGGTTCCCAAATGGTGGGGCCGACCTGGAAGAACGCCTACGGCAACGAGGTGACACTGAAAAGCGGCAAGACGGTCGCCTTCGACGAGACATACGTGAAGAACTCGGTTCGCAATCCGAACGACCAGATCCACAAAGGGTATCCGGCCAACGTCATGCAGCCCTACGACAAATCCCAGATCAGCGAAGAGGACCTGCAGGCGTTGATCGCCTACATCAAAAGTCTATCCGAGTCGACGCCCAAGGGCGACGGCGACAGCTGACGCTCGCGTCGGATGAGAGGATCGATGCCCGCATTGAGAAAGGCGGTGCGCTGATGCAGGCCCTTCCCGCCGCGGCATCAGCGCGCCGCGTCATCGCCGACTACGTCGAGTTGACCAAGCCCGGTATCACGGGCCTGATGGTCTTCACGTCGCTGGCCGGCCTCTGGCTCGCCTCCAGCGGGCTGCCCACGTTCGCCACGTTGGCGTTCGCGCTCGTGGGGACCGCGCTCGCCACGAGCTCGGCCGCGGTGTTCAACAACGTTCTCGACCGCGACTTGGACACGCTGATGGAACGCACGGCCACCCGGCCGTTGCCGACAGGCCGACTCCGGCCGGCGGAAGCCGGCGTCTTCGGCAGCATCCTGGCCGCCGCGGCGCTGGCGACGCTGGGCCTGCTCGTCAACCCGCTCAGCGCGCTCCTGGCGCTGGTCGGGATGATCTCGTACGTGGGCATCTACACGGCATGGCTGAAGCGCACCTCGCCCTTGTGCACCGTCGTGGGCGGCGTGCCCGGCGCGATTCCGCCCGTGATCGGCTGGGTCGCGGTGACGGGGCAACTGGACGCGGGCGCCCTGGCGCTTTTCGCCATTCTGTTCCTGTGGCAGCCGCCGCACTTCTGGGCCCTGTCGCTCTACAAACAGGCCGAGTACCGGCGCGCCGGCTTCAAGGTGCTGCCCGTCGTCCATGGCAACCGCATCACGCAACGCCAGATCCTGGTCTACACGCTGGCACTGTTACCGATATCGCTGCTGTTGATCCCGTTTGGCCCCGTCGGCTGGGGGTACGGCCTCGTCGCGGTGATGCTCGGGAGCGGCTTCGTCGCCCTGGCGCTGCGCCTCTGGCGGACGGATTCGACGACGACCGACATTGTGGATGCCAAGGCCCGCCACGTCTTCTTCTACTCCATCGCCTACATGGGCGCGCTCATGGGGTCGCTGTTCGTGTTCTGATATGAATTGGGAGTCCGTGCTTCCCGCTCTCGACGCGGCGCTCATCGCCACCAGCGGCGTCTGTCTATTGGTCGGCTTCGGCTTCATCAAGGGCGGTCGCGTCAGTTGGCACAAACGCTTCATGCTGACGGCGGCGTTGCTGGCCGTCGGCTTTCTCATCGTCTACGTGATTCGCTGGGCGCTGTACGGCTCCGCCCTGTTCACGGGCGAGGGCTGGATCGAGGCCGTCTACTACGTTGTGCTGATCACGCATATCATTATGGCCATCGCCATCATACCCATGGCCATCGTCACGGTCCGTCGCGCCTTCCGCGGCGACTATGCCCGCCACAAACGGATCGCCCGCTGGACGTTTCCCAGTTGGCTCTACGTGGCGATCACGGGCTGGCTCGTCTACTGGATGCTGTATCATTTGCCCACTTGAACGCCCTCGTTCCGAACGCCTAAACTGGAGCTTCCGGCCGGGGTCTCCGAGTCCTCCTCACGGGAGCCCTCCCAAAGGAAACCGCCATGCACGCAAAAGACTGGCTCCTGTTCAGCCTGCTCGCGCTCATCTGGGGATCGTCGTTCCTCTGGATCAAGATCGCCGTCCAGGAAGTCGGCCCCGTCACCCTCGTCGCCTACCGACTGTTGTTCGGGGCGGTCGGGCTCATCGCCATCGTGGCGATCAAGCGCCCGCCCATGCCGCGCGAGCGCCGGACTTGGCTGACGCTGCTCGTGCTCGGGTTCACCAACACCGCGGTGCCGTTCGTGCTGATCTCGTGGGGTGAAACCCATATCGACTCGGGCGTTGCGTCGATTCTGAACGGCACGGTGCCGCTGTTCACGCTCTTGATTGCCCATTTCATCCTACACGATGAGCGCATGACGTGGATGCGGTTTGCCGGGCTTATGGCGGGCTTTGGCGGCGTGGTCGCCCTGATGAGCCGCGACGTCGGGCCGGCGGGTTTCGACCAGAGCATCGTCGGCCAACTGGCCGTGCTCGGGGCCGCGATCTGTTACGCGGGCAGTTCAGTGTTCGCTCGGCGCAACTTGGGCGACGTCGCGCCCATGTTTCAGGCATTGATGATCGTCCTGGTCGCGGACACGGCGCTCTGGCTCTCGGTTCCTGCCGTCGAATCGCCCGTGATCGTCCCCCGGAATCCCCTGACGTGGCTCGCGCTCGCCTGGCTCGGGCTCTTGGGATCCTGCGTGGCGTATCTCATCTACTTCGGCCTCATCCAGCGCGCCGGCCCCACGCGCACCGTCATGGTCACCTACGTCATGCCGATCGTCGGCGTGCTGCTCGGGGTGACGTTTCTGAACGAGCCGCTTGACTGGCGCTTGGGCCTGGGGACGGCCCTGGTCGCATCGGGCGTCTGGGCGGTCAACCGTCGGACGCAGCGCTCGGCACCGGCCTCCCCGCCTGCCCCGAGCGACTGACCTCATCCGCGCTTGCGCGGCCGACCCTCGCGCGACTTCGCCCCGCCCTAGCTTCACTCGGGCAACGCCAGCCGTCGTGGTTGATCACAGCGCGCCGAAGCCGAACGACGGCAATCCCAGGACGGGTTCCCAAAGGAAGTAGAGCAGTAGCCCCACGACCAGCGCCGGGATCGCCGTGTAGATCGTCGCCAGAATTGCCGCTTTGCGGTCGATGGCCAGCAGGGGAAAGAGCGCATCGCCGTCCTGGCTGATCGCATTGGCCGCGAGCGCCGAGATGGGGATCGCGCCCTGCGCGTAGGCACCGGCCAAGACGATCTGCGGCCCGCATCCGGGAATGAGCCCAACGGCTGCGCCCGCGATCGGCGCGAAGACGCCTGCGCTCGCAGCCATTGCCGCAATGTCGAGATTGAACAGCGCCACCGGGTATTCGTAGATCAGATACGCCGCCAGGACCCAGACGGTCACGAAGCTGGTCTCCATCGCGGCGTGCTGGAGCGTGTCGGTCAAGTTGGCAAACGACTCCCGCGCTTGGCCGATCTTCCCTTCGCCGATAAAGTGGCGCCCGACGAAGTAGAGATAGAACGACAGCGTCGTGCCGGCAATTCCGACGATCGTGAACCCTCCCGAAAACGACAGGCCCAGCGCGAGCGGCACCTCGGGCCCGCCTTGGGCGAGATAGCTGATGCCCAAATAGAGCGCAAACAACGCCGTCAGCCACCAGAGCCAGTGGACCGCTTGGCTGAGCGGCGTCAGGATCGGGGAAGCGCGATCCGGGCCCGTCGGATGGGAGTGAGTCGGCGAGGGGCCCTGATAATCGTGCGCGGGATTGGCGCTCCAGACGAAGGCGGGCTGAGCTGTGTCGTCCGAGGTCTCGACGGCCTTGTCCATGTGGCCGACGCCGAGGCCGAAGACGTCGATGGCGTAGCCGAAGATCAACGCGGCAGCAAACGCCATGGCATACACATAGAGCGCGGCTTTCGGGGCGAGCGCCAGGATGACGAACGCGGAGTCCCCGGCGGTAGCGGCCAACGTCGACACGACCGTTCCGAAGCTGACCGTTCCCCGGACGTAGAGCGGCATCATGACGATGGCACCGCCGCAGCCGGGCGTCAGCCCCATCAACGCGCCCACCAACGGCTGGATCCGTCGCCGGGCCCGCAGCTTGGCCATGAGCTTGCCGTGCGTGCGGTACTGGATGTAGCTGAACAGCAAGACCGTTACGGCGACGAACGCGCTGACCTGGACGAAGCCGTCCCGGACCGACAAGACGAAAATTTCGACGATCTCGTTCAACCTCGTTCACTCCCTATGACGAGCTGGTCAGCTAGCCGAAGCCTCGATTTTTGGTAAAGCTAATTTTAGTATTAGCAACGGCTTATTTCAATCGGGCCCTCCCGCATCGGGCACCTGAACGGTTTGCCCAATGGAGGTTCTCTGCTAGGTTGAGACGCCATGACGCTCATCGTGGGGATGGTCGGCGGTCAAGCGGGCGATGCGATCCTGATCACGGACTGTTTGGCTTGGCCGAGCGACCCCGCACTGGCGCCACATACCGACGTCGTGAAGTCGATCCGGATCAACGACGCGTTGGCGGTGGGCGCTTGCGGCGATGCCTTGTATGCCAACGCCATCCTGGCGCGGCTCGTTGGGTGGCGGATCGACGAGGCCACGGATCGCTATCGGGTGTTGAACGACATCGAAACGACCGGCCACGGAAGGCCGGGCCTGACGTACCGGGAAGCCAAGCGCCTGATTAAACGACACATGCCGATCTTAACGGAGGTTTCGCAACTGGACGACGTGGAGTCGACGCAGATCTTTCTCGCAAGTCAGGGCCAGGCGTGCTCGAAGCTCTGCGTGTGGCAGCCTTCGGCCGGCGACCGGCCACGAGAGCTCAAAGGTTCGCCTAGACCCCCCCAGGCCATCGTGCGCTATCCGATCGCCGAGCTGACCGACGAGGTTGACACGTCAATCGAAACATGGGTCCTGGATGAGCATCGGGACCTAACTCAGCGGATCAAGGCGTTACTGAGGCACTGTCATGAAGCTAGCCGCGGCGGAATCTCTCGACGCGCGCACATGCGCCGGGGGCGCCATGGCTTCCGGCTGGAGACGGTTGTCGTCGATTGACGACGTGTCCACGACGACATTACTGATCACCGCGAAAGTCCGGTCAAGTCAGTTGCTGTCAGCGGGGCCAGCGTTGCGACCGTCGGTTGACTCGACTTGTGCGGTGGTCTGTAGGTCAACCGACCGGATCGTGATCCTTGCATCTCAGGCGCGCGTCCGCCCGACACGCCAGTAGACGAAGCCACCGATGAGCGTCAACGCAGCAACCCCAACCCCGGCGAGCGCGGGCGGAGACGCCTCCGTGACGAAGCTGTACCACGCCTGCCGCGGCAACTGGAGCTCATGCGAGAAACTGGCCTCGCCGAGTTCCCCCTGGATATTGACGTCGATGGTCCACGTCCCACCCTCATCGATGGGCTCGAAGATGTAGTACTGGTTGCTGAACTCCTCGGCGACGATGGGTCCAACCGACCCGCCCGGCGTTTCTGCGCTGACCTGGAGCGAGGCACGGTCGGCAGAAACTGGCCGGCGTTCCTCCTTATCGCGAAGGAAGACGGTGTACTCGAGATGGGGCTTGCCCTGGGACTGCTCGACTGACTTGTTGGCGACGACGTAGTAGGGCCCGACCTCGTCGGAGAAGACCTCCTCGCCGCCGTGCGCCAACGACAGGGGCGCAGCGACGATCACGAGGAGACCGATGATTAGGGTCACGCCGCCCATGACGACGCATTCACCCAAGCATGGACGTTGCAGACGCCTCATTCGATCGCATCCTCTCGGCCTGGCAACAAGGGGAACGCCCGTTGCGACCGTGGCGGCACGACGTAGTTGGCGCGGCGCAGCACGAAGATCGACTCCTTGATGCCGTTGTTGACGCGCGGCTTGATCGACGGATTTTGGAAGATCATGTCGGTGGCGTTCATCGCCTCACGGGTCTTGACAAAGTCGGCGATCTGGCGTTGCAAGGAAAGGAAATGGAGCCCGGCCGTGCCGTCGTCGGTCGTGTTGAAGTCGCGCCGCAGGATGAGCGGGCGCCCGTTCCGTCGCGCCTGTGCCGCTGCTTGCAGGTGGCCGATGACGCCTTGCTCGCGCGCGGTTTGGGCGAGTTGATCCGTGAAGGTGGACGCTTCGCGCTTCAAGGCCTCAACGTCGTTTTTGCTGAGCGGGGGCGCGAACATGCGATCGACGCGCTCCTCTCCGTCGAGCAACTTGTACCAGCCGTCCAGGCGCAGCCGCAGCCAGCTGACTTGCATGGTCGTGCCTCCCGCCAAGGGGCCATTCGGGATGGTCACCTCGTCCTCGGTCGCCTGGTTCCGCTTGAATCCCGAGCGGAACCCCATATAAAGCGGCGAATCTCCCGAAACGGGGCATCCCGACGGGATCCCGGACACGTCCTGGCGCTCGGCCGGCAGGCCCTTGCCGACGAAGCCCGTGCGCGTCTCTCGGCGACGGAGCGCCATCTGGACTCGGAAATCGCCCTCCTGGAGCTCGGCCTCCAACTGGTTGAGCCTCACCTCGTCGTCGCTGGCCAAATGGAGGCAGGCCTCGTAGTCGTCGAAATCCGGCGTCTCGAAGCTGCTCAGGGCCTGAGGGCGCGGGATGGGCGCGTCCATACCGAGCCGTTCGGCGAAGTACTTGGGCCCCCAACCGATCACGAACATCAGCCCCTCGGACGACCAGTCATAGCGGCGCTCCCAGTCGCGGAGCTGGGCTTCCAGACGCCGAACGGCCCGGGGCGTCGCGTCGCCGTCCACGTCGAACATCAGGAGCCGATGGAACCGCGGCATGACAGGATTGCCGTCTGCGTTGACGCTCAGGAAATCGTTCCAAGCGTGTTGGCGCTCGGGCCGATCCGGAGAGGGGCCCAACTCGGGCCCCTCCTGTGCGCGGATCAGCGTCGTCGGCCCGCCGATCAGCAGGCCGCCAACTGTCAGGCCGGCGCCGCGGAGGAAGCGTCGGCGATGGATTGATGCCATCACTGTTCGCCTTCCCATTCGATCTTCGTCTCGAAGGTGAACTGCTCCAGCCAGCGGTCCATGTACTCGGGATGACGAGCGGAGATGGGGGCACCGATCTGGACCTCAACGTTGTAGGTGCCCGGCTCGGGGAAGCCGACGTTGACGCCATAGTGCGTGCCCATGTTCTGCGAGAGCATGGGCCAAGTCCGATCGTCGAAGACGACGTTGCCGTCTTGGTCCTTGATGGTGAACCAGACCGTCGAATAGGGAATGCGCTCGCCCGTCTTCGCGTCGGCCAGCACGGCCATGAGGTGGACGCTGTCCTCGGGCTTCGGTTCGACCACGCGCCGGTTGTCCCGGCCCTGAAAGATCATGAACCGGGACGGCTCCGTCCGAGCCACGCTGATGCGCATGCCCTCCCACGTCGTCGAACCGACCGACTGCATCCTCTGGGTGGTGCGGGGCTCATCGACTTGGGCCTCGGTCTCCGGAGAGGTGAACGGGCTCACCCCCAACGCGAACGCGGCCATCAGGCTAACGGCTATCACTGCCGACATGACGATCAAGCGGCGTTTCATGATTGCTCGACTCCTTTCTCGGTCGAATGGCTTCGCGGCGTTCTCGGATGCTAAGCGTAGCTCGGGTTACGCGGCATCGGATGGGTCAAGTGGAATGGGCGGGAGGCCGGTCAGGCGGGGAGATTTCTAACGGCGACCGTGCACTTTGGTCGAGGTGCCGGATGGCGGAGACGGCGTTCAACGTGGGATCCCGCTCATCGTCGAGATCAGCCATCAGCTGGCAGGTCGGCAGTTCCACGGTCGTCGCGACGTCGGGGTGCGGCTGGTTGTGGTGGCAGATGAGGTCTTCGGGCACTTTCGGTTGCTTCGTCGCTTCAGAGGTCTTCGCTGGATCGTGGTGGTTGGCTGATGCATGGGGGTGCGTGTGCGCGTGATCGTGGGCGGGCTGACCTTCGGTCGGTGGGTTGGCCGTCGGCATCCCCGTCGAATCGTGGAACCAACAGAGCGAGGCCGTCGAGCTGACGACGAGCCCGAGCACCAGCATGAGCGTGAGCGTCCAGGTTGTGGGGCGCATTGCCAGGGAGAATTTAGACGCGATTCAAGAGAGCTTCAACTCTGCAAATGACCGAGCTATTCCAACGCACAGTCATTCAGGAGCCAGAAGCCACTGCCAGACCTTGCCGCGGCCCGGCGCCAGCATCAGCGTCAGAAGGAAGATCGCCGTGCACACCAACACGATGGCCGGGCCGGACGCGATGCCGACGAAGTACGACACATACAAGCCGATCACGCCGGAGACAGCCCCCACGATGGCGGCAGTGAGCATGACGCCTGGCAGTCGCTTAGCGAGCAGCGTCCCGGTGGCGGCCGGAGTGACGAGCATGGCTACCATCAGCGCCACGCCGACGGTCTGCAGCGAGACGACGATGGTGACCGCGATCAACACGAGCAAGAGGTAGTCGAGCGCCTTGGTGGGCAGCCGCATCGTCTGGGCGAGCATTGGGTCGAACGCGAGCACGAGAAACTCTTTGTAAAGCGCAAGGATCACAAGCACCACGATGGCACCGAACAGCCCGATCTGCCACAGGTCGGCCGTTGAAACGCCCAGGACGTTGCCGAACAGAAAGTGGGTTAGGTCGACGGCGTAGCTCCGCGCGGACGAGATCAGCGCGATGCCGAGCGCGAACATCGCCGCAAACAGAATGCCGATGGCGGTATCTTCCTTGAGACGGGCAGCTCGGCTGACCGCACCGATGCCCAGTGAGACGAGAATCGCCGTGGCAAGGCCCCACCAGAAAAGCACCCCGCGCGTGGCCCCCGTGACGAGATACCCGGCTGCCAGTCCCGGCAGCACGGAGTGCGCCAACGCGCTGCCGAAAAACGCCATTCCGCGCAGCACGACGTAGGTGCCCACGATCGAGCAGACGATGCCGACGACCACGGCAGCCAACAGGCCACGGACCATGAAGCCGAACTGGAGTGGCGCCAACAGGGTCTCAATCATCGCGAGGCACCGCGGATTCGTGGAACGTCGCCCGACCGCCGTACGCCGCCGCCACTCGACTGTCCGACAAGGTCTCCTCGGGCGGGCCGAAGCCGAAGAGCGCTTGGTTCAGCAGCATGACGCGATCGAAGCGTTCCGCGGCGAGGTCGAGGTTGTGAATCGTCACGAGGCTCGTGACGTTCTGCTCGCGCAAGACGTTCAGGATACTCCACACTTCCTCTTGGGCGTGGGCGTCGAGCCCCGTTAGCGGTTCATCCAAAAGCATCAGTTCGGCTTGTTGGGCCAAGGCTCGCGCGATGAAGACCCGCTGTTGCTGGCCGTCGGAGAGCTCCCCGATCTGGCGATCGGCCAACTGGTCGGCACCGACCGTGGCTAAACTCCGTTGGACGAGCTCGCGATCGGGCTGTCGGGGCCACTTGAACAATCCCAATTGGCCCACTCGGCCCATTATGACGACGTCGAAGACCGTCACTGGGAATCGCCAGTCGATGTCGGTGCGTTGGGGGACGTAAGCGACGCAGACATGTTTCGACGGTCGATGGCCGTAGATCTGAATCCGTCCCGACGTTGGTTGGGAGATTCCGGCAACGAGCTTGAGCAGCGTGCTCTTGCCTGCGCCGTTTGGCCCGACGACGGCGACTTGATCGCCCGTCTCAAGGCGGAACGAGAGGTTATCGATGGCGACCCGATCGCCGTAACGGGCCGAAACGCTTTCAAATTCAAGGACGGGCGCGTCTGGATCGTGCCGGACGGGCCGATGCTTACGGTTCACGTCGTCCATGTTACAGACCATCGCACAAGTCGAGTCAACCTACGGTCACAACGTTGGCCCCGCTGACAGCAACTGACTTGACTGGACTTTCGCGGTGATCAGTATCATATCGCGTCGGTTTGACAGCCTAGTCGGAGTCAACCGCGAGCGCGTCCACGATGGCGTTGGCGTTGAACCGCATGAGGGCCAGATACGTCGGGGCTGGGCCATCGGGCTCACTGAGCGAGCCGGTGTACAGCCGAACGATCTCCGCCCCGGTCTCCTCGGCCACTTGCTCTGCGACGTCGGGACGGGCCGTGTTGCCCACGAAGACCGCCGGGACGTTCTCCTCGCGGATCACCTCGATGGCCCTCGCGACGTCACGGGCCGACGGCTCGGCGGCATCGCTCAAGTTCGGAATAACCGCTCCCAGGAACTCGAAGCCGTAGCGGTCGGCAAAGTAGCCCCAAGCCCTGTGATCGGCCACGATCTTGCGCTGTTCGGGATCGAGTTCACCGACCCGCTCCTCGATGAAGGCATCCAGCTCGGCCAGCTTGCCTTGATAGCGCATGGCGTTGATCGCATACTGCTCGGCGTTCGCCGGGTCCCGCTCGACGAGCACCTCGCGGACGTTGTCCGTCCAGATCGCCACGTTGGCCGGATCGAACCAGGCGTGCTGATCGACATCGTCACCAAGCTGGCGCGGGGGAACTCCGCCCGAGACGCGAACGAGGTTGATCTCCTTGCCTGAGGTCTCCAACGCGTCGGTGAGGAAGCTTTCGAATCCGAGCCCTTGGGCCAACACCACGTCGGCGTTCACCATCGCTCGCAGCATGTCCGGATTGAGCGCTACCGCGTGCGGGTTCTGACCGGGCTCCAATAGGACTTGAGGATCAAACGCACCGTCGGCCACGTTGGCCACCACGTCGCCTAAGATCGTCGTCGTCACCACGATGTTCAGGTCATTCTCGGCTTCGGCCTGGCCGTGTTTGAGCCCGGGACCACCCAAGGTGAGGGCCACCGTGAGGACCACCCCGAGCAACATCGCCATTCGCGCTTGCCTCGGTTGGAACGCCGATTGGGCCTGCATGGACCATCACGCTCTCCTCATTGTCGAGCTTCGATATCACTTGATATTTCGTATCATCAGTATCAGGCAGGCATCCCATCGTCAACCCCCTTCGATCAGGTTGACTGGGAAGCTCCGCAGCGAACTGGTTTTGTGGTTAGCTCTCGCGGGAATCGGGCTTGGCGACAGCGCAGCGGGGACAGAGCCCGTAAATTTCCAGCAAGTGTCCACGGACCTCGAAGCCGGTCCGTTCGTGCAGCAGCCCTTCCATTTCGCCCATGACGCATTCATCGATCTCGATCGTCTCGCGGCATTCCAGACAGATCGCGTGATGATGGTGTCCAGATGGGGCGAGCATGTAGGTCGTCTCCGTGCCTCCCAACGTTGAGGACTGCAAGAGGCCGAGCTTGGTGAGCAGGTCCAGCGTCCGATAGATCGATGCACGGCCAACACTGGGCGAGGTCTCGTCCACGGCCGCCACGACGTCGGGAGCTGTCATGTGGGAGGGCCCGTCGATGAGGGCTTCCAATACCGCCCGACGGGCCGGCGTGTTGCGATACCCCGCCGCCCGCAGGTGTTCAATCAGTTCCTCGATCAGACTGGCCATGCAGCTCCAGGCTAATCCGTGGGGCGAAAGTCGGCAAGGGAAGGGTCTTGGTCATCCTGGATGGGCGCGTCCTGGAATTCGCGCAGGAGCATGACCGCCTCGTCGGTCTCGCGGCGCGGGACGCACAGCTCGATGGGATTGGGATAGAACAGCGGATACTCGGGCTCATACTCGCCGCGCGCCATGACGGTGAAGCCCTCGGACTCCAGGAACTGCTTGATCATGTCGATCTCGGTGCGATTTTCGGACGCGTAGATGCGGACGAACTCGTGTGGATCCATACTGAATCAAGCTCTCCTCTCCCATAACGTCCCCAATTGGCCCCTTGACTTGGGCTGGTCCCATTATGCGCGACGGAGGCTGACGTGTCAGCGCAGCACCGTGCGTGGAGATCATGTTCCGCGCTCGGCTGCATCTGTTAAACTGTGGATGCCATGGGCATCGTGAAAACACACCCATTTGCCAGGACGCTGATGGTCTCCCTTCTGGTGGCGATTGTCTTGAGCGCTCTGGCGCCCCCGACGGGAGCGCAGTCCCAGACCTACGCCATCTCAAGCTACGACGTCACCCTCAAGCTGCAGACCGACGGCACGTATCTGGTCACCGAAGAGATCGCCTACGACTTCCAACAGGGCAGCTTCAGCTATGGCACCCGGTGGATTCCGACCGATCAGTTCGACGAGCTGCGCAACGTTCAAGTCACCAGCCCAGATGCTCGGATCCTCGAGACGACGACCCGCACGGAGGACGATCGGACCGTCATTCGTTGGACGTTTCCCGAGCGCTCTGAGCCGGCCACGTTCACGCTCAGCTACACGGTCCACGGCGCGCTGATTGAAGATGGCGACGTCAATCGAATTAACTGGCAGGCCGTCGGGGAGGAGACGACGGTTCCGGTGAGCAACGTTGCCATGAGCGTCCGGATTCCCGACTCACTGGACCTCGACCAGGCGGACTTGGATTTCCAGCCGCAAGACGAAGGCCGAATCCGAGAGACATCCGAGGGCTATGCGATCCACTTCGAACATGCCCAGCTCGACTCGGGCGAGGGGTATCAAATTATCGTGAAATTCCCCAAGCGACTCGAAGGCCGTCCTCCCCAAGAGGTCAACTGGGCGCTTGTCGGTGCCGTTGGCCTGGCTTTCCTAATCGCGATCCTGCCGAGCGTTGTGTTGTGGCGCCGCTGGCGCGGTCCGCGGCATGAGACCCATTCAGCCGAGGAGCCAGACGTCCCTCTTGCGCAAGCGGGCGTCTTGCTCAAGGGCCCCTCGACGGAAGCCCAGCGCGCGATTCCCGCCATGCTCTACGATCTGGCGTCAAGAGGCCACATCACCCTAACGCGCACCAAGCAGAAAAAATCGCGATTCGCGCGCGAACGACCAGTTGTGCACGTCGAGTTCCACCAGACCCGCGACGACCTGAGCGACATGGAGGCCAAGCTCCTGGACGAGCTGCACGCCTACGAATCCCTCACGGAATTTGGCCGTAAGGGGAACCGAACGCGACGACAACTGCTCAGCGACACCCGCCTCCAGCTCGTGGAACAGGGCGATCTCGCCCATCATAGGCGCCGTTCCAACCGCGTCTGGATCGCCGTAACCCTTGCATTGATCCTCGGGATCGTCGTATCGGTCCTGGGCGGTGGCTGGTGGTTCATCGCGCTGGGGCTCGGCATCGGACTGTTTCTCAGCGGGATGATCCTTGCTGGGGTGACGCACTACACCTTGACCGAGCAGGGCGCGAAGAAGCGCGCCCGCGTGGACGCCTACCTGGATCATCTTTTGGAGAAACTGGCATCGCTGCAGCGCCACGATCCCATCGGCGCGGCGCAGTTCTTCATCGACCAGCTGCCGTGGCTGGCGCTGCACAAGCGCGTCTGGAGCAAGCACATGGACGAGATCAAGGAGGGCCTCAAGGAGGCCGACGCGGAGGATCGCTTCGAGATGCCGCCGTGGCTACAGGACCACACGGCCGAGGCGGAGAAGGGCTTTGCGCCCGCGTACGCTTCATTCGCGGCCTGTTATGCCGTCATTGGCGACACGGGCGGCGCCGCGGCTGCCGGAGCGGCAGGAGGCGCAGCGTCCGCCGGAGCGGGGGCTGCCGGAGGCGCCGGAGGCGGCGGTGCCGGGGCCGGTTGAGGCGTCCTGACATACATCATTGGCACAGGACGCGCGTTTCCCTATTCTCCTATGATATCGCTATCGAGTTGAAAGAGGAGGCACTCGGCCTTGTTTGTTCGCATGTGGATGACCGACGACGCCGTCACTGCCCATCCGGACACGCCCATCATGGAAGCGCGCGACACGATGAAGCAGCACATGATCCGCCGTCTTCCCATCGTCGAGGACGGCCGCTTGGTCGGTCTCGCCTCGCAGGGTGACATCCAGGAAGCCGGGCCCTCCGGCGCGACCTCGCTCAGCATCTGGGAGCTCAATTACCTGCTCGCCCGCATCACCATCGGCGAGGTGATGACGCCTGTGGAGGACATCGTGGCCGTCTCGCCCGATGACACCATCGAGAAGGCCGCGATGCTGATGCGCAAGCACCGCATCGGCGGGCTGCCCGTCGTTGAGGACGAGGATCAGCTCGTCGGCGTGATCACCGAGTCCGACATCTTCGACGTGCTCATCGAGGCGCTCGGCATCGACCAGGACGGCACGCGGCTCACGCTCGAGCTGGAGGACCGACCCGGCTCGCTGTCGGAGGCGCTGGAGATCCTGAGGGGCCATGACGCCAACGTCGTCAGCATCATCAGTTGCGAGGAATGCCGCAGCAGCGACGAGCACGACGTCATCGTGCTGCGCATCGACCACTTCGACTGGCGCGGCATCGTCCAGGATCTCAAAGACCACGGCATCACGGTCCTCGACTCCCAGACGACGTCCCAGACGTAACCCAGGCTTGAGCCCGCTTAGCGGACTGGATCACTCCGCCGGCAGCAGCACGACCTTCCCGCAGTCGCCGGATTCCATCAGCGCGAACGCGTCCTCATAGTCGGCAAGCGGGAACCGGTGCGTCACGATCGGTTGGAGGTTGACGGCGCCGGAGCGCAGCAGGCCTCGCGCCTGGAACCACGTCTCCCAAAGCTTGCGACCGATGACGCCATGGGCCTTGATGCCCTTGAAGATCAGGAGATTGTCGAAGTCGAAGGACATGGCCTCGCCGGGCAGGCCCAAAAGCGCCGCCTCGCCGCCGGGCTTGATCAGCTCGAATCCCTCGCGAACGGCCCCCGGCGCGCCGGACATCTCCAACAGCACGTCGACGCCCTCGCCCTCGGTCGCCTCCATGACCGCATCGACGGTGTTGACCTCGCCGTCGTTGAACGTGCCGTCGGCGCCCATGTCCCGGGCCAGTTGGAGGCGATAGTCGCTCACGTCGGTCGCGTAGACCGAGCGCGCGCCGATCGCCTTCGCCACGGCGATGGCCATGATGCCCACGGGGCCGCAGCCCGTCACGAGAACCTTTCGGGCTCGCAGATCGACCGTGAACGCCGTGTGGACGGCGTTGCCGAAGTTTTCCTGAAGCGAGGCGATTTCGAAGGGCATCCCCGGCGGATCGGGCCAGGCGTTGAGCGCGGGCACGGCCACGTAGTCGGCGAACACGCCATCGCGATCGACGCCCAGGATGCTCGTGTTCCGACAGAGGTGCCCACGGCCCGTCAGGCACATGTCACAAGTGCCGCAGACGACGTGGCTCTCCAGCGAGACGAGATCGCCTTCCTTGACGGACGTCACGTCGCGGCCGACGTCCGCAATCTCGCCGCAGGCCTCGTGGCCGACGACCAACGGGGGATCCAGGCGATCCTGGGCCCACGGATCCCAGCGGTGGATGTGGAGATCGGTTCCGCAGATCGAGCACGCCTTGACGCTGACGAGCACGTCCTGGGGGCCGATCTCCGGAACGGGAACCTCGCGCATCGTGAGGCCGGCGCTCGACTCCGCTTTGACAACGGCGTGCATGCTGGAATGGCTCATAGGATAAAATCATTGTGCCAGAGGCCGAAGCAATCGCACAACGGCGGCGATCAAACATGGGATGAGCCCCCGTCGGACTCAGGCTCACGACGGCTGTCATCGTTGCCTCGGACGCTCGTCGCTACACTCGCCCCATGGCCCAGGTATCGGCGTGGGACGTGCTCTGGTTCGCGTCGCTGACGGCGATCGCGACGGGCCTGGGTGCGCTCCCCTTTGCCCTCACGCGCGGGCTCACCCGCCGCTTACTCGGCATCGCCAATGCCCTTGCCTCCGGCCTCATGCTCGGCGCCAGCTTCGGCCTGCTCCAGGAGGGCCTCGACGTCGGGCTCAGCCGCGTGATGCTCGGCGCGCTCATCGGCTTGGGCTTTATCGTCTGGACCAAAAGCCGCCTCGACGCTGACGAGGAGTTGACCTTGGGGGCGCTGCGGGGCGTAGATGCGCGCAAGGCGCTGCTCATCGTCGGCGTCATGACCGTGCACTCGTTTACCGAGGGCGTCGGCGTCGGGGTCTCGTTCGGGGGCGGCGAGGCGCTGGGGCTGTTCGTCACCATCGCGATTGCCGTGCACAATATCCCCGAAGGATTGGCGATCAGCCTGGTGTTGATCCCGCGCGGCGTCGCCACCTGGAAGGCCGCCGGATGGAGCGTCTTCTCCAGCCTGCCGCAGCCGCTCATGGCCGTTCCCGCCTTCCTGTTGGTCGAGACGTTCCGGCCCGTGCTGCCCGTGGGGCTGGGCTTCGCGGCCGGCGCGATGCTCTGGATGGTCTTCTCCGAACTGATCCCGGAAGCGATTGGAGACGCCTCTCGCAACACCGTCGCCGTGACGGTGACGATCGCGACGTTGGCGATGATCGCGTTCCAGGTGCTGCTCAGGGGATAGGCATCAATGGAACAGATAGCCGATTCCATCGGGATGGATGCCGACGTCGAACCGCTCGATCTCCTTCAGCGTGCCCACGTCGATGACGGAGACGTCGTTCGTCTTGTTGTTGGCGACGTAGGCCCGTTCGCCAGTCGGGCTGAACACGACGCCGCCCGGCCAACGCCCCACAGGCAGCCGCTTGATCTCCCAATGACGAGACGTGTCGATGACGGAGACGTCGTGCGACTCGCGGTTGGGCACGAACGCGTACGTCCCGTCGGGCGAGAAGACCATCCGCACGGGGGTCGTCCCGATGGGATGCTTGGCGAGGACGCCGTGGTGCTCGGTGCTGAGCACGTAAAGGTTGTTCTCGTCTTGGTTGGCGACGTATAAAAACTCGCCACCGGGATGGACGGAGACGCCTTCCGGTCCCTTGCCGACGGAGACGTGCATCTCGATTTCGTCAGTCGACGGATTCAACACCGACAGCGTGTTCGAGCCGATATTCGGCACGTAGACGCGACTCCAATCCGGCATGGGGTCCAACATGTGCGAGAGGCGTTGGCCCGTCTTGAGCACCTTGACAACATCGTGCGACGGGCGCTCGAAGATGAAGACCTTGTGGGCGTGCGTCGACGCCAGATAGAGCTTGGACCGATCGGGCGAGACCTTGATGTCGTGCGGGAAGACGAACTCGGGATGCTCGATTCGCTCGGTCTCCTCCATCGCCTCCGTATCGATGACCGAGACGTCGCCCTCCAGCGCGTTGGAGACGTAGCAGAGGTTCTCTTCAGGGACGGTTTCCACTTCGTGGGGATGATGGCCGACGTCGATCTTCTGGATCGTCGCCCCGCTGTCGACGTCGACAAATGAGACGGTGTCCTCGTCCTTGTTGAGTACGATCAAGCGGTCAGGCATGTCAGGCCTCCTCGGGCGGTTTCATGTGGAGATGGGTCAAGTGTAGCCAGGGGGCGCGTGCAGCGGCAACAACGCTCAAGCTCCAGCGTCCACGAGCGAGGCAAAGCCCTCTGCCCGTCCCTGGCCCGCCTCGTCCTGATAAGCAGCTCCGCCGAGTTCCGACATCAGCGACGACTGGGTGCCCTCGAAGAGCCGTCGTTCGTGCGCTTGCAGCGAGGCCCCGACCTGCTCGAGCAGCGCCATGATCGCCCCCTGGAGCCGGGCTGCGTTCCGATCATGCCCGTCTCGGCGAACCGTCTCCGCCAGGCCGCAGAGGACCTCGGCAATGCCGAGCTGATCGTCGATTCGACGACAGATCGCCAGGGCTTCGTCGAAATGCCTCCTCGCCTCGGCCACGTCGTCGCGCGCCAGCTCGACTTGGCCGAGCTTGTTGAGCGCCACGTAAAGGTTGCGACGATCGTTCATCTCGCGGAAGATTTCCGCAATCTCGCTGAGCGACGCCCGGGCTCGGTCCCATTCCGCTTGCTCCAAGGCCAGGTTGCCCAGGTTGCCGAGCGCCATCGCAATGCCCCGCTGGTCGTCCACCTGGCGCGCAATGGCGAGGCTTTCGTTGAGATAGGAACGGGCCCCGTCGACATCCCCCTGGACGCTCGCCACGTAGCCGAGCTTGTTCAGGACGTTGCACTCGCCCGACCGATCGCCCGCCTCACGCAACATCTCCAGGCTCTGCCCAAGGGAATCACGGGCTGCCTCCGGGTCGCCTTGTTCCAGGGTCACCTCGCCCAGGTTGCCGAGCGCCCGAGCCATGCCCCATTGGTCGCCGCGTTCGCGCTCGATGCTGAGGCCCTCCTCGAACAGCTCACGGGCCCGATCGAGGTGTCCCAGCTCCTGCGCCGTGCGACCGAGCCCGACCAGCGACTGCGATGCCCCGACGTCGTCGCCCAGTTCGCGGTAGCGGGCCAGGCTCCGTTGCTGATAGGTCTCGGCCGTCGCGTAGTCGCCCTGGCGCCAGGCCAGTTCGCCCGCTTGGTGGAGCGCTTTCGCCTGCGTGGCCGGCTCGGCTTGCTGTAGTTGCTGCAGCGCCCGATCCAGCCACTGGCGCCCTTCGCTCAGGTAGGCGCGCAGCCCCCAAAATCGCCCCAGCGCGGTCACCAGGCGCAGCGCCTCCTCGGCTCGGTCGGTCTCGAGGGCCCACGCCAACGCCGCGCGCAGATTGTCCAGTTCATCCGTAAGACAGCGCAGCCATTCGCCCTGGTTCGCTCCGGCCAGCTCCGTTTCGGCGCGCTCGGCCAACGCGAGGAAGAACGCCAGATGCCGACGGCGCACCTCGTCGGTCTCCTCGCATGCCGCCAACTTGGCCTCGCCGAACTGGCGCAAGAGCTCGTGGCACACGTACCGGCCGTCCGCGCGCCGCTCCAACAGCGACTGGTCCAGCAGCGCGGCGAGTTGCATCAGCGACGCCCCGGCCACCTCCTCCGCGGCCTTGCGCGTGAAGCCGCCACGGAACACGGAAAGCCGGCGAAACAACGCCTGGCTCCGCTCGGACAGCAGGTTCCAGGAGTGCTCGAAGACGGCGCGCATGCTGCGATGCCGGGGCGGCACGTCGCGCGTCTGCGCGGTCAACAGGTCCGGATCGGCCCCCAACCTCTCCGCGATCTCGCCCACTGAGAGGACACGAAGCCACGTGACCGCCAGCTCGACCGCCAAAGGGATGCCCTCCGACGCTCGACAGATCCTCGCCACGGCCGCGGCGTTCGCGTCGGTCAGCCGAAAGTCGGGGCAAAGACCCCGCGCCCGCTCGAGAAAGAGCTGGACGATGGCAAATTCGGTCAACTCGTCGCGCGATATGGGAAGCTCCGGAACCGCCAACGGCCGGACGTTCCACACCCGCTCGCCCGACAGATGGAAGGCCTCGCGGCTGGTGGCAACGATCGCCAGATGGGGGCACGCCTCCAACAGACGCTGTGCCAGGCGCGCGCTGGCGTCGATGAGGTGCTCGCAGTTGTCCAGAATCAACAGGGTCCGCGTCTCGCGGAGGTGCTCGATGAGCTCGTCCGTGAGGGCCTGGATCTTCGTCTGGGCGAGGTTGAGCGTGGAGGCGATCGCCTGCGGAATCCAATGCGGGTCCGTCAACGGCGCCAGGTCGACGAACCAGACGCCATCGGCGAAGCGCTCCCTCAGCCTATGGCCAGCCTCAACGGCCGAACGCGTCTTGCCGCAGCCGCCGACGCCCGTGAGCGTGACGAGCCGTTGAGCCTCCAGCCAGTTGGCAATGGTCTCCACGTCCTCGTCCCGTCCGTGGAAGCGGGTCAACAGATGGGGCAGGTTGGACGGCGTTTTCGGCGTGTCCTTGGGGCCAACGCCGCCGAGCGGGGCGTTGGCTTCGATCACCCGATAGAGCCGCTCGGTCTCCCGGTCGGGCGAAATGTCGAGGTCCACGTCGAGCTGTTGATGGAGGCGCCGGTATTGGGCCAACGCCGAGCTGCGATCGCCGCGCTCGTAATACAGGGCCATGAGGCGACGATGGACGTCCTCGCGCAACGGATGCTGGGCGAGGATGCGCTCAGCATAGGTGATGGCGTCCTCTCTGCGCCCCTGTCGAATGCACAGATCGATCAACCCGTCCAGAGCCTCGACGTAGCGCATCTTCAGGAATTCACGTTCCTCGATGGCCCAGTCCTCGTCGCTGCTCTCTAGAAAATCGCCGCGATAGAACGCGACCGCCGCCTCGAGATGCTGCACGCGATCGGCGTCGTCGCCGTCCTCGGCTTGGTGGAGGTGCCCTTCAAAGGCATCCACGTCGGCCCAGAGCGGCGTGTCGGCCCGCATGCGGATGGTCTGTCGATCGACATCGAGGTAGGCACCGCCGTCATCCGGGAGATCCAGGAGTTGCCGGAGGTGATGGAGCGCCTGGCGGAGGTTCTGCCGAGCCCGGGATTCTTCGGTCTCCGGCCAAAGTTGGGCGGCCACGCGCATCCGGGCGTGCGCCTCGCCGCGATACCGCCACAGATACGCCAACAAGTGCAGCGACGTGGACGTCCGCACGGATACGGGCCGGCCCGTCGCATCGAACAACTCGGGCTGGCCGAAGAGATGCAGCCGTTGCATGGCACCCAACCCCTTGTCGCACGCCTTTTCCATCACAACTTACCATGATGGCGCGATGTTGTCCCAATGCTGGGGCATGTCACAGGTGCACCGAGCTGCGGGGTGGCTGATGACGCCTAGGCTGCGAACTTGGGCCGATGTGTGGCGCATCCAGAGTCCGACTTTAAGCATGGAGCCATCGATGGCGATGAAAGGCATTTACGGTTTATTGGTGGAAGCCTACGGAGAGACAACGGTAGGGAGGCTCGGCCTGCAAGCGTTCAACGGCGTCTACGTCTACGTCGGGTCCGCGCAAGGCACGGGCGGCCTGGCAAGTCGAGTCGCTCGTCATCAAGACGTTGCGTCCGGGGCGCGCGCCTCGCGCCGCTGGCACGTCGACTATCTGCTCGGCCTCAGCCGACGGGTGGATGCCCTCACGGCTGAGACGTCGGATCCCGACGCCGAGTGCGCGCTAGCGGACGAGCTGTCACGCCGTGCGGTTCGAGCCGTCGACGGCTTCGGCGCAAGCGACTGCCGCTGCCGGAGCCATCTGTTCCGGCTCCAAGGCTGGGACGCCGGCGCGCTCGTGGAGGCCTTCGAGGCCCTCAACTTGCGCCCAGTGCGGATCCGCTAGCGGTAAGCCCGCTGCAGCTGGTCGCGGGTTCGGGGACAAGCCTCCCACTCGCCGCAATTCAGGCTGTCGAGCCGCAGTCGGCCCTTCGCATCCAGGTTCTGCGGATGGCGACAGAAGCGTCCCAAGACGATGCCACGGCTCTCGGCATAGGCGCCCAGATACGGACAGCACTCTCGGGCGCGTTCGGTTCGCGTCTGTGCCTTCATGGGTCGCACCTCCTCTCCATCAAGTTGAGCGCACGGAGCCGTTGCTCAATCGGATGCTTGGGCCGCGCTCGGCGCCTTGTCGGCCAACTCGCGATTCAGCACCCGACCGAGGCGCTCCATGCCGTCCTCGATCAACTCGACGTTGGCGTAGGAGAAGTTGAGCCGCATCGTGTTGCGAGTCCGTTCCGTGGGATCGAGCGTGTGACCGGGCACGAACGCGACCTTTTCCATCTCCACCGCTGTCTCGAGCAGCTCCGCCGCATCAATCTGCTCGGGAAGCGTAACCCACAGGAACAGGCCACCCTCGGGGTGCGTCCATTCCACGCCCTCCGGAAAGCTCTCCGCGATGGCGCTCAGCATCGCGTCGCGGCGCTCGCGATAGACCGAGCGGATCCGCTCGGCGTGCTCGTCGATGAAGCCGTCACGGGCGACCTCGTACGCCACCATCTGGGAGAACGTGCTCGTGTGCAGATCGGCGCCCTGCTTGGCTTGGACCATGCGGCGGATGACGTCCTTGGGCGCCAGCGCCCAGCCCAACCTGAGACCGGGCGAGAGCGTCTTGGAGAACGTGCCGAGATAGAGCACGTTGCCCTCGTCGGATGTCGCGTAGCGGCGCCCGTCCAGGGCCACAAGCGGGCTCTGGGGCTCGCCGGAATAGCGGAGCTTGCCGTAGGGATCATCCTCCACCACCGGCACGCCGTACTGGTCGGCCAACTCCAAAAGTATCTCGCGCCGCTTGGGCGAGAGCGTCACGCCGGCCGGGTTGTGGAACGTCGGCATGGTGTAGAGGAACTTCGGGCCGTGCCGTAGGACCTCGTCGAGTTCGTCGACCTTCATGCCCTCGTCGTCGACGGGGACCGTCAAGTACTCGGCTTGATAGGCCTTCCAGGCCTGGAGCGCGCCCAAGAACGTGGGCCGTTCCACCGCCACGTGGTCACCCGGATTGATGAAGATCTTGCCGAACAGGTCGAGCGCTTGCTGGGACCCATGCGTGATCAGGATTTGGTCGGGATCGACCTCGAAGCCATCTTCGGTCATCATCTCCGCGATCAGCTCGCGCAACGGGGGAAAGCCTTCCGTGGTGCTGTACTGCAGGGCCGTGGACCCGTGCTCGTGCAGAACCCGCTGCGACGCCTCGTTGAACGCCTCCACCGGGAAGACCTCCGGCGCGGGCAAGCCGCCGGCGAAGGAGATCACATCCGGTTGTGCCGTCAGTTTGAGCAGTTCGCGAATGGCGGAGCCGCTCATGTGATGCATTCGCTGCGCGTAGCGATCAGTCCAAGTCATCTCCATCGCGCCCTCCTCTCATGCGGTTGGCGTTTCCAGTATGGGCCGGCGTGGCGAATACCGCCATGACGTAGCGCAGTTTGCCCTTTTATAAGGGGAAATTTCGGGCTTATCAGGCAAGGACCCAATCGTTTCGTCCGAACGATTTCACCGACCGCTCCGCAGGCGCTGCCTACTGCGACAACCGACGGAGTGCGCGCCAGCGGCCTACCGCGCCCCGGGCTCACCCGATCATGGCGGCAAACCGTGACACGATCCTGACCCGGATCATGGTGACGGACGACCGACAAAACGATAATGAGACCTGGAATTAAGGAATGGAAGGAAGGGTCAAGCATGGGATCGGATACACTGACGGCGGTCTTTGAGGAGATTCACCCGCCCCTGGACGACGACCGGGCCGTGCTGGAGGCGAGTCGCTGTCTGGAGTGCGGTCGCGACGGACGCCCGGCGCCCTGCGCCGAGGCCTGTCCCACCCGCATCGACGTGCCCAAGTTCATCCGCGAGATTCGCCTCGGCCACCCGACGGCCGCGGCGGAGACGATCTTCGCCAGCAACGTTCTAGGTGGAACATGCGCCCGCGTCTGCCCCGTCGACGAGCTCTGCGAGGGCGCCTGTGTGCTGTTGGATGAGGGCCGACGGGCCGTGGAGATCGGCCGGCTCCAGCGTTACGCAACCGACCAAGCGCTCGCGTCCGAGGCGTACGCGCATCCGCTGACGCCCCAAGCCTCGACGCCCCTCAGTGTCGGCGTCGTGGGTGCGGGCCCCGCAGGCCTCGCGTGTGCGGCCGAACTGGCCCAACTGGGCCACGATCCAACGATCTATGAACGGCACGAGATGCCCGGCGGCCTCGTCCCGACAGCAATTGCCCCCTACAAGCAACAGATCGAACCGTTGCCCCAAGAGACCGAACTGATCGAGCGCCTGGGGGTGACGATTCGCTGGGGCGTTGGCGTGGGTGACGAGGTGCCGCTGACGGAGCTGGAGCACGCCCACGACGCGCTCTTCCTCGGCGCAGGCCTGGGTGGTGACGTGGAACCGCCCATGGAGGGCTCCCACATGGACGGCGTGTGGCGCTCGCTCGAGTTCATCGAGGAACTGAAGCTGGGCACCCCGCCCGAGGTCGGCGATGACGTCGTGGTGCTCGGCGGCGGCAACACCGCCGTCGACGTCGCGCGCGAAGCGGTTCGCATGGGCGCGCGCAACGTGACGGTGCTGTATCGGCGCACGGTCAACGAGATGCCGGCGTTCGGCCATGAGGTCGAGGCCGCGCGCCGGGAGGGCGTCCACTTCCAGTGGCTCGTCGCCCCCGAACGCATCGTCGGCGACCTGCGCGTTGAGGGCATCGAGTGCGTCTACACGCGGCTGGAGTCCAGTCCCGAAGGCGGACGGCCGAAGCCGGTCAAGGTCGAGGGGACCGACTTTGAGGTCCCCGCCGATACCGTCGTGCTGGCGCTTGGCCAACGGAAGCGGACCGACTTTTTCACCCAAATCAAGGGACTCGAACTGACCAACGATCTGGTTGCGGTGGATGAGAACTTCCGCACGAGCAACCCGCGGGTCTTCGCCGGCGGCGACTGCACCAACGGCGGCGCGACGGTCGTGGAAGCCATCGCCCATGGCAAGACGGCCGCTCGCGCGATCGACGCGCAGATTGAGCCGACCGGCGCCGAAGGAGTGGATACCGATGCTTGAGATTCGCTGGCACGGACGCGGCGGCCAGGGCGCGATCACGGTCTCCAAGATCCTGGCGATGGGGGCGCTGCACTGCGGCAAATTTGCCCAGGCGTTCCCCGAGTACGGCCCGGAGCGCGGCGGCGCCCCCGTCAAAGCGTTCAACCGTCTCAACGACGAGCAGATCGTGGTGCACTCCGGCGTCTACGAGCCCGACATCGCCGTCGTCATCGACGAGACGCTGCTCGACGCCGAGGACGTCACGGGTGGGCTCAAGCCCCAGGGGAAAATGATCTTGAACACGACGAAGCGCCCGAGCGAGATCCGCGAGTTGACGGGATATCCGGGCGAGATCATCACCCTCGACGCGGAAACCATTGCCGAAGCGACCGGCTGTGGCTTCGCCAACGTCCCGACCCTCGGCGCCGTGGCGGGGCAGATCGAGATCCTGACCGACGAGGCCGTGGAAGGGGCTCTTCGACAGTTTCTGGGGGCGAAGCTCGGCGACGAGGTCATCAACAAGAACCTCGACGCGCTCCGTCAAGGGGCCGATCGGATCGAGTCGCTCCCAGCCGACGAGAGTGCCGCCGTGGCTGTTGACGCCTCAGAGAACGGGGCGGAGGCCGACGGCCTGCCGCCGTATCAGGATCTGTTGCCCGGGGCGGTCGTCACGGAAGCCAACCGCGAGCGCCGCGAGACGGGCGGCTGGCGCAACGAGAAGCCGGTCTTTGACGAAGCCACCTGCGTCAACTGTCTGCTCTGCTGGGTCCACTGCCCCGAGCCCGCCATCATCACCGAAGGCCGGCTGATGACCGGCTTTGACCTTCGATTCTGCAAGGGCTGCGGGATCTGCGAGGCGGTCTGTCCGTCCGGCGCGATCTCCATGATTCCGGAAGGGAGTGCGACCTCATGAGCGTCGCGATCGATCTCAACCGAGCCGAACTGTTGACGGGTGCTCAGGGCGTCGCCCACGCGATGCGCCAGATCGAGCCCGACGTCGTCCCCGTCTACCCCATCACGCCGCAGACGCCCATCATCGAGACGTTCAGCCAGATGGTGGCCGACGGCCTGAGCGAGACCGAGATCATCAATGTGGAGTCCGAACACTCCGCCATGAGCGCGGCAGTCGGCGCATCGACGGCCGGGGCTCGTGTGATGACGGCAACCGCGTCACAAGGCCTCGCGCTGATGATCGAGGTCGTCTACATCGCCGCGTCGATGCGCTGCCCCATCGTCATGCCCATCGGCAACCGAGCGCTGTCGGGGCCGATCAACATCCATGCCGATCACTCCGACGCCATGCTCGCCCGGGACTCAGGCGTGCTCCAGGTGTTCGCGGAAAACGTCCAGGAAGCCTACGACTACACCCTCATGGCGACGCGCTTGGCGGAGAACGGACACGTTCTGCTCCCCGTCTTCGTCAACCTGGATGGGTTCACGCTGACGCACTCGGCCGAAGCAGCCAGTCTCCTGGACGACGAGACGGCGAAAGCCTTTGTCGGCCAGTATTGGCCGCAATATCCGCTGGTGGATGTGGAGAACCCGTCGTCGCAGGGGCCGTTCGACATGCCGGACTACTACTACGAGCACAAGCTCCAGCAGGACATCGCCCTCCGTCAGGGCCTCGACGTCTTCCTCGACGTTCAGGAATCATACGAGGACGCCACCGGGCGGTCGTATCGCGGCTACTACGAGGGCTATGGGTTGGAGGACGCCGACTACGTCCTCGTGGCGCTCGGCTCCACGGCCGGTACCGCCAAGTCGGTCGTCGATCGCCTGAGGGAACGCGGTCAGAAGGTCGGGCTGTTAAAACCCTGGCTCTTCCGGCCATTCCCCCAGAAGGCGATCGTGGAGGCGCTAAGCGGGATCAAGGCCGTGGCGGTCCTCGATCGCGCGCTGTCCTTCGGCAGCTCCGGCCCGCTTTACGCCGAGATCGCGGCCGCGCTGGCGGCCGAGGGCGGCGAGATGCCAGCGCTGCACAACTTCGCCTACGGCCTCGGCGGCCGCGACGTGACACCCGAGCAGCTGGCGTCGGCCCTGCGCTCAATCCAGGATCCCGACCTTCCGCGCACCATGCATTACCTGGGAGTGAGACAGCGATGAAGACGCTCAAGATTCTCAATAAGAACGAGGAGCAGGAGCAGCGATTCCAGGGCGGGCACTCGCTCTGCGCCGGCTGTGGCATTCCGCCCGTCGTCCGGACCGTCCTGAACGCCATCGACGAGCCCGTGGCCGTCGTCAACGCCACGGGGTGTTTGGAGGTCGCCACGACGCGCTACCCGACGAGCGCCTGGAACGTGCCCTGGCTGCACGTGGCGTTCGAGAACGCCGGAGCCGCTGCGAGTGGGCTCGAGACGGCCTATCGGGTGCTCAAGCGCAAGGGCCACGACGTCCCCGAACAGATGCGCTTCGTCGCCTTCGGCGGCGACGGCGGGACCTATGACATTGGGCTCCAATCGCTGTCGGGCGCGCTGGAGCGCGGGCATCGCTTCACCTACGTCTGCTACGACAACGAGGCCTACATGAACACGGGGAACCAGCGCAGCGGCGCCACGCCCCCGTTCGCCAACACGACGACCAGTCCCGTCGGCGACGAGAGCCTGGGCAAGCTCCAGCGACGCAAGGACCTGACCGACATCGCAATCGCGCACCACGTCCCGTACGTGGCCCAGGCCTCGCTCTCGCACTGGCAGGATCTCGTCCGAAAAGTCGAACAGGCCATGAGCGTCGACGGCCCGAGTTTTCTGAACGTCCTGGCGCCCTGCCAGCGCGGTTGGGGCTTCGACCCGAGCCAGACCCCGGAGATCGCCCGGCTGGCCGTGGAGACCCGCTTCTGGCCGCTCTACGAGGTGATCAACGGGGAGTTCTGGCTCAACTACGCCCCGGAGGATCCGGAACCCATTGAAGCCTGGCTCAAACCGCAGAAGCGCTTCAAGCACCTCTTTGACGAGGGGAATCGCCATCACGTCAAGGCGTTCCAGAAGCAGGTGGACGAGGACTGGGCGCGCATCGTCGAGAAGTGTCAGGACCGATACCTGGAAGTGTAGCGGGCAACGCGCGGTCTCCCCGAGCGGAGACCGACGCGAGTGAGGAGGTTCGCATGATCGAAATCCGATGTCACGGACGCGGCGGGCAGGGCGCGGTCATCGCCTCCAAAGCCCTCGCCTCGGCCGCGTTCCACGAGGGTCGATCCGTCCAGTCGTTCCCCGCCTTCGGCGTGGAGCGGCGCGGCGCGCCCGTGATGGCGTTTACTCGCATCGACGACAAGCCGATCCGCGTCCGCTCGCAGATCTATCAGCCCGATCATCTGATCGTCCTGGACGCCACGCTGATCGAGACCGTCAACGTGGCGACGGGCCTGAAGCGCGAGGGGCTGATCGTGGTCAACAGCGAGCGGCCTCCAGACGAGTTTGGCCATCTGGGGCGCTTCCGGATCGCCACCGTCGATGCCAGTCATATTGCCGTCGAGCACGGCCTGGGCACGCCCCAACAGCCGATCGTCAACACGGCGATCCTGGGGGCGTACGCCAAGGCCAGCGGCGCCGTCGGGCTCGACGCGATCCTGACGGCCATTGCCGAGGCGGTGCCGTCGGGGACGGAGGCCAACCAGGCGGCCGCGCGCGAGGCCTACGAGGCCGTTCGAGGGCCCCAACTGGTGGGCCAGATGATCGAGACAGGGAGTCCATCATGAGCGATGCAACCCAACAGAACGGCATGCCGTTGATGCCCATGACCTCGGGCAACACCCGAGGGAACAAGACCGGATCGTGGCGCTTCTTGCGACCGATCTATCGCGACGCCACGGCGGCCTGTCGCGAAGGGTGTCCCAACGCCAACGACGTCCAGTCGGCCATGCGCCTCTTGGCCGACGGCGACCTGGACGGCGCCTGGCAGGCGCTTGTCTGGGACAACCCCTTTCCAGCGATCACGGGCCGCGTCTGTCATCACCCCTGCGAGGACGTATGCAACCGGGCCAAGTTCGACGACGCGCTCGGGATCCACTCCGTGGAGCGCTTCCTCGGCGACCATGCGCTGCGCGAGGCCAAGCGCGTCCCCAAGCTGTGCGAACATCAGTCGACCTCGGTTGCCGTGATCGGCGCCGGTCCCGCTGGCCTGGCCTGTGCCTATCATCTGGCGCGGCTCGGTCATGGCGTGACGATCTACGAGGCGGACGAGGAGCCCGGCGGCGTGCTGCGCTACGGCATCCCCAACTATCGCCTGCCCAAGGACATTCTCGAGGGCGAGATCGAGCGCGTGCTGGACCTCGGCGTTCGACTCGTGACGGGCACTCGATTGGGCGAGGATCGCCCGTGGGAGGAACTGGCCGACTTCGACGCGACGTTTATCGCCACGGGGCTGGGGCGAAGCCGCCAGCTCGACGTGTCCGGTGAAGATCTCCAGGGCGTCCACGATGGCCTTGAATTCCTGCGGACGCTCAACACGGGCGGCACGATCGACGTCGGCGATCGTGTGGCTGTTATCGGCGGCGGCAACACCGCCATGGACGTCGCTCGGTCCGCGCGACGCCTGGGCGCCGAGGTCGACGTCTTCTATCGACGCTCGCGGGACGAGATGCCGGCGATTGCCGACGAGATCGACGAAGCCCTTGAGGAGGACGTCGAGATCCACACGCTGCTGAGCCCCGTGGCCATCCACGGCGACGATCGGGTCGCGTCGATCGAACTGGTCCGCATGCGGCTCGGCGAGCCCGACGACAGCGGGCGCCGACGCCCCATCCCCATCGAGGGCGAGGCGATCACCCGCGAGGTCGATAGCGTCATCACCGCCATCGGCGAGGGGCCCGATTTTTCGTTCATGCCTGAGACCCTCCAGACAACTCGGAACGTGATCACGGTCGACGACATCGGTCGGACGCGCGATCCGAACGTCTGGGCCGGCGGCGACGTGGTGGAGCAACCCCACACCGTCGTCGACGCGCTGGCCAGCGGCAAGCGGGCCGCCATGGCAATCGACCGGACGTTCGACGACGCCGACCCGAGCGCCATCCGGGAAGAGGTTCGCCTCGGACGCGCGGACGGCCTCTCGATGCGTCGCTACGTCCAGGGAGATTCCGCGGGCGTCGATCCGGAGCGCGTCGTGGAGTACGACGACGTCAATCCGCACTACTTCCCGCACAAGCAGCGAACGCCCACAACGAAGCGCAACGGCTATCACGACCTCGCCGGCGACTTCGAGGAGGTCGAGCTCGGCTTCATCGACTCGTTCGCCCAACGTGAGGCCAATCGCTGCTTCAACTGCGGCACCTGCACCGAGTGCGACAACTGCTTCGTCTTCTGTCCCGACTTGGCCGTGCTGCGCACGGGCGACCCCGAGCGCCCGTATCGCATCGACACGGGCTACTGTAAGGGCTGCGGGATCTGCGCCCACGAATGCCCGCGCGGGGCGATCGAGCTCCAATTGGAGGAGAAGGCGGTGTCACAAGCATGAAGCGCGTGATGATGGGCAACCACGCCGTCTCGGTCGGCGCGCAACTGGCGCATGTCGACGTCATCGCGGCGTACCCCATTACGCCGCAGACGGGCGTCGTCGAGGAACTCGCCGAGCTCTGTGCTCACGGCGACCTCGAGGCCAAGTTCGTCAAGGTCGAGTCGGAGCACTCCGCGATGGCGAGCTGCATCGGCGCGTCCGCCGGCGGCTCGCGGGCGTTCACCGCGACCTCGTCGCAGGGCTTGGCGCTCATGCACGAGGTGCTCCACTGGGCCACGGGCGCGCGGCTCCCGATCGTCATGGCCGAGGTCAACCGTGCCATGGCGCCGGCCTGGTCGATCTGGAGCGAGCAGACCGACAGCCTCGCCCAACGTGACACGGGCTGGCTACAGCTCTACTGCGAGTCCAACCAGGAAGTGCTGGACACGACCGTTCAGGCCTTCAAGATCGCCGAGCGCGTCAAGCTGCCCACGATGATCGTGCTGGACGCGTTCTTCCTCTCGCACACCTCGGAGTCCGTCGAGGTCCCCGAGCAAGCCGACGTCGACGATTTCCTGCCGCCATATGAGCCCACTGTCCGCATGGACGTGGACGACCCGCACGCGTTCGGGTCGCTCGTCACGCCCGACGCCTATTACGAATTCCGGCATAAGATCCAGCAGGGCTTCGACGAGGCCAAGGACGCCATCGACGAGGTCGGCCACGAGTACGGGGAGCGCTTCGGGCGTTTCTACGGGCAGGTCGAGGCGTACCGCACCGACGACGCCGACGTCGTCCTGGCCACGGCCTCGACGATCACGAGCACGGCCCGCGACGTGGTCGACGAGCGCCGCGCCCACGGCGAAAAAGTCGGTCTGTTGAAGATCCGCGCGTTCCGGCCGTTTCCCTTCGAGGCCGTCCGGGCAGCGCTGCTCGGCGTGCCCAAGGTCGCCGTGATCGATCGCAACCTGTCGTTCGGCCATCACGGCATCTTCCACGCCGAGCTGAAGAGCGCGCTCTACAGCCAACCGGATGCGCCGACGATCTTCGGCTGCGTGGCCGGCCTGGGCGGGCGCGACATCACGCCGGACACCATCCATCAGATCGTGGACATCGCCCAGACGAGCGACGAGCCGACCGAGGAACCCTACTGGATCGGCCTCAAACAGGCCGAAGCCGTTGCCACGAACGGGAGGTCCCGATGACGCCGACGGAAACGACCCCTAACGGACGGACGACGAACTTCCAGATCCCCGAGCGCGAGCACATGCATCCGGGGCACTTGGCCTGTCCGGGGTGCGGAGCCAGTCTGGCGATGCGGTTGGCCCTGAAGGCGCTCGGCGAGCGGACGATGGTCGTGGTGCCCGCCTGTTGCTGGTCCATCATCGCTGGGCCTTACCCGACCTCCGCCGTGGACGTGCCGCTGTTCCACACGGCGTTCGAGACGGCGGCGGCCACGGCGTCGGGCCTGCGTGCCTCGCTCGCCATGCAGGGTCGGGATGATGTGACCGTGATGGCCTGGGCCGGCGACGGCGGCACGTTCGACATCGGCCTGCAAGCGCTCTCGGGCGCGGCCGAGCGCAACGAGGACATTCTCTACGTCTGCTACGACAACGAGGCCTACATGAACACCGGCATCCAGCGCAGCGGAGCAACCCCCGAGGGCGCCTGGACGACGACGACACCTCAGGGCGGCCTCAAGACGCGCCCCAAGAAGGACATCGTCCGCATCCTGGCTGCCCACGGCGTCCCCTACGTCGCGACAGCCAATGTGGCTTACCCGGACGACCTCGTCGAGAAATTCCAGAGGGCTCAGGGAATCAACGGCACGAAGTTCATCCATCTGTTTTCGCCGTGCCCGCCGGGCTGGAAGATCGACGCCGAGGCGTCGATCGACGTCGCCCGGTTGGCCGTGGACACGAAGGTCTTCCCGCTCTACGAGATGACCCACGGCGAGCACGTGACCATCAACGTGGAGCCCAAGGGACTGCCGGTAGGCGCTTACTTCCGCGCCCAGGGCCGTTTCCGCGATCTCGGTGAGGAGGCCCTGGAACAGATCCAGGCCGAGGTCGAGGCGCGCTGGGACCGGCTGACCCGCGACGCCGGACGGCCCGACTGACGCGGCAATCCAGTTGAGTCCATCTCAGATCGAGCTATCGGCGAAACGCGGAGAGCCGGCGCCCGGGAGGCTTGGGCGCCGGCTCTCCGTATCCAAAGGCGGTGTTCAGATGGGCTGTCGATTTCTTAGGCGTAGAGGCCGCGCGCTCGCGCCGCCTCCGCCACGCGGTCGACGGCGACGACGTAGGCCGCCGTGCGCATGTTGATGTCGTCCTTCTGGTGGGTCTGCCAGACTTGCTGGAAGGCGTGATCCATGAACTCCTTCAGCTTGGTGTCCACGTCCTCGGCGCTCCAGAAGTAGAACTGCCGATCTTGGACCCACTCGAAGTAGCTGACCGTCACGCCGCCCGCGTTGGCCAGGATGTCGGGAACCACGGCGACGCCATTGTCGTAAAGGATCTCGTCGGCCTCCAGTGTCGTCGGGCCGTTGGCCAGCTCAATGACGGATTTTGCCTGGATGTTGTCCGCGTTGTCGCGGTGGAGCACGTTCTCCAGCGCGGCGGGTGCCAGCACGTCGCACTCCAGCTCGAGCAGCTCCTGGTTGGAAATGGCGTCGGCACCGGGAAAATCTTGAACAGATCCGGTTTGGTCCTTGTGCTTTTTGACGTGGGGCATGTCGAGCCCGTCCGCGTTGTAGATCCCGCCGCTGGAGTCGCTGACCGCGACCACCTTGGCGCCGAGCTCGTCAAAGTTTGTGGCAAAGACCGTGCCGGCGTTGCCGAAGCCGTTGACGGCCACGGTGGCGTCGGAGGGCTCAAGGCCGAGTTCCTTCAACAGCTGGAGCGCCACGAAGTAGCCGCCGCGGCCGGTGGCCGTGCTGCGGCCCTTGGAGCCGCCCAAGATGAGCGGTTTGCCCGTGATCGAGCCGGGCATGAACTGGGCGTTGTTGTGCATGCTGAGCGTATCCACGATCCAGGCCATCTCGCGTTGGCCGGTGTAGACATCGGGAGCCGGGATGTCCACGTCGGGGCCGAGGATCGGGGCGATCTCGGCCGCAAAGCGTCGCGTCATGCGCTCCAGCTCGCCCTCGCTCATGTCCTTGGGATGGCAGCGGACGCCGCCCTTGGCGCCCCCGAAGGGCAGATGCATCACGGCGCACTTCCAGGCCATGAGCACCGCCAGCGCCTCAACTTCCTCGTGGGTGACGTCGGGATGATAGCGGATGCCGCCCTTTGTCGGACCGAGCGCCTGATGGTGCTGGATGCGATAGGCTTCGATGTGTTGCGTGTTGCCGTCGTCCATGCGCACGGGGAAGTTGACGGTCAGCTTCCGCTTGGGATAGCGCAACAGCTCGCGGAGCGCGTCCTCGAGGTGAATGTGATCCGCCGCCTTGTCAAAGAAATGGCGGGCCGTCTCCAGCATGCTGATCTCCGTCTGTCGCTGCAGGTCCTTCATGCCGCCCTCCTTGAGATCGAACGATGTGCCGCCGTGCTTCGCAGGAACACAACGGTTCTGCCCATCGGCCATTCTACCACCAATGTGCCCCGGACGAATGATGAATATCAACGCCAAAGCTGAGATTTAACAGGTGAGGCCATGTTGATCGTCGTCATGGCCCGCCATCGATCACGGAGGTAGGGTTCCATCCCTTGAGGAGGGCATCATGACCTCAACCGCCAAGACGGCCGAGAAGCTGCTGTCGGGCAACGCCGCCATCGCGCGCGGCGTCTGGGAGGGCGGTGTCCACGTGGCGGCGGCCTATCCGGGCACGCCGAGCACGGAAATCCTGGAAGAGCTTGCACGCTACGAAAACATCAACTGCGAGTGGTCCACGAACGAGAAGGTCGCGTTGGAGGTCGCGGTCGGCGCATCCGTGGCCGGCGGACGGGCTCTGGCTGCCATGAAGCACGTCGGGGTCAACGTCGCGGCCGATCCGCTCTTCTCGGCCTCCTACATGGGCGCCAATGGCGGACTGGTGATCGTCTCCGCTGACGATCCCGGCATGCACTCCTCGCAGAACGAACAGGACAATCGGCGGTTGGCTCGCGCGGCTCGGCTCGCCCTGCTGGAGCCCTCGACGCCCCAAGAGGCTAAGGACCACGCCCGACGGGCCTTCGAGCTGTCGGAGCGCTGCGACACGCCCGTCATGCTGCGCACCACGACGCGGATTTCCCACGGCACCGGCCCCGTCGAACGGGGCGAGCGACACGGCGTGGAACGCAAACCGTATCGCAAACGACCTCAGAAACACGTGGTTCTCCCGGCTCACGGTCGGATTCGTCATAACTGGATCGAAGCCGAACGGATCCCCCAAATGGAAGCCGAGGCCGAGCGCTGGGTCAAGGTCTTCGAGGGCAGCGGCGACCTCGCCATCGTCACGGCCGGATCGGCGTTCCCCTATGTCCGCGAGGCGTTCCCCGACGCGGCCGTCCTGAAACTCGGGCTGACCCATCCGCTTCCGCGCCACGTTGTCACGGAATTTTGCGAGGGACGCTCAACGATCCTGGTGGCTGAAGAGCTGGAGCCGTTTTTGGAGGAGCAGGTCCGCGCACTCGGGATCGAGTGCCTGGGGAAGGACGTGGTGCCGCGCACCGGCGAACTGTCCGTGGACGCGCTGCGGGCGGCCGTGGCGGATTCGACGGAGGGACGCCCCCAGATCGACGTCCCGCCGCTGCCGCCGCGCCCGCCCGTGCTCTGTCCCGGCTGCGGCCATCGCGGCGTCTTCACGGCGTTGGATGAGCTGGGCGCGACCGTCACGGGCGACATCGGCTGCTACACGCTCGGCGCGCTGCCGCCGCTGGGCGCGATGGACACCTGCATGAACATGGGGGCCTCCATTGGAATGGCTCACGGCATGGCCAAGGTTATGGCCGAAGCCGAGCGCGAAAACCTCGTGGCCGTCATCGGCGACTCGACGTTCTATCACTCCGGCATCCCGGGGCTCGTCGACGTGCTCTACAACGGCGGCATGAGCACCGTCGTCGTCATGGACAACCACACAACGGCCATGACGGGCCATCAGGGCCATCCGGGCATGGGCAAGGACGTCCACGGCGAGCCGGCTCGCGTCGTCGACCTGGAAGGGCTCTGTCGGGGGCTCGGCATCGAGCACGTCGCGCGCGTCGATCCCTACGATCTGGACGCGGTCCGAGACACGCTTGAGGATGCCCTTGATCGCGACCAATTGTCGGTCGTCATCGCAGATGCGCCCTGCGTCCTGATGGAGCGGACCCAGTTCGACGAGCCGCTGACCATCAACCGCGAGCTATGCACCGACTGCCACGCCTGCACGACCGTCGGCTGTCCCGGTATCGGCATCGACGAGAACGGGACGCTCCAGATCGACGGGATGCTGTGCATCGCCTGCACGCACTGCCAGCAAGTGTGTTCCGACTGCCACGCCGGGGCCGATATTCCGCGCGTGCTTGAGCTCGTCAACGAGGGGCGGGACACTGACGCGCTGGCAACGATCCTGGACGTCAACCCCTTCCCCGCGGTCTCGGGCCGCGTCTGCCCGCACCCGTGCGAGCACGAGACGAACGCGCTCGGCTGGCCGCAGGGGTCGCAGCGCGCCGAGCGGTTCCCCGAGCTCGTCCGCGCGTTTCCCTTGACCGCCGACGGTCGACGGCTCTCGGTCCAGGCCGTGGAGCGGCATCTGGGCGACGTCGGGTTGGAGGAATACACGGGGGCTGAATTTGCGCCGCCGGCTGACCGGCCCGAGCACGTCGCGATTGTCGGCTCCGGACCGGCCGGGCTCGCGGCCGCCTGGCACCTCCGACGGGCCGGCGTCGGCGTGACGGTCTTCGAGTCATCCGGCGAACCTGGGGGCATGATGCGCGAGGGCATCCCCGACTTCCGCTTGGACAAGGCCGTTCTCGATGGCGAGATCGCTCGGCTCACGGCGATCGGGGTCGAGATCCGGTGTGGCATCCGCATTGGCCGGGACCGCTCGTTCGAGGACCTCAAGGCCGACTCCGACGCCGTCGTGCTCGGCGTGGGCCTGGATCAGCCGCGCGAGATCCAACTGGAGGGGATGGAGCCCACGGTCCGCGGATGGTGGGACGGCCTCGAGCTGTTGAGGCGCGCCAACGGCGGCGAGGCGCTGGAGCTCGGCCCGCACGTGGTCGTCATTGGCGGCGGCAACACGGCGGTCGACTGCGCCCGAACCGCGCGTCGTCACGGGGCCGAGGTGACCGTCTGCTACCGACGCACGGAGGCCGAAATGCCCGCGATCGCCGACGAGGTGGACGAGGCGAGCGCGGAGGGCGTGGCGTTCCAATTTTTGGTGGCGCCCGAGCGCTTGCGGACCGTCGACGGCCAGGCAACCGGATTGGAACTGCGGCCCATGAAGCTTGGCGAGCCCGATCAGGACGAGCGCCGCCGCCCGGAGCCGATCGACGGAGCGACAATCGAGATCAGCGCCGACACCGTCATCATGGCCATTGGCGAACGGGCGGATCTCTCGTGGCTGGCGGACAGTCAGTTGCGGGACGGCAATCGGATTCCGATCGACTTCACCGGCTCGACGCCGGAGCAGAACGTCTTTGCCTGCGGCGACGCGGCGTTCGGCCATGGCACGGTGACCCAAGGCATCGCCACCGGTCGCCGCGTCGCCGACAGCGTCGTCCGCTTCCTCAATCGACGGAGGTCCCCATGAGCCTCATCGAGACCGTGGACATCGCGCTTGCCGGGGTCGGCGGCCAAGGCTCGGTGCTCGCCGGGCGGATCGTTGCCCGAGCTGCCGAGATCGACGGCCGCAAGGTCGCCACGTCGGAAGTCCACGGGATGTCACAACGGGGTGGATCCGTCTTCAGCACGGTGCGCTACGGCCCTGAAGAGGTGCTCTCGCCCATGATCCCCCAGGGCGAGGCCGACGTCCTGCTCGCTTTTGAACGGCTGGAATCCCTGCGATATCTGACGTACGTGGCGCAAGGCGGCATCGTCGTCGTCAACGACCAGCGGCTGGCGCCGCCGCTGGAATCGCTCAAAGCGGCCGCCTATCCGGACAACGTGGCCGGGATTCTCCGTTATCACACCGATCGCGTGTGGATGGTGCCGGGCTTGGATCGCGCCGACCGGTTGGGGAACCCGAAACTGGCCAATACGGTGACGCTCGGCGCGCTCTCGGCCCAGCTCGATTTGGGGCTGCCGTCGTGGCGCCAGGCGCTATGCGAGCTCGTCCCCCCGCAAACCGTCGACCTGAACCTGGCCGCTTTCGAGGCCGGGATCGCCTGGGCCGAAGCCGAGCATTCGGCCAGAGCTGCGTGACCGAGAGAGCCCCCATGGAATGCGTTCCGATTGGCGTCGTCCGCTCCCCGTACTCGACCCATGAGGATGCGCCCCGTCAGGGCGCCTGGTTGGAGGACACGTGTACGTTGCAGATCGAGGGACGATTCAAGCGGGCGTTGGTCGGACTCGAGGCGTATGCGCACGTCTGGGTGCTCTTCTGGACGGATCGCGCCGAACGGGACGTCGTCACCAGCGACCGCCACCGCCGATGGGGCGAGGAACGCGGCATCTTGGCCTCTCGATCGCCGGCCCGGCCGAACCCGATCGGCCTCACCGTCTGTGAACTCGTCTCCATCGAGGATCGAAGGGTCACCGTGCGTGGCCTCGAAGCGCTGGACGGGACGCCGATCGTGGACATTAAGCCTTATGTGCCCGAACTTGACTGTCCGACGGATGCCGCGTTTGGCACTTGAGATCTCAATATGCTAGCAATCCCCCATGTCCCAAGCGACCGAACCGCAACGTCCCCGACCCGGCCCGCGCAACGTCCGACTGATCAGCGCCCTTGTGCTAGCTGCGTTGATCGTGATTTTCGCCTTGCAGAACACGGAGGCCACGACCGTGGAACTCTTCGCCTGGTCAATCACCACCTCACGGGCGCTCATGTTGTTCGTCGTGCTCGTCGTTGGCATCGCGCTCGGCTGGCTCTTGCGCAGCCTTCAGCAGCGGCGGCGGCGCTCCGCTCGGTCGTGACTTCCCCACTTGAAAGCTTATCCGCCTAGGGAGTCAATCTGGTCTGAAGCCAAGTCCATGGGACAACGCGGCTTCCATTGAGCGACTTGACCGCGTGGTCACCGGCGTTGCCACTTCTCTACCGAATCCCCAGTCCCTTCATGGCCGCTGTGAACGGATCGCCATAGAAGATGGGGTTGACGCGCTCGACGATGTCGCCGGAGACCTCCAAGAAGTTCCGCTTGTTCTCGATCGGGATGAGCGCGTAGCGAGCTCCATTGTCCATGCCGACTTGGAGCGGCTCGGCCAGTGAGTTGAGCGGCTTGATGTTGCCTTGGATGCTCAGGTCGCCCAGGATGAGCAGACCGGCCAGCGTCGACTGGCTCTTCAGCGCCGAGTAGATGGCCACGACCAGCGCGACGCCGGCCTCACAGGCGATGCGGTTGGTCAACAGGTCGATCGCTTCCACGTGGAAGTCCGTGGTATCGACGTCGCCGCCGATGCCCATCTCGGACTTGCGGCCCTTGAGATAGGCGAACGCTCGCTGCAGCGATTCCTTCATCTGGGTGTCGATGCCGCCGGCGATCTTGAGCTTGCCGGTCCCGGCTGAACACCCGACCTCGAGGCGATAGAGCCCGACTTTCCCTTGTTCATCCACGGAAGCGGTATAGACCGAGCCGGAGGCCAGCGGGTCGACGGAGATCAGGTCACGACCGCCCTCTTCGGGGACCCCGACGTACTGCTCCTCACGCGTGTCGTTGTCGATGAGCGAAAACGAGGTCTGATGGTACTCGAACGACCCGAGCTTCTTGAGCTGTTCCTTGACGCGCCGCCGGCCTTCGAGGGCCAGCTCGACCAGCTCGGTCATGTCCGCCTTGGGGACCTCGCCGTGGGGATAGATCAGCTTGACCAGCCCGGAGACGGACTTGCGGACGGCCTTGGCGTCGCGCGCGTTCAAGTGGGAGCCGAGCGAGAAGTGCTGGTCCAGGCTTTCCGCGAAGTTGTGGCGCCGCAACTCGCGCATCGCCTCCGCGAGATAGTCGACGACGAAGCCGTAGTGTTCGGTGAAGAAGTCCATCTGCATCTTCGGGATCTCCCACCCGGGCAGATAGAAGTGGAGGCGATCCAGGAACGCCATGTCCTCGCGGATGATCTCGGGCATCGGCGCAAAGAGGTGCGACGATCGCACCATCGCCTCCACGGGCTGGTTGGTGTTGCCGAACATCACGATGGAGGCGTTGCCGGAGAGGCTCTCCCGACCGCGAGCGAAGGTGCCGGATTCGCAGTAGGTCTTGAGCGTCGTGACGACCTCGCTCGGCATCTTCTGCAGGTCGGCCACCTCGTCGAAGGCCACCGCGTCCCACAGGCCGACCAGGCCCATGGCGCTGCGGGCGATGTTGTAGAAGAGGTTGGCGACCGTGGTCGAGCCCGTCATCAGAATGGCGTAGGGGGACAATTCCTGATAGGCATACGACTTGCCCGTTCCGCGCGGGCCCAGCTCGACGAAGTTGTAGTTCTGCTCGCACAGGGGCACCAGGCGCATGAAGAAGAGCAGCTTGAGCCGCCGGTCGAAATGGGTCGGTTCCAGCCCGATGCTGCGGATCAGCAGATCGATCCATTCCTCCGTGTCGAACTGCCGGCGCAGCTCGCAGTACTCCTCGAGCTCGAACGTGGCGACCTGGATGGGCTGGAGCCGTTCGATCCAGAAGGGGCTCCGTTTGCCGCTGGCCGCGTCGTCGTACTGGTGCCGGAGGTCCACCTGGGCCCAGATGCCGCCCATCAGCAGACGATCGTATTCGCGGACGTAGTGCTCCGGGACGTGGACGTACTTGTGGCCGAAGTTGACGAACTCGGCCCAGTACTTGTCGTCGTCGGAGAGGTACCGGACCTTCACCTTGTCGATGAGGGTATGCTTGCCGCGCTCGCGCACCAACGATTGCGCCTTGTTGGCCTCGTCCGGGCGGACGAAGTTCTCCGTCAACGTGGAATGGACCATGTTGAGGCCGGCCTCAATGGCAGTCGGGTCGTCGGTGGCGCAGTACTTGCCGAGCAGATATTCCAACACAAAGACGGGGATGTGGGTCCCGACCTTCACATTTTGCACCAGGTCCTTGCGGACCACTTTTCCGGCAAACACCTTGGTGGCCTTCTGATCGAGTTCGCTCATGGCGTCCTCCCGCTCATAGGCTGATGGCCATCTCGATCTCGTCCAGTCGTGCCAGCTCGACCCCCGTCGTCGCATCGAGAAGGTGGACGCTCACGCTCGCCGCGCTTGAGGCCTCGGTGATCATCAACGTGACGGTGTTGGGCGCGATCCGTCGCGGGTTGGCCTCATCCAACCGGAGCTGCACGTTGCCCGTGCCGTCGTCGAACCCGTAGGAGGCACTGATCGGGCGGGAGATCGGCGTGCCGCCGGCGCGGATCTCCAGGCGCACGCGCGGCGGCGTGACGTCGAAGAGCTCCGCCGCCTCTGCGGCGATCTGGACGGAGACGAACCGGGTGCTGATCGTCTCACTGCCCGGCGTGAGACTCCAGCTGAGGCGGCCCGTTGCCCCCGAGGCCCGATCGCCCGGCTGGGTGATCTCGAGCACCGGCACGATCAGCTCCTGCGGCGACAGGCCGCCGTGAAAGTAGGCGCTTGCGCCCCCGGCCTTCTTAAAACAGGCGTAGTTCCAGGGTGTGGCCAGTTCCAGGGTCTCGCCCGTCGATTCATGATCCGATGCCACGGAGAAGAGATTCGCCAGGTCGGTCCGCAGAAGCGCCGGGTTCCGCGAGCCCCCATAGCCGATCCAGACGCGTCGGCGAAGCTCGATCGTCTGGCCTCCGGGGGGATCGAGCTTCATCGCCTCGCTCAGCTCCTCGCCGAAGAGGTGGCCGTGATCGGCGGTCAAGACGATCCGCCCCACACCCAGATCCGTCAACACCCGGCAAGCCCGCTGCAGCTCGTGCAGCAGCGCGTCCATCGTCCGGCGGGCCATGAACCCCTCGTCCTCGCCAATGGCGTCAATCTCTTGGGACGTGACCAGGATGAGCTCGGCGTCCTCGATGCCCTCGGCGGTCCGCTGCTTCGGGCGCGGCAGGAGGTCCTCGAGCTTGACGTCGACGACGTCAACGCCTGCGTTGTCCTTCAGGAACGCGACGCGATCGGCCCGACCCTCGATCCGCGTCCCGTCGATCTCGAATCCCAGATGACGCCCCTTGGCCACGGCGAGCGCGCCGCGGTCGGCGCGGGGAAGCAGCGCGGCCATGCCGACCTCCGTGGTGGTGGGCACGGCGGCCACGGCCGGCTCAAGCCCCACCTCCAGGTCCTCGCCGAGGCTCTTGGCCAGTTCGTGCCCCATCTCATACCGCAGCGCATCCACCCAGACGTAGGCCACTTTGGCCGTCTCCAGGTGCGGGGCGACGAGGTCGGCGAAGATGCGCGTCTGATGGCGCGTTCGCGGGACGGCGAACGCGGCCGCCTCATAGGCGTAGATGAAGCGCTCGCTCAGCGCCGACGCGACCTCGGTGTAGCGTTGGCGCGCTCGCGCGATCAGCCGTTCCAGCGTCTGATCGTCCCGCTCAACGTCCATCTCCAGGCTGTGGTAGCGGCTTTCCATGTGGCGATGCTGGGTGTCGAGCCGGGACCAGGGTCGCTCCGAGGCGGTGTAGCTCGCCAGGAGAGCGGCCACGTCTCCATTGGCGCCGTTGAGCTCGGCCTCCACCCGGTCCGCTTCCACCAGCAGCGCCCCGATCGTGGCCAAGAGCCCCCAGCGGGCTTGGAGGTTGGGCCGCAACTCCGCCCAGAAGCTCGACTGCCGACGCTCGGCGAGCTCGGTGGCCTCGCGCGTCGGGGCCTGGAGCAGCTCGTCTTCAACCGCGTCCTGCAGCCGTTGCTCCACCATGGGAAACGTCTCCAGCGCCTCGATCTGGGGGCGCTCCAGGGCGAGGTCGGCCAGCCCCAGTTCGCCTTCGACCCGCTCGGCGTGCGCGGCGTAGCTCTGCCGGTAGTCGGAACGGCGTCTCCAAGTGTGGGCCAGATCGACGCAGGCTTCGGCGGCGGCGCGGCTCTCAGGGTGCGGAAGGCTTGACAAGCTGGATGGCGGTTCGCCCGCGAATCCCGATCGAAAGTCGGCGACGAGAACGTGGCGCGCCAGGTCCTGGCGCAACGCCTCCAGCGAGCGCTCGTCCGCGGACGGCATGCCGAACTCGGCGCGCAACAGCTCCTGGAGCTCGCCCCCCGCGTCCTTCGCCTCGATGGCATCGTCGGCCACGTCCTGGGCCAGGAACATCAACGCGATCTCCTCGGGGTTGCCCGTGCCGAAGACGACGTTGACCACCCCGCGGGTGACGTCCCGGCCCCGATCGGCGAGCGCCTCGAGATCTTCCAAGGCCAGCTTGCCGGCCTCGATCTGCTTCTCAATGTTGGCCGTGCTGTCCTTGCCCAGGTGATCCTGCAGGGCGTGACGGGCGATGATGGCCGGTCGGGTGTTGCGGGTCGGCGGCTGTTGGCCCGGCTTCACGACGACGCCGGCCGCCTCGACTTCGGCCAAGGCTTGATGGGTCTCGGCCGGGGCCAGCGGGACGTAGAGGATCAGCCGGGGCGCTTCGCTGCCGCTCATCAGCGGCTCGATCTCATGGCGGAGTTCGTAGAAGCTGCCGTCGTAGCAGCGGATCGTCGTCTCGGGAATTTGGAGGCCATCCAGCGTCTCGCGATAGAAGCCGTCGGGGTCGTACCAGACGACGAGGCCGTGCTCGTCGACCTGTTTGGCCAAGACGCGCTCCAGAAGCTGGCGAACGTGGCCCATTGGCTTAATCCTCCACCCAGCCCTGCTCTCGCAACTGCGCCCCGATGGCCGACCACTCGTACTTGCCCTCGATCAGCTCGGTCCAGCGCTTCTCGGCCTCGTTCCAGGGCACGAGCTCGTGCAGCGGCGCGACGTTGAGCACGACGCCGTCGTCGCGGTCGAACGGCGGGTTGAGGTCCGCGACGCGGCGCAGCCGCTCCTCGAAGTCCTCCAGCTCATTGAGAAAGTCCTCTTGGTCGGCGATCTCGCGCTCCAGGCGCTTCGCCTCGGCCGAGCTGGCGTCGGCCGCCTCGCGAGCGGCCTTGCGGTCGCTCAGGCGATTCCGCTCCAACTGGAGCTTCGGCTCGACGTAGTTGACGAGCGCCTTGTGGAGCGTGTCGCGGTCCAGGCGGTGGTAGTAGAGCCAGAGGGCGTAGTGCTTGTCCCGGGACTGCAGCAGCCAGTAGATGGGCGCCTTGCGCGGCTTCTTGGAGTAGGCGCGGACGTGGCCCATCCAGAAGCC
>JBDGQO010000048.1:10194-24518 GCA_042219045.1 Bipolaricaulia bacterium | reverse complement strand
CCATCGACGAGTTCTGGTTCACCATCGTCAAGCTGCCGTCGAGTGGATGATCGCGTGTGGGCGAGGCCACGAAGCTGCTGCTGATTGAGGACAATCCGGGCGACGCGCGGCTCATCCGCGAGCTGCTCGCGGAGGCCACGGAGCAGCCGTTCCAGCTGATACACGTCGACTCGCTCCGAGCGGGCCTCGAACGCCTACACGGCGACAACATCGGCCTCGTCCTGACCGACCTCAACCTGCCCGACAGCCGTCAACTCGCGACGTTCGACACGCTCCACGAGCAGGCGCCGCTCGTCCCCATCGTCGTGCTGACCGCGATCGCCGACGACGAGACCGGCCTCGCGGCGGTCCGACGCGGGGCGCAGGACTACCTCGTCAAGGGCGACGTGGACGGGCCGCGACTGGTAACCACCCTGCGCCACGCCCTCGAGCGGCATCAAGCCCAACGCGACCTCCTCGAGCTGGCCCATATCGATCATCTGACCGGGCTGCTCAATCGACGGGGGTTCCGCGAGGCCGCGAATCAGCATGATCAATTGTGCAGCCGGAGCGGCCAGGGCTATCTGCTGCTCTTCATCGACGTCAACAACCTCAAGAGCATCAACGATACGGCGGGGCATGCAGCGGGCGACGCGGCGCTGGAACGGGTGGCGGAGGCGCTGAGCACCACGTTCCGCGCCTCGGACGTCCTCGGGCGCTGGGGCGGCGACGAGTTTGTGGTCATCGCCACCAACGTCGACGAGTCGGACACAGATCGCCTCGTGTCGCGTCTCCTCGACAACACGAAGCAAATCTGTTATCATGAAAAAGTAACCACCAATTGTCGATAAGCGTCGGGGCCGCTTATCGGCCACCGGAACAGACGCGGAGCGTCGACGAGCTGATCGCCGAAGCCGATGCGGCCATGTATCGCCACCGCTACGAGGGGAGGAACACTTGACGCTACGCACGCAACATCACAAGCCGGTCGCGTTGCTCCTGGTGGAGGACAACCCGGGCGACCGGCGCTTGATCCAGGAGCACCTCCGCGAGACCGACCGCCCCCACTTCAGCGCCACGGTCGCCGAATCCCTGGCCGAGGCTTTCCGGGCTTCCGGAAACAACGTCGACGCCATTCTGTTGGATCTAAATCTTCCCGACAGCCACGGGCTCACCACGCTCACTCGCGTCCGCGAGCACGCGCCCCAGCTGCCCTGCATCGTCCTGACCGGCCTGGCCGATGAGGAGATGGGCACCAGGGCCATCCAGCAAGGCGCGGACGACTACCTCACTAAGGATCAGCTCACCCCGGAAATGCTGCGGCGGGCCATCGTCTATTCGATCCAACGCCATCGGGCACATCGGGCCTACCAGCGGATGACCGAAACCCATCGGCTGACATTAGCGAACATCTCCGATGCCGTGATCATCACCGACGATGACGGCCAATTCACCTACGTCAGCGGCAGCACGCAGCACATCTTCGGCTACAGCGACGCCGAGATCCGCGAGATGGGCAGCATCGATCAGCTCTTGGGCAAGCAATTCATCGACGACCATCCGCTCCACGACCGTGCCGAGATCGCCAACGTCGAACACCCGATCACGGATCAACAGGGCCGACGCCACGACCTGCTGGTCAACATCAAGCGCGTCGACATCTACGGCGGCACGGTGCTCTACACCTGCCGGGATGTGACCGAGCGCGTTCGGGCTGAGCGAGAGCTGAAGTCCAGCCAACAGCGACTCCAAGCGATCTTCGACAACTCGCTCGACGCGATTCTCTTGGCCGACGACGACGCCCGATACGTGGAGGCGAACGACGCAGCCTGCGAGATGTTCGGCATGGCCCACGATGAGCTGGTCGGCAGGGGCCTCTGGGACATCACCCCGGACGCCGATCGGGACCAGGCCCAGGCAGCATGGAACGCCTTCCTCCAGCAGGGTCATGACTCCGGCGACTTCCAGATCGTTCGAGCCGACGGGCGTCAGCGGGACGTTGAGTTTCGCGCCGTGGCCCACATCCAACCGGGATTGCACCTGTCCATCCTGCGCGACGTCACGGCGCGCAAGCAGGCCGAGCGCGAACTCGTCATGAGCCAGCGCTTTACGCAGAGCGTCCTCGACTCGCTGGACGCCAACATCGCGGTCGTGGACGAGGAGGGCTGGATCATCAGCACAAACGCCCAATGGGACCAATACTCCCGCGACAACGGCGAGCCGGACCTGTCGCGCACGGGGGTCGGCCAGAAATACCTCGACGTCTGTCGGGCTGCCTCCAGCCAAGGCGCCGAGGAAGCCCCGCACGCGCTTGCCGGCATTCGGGCCGTTCTGTCGGGGGAGCAGTCCAGCTTCGACCTCGAGTACCCCTCTCCCGACCCCGACGCCCGCGATCGCTGGTACTTGCTGCACGTCGCGCCGTTTTCCGGCTCGGAGCCCGGGGTCGTCGTCGCCCATCTGGACATCACCGATCGCAAGCGGGCCGAGTCGGATCTGTTGGAACACGTCGATCGGCTGACCGCCGTCAATCAGCTCGAATGGGACCTCACCACCCAGTCGGCCCCCGAGCAGATCCATGCGCGCACGGCGGCTGCGATCACCGATCTGATCCCGGACCTCAGCGACGTCTCGATCTCCCGCTTTGAGGCCGAGACCGAGCGGATCCACTGGGAATACGCGCTGCGCGACGGCGAGGCACTGCCCGTTGACGAGGCGCCGCCCCGTCCGTTGCAGCCCGAGGGACACGGCCTCCGCAGCGATGTGATCCGCCGCGGGGAGCCGATGATCGTCGACGACTTGCGCGCGACGTCCTACGAGGCCCCGACCCTCCACGAGCCCCCCCCTGACGATTCCCAGGCCCGCTCGGCCCTGCTCGCGCCCATGGCCTCGCAGGGCGAGGTCGTCGGCGTCATCCAGGCGCACAGCCGCGCCCCCAATCGATTCACCGAAGCCGAGCAAGAGCTACTGGCGTTGATCGCCAACACGACCGCCGTGTCGCTGGACAACGTCCAGCTGCTCGGCGACCTCCAGAGCGCCAACGAGCAGCTGCGCCAAGCCTACGACAAGACCATTGGCGGATGGGCCAAGGCGCTGGAGCTCAAGGACAAGGAGACCGAAGGGCACACGGAGCGCACCGCCGAGTGGACACTCAAATTGGCCCGATGGTTCGCCATGGGCGAGGACGACTTGCAACACGTCTATCGCGGAGCGCTCCTGCACGACATCGGCAAGATGGGCGTGCCCGATGCGATCCTGCACAAACCGGGGAAGCTGGACGACGACGAATGGGAGGTCATGAAGCAGCACCCCGCCCACGCCTACGAGCTGCTCAAGTCGATCGACTTCCTCCACCCCGCCCTCGCCATTCCGCACTGCCACCACGAGCGCTGGGACGGGGCGGGCTATCCGCAGGGTTTGGCGGGCGAACAGATCCCGCTCGAAGCCCGAATTTTCGCGGTTGTGGACGCCTACGACGCCATGACCAACGATCGGCCGTATCGGGACGCGCTGCCCCATGACGAAGCCGTCCGTCGGCTGCGCGAGAACGCCGGCACGCAGTTCGATCCGGACGTCGTCAAGGCGTTCATCGCCATGATGGACGAGGACGCATCGTCCCTGCCTTGTGGAACCTAGGGAGCCGCAATTGCTCCATGCCTCGCGAACGGCTATAATCCCTCGGCCGGGAGGTGGTCTGTCATTCTGACACGACGTTCGTTCTTGACCGCGTTGGGGGGCACGGTCGCCACTGCGTCGCTGTTCGGCCCGCGACTGCGCGGGCAATCCCTGCCGACGCTCAAGGTCAGCTTACCGCCCATGATCGACAGCGTGCCCATCGCCTTCGGCAACGACCAGGGCATCTTTCCCGATCACGGCCTCCAGGTGGAGCCGGTCGCGTTCTCCAAGGTATCAGCGCGGAACACGAACCTATTGACGGGATCGGTCGACGGCGCCGTGATCGACATCAGCTCCGTCGTCCAGCTCCTGGCCAACGACGGCACCCTCCAAATCACGAGCACCGCCTACGAGTCCGTCGATCAACGGCGTTACGCGATGATCGTCCAGCCTTGGGCCAACGTCAACGACCTCTCCGAGCTGATTAGCCTGCTCGGCGACGGGGCACAGCGGGAATCAACGATCGGCTTAAGCCGCCGAACGGACATCGAGTTCGCGACGGATCGCCTGATCGCCTCGACCGACACGGCCGTGAACGAATCGGCATACTACGCGAATTGGAACGACGTTCTCCAATTGGCGACGTTGATCGCGTCCGGGAGCTGGCTGTCCGGATCGTTGCCGGAGCCGGCCGGGTCGTATTTGGAGATCATCACCCAGTCCAACGGATCGCCCGTGAAGACCGTTTCCAGCTTCGACGAGCTCGACCTGGTGCCGAGCGTCTTCGTCTTCCAGAACAAGCTCATCGACGGCAATCCGGACGTGATCGAGGCGTTCTACAGCGGCTACCAGGCCGCCACGTCCGAACTGGCCAACACGGAGCGGGACCAGGCGGTCAACATCGCGCTCGACGCCGCGCTGCAGTTCTTCTTCCCCAGCTTGAACAAGAACGAGCTGCCGCCGGGCTCGGACGAGTTCTTCGCCAACTACCTGATTCCGACGTTCCCCGCGCCGCGAACGCTCGCGGCCGAGGAATACCAGCGCGTGGCGGACTGGAACGTGGACAAGGCCTATGTCAGCAAGCCCCCATCGTTCGATCTCGCGGTCACGGAGTCGTTCGACGGCGTCTTGAGCCAAGCATCGTAACCGTCACGCACGCGCCCTCGACACCAGCGTTCGGCCGTCGATCCCGGATCGGGGCGTGCCAGTGATATCTGATGATCGAGGTCGATGACCTGAAGCTGGCCTTTGCGTCCCGCCGCGGGGGCGACGAGCAACTCGTCATCGACGACCTGTCGCTGCGCGTCGCCGACGGCGAGAGCCTGGCGATCATTGGCCCTTCCGGCTGCGGCAAGTCGAGCCTGCTCTACGTTTTGTCCGGCCTGATCCGTCCGACCCAGGGCGACGTGCGCGTCCACGGCGGGCCGATCGAGGGGCCGCGATCCGACGTGGCGCTGATTCTGCAAGAGACCGGGCTCCTGCCCTGGAAAACGGTCTGGCGCAACGCCGTGTTCGGCCTGGATCTGGGCGAACGGGGCCAGCTCCGCCGCGTGAAGTGGGCGCTGCGTGAGCTGGGCCTGGAGGGCATGGAGGACCGCTACCCCGCCCAACTCTCGGGCGGCGAGAAAAAGCGCGTCGGCCTGGCGCGCGCGCTCGCCCAAAACGCCGGCGTCCTGCTCATGGACGAGCCGCTGGCCGCGCTGGACGCGCTCACCAAGGAGCGGACCCAGAACCTCATGCTCGGGCTGTGGCGCGCGCACGGCTACACGTCGTTGCTCGTGACCCACGACATTGAGGAGGCCGTCTTCCTCGGCCAGCGGATCGCCGTGCTCGGGCCGCGCCCCACACAGATCGCCGACGTCATTGACAACCCCGAGATGGGCACGGAAGCCTATCGCCAGAGCGAGGCGTTTTTCGAGACCGTCCGGGCCGTGCGGGGAGCGCTCAATCCATGAAACGCCAGGTCCTCGACTACGGGCTGGCCGTCCTGGCGCTGTTGGTCCTGTGGCAGCTGGCCAGTTGGGCCGTCTCGCTCGTGTTGCCTCCTCTCCAAGCCCGCGTCCTGCCCGGACCCGTGCAGTCAATCGCCGTGTTCCGGAACCATTGGCAGGACATCGGGTTCCACTTCGTGGGGACGAGCTATCGGCTGTTGTCGGCCCTCGGGATTTCGATTCTGACCGCGGTGCCCTTGGGACTCGTCATCGGCTACGAGCGCTGGGCCCGCCGGTGGCTGACCCCGCTCGTCTACATCGCCTACCCGATCCCCAAGGTCGTGTTCTGGCCCATCATCTTCATGCTGCTCGGCCCGACCGCATTGATATCCAAGATCGTCTTCATCGTGCTCGTCGTCTTCTTCCAGCTGTTGGTCTCCGTCCGGGACGCGGCCGCCAACCTGCCCAAAGACTACGTCATGAGCGCGCTGGCCGCAGGCGTCAATCGCCGCGGGATCTATTGGCACGTCGTGCTGCCGGGCGCGTTGCCCGCCGTCTTCTCCGGGCTGCGCATCAGTCTCGGCCTGGGCATCTTCGCCGTCTACCTCGCCGAGACGGTCGTCGGCGGGGGGGAGTCCCAGTTCGCCGGCCTCGGCTTCTATATCAACAACGCCTTCAAAATCTACAGCTTCGAGAAGGTCTTTGCCGGGATCCTGGCCATTGCGCTGCTCGGCCTGACGCTCTATCTCATCGTCGAAGGGCTGGAGCGCTGGCTCTGTCACTGGAAGAACCTGTAAGCGACGGATGCCCGACTCGCCAATGCGCGCTCGGCGCAAATCCCACGCACGTCATTGACCCGGGGGACGCCCGCCGGATACGCTCGCGCGGGAGCTGACGGACCATGAGGCCAACCCAGATCATCGCCGTTGTCCATCGCGGTCGGACGGACGCGCCCGAGGCCGTCGAGACGCTGCGCCAGTGGTGCGCGAGCCACGACGTCGAGCTGGCGCTGCTCAACCTCGGCGATGCGGCGTTGCCCGTTGCGCCCGATGACGCGACCCTGGCGCTGTCGATGGGCGGGGACGGCACGTTCCTGCACACGGCGCACTTGGTCGCCGCCCATGGGACGCCCATCTTGGGCATCAACCTGGGCAGCTTGGGATTTTTGACCCAGACGGGAACGGCGTCGCTCGCCCAAGCGCTCGATCAAGTTTGGCACGATCAGTTCGTCATCGAGCCGCGCCTGCGCCTGCAGGCAACCGTGAACGGGCAAGCCAGCACCGCGCTCAACGAGGTCGTCATCTCCCGACCGGACGTCGACACGACGACGTCCATCGATCTCTTCCGGGGCTCCGAGACGTTCGTCGGGTGCTATCCGGGCGACGGGCTGATGTTGAGCACGCCCTCAGGGACAACCGCCTACAACCTCGCGTGCGGGGGGCCGATCGTCGATCCGACGTTGGCGAGCGTCACCGTGACGCCGCTCAACGCGCATCGGTTCTCGCTGCGCCCGCTCGTGCTGCCGCCCGATGTCGAGCTGCGGGCCGAGCTCCATGAGGCCGGATGGCTGGTGCTTGACGGCGAGAAACATGCCCAACTGGACCCCGGCGACGCCGTTCGAATTCGCCGCGCCCCCGAAGACACGCTGATGATCGTCCTGGACGCGCGCCTGGACTTCTTCGACCTCTTGGCGAGAAAGCTCGGCTGGAGCTGGGGATCTCCCGACGTCCCCTGACTCGTGACTGGCCGTTGACCCCTTCTCAGGCGAGTGCTAAAATTTGCGCACCTTTCCGGCGGACGGCTCGCCGATCGACGACCTCGATTGGCCTCCGTTCGCGGCGGAGGCGACGACGCCCCTGGCTGCTTCGACAAGGCCAGCTTCTCGACAAAGGGAGGTGAACCCGACGTGGCCAAGGACAAGGACGTCATTCGCCGACAGGGGGAGGTCGTCGAGGTCTACAACAACATGATGTATAAGGTCGAGCTCGACGACGGGCCGGAAGTGCTCTGCTACTCCTCGGGCAAGATGCGGCGCTACAACATTCGGATCCTGGGCGGCGACCGCGTCACCGTGGAACTGACCCCCTACGACGTGGAAAAGGGCCGCATCGTCTACCGCCACTAGGGCTCCCACTCCGTCCGAATCAACAACGCCTTGCGAGCGCCGATTGGCCCGGGTCGGGTCAATCCGCTGCGGGCAGCGACCCCCGCACGACGGGATCTCCCAGGAACGCCGCAAGCGTTTGCCCGAACGCCTCGGGCCGTTCCAGCGGCGGCACGTGGCCGCATTGAGGCAGAAAGCGCAGCCGGGCGTCCGGCAACTCGTCGGCGAAGCGCTCGGCCACGGTCGGCGGCGTAATCCGATCCTCCCGCCCCCAGACGAGAAGCGTCGGCTGCGCCAAGCGCCCCAGCTCGGCGCGCACGTCGTACGCGCGAGTCGCCCGGGCCACTCTGAGGATGAACCGTCGATAGGCACGATCGGCGAGCATGGCCTCCACCTGATCGAGCAGATCCTCGGTGACGTGGCGCGCGTCGTAAAAGACCTCGGTCGCTTGGCGATGAATCCACGCTCGGTCCACACGCGGCATGCCGCTGCCCCATAGATCGCGCTCAAACAGGCCGGCGCTGCCCGTCAGCACCAGACGCTCGACCCGATCGGGATAGCGGAGGCCCAAATCGACAGCCACTTGCCCGCCGAGTGAGTTGCCGCCCACGCTGGCCCGCTCGATGCCGCGCGCATCCAGATAGTCGACGATGCTGTCGGCAAGCGCCTGGAAGGCGTCAAAGTCGCCCACATGCCGTCCAGGCCGATAATCGATCGGCAGTTGCGGGGCATGGAGCCAGAAGCGATCGGCCAACGTGTCCATGACCCGCCCCCAGTTGCTCGGGTCGCCGAAGAGGCCGTGAATCAGCACGACGGGGTCGCCTTGGCCTCGCTCAAGATGCCGATGGTCCGTCGACATGGCCAAGCGAGTTCATCTCCTTGAGATCGGAAGCCGCTATTCGTTGTCCGCGTTCAGGATGTCCTCGACCCACGTGAGGGCCGCCATCATGTTGGGGAAGCCGATCGAGGTGAGCGCCAATAGGGCCGTGTGGCGGATCTCCGCGTCCGCCGCTCCCGCCTCGCGCGCCCGCCGCGTGTGCGAGTGGACGGCGCCCTCCGAGCCCGACCCGATGGAGATGCCGAGCTTGACGAGCTCGCGGGTCTTGGCATCCAAGGGGCCTTCTTCGCTTAGGGCTTGGCCCAGGGCCTGATAGGCCCGGGCGGTCTCCGGATAAGTCTCCAGAAAGCGTTGATACGTCGGCGGCAGTTCGGACAACGTCTCCACCTCCCGAGCTGGCAGCGCTTGTGGCCGACTGATGATCGCATTCTATGTCCGGCCTGCTCAGCGGCGCAATACCGCCAAATCGCGCTCGGGGCTCAACGGGCGCGCTTCGTCTTGGTGACCGTCTCTTGGCGAAGATGGCAGCGCGCGTTCGATGGCACGTTCGCCTCGACCGTGATTCCGGGCGCCACGAAGGAGCGCGCTCCAACCAACACGCCCGGCATCGTGCTGACGTTGATGCCGAGCTGGGTCTCCTCGCCCACGACGGCCCCGAGCGACGTCCGGCCCGTCCGGACGCGCTCGCCCTTGACCGTTGTCTTGACCTCGCCGCGATGGACCGTGACGTTGGCCGTGACCGTCCCGGCTCCCACGCGCGCCTCGCGGTCGAAGATGGAATCGCCGAAGTAGCCCGAATGCGTGCTGGCCCCCGCTTGGAAGAGGCAGCGGGCGGCTTCCGCGTGCGCGCCGATGACCGTCCCCGGCTCCAGGTCCGTGTAGTCGCGCACGAGCGCATGCGTCCCGACGACACAGCCATCGCCGACGTAACAGGGCCCTTTGACGACGGCGAATTCGAAGATCTTGGCGTTCGGGCCGATGTGGACGTCGCCCTCGACGTGCGCGGCCGGGCTGATCCACGCAGAGTCCGCCCGACGGGCCTGGAGATGCCGGTCCATCAGACGCCGGTTCAGCTCGAAGAGATCCCACGGATATTTCAACGACGGCCCGACGGTCGATTCGGTCACCACGCGCGCCTCGTGGGTTTTGAGATGGCGGTCGAGGGCCGCCTCAAACGCGTACTCGTGATCGGTCGTTTCGGCCAGCGTCTCAAGGAAGTCTGGCGGCAACCGGTAGAGGCCGAGCGCGCGGATGTCGCTGGGCGCATTGTCTGGAGCGGGCTTTTCCACGATGCCGGTCGCGCGGTCTCCGTCGAACGCGAGCATCCCGTATTGGGACGGTCGATCGGTCGGGCGTCCCGCCAGAACCACGGACGCAGGGGATTCCCTTTGGGCCTCCCGCATGGCCGCGACCCAGCCCGCGGCGTCGACCTGGTGGGCATGCGCGAGCAGGAACGGCTCGTGGAGATGCTCGCGGGCCGTCAGGAGCGCATCGCCCATGCCGCGCGGTTCGGACTGCACAACGGTCCGGACGTCCATGTCGAATGAATGGGCCTCGAGCGCGGCGTCCACGTCGCGCTCCGGGCGCTGGACGACGATCGCCTCGCGCACGCCGGCCCGCTGGAGCGCTTGGAGCGTCCACGCCACGATCGGCTTGCCCATGAGCGCGAGGCAGCTCTTATGACGACCTTCGCCGAGCGGCCAGAACCGCGAACACGCGCCGCCGGCCAGCAACACTGCCTGCATGTGACCCCTCCGAACGCGGGATTCTAGCCCTGAGACCGGCCATAGGGCAACAAGCCGAGCCACGGGGAGCACCGTCGACGACAACGCGTCCTCGCAGGATGGCCGCATCCCCGCAATGCGTGCCGTCATTGACGCCCTCATTTGGGCTCTGCTAGCATCAATTGACGCCAATCAAGACGCGCTTGATGACGGATCCAGGAAGAGGAAAGGAGATGCCATGGCGACGGAGCAGGCACGGACTCGATTGGGAACGGCAGGGCCCCATTCGCAGGCGTTGAACGAGCGCAAGGCGAAGGTCGTGCCGGAGGGCCTGTCCTCGTTGGCCCCGTTCATGATCGATCGCAGTCGGGGGGCGGTTGTCACCGACGTCGACGGCAATGACTACTTGGACTTCACCGGCGGCTGGGGCTGCCTGGTCGTCGGCCACTCGCATCCCAAGGTCGTCGAGGCGATCAGGGACCAGACCGATCGTTATGTCCACACCGACTTCAGCGTCGTCGGATATGAGCCCTACATTGAGCTTGCCGAGCGGCTGGCCCCCTACATGCCAGGCGACAGCGCCGCCAAGCTGGCCCTGTTCAACAGCGGCGCGGAGGCCGTGGAGAATGCCGTCAAGGTTGCGCGTTGGCTCACCCGACGACCCGCCGTCGTCGTCTTCGAGGGCGGGTTCCACGGCCGCACGCTCATGACCATGACGATGACCCACAAGGCCACGCCGTACAAAGCCCACTTCGGCCCCTTTGCGCCCGACGTCTACCGGGTTCCCTTCCCGAGCCCCGCCCGCAGCGACATCAGCAACGAGGCCTGGAAGCAGCAGCTGGAGCTCCTCGTCGCGCCCGACGAGGTCGCCGCGATCGTCGTCGAGCCGATCCAAGGCGAGGGCGGCTTCGTGGTCCCGAACGAGGGATTCCTCCCGTTTCTCGAGGACTACGCCCAAGAGCACTGCATGATGCTCGTCGCCGACGAGGTTCAGACCGGCATGGGCCGGACGGGCACGCTGTTCGCCTCGGAGCGGTTCCAAATCGACCCCGACCTCATCGCCATCGGCAAGTCCCTCGCCTCCGGCCTGCCGCTCAGCGGCCTCCTGGGCAAGGGGCATCTCATGGACAAGGTCCCCGACGGCGGCATCGGCGGCACCTACGTCGGCAATCCGCTGGGCTGTGCCGCGGCCGTGGCCGTGATGGAGGTCATCGAGGAGGAAGGCCTCCTGGAGCGAGCGACCGAGCTCGGGGACCGCATGCAGGAACGCTTCCGGCACTTGATGGACAAATACGAGCTGCTGGGCGACATCCGCGGCTTAGGATCGATGCAGGCACTGGAGCTCGTGGGCGATCGCGAGACGAAGGCCCCCGCCCCTGAGGCGACCGGCCAGGTTGTCCACGCGGCCCTTGAGGAAGGCCTCATGCTGGCCAAGGCGGGCCTGCACGGCAACGCCATCCGCATGCTGATCCCGCTCGCGCTTACCGACGACGAGCTCGACGACGGGCTGGATCGTCTGGAGCGGGCCATCGCGAGGGTTGCCGCTTAAGCCGATCGGCCCGTCGAGATCATCGAGGCATCGGATCAGCATACGTCGCATCTGGCGAGGGAAGGTTCGTTAGGGCGCGTCGCCCGAGCCTGACGACGCCGAGGCCCGCAACAGCCCCCAACCGAGCAGGCCGGCCAACAGCGACGCGCTCAGGATGCCGATCTTGGCCAAGGGCTCCAGCGACGTGCCGCCGAACGCCAGCCCCGTGATGAACAGCGACATGGTGAAGCCGATCCCGGCCAGCATCCCGACCCCTATGACCTGGGGCCAGCCGACGCCCGCGGGCAGATCGGCCCAGCCGAGTCGAACCGTCAGCCAGGCCAATAGCGTCACGCCGAGCGGCTTGCCGAGGATCAGGCCGAGCGCGATCCCGAGGCTGATCGGATGGAGGAGGTCGTTCACCAGCCCGCCCTCGAGCGCGACCCCGGCATTGGCCAGCGCGAATAGGGGCATAATGCCGAAGGAGACCCACGGATGCAGGGCATGCTCCATGCGCTGCAGCGGCGTCGCCACGGCCCGGCCGGCCGCTTCCAGGTCCTGCAGCGCGGCCTGTTGCCCCGAGGTGACGATGGTCCAGGAGCGGGCGCCGGCAGCCGCATTCTCGAATCGCTCCAGCATTGCGCGCCCCCGCTCGATGAAGTCCGAGGTGTTGATCCGGCGTCGCGCCGGCACCGTCATGGCCACCAAGACGCCAGCGACGGTCGCGTGCACCCCCGAGTACAGCACCATGAGCCAGACGAAGACGCCGACGACGACGTAGACCAATGGCTGGCGCGCCCCCAGGCGATTGGCGCCCGCCAGCGCCGCAATGCCCAGGGCGGCGTAGCCGAGATAGCTCCAAGCGATCGCGTCGGTGTAGAACAGCGCGATGACGAGCACGGCGCCGATATCGTCGACGATGGCCACGGCCAACAGCAACGCCTTCAGGCCGTCGGGCACGCGCGAGCCGACCAACGCCAGCACGCCGACGGCGAACGCGATGTCGGTCGCCATCGGGATTCCCCAACCGCGGATCGCCTCGGTGCCGGCGTTGAGCGCGACGAACAGCAGGGCCGGAACCAGCATGCCGCCAAGGGCGGCCGCCACGGGGAGCAGCGCCCGTCGAACCGACGCCAAAGCGCCTGCCAGGAACTCCCGCTTGATCTCCAGCCCGACGAGGAAAAAGAACAGCACCATCAGCCCGTCGTTGATCCAGTGGCCGAGCGTCTTGCTCAGGCCGCCGTCGCCGATTCCCAAGGAGATTTTCGTCTCCCAGAGCGCAAAGTAGCTCGCCGCCAAGGGCGAGTTGGCCCAGACAAGCGCCACGACCGCGCAGACGAGCAGGACGATGCCCCCGGTCGCCTCCAAGTGGAGGAAGTGGGCGATCAAGCGCATGGGCTCGCTCAGCTTGAGCTGTCGCGTTGAGTCGTTCATGGGCTACAACCTTTGTCGTCGGCGACTGACGGAGTTTCGCTTTCCACGGCCGTGGCGTGGTCAGAGCGCAGGTCCCATTGTCTCCGTTATACGCCGCCCCATTCGGGCTTCGCAAGCGCCCGTGGATGCTGGCATCTCGGAGGCTTTCACGGGGAGATGCTCATCGGTGCCGTGCTCGGCACGCAAGACGGGCGCAAGGGTTGGATCAACCGTCTGGCAGGCCTCCCGGACCATCGGGAATAAGGCATTGGGCGAGCGCTGGTTGAGGCCGTCGAGATCGTCGCGGCGCTGATCGAGGATTGGAATGAGCCGTCGTTCCAAGCGTTCGAGGCGCTGGGCTATGCCCATCATCCCGACATCCACTATTTGAGCAAGCGCGGTCACCGGGACGCTCAGAACGCCGTCGCTCGTTCGGGACGGACTGCAGCGTCCGCTACCGCAAAGCTCCCATGACCTCGACGTCGTGGCGGCGCACGCAGACGGTGAAAGCATCATAGGTGCTGTAAAAGCCCCAGAGGCCCCGCGCGACCCACGCCAGATAGCCGAGCAGTGTCGGGGTCAACAGGATGGAGGCGCCGTTCAACCCGAGTCCCACCGCGATGTGGGTGACGGCCTTGCGCTGCTCCCCGTTGAGCCACTGTCCCCAGCCGGGAATCACAAAGGATGCAATGCCGCTGAGGAACGGGTCACAGCTCAGCTGGGGTTGCGACTCCTCCAGCTGGGCATAGGCCGGGCTGCCATTGCCCATGGCCACCACGACAAGAAGGGCCAGCGTCAAAACCAATGCGGCAGTTCTCACCATCGTCGACCTCCCCCATCAGGCTGGATCTTAAAAAATGCTAGCTGGGACGAGATGTATTCGTCAAGCGGAAACTGAGGCCGGTGGCGGAGAGGGTGGGATTCGAACCCACGGTCGGCACAATGCCGACACACGCTTTCCAGGCGTGTCTGTTCGGCCGCTCCAGCACCTCTCCAGAGACGAGGAGCATTATAGCGAATGGCCCGAAGGGAAGCCAACGAAACCCAGCTGACACAGATCTTGAACACGCATGTCCATCGGGGCTCGATCCCGTGTCCTCGTGAGGCGTTCATCGACAGCCTACAGTCAAATAGCAGTCACGGTTTCCGCGACTTGGAAACTTGATCTCGAGGACGAATCGGGTATTGTATTAAT
>JBDGQO010000048.1:0-10094 GCA_042219045.1 Bipolaricaulia bacterium | reverse complement strand
AACGTGATCGTGATATTGAGCATCCACAAGGATCCCTCCGGGCCATGAACGGCTGTGACGTCACGCCTCAGGAGGACCGCGTCCGGGAGATCGACGAGCTGAACGCCGAGGCTTGGGAGATTCGCTCTAAGGATATTGCTACGGCTCACGATTGGGCCCAGCGGGCCCTGTCTATGGCCAATGATACAGGCTATGCGAAGGGCCAAGCCGACAGCCTCAGTTTGCTGGGCTACGGCCGGCTGCTTAAGGGCGAGTTGCTGCGAGCGCTTGAACAAGGATTGCGCGCCTCGGAGATCTATCGCGACCTCAACGACGCGAAGGGTCAGGTCTTCACTGCGTACCTCGTCAGTCAAAGCTATCGCCAAATGAACGACTTCCCGCAAGCTCTGGAACATGCGCTGCCGTACGTGGACATAGCGAAAAGCCTCAACGATACGAACTACTACATCGGTCTGCTCATGACGATTGGTGGGGTCTATCTTGATCGAGGTGATTACGACTCAGCGCTGAGTAGCGCGTATGAGATGTTGAAATTCTCCAACGAGGAAGATTCTCCCGTATTCTATGCCGACTCCCTCAACAACGTTGCTTACACTTACTATCTCAAGGGACATTCTGAAACGGCGTTGGCTTATAGCGACCAAGCCCTAGCTATTTACGATCACTACGATTCGCAAGCCCGTAGCCTCGACAGCATCCACACTGCTGGAGTTATCAGGATGGACCTCGACCGCCTCGAGGAGGCCCGCATGTACCTCGAGCAAGGTCTGGCACGAGCCAACGCCGATGGCATTCAGGCGTCAAGGTTCGATTTCTGCGTTGAACTCGGACGCCTGAGCGAACGCGAGGGCAATGTGGACATTGCCCTTGACGAATTTCACAAAGCGCTCCGGGTTGCCGAAGCACTCGACTCGCCGCTGCGCCAGGCGGACGCTCATCACCGGCTCGCGCAATTGCACAAGGCCCACGGCAACTTTGAGCGTGCACTCCATCACCATGAAGAATTTCATCAACTAAATACGCAAATCTTCAATGAGCGATCGGATCAGCACATGAGGGCTCTTCAAATCCAGCACGAGGTTGAGCAGGCCCAGAAGCAGATCGAGAGCTATCGCTCAGAGAACGTCTCGCTCCAAGAGGAGATGGAGCGTCGCAAGGAGACCGAACAGGAGCTGCGCAGGCTGGCGGCACGGGATCCCTTGACGGGCGTCTACAATCGCCAGCACGTTGAGCGCCAAGCCGGAGAGATCCTGAAAGACGCTGGCCAAGCCGGCGAAACCGTGGGCATGATTCTGATTGACCTCGACGGCTTCAAAGCGGTCAACGACTCCCACGGCCATCCTATCGGCGATACCGTACTGCGTGAACTCACGAAGCGGATTCAGACGCTGATTCGAGCGAACGATATCCTCGGACGCTACGGCGGCGATGAGTTCGTCGTTGTCCTCCGCGATACGTCGCCCGAACAGTGTCAAGCGGTCGCCGAGCGAATCCGCCGCTCGGTCGATGAACAGACGCTGGCGCCGCGTCAGGACATGTCGACTACTGTCAGTATCGGCATCGTTCATGGCCCCGCTGAGGTCGCCATGGAGCCCTCAACGCTCCTGGAACGCGCCGACGACGCCCTCTATGCGGCCAAACAGGCCGGCAAAAACCGCATTCGGCTCTGGGACGAATCGATCCGATCGATGGCAGGCAGCGGCGATTAATGCCGCTGCGCCGCCAGCCCGGGCCATCGTCGGCTGGGCCCAATCCACGCCGTTTGGTGTAAGCCTCCTTACGGATCGTCCGCATCCGTTATCGGTATGGTTGAGAACGACCCTGATTTCGAACGCGCCGGACATAACGGACCTCCTTGGAGACCCCGCCCTTCCCGGATTTCCCCCTTAAGCCGGAAGGGCGGGACCTCTTTGCCGCTAGGGCGAGCTCTGTGCGGATGCGAGACCGACCTGGAAGCGAAGCGGCACTCAGCCGCCATGGTTGACTCTCTGAGCTGAGTGCGGCAAGATAACACGTCGTGCGCCCGTAGCTCAGTCGGACAGAGCAGCGGCCTCCTAAGCCGCAGGCCGGAGGTTCGAATCCTCCCGGGCGCGCCCCTTAAGATGCCATCAACCCACGCCGTTCTCGCGCTTTCACCGTGAGCGATCATGGTTGACCTCGATCTCTTGGACCGGGCGCAACGCGTCTTCGACGCCGAGCCAAGGCTCATCCAACTGACCCGCGACCACGGCGAGCGCGTCGTCTTCGTCGGCGACACGCACGGCGACGTCGACGCGTCCCGGCGCGTGGGGGAGCGGCATTTCAATGACGAGACGATCGTCGTCTTTCTGGGCGACTACGTCGACCGGGGCCCGCAGTCTCGGGAGAACCTCGAATATCTCCTGAGTTGGAAGCTCGAGCATCCCGAGAGGGTCTATCTGCTGCAGGGCAACCACGAGGGCATGAAGCAGATGCCGTTCGGGCCCGCCGACTTCTGGGACTCGCTCAACCGGACGGAGCGACAGCGCTGTGCGGATGTTTTGGACCAACTCCCCTGGGTAATGGCCCTGCCCAACGGCGTGATCGGGCTCCATGCCGCGCTGCCGTCAGTCGACTCCCTGGAGGCCATCCAGGACGTCCCGTCGGGCAGCCCGGAATGGCATCAGCTGGTCTGGGGCGACTGGCAGGACGAGCCGGGCGAGTTCCTCGGCGACATGGGCAGCCGTCCCCAGTTCGGCCGTGGCTTCTTCGAGCGACAGATGCGGACACTGGGCCAATCCGTGCTGATTCGCTCCCATCAGCCGCACGTCCCCCAATGGATGATGGACGGCCGTTGCCTGACGATCTTCACGTCACACGCCTACGGCCCGCGCGAGCGGACCGTGGCGACCGTGGATCTCGACCAAAAGGTCCAATCTGGGAGCGATCTCGAGCTCGAAACGGTCTAGCGTGACTTAGGCTTCAACCAGCTCGGCCAGCATGTCCTCGCGGTGGGCTTCCTGCAGCGGCCCGATCAGGAGATCGAGCTGGCCCTCCAACACCCGATCCAGCTGGTGGAGCGTCAGCTGGATCCGATGGTCGGTCACCCGGTTCTGCGGGAAGTTGTAGGTGCGGATTTTCTCGGAACGCTCGCCGCTGCCGACCTGGACGCGGCGCTTCTGGTCGCGCTCCTGGCGCATCTCCTCCTCCTGTTGCTGCTTGATCTTGGCCCGCAGCAGCCGCATCGCGCGCTCGCGGTTCTTGTGCTGGGAGCGCTCCTCCTGGCAGGCGACGCTGATGCCCGTGGGCTGGTGCGTGATCCGGATCGCGGAGTTGACCTTGTTGACGCTCTGGCCGCCCGGTCCGCTGGCGCGGAACGCCTCCATCTCCAGGTCCTTGTCGTAGATCTCCACGTCGACCGACTCGACCTCCGGCAGCACCGCGACCGTGGCGGTGGAGGTGTGGATGCGGCCGGCGGTCTCGGTCTCGGGCACGCGCTGGACGCGGTGGACGCCGCTTTCGAACTTGAACAGCCGGTAGGCGTCGCGCCCGTTGACGGAAAAGATCACGGTCTTGAAGCCGCCCAGCTCGGTCGGATGGGAATCCATCAGCTCGATGCGGAAGCCCTGCGTTTCGGCATAGCGGCTGTACATGCGGAACAGATCCGACGCAAACAGCGCCGACTCCTCGCCGCCGGCCCCGCCGCGAATCTCGATGATGGCGTTCTTCGACTCGGACGGGTCGTCGGGCAGGATGGCTTCCTTGAGGTCGTCCATGAGCCGATCGCGCTTCTGGCGGTTCGTCTCGAGGTCCTCCTCGATCAGCTCGCGCATCTCCTCGTCGGGATCCTCTTGGAGCCACGCCTCGGCGTCGGCGATCTCGGCCTCAATGCCCTGGAGCCGTTCGTAGTCCTGCGTGAGGCGCTTCAGCTTGGCGTAGCGCTGCGACAGCTCGACGTATTCATTGGTCCCCGTGATCTCCGGATCGGCCAGTTTCCCCTCCAGCTCCTCGCACTCGGCGACGAGCTCGTCCAGGCGCTTGCGGATCGCGTCCATCATGGCGATGTCCATTTAACGGCTTGAGAATGGGCAACGCAAGCCTCGGTTGTTTAATACAGCACTTTCATGTATGATGCTCGCGAAGAGGTGTTCCCCGAATGACCTGGACGCGACGACGGTTTCTGCAGTCGACGCTGGCGAGCGTCGCTCTGGCGACGTTCCCATGGACGCTCACGCGCGGCCAAGAGCCGATCACAATCGGCCACCAAGTCGACTTGACGGGCGCGCTGCCCGAGTACGGTTACTGGCACGACAAGGTCGTCGGAGCCGCCGTCGAGACGATCAACGAGGCCGGCGGCATCGACGGTCGAGAAATCCGGCGGCTCCGCGAGGACACGGCCACGGACGCGGGGCAGGGCCGAGACCGCATGGTCAAGATGGCAGAATCCGGTGCGGACTTGATCATCGGCTCGCAGCACTCCGGCGTCAGCGTGGCGAGCCTTCCGTTGGCCCCGGAGCTGGACGTCGTCTACTTCCCCATGGGCGAGGCGACCGAGATCACGGGCGAATCCGGCAATCGACACATCGTCCACGTCAACCACGCCGTCAAGTCGCACGCCCAAGTGGCGCACCCATGGGCCGTGGAGAACTTGGGCGCCAAGTGGACGATCGTCGTGGCGGATTATTCGTTCGGCCGCAGCCATGCCGGCGCCTGGCCGCCCTTGCTGCAGGACGCCGGCGCCGAGGTGCTGGAGACGATCACCGTCCCCTTGGAAACCTCGGACTTCGTCCCGTTCCTGAGCCAGGTCCCCGACGAGACCGACGTGCTCTTCCACGTCTTTCCCGGCGCGAACGCGCTGCGCTTTCTGCGGGCCGCCGACGGGCTGGGGTTGCTGGCCGATCGCGGGGTCTTCGGCGTCATCGGCACCGTGGAAGGCATCGATCTCATGGGCTTGCCCGCGCTGCAGGACAGCTTCTTCATCTCCAACCATCCACGGCGCCTGGACCAAGTTCCCGAATCGATTCGACCCTTTGACGCCGCGTTCCGCGAGGCCGTCGGCGTCGACGAGAACGGCCGCGAGATCGGCTCGGATCGGGTCATCACGGGATCCCACTACTGGTACGGCTGGGAGATCCTCTATCTGCTCAAGCAGGCCATCGAGGAGACCGGCTGGCGCGACGGCCGCGACAATGCCGATCTAATCCGTTTCCTGGAGGGCCACGAGGTGAGCGCCAGCGAAAACTTCTTCCAAGGCGATCTGCGGATCCGGGCGGCGGATCATCAGGGATTCCACGCCCACTACATCGAACGGTTGGGGCCGAACGGCCTCGAGGTCGTCGAGCGGTTCGAGCCGGGGCGCTCGGTCTATCCCGCGACGGTCGACTACCGCGAGGGCCCGTCCAGCTGACTTGACGCGGCCCTCAGCCTCGACCAAGGTGCCATCGTCATGACGCCCCACGCCCCTCAGCCATTGACGCGCCGAGCGCTGCTACGGACAGCGGGGGTCGGCCTGCTGACGCTGGCCGTCGGCCGCCCGGCTTGGAGCCAGAGCGGGTCGGCCCCCCTTCGCATTGGGCACCAGGCGCCGCTGTCCGGCTCGGTCGCCCCGTTCGGCCGCTGGCACCAGCGTGCGCTCGAGGCCGCCGCCGAGCGGCTCAACGCCGAAGGCGGCATCGCCGGTCGGCCCGTGACGGTGATCACCGAGAACAGCGGCTCCCATCCGGACGACGGCATCGACGCGTTCCGGCGACTGGCGTTGCAGCGGGACGCCCAGTTCGTGGTCGGGTCGGTCTGGTCGGGCACCAACATCGCCACGGCGCCCTTGGCGTCCGAATTGAGGATCCCCTATTTCCCGCAGGGGATCGCGACGGAGATCGCCGGCGACGCCGCCAATCGACACGTGTTCAAAAGCTATCACACGGTCCGCGCGGCCGTTCGGGCCGGGGCTTCATGGGCCGTGGAGAACCTCGGTCGTCGCTGGACGATCGTGGCGTCCCAGTTGGAGTTCGCCCAGTCGCAAGCGGCCGACTGGCAAGCCGAACTGGCGGCGTTGGGCGCGGAGGTCGTCGACGTCATCAACGTGCCCGTGCGACCGTCCGACTTTATCCCCTTCATCAGCCAGATCGACCCGTCCCAGAGCGATGCGGTCTTCCAGGCGTTCACGGCGGTGGACACCGCCCGCTTCCTCTCGACCGCGCGCGACGTGGGGCTCCTGGACGACGTGGGGACCTTCGGCCTGATCGAAGGGATCGACGTGCTCGACACCCGCTCCCCCGAATACGAGTCGACCGCCTACGTCACGAGCTATCCCCGGCTGGCCCAAGAGGTTCCCGATCGACTGGCGTCCTTCGACGCGCTATACCGTGACTCAGTGGGCATTGCGGACGACGCGATCACCGACGGCGGCGACGTCGTGCCCATCGCGGATCTGTTCGGCAGCTGGCAGGCCCTCTCGCTCATTCGCCGCGGCATCGAGGCCAGCGGATGGCAAGGCCCGTCCGACACGCCCGCGTTCGTCGAAGCGCTCGCAGGCATCGACTGGACGGCCGGTCCGGCATTCCCCCAGGGCCCGGGCCGACTGCGCGCCGCCGATCACCTGGCGTTCCACGCCCACTACGTCGAACGCGTTGAGGACGGCCACCTCCGCGTCCAGGCCGAGATCCCGACGGACGCATCTGTCTATGAGTCGCCGATCGACCTCCGCTAGGCGCGCTTGACATGTCGCTGATCCTGTTCCAGTTGCTCAACGCGTTCGTCTGGAGCTGGGTCGTGGGGCTCATCGCCCTCGGGCTCAACCTCGTCTACGGCGTGCTGCGCGTCATCAACGTCGCCCACGGCGCGTTTTATATGCTCGGAGCCGTCGTCGCCTGGGCCGTGATCCAGGCCTCCGAGCCGTTGGGATGGGCCAACGGGCTTAGCTTCCTGCTCGCGTTGGCCGTCGCGCCCTTGACGGTCGGGGCGCTCGCCTGGCTCATCGAGCGTTGGGCGCTGCGCCCCATCATCGATCGACCCATTCTGACGATCATCGCCACGTTCGGCCTGATGCTCGTCCTGGAACAGACCGTCCAGGAGCTCATCCCGAGCGTGCGGACGATCGCCCCGCCCATTGCCGACAGCATCCCGCTGCTCGGGCTGCGCTATCCGATCTATCGCCTGGCGGTGGCGGGCCTGGCGCTCGCGACGATGCTGGCGGTCGGCGTGGTGCTGGCCCGGACGCGCTTCGGCCTCTGGGCGCAGGCCGTGCGCCAGAACCGCGAGTTGGCCCTGAGTTCGGGCGTCCCGGCCCCGCGCGTCTACGGGCAGGCGTTCGGCCTCGGCTCCGCGCTGGCCGCGCTGGCCGGCGTCCTGACGGCTCCCATCGTCACCGTCGACGCCCAGATGGGGCTCGACATACTGATCGACGCCTTCACGGTCGTCATCGTCGGCGGCCTGGGGAGCCTGAGCGGCGCCGTGGTGGCGGCGTTCATCTATCGCATGAGCGAGGGCCTGCTGAGCGTCTGGACCGATCCGGTGTTGGCCCGGGCGCTAGCGCTCGGCCTCATGGCAAGCATCCTCGTGCTCCGCCCGCAAGGACTGTTCGGCCATGCCCAGGACACGTAGCCTGATCATCGCCCCGATCGCGGCGCTCTTGGTGGCCGTGCCTTGGCTGTTCGAGGGCTACGTCGTCGGCATCGTCATGCGGATCCTCGTCTGGGGCCTGTTCGCGGCCAGCTTCGACTTGCTGTTCGGCTACGTCGGCGTGCTCAGCTTGGGCCATTCCGTCTATTTCGGACTGGGCGCCTACGGCGCCACCTGGCTGGTGCTTGCCCAGGGCCCGAGCATCGCGTTGCCGCTGGCGGTCGCGATCGGGCTGGGCACGGCCGCGGCGGCGGCCATCGGGGTCGTCGCGGTGCGGACGGGCCAACACGGCGTCATCATCCTGACCGCGATCTCGGCGTTGATCGCGTACTTGCTGGCCCAGAACCAGGCGGCGGTCACCGGCGGCGACGACGGCCTGACGCTGCCGGCGATGCCGCTGTCGATCGGGGACTGGAGCGCCGGTTGCGCCGTGCCCGGCCCGGCCTATCTTTTGGTCCTCGGGATCGTCGCGGGGGGCGTCTGGGCGCTGTACGGCCTGGTGCGCGCCCCGCTCGGCACGGCGCTGCGCGCCACGCGCGAGAACGAGGCGCAAGCCTCGGCCTTGGGCTACAACACCACGGCCCTCAAGTGGCTGGCGTTCACGGTCTCGGGCGCGGGCGCAGCGTTGGCAGGCGGCTTGCACGCGCTGACCAACTGTTACGTGTCGACGGGGTTGTTCCACTGGCTCGTCTCCGCGGATGCGCTCATCTGGACGCTCTTCGGCGGGGCGGGGACGCTCGTCGGGCCGCTCCTCGGCACGGGCGCGCTGGTGACGATCCGCGAAGCGTTGAGCGGCGTCTGGGCCAACGGCTATCCCATCCTGATCGGGATCGTGCTCATCGTCGTCATTCGCGTTCTGCCGGGCGGCCTGATCGGCTTGTTGCGACGGAGGTCGCCATGAGCTCCCATCTGCTCCAGACCACCCGTCTGACCCAGCAATTCGGGGCGTTTCTCGCGCTCGACGGGGTTGATCTGGCGTTGCCGCCGCGCGAAGTCCGCGCCGTGATCGGGCCGAACGGGGCGGGCAAGACGACGCTCGTCAACGCGCTCTCCGGCTCAATCCGGCCGACGTCGGGTCGGATCTATTTCAACGACCGCAAGATCACGCGCTGGCCCATGGCCCGGCGCGCGAGGGCGGGCCTCGTGCGCACGTTCCAGACGAGCGCGCTGTTTCCCGGGCTGAGCGTCCGCGCTCACGTGGAGATGGCCCTCGGGCATGGCCGGCTCCGCCTCAATCGCCATGGAGCCCTTCAAGATCAAATCATGGAGGTCGCCGAGCGAGCGGGCTTCGCCGATCGCCAAGACGCGCTCGTCAAGACGATGTCTCACGGCGAGCGCCGGCGGCTCGCGCTGGAGATGGCGCTGGCCATGGCGCCGACGATCCTGATGCTGGACGAGCCGATGGCCGGGCTCACGAGGGACGAAGCCCAGTCACTGATCGACCGACTGCGACAGCTCGAGGAGGTCACGTTGCTGATCATCGAACACGACATGGACGTCGTCTTCCGACTGGCGGACCGGATCACGGTGTTGCACCGCGGTGCGGTGCTCGCCGAGGGGACGCCCTCAGCGATCCAGGACGACGCCGACGTCCAAGCCGTCTATCTGGGGCGTGATGGGCGTGCTGGTGCTTGAGGACGTCACGGCGGGCTACGGGGCGATCTCGGTCGTCCAAGATCTCTCCATGGAAGTCCATGGAGGCGAGATCGTCGGCCTGATCGGGCGCAACGGCGTCGGCAAGACGACGACGCTCAAGGGCATCATGAAGCTGGCCTCGATCCAACAAGGAACCGTCGCATTCGACGACGTCGACCTTCGCAACTGCGCCCCGCACGAGGTCCCGCACCGCGGCATCGCGTACGTGCCCCAGGACGGTCGCGTCTTTCCCCAGCTCACCGTGCGCCACAATCTCCTCGTCAACTGGCAACCTCGCGATGTCCTGGCCCAACGCTGGCCCCCCGTATTGGAGACGTTCCCCTCGCTGCGCGAGCGCCTGGACCAGTCGGCCGGGACGCTCTCCGGCGGGGAGCAGCAGATGCTGGCGATCGCGCGGGCGTTTCTGGCAGCGCCCCGGCTCGTCGTGATGGATGAGCCGACCGAAGGGCTGATGCCACAACTGGTCCGCCACGTTGAGGATCGGACTCGGGAGCTGGCCGAGCAGGGGGCCGGCGTCCTGCTCGCGGAGCAGCGCCTCGACACCGCCCTGGCGCTGTGCGATCGGCTCTACGTCATGGACAAGGGCCGCATCAGAAAGGCCGTTGCAACGGATCGTGCCGACCGAGCCGAGTTGGAACGCTGGCTCGGCGCGCGCGTACAATCCCCGCGAGGTGAGGCCGAATGACTTGCAACATCAACCGGACGGGCCGACGGATCCGCGCGGCCATGGGCGCTGGATCGATCGTCGTGGCGATGGGGTGGTGGGCGCTCATGCCGAGCGCCCATTGGGCCGTCCATGGAGGCCAGGCGCTGCTCGCCCTCGGCGGCGCGTTTGCCGTGTTTGAAGGGCTGGTCGGCTGGTG
>JBDGQO010000047.1:0-6568 GCA_042219045.1 Bipolaricaulia bacterium | reverse complement strand
TCGAGGCGACTGAGACGCTCGACAAGGCCGCCGAGGTGCTGGGGATCGACCCGGCTACCCTGTACCGGAAGCGCAAAGAGTACGGGCTGACGGAGTCCGATGATGATTGAATGGTCCCAACGAAGCCGTCTCTGAGACATCTGGGATGCTTCGGGGACGGGCCGGGATGCTGACGCTGGCTCTCAGCACGGCGATAGTGTACGTCGGGCGGCTCGGCAACATGTGCGTTCGTTCTCGGTTCTCCTACTGATATGGGCGCCGTTCAGACCAAAAAACATATCATTGAATGTCTGCGACGCCACCGTGAGGATCTGCGTCGGCTTGGCGTGGAGCGGATCGGGTTGTTTGGGTCCTTTCAGCGAGACACCCCTGATTCGAAGAGCGACGTGGATCTTCTCGTTGAGTTTGCGCCGGGAGAAAAGTCGTTCGACCACTTTATGGCCCTCTCCTTTCTCTTGAAGGAGGAGCTTGGACGCCCCGTCGAATTGGTGACGCGGGAGGCCCTCAGTCCCCACATCGGTCCTCACATCCTCCGCAGCGTTGAGTATGTCGAAATCGGAGACTGAGTATTTACGTCATATTTTGGACGAAGCCCAGTATTTAACAGACGCCAGCCGTGAGGTGAACTGGGCGCAGTTTTCAACGGATGAGACGTTGAAGCGGGCGTTTGTTCGCAGCATAGAGGTGATCGGGGAAGCCACGAAGAACCTCTCGAACGATCTTCGGGCTCGGTATCCGGGGGTTGAGTGGCGGGCAATGGCAGGAATGCGAGATCAGTTGATTCATGGCTACTTCGGCGTGGACTACGAAATTGTGTGGGACGTAGCGACGGAGAAGGCCCCCGAGCTGGCCGAGCAGATCCGCACAATTCTCGAACGGGAAACCCCAGGATGAGCCCGCTACAAGTGAGTCCAATGCGCATGGTGACGGCCCTGCGAGAGGACCGTATCAACCTCGATGGGTAGCGCCCGGCCGCGGCCCCAATTGCATTCTGCATGCCGCGGCATCAGACATCGTGCATTCTGCATGATCGCGAATCCCGGATTGACGCCTCACTCCGGCATTGTCGTCGATGAGAGGCAGACTGCCTGTGCTGGTACTGGTTTTGAGGGGTCTCGTGGCCCCGGAGTCTCCTCAAGCCGACTTTGTCCCAGACCAGGCCCATGATCATGACCGATGCCGACGCGACGTCCCGATCCGTCCTCGTCGTTGACGACGAAAGCAACGTCCGCCTCACCCTCCGGCAGGCCCTCGAAGATCTGGGGCTGACCGTCGACGCCGTTTCGGAGGGGACCGAGGCCCTCGCGCGGCTCGACGAAAACGATTACGACCTCATGCTGCTCGACCTCCGGATGCCGGGCCTGGGCGGGTTGGAGACACTGGAAAAAACGCGCCGCCAGGCCCCCGATCTGCCGGTCGTCATCGTGACGGCCCACGGCACGGTCAAAAATGCCGTGCAGGCCATGCGGCGTGGGGCCGTGGACGTGCTGCTCAAGCCCATCAGTCTCGACGCGCTTCGCGACTTGGTCGATCAGGTCTTTCGGGAACCGTCCACCCCGCCCGACGCGACGCCGTACGACGAGTGGATTCAGCTCGCGACGTGGCACCTCCGCTACCGGCGGACCGACGCGGCGCGGCACTGCCTGAAGGAGGCCCTCAGCCAGGACGATACGCAGCCCGAGGCCCACACCCTGCTCGGGCTTTTGGAGGGGACGGAGGGCGACCTCGAAGCGGCCCGCCGGCACCTGGAGGCCGCGGTGGAGCGGGACGGGGACACCGCCACGGCCCAGCTTCTGCTCGATCGTCTCGAAGAGCAGGAGCAGTTTCCGGTCGATCGCCCGGAGGTCCTTCTGTCCGCGCCGGCGTCGGGCTCCGACGATGCGTCGACCCCGGACAGGCGCCCGGCCCCATCCCGACCCCGGACGGGAGACGACGTGCCCCACCGCGTTCTGGCCGTGCTCGACGAATCCGTGGCCGAGGGCCGGACGGTGGCCCATCGCTCCCTCGCGCAGTTCGCTGCCGACTCGGCGCGGGCCCACACAAACGGAGAGCTTCTGCTCCTCAGCGTCGTCGAGGTGCCGCGGCAGCTCTCCCTCTCGCAGGCCGAGGAGGCGCACCAGACCCGCATCCAAGAGGTGGAATGGCAGCTGGAGGCGTTGGCCGAAGAGGAGGAGGGAAGCACCCTTGACGTACGCCCCATGGTCGTCGTCGCACATCAGACCGCCTCCGTCGTGGAAAACACGATCGCCGAACAGTCGGTGCAGCACGTCGTGGGCCGCTGGTGCGGGGCGAACGGGGAGGAGGCAGACGCCGACGCGGGGTGGGCCGAGGGTCTGGACACCGTCTCGTGCGAGGTCACGCTTCTCCGCCCCGGTGCAGACGCGACGTCCGGCGACGGGACGGACGTGACGGCCTTCGTGGCCGACACTCCGCACGCCCCGTTTGTGGCACGCCGGGCGCGGGAATGGGCCCAGGGGAGCGGCGTTGGGACCCTGACACTGCTCACCATCCAGCCCAACGACGGAACCGCACGGGCCGACGCGCTCGAACACCGGGGACAGCGCCTCCTGTGGGACATTGCCGACCGGGCCGGCCTGGCGGACGAGCAGTACGAGGGACGCGTGCTCGTGTCGAAGGACGTGGAGGCAGCCGCGGCTCGCTGCGCGTCGGCGTGCGACCGTATCTGCGTCGGGGCCAGCCAAAGCGCGTCGTGGGCCAACCCCGGTACCGACTCGTTTCCGGGACACCTCGCCGCGTCGTCCGACGCTCCCATCGCGCTCGTTCGGGGACCGCACCCCACCTCCCGCTCGTTTCTGGAGTCCCTCCGCCGGCGCCTGGCCGGGGTGTGAGGAGTGATGCGTGAATCGTGATGTGTGGGGGAATGATGTGTGAGGGAACGCGCGAAACAGCTCCCTCACGTTTTACGCCATCACGTATCACGCCTTCGCGTGTTGAGAGTCGGGCCTCTACCTCCGTTGCGTTTCGTCCCCGTTCAGCAGTTTTGCTTTCTCCATGACCTGGACCGTCCGCACGAAAATTCTTCTGGCGAACGGCACCGTGTTGCTCCTGCTGGGCCTCGTGCTGGCGTGGGCCCTCGCCAACATCCAAAACCTCGGGAGCGCCTCGGAGGCGATTCTGAGCGAGAACTACCGGAGCATCATCGCCGCGGAGAACATGATCAACGGCCTGGAGCGGATGGACAGCGCCGTCCTTTTGCACCTCCAGGGCCGCGAACAGGGGCTGCGCCAGTTCCGAACGAACCAGAACCAGGTGTCCCGGTGGCTGGCCCGGGCGCAGGACAACATCACGATCGAGGAGGAACCGGAAGTCCTGGCCCGCATCGACTCCACGTTCAACGCGTACACGACCCGCTTCGACTCGCTGCTCCAGAACCGCGACGTGTACGGCGACCGCCCGTACGACAACGCGATGCTGTCGGCCTTCAAGGCCGTGCGCCGCGCCGCGGGCGACCTGCGCGACCTCAACCAGCAGACGATGGTCGAGGCGTCGGACCGTGCCGAGCGTGTGGCGACGCGGGCCATCTGGTCCGTCGGCGGCATTGGGGTGGGCGCCATTCTGCTCGGCCTCGTCGTGAGCGTCGTGCTGGCCGGACGCATCGTGCGGCCCATCCGCAAGGTGCAGGCCGCCACCCAGAAGATTGCGGAGGGCAACTACGATGTCGAGGTGCAGACGGACGGGACCGACGAACTCGGAAAGCTGGCCGATCAGTTCAACGAGATGGCCGCGGAGCTGCGGCACTACCGGGACCTCAACGTCGAAACGATTCTCGCGGAGCAGCAAAAGAACGAGGCGATCCTGCAGAGCATCGACGACGGCCTGCTGGTGGTGGACGGGGACTACGCGGTGCTCAACATGAACCCGACGGCCGAGTGGGTACTGGGGGTGTCCGTCGACGAGGCGGAGGGGCGTCACGTCCTCGAGGCGCTCCGCAACGAGCGTCTGTTCGACCAGATCTGCGAGACCATCGAGTCGGGCGAGCGGTCCACCCCGAGTGAGCCGGGCGACACGCTGACGGTGGAGCGGGAGGGGGACACCCGGCACTTTCAGTTCGTCGTCAACCCGGTGCGCGACGCCGGCGACGAGATGCTGGCCGCCATCCTGCTGCTGCGAGACGTGACCGAGCTGCAGGAGCTCAACCGCCTGAAGTCGGAGTTCGTCGCGACGGCCTCCCACGAGCTGAAGACGCCGCTCACGAGCATTGGGATGAGCGTGCGCCTCCTCCGCGAGCGGCGGGGCGACGTGCTCGACGAGCGAGACCGGGAGCTGCTCGATGCGGCCGCCGAGGACGTCGACCGGCTCCGCGACCTCGTCGACGACCTGCTGGACCTCTCGAAAATCGAGTCCGGTCGCATGGAGATGGACGTGGAGACGATTCCTGTGTCCCTGATGTGCGACAAGGCCATCGAGGCCCTTCAAGCTCAGGCCGAGGAAAACGACATTTCGTTCGACGTGGACGTGCCCGACGACCTGCCCGACGTGCAGGTCGATCCCAACAAGGTGACCTGGGTCCTCAACAATCTTCTTTCAAACGCCCTCCGATACTCCGAGCCGGGGGATCACGTGCAGATTCGGGCAGATACGATTGGCGACTCGGTGCGCGTGTCCGTCGAAGACGAGGGCGCGGGCATCCCCTATGAGTACCAGTCGAAGATTTTCGACAAGTTCGTGCAGGTGGACAGCGATCAGGCCGCCGGCGGGACAGGCCTTGGGCTGGCGATCTCGCAGGAGATCATCCACGCCCATGGCGGGCGCATCTGGGTCGACTCGACGCCGGGGGAGGGAAGCACGTTTACCTTCACGCTTCCGGTGGCCGGTCGCTCGTCGGCCAACGGGCGCTTGTAGTTGAACGTGCTTCTGCCTTTTCTTTGTACCTTCGGAATCCGATCTCTTTGTCGTTCGTCGGCGCCCGATGAATCGTCCCTCTTCCGGTTCCCTGCTCTCGCGCACCAGACACGGCCTCTGGTCGTGGTGGCGGTCGCTCACGCCGCCCCAGCTGTTCGTCGGGTCGTTCCTCGCCCTCATCCTCCTCGGGACGGTGGGCTTCATGGTGCTGCCGGGCCTCTACGCCGACGAGCCCCTCAACTGGGTGGACGCCCTCTTCACCGCCACGAGCGCGGTCTGCGTGACGGGCCTCATCGTGGTGGATACCGCCGAGTACTTCACCACCTGGGGGCAGGCCTACATTCTGCTCCTCATCCAGCTCGGCGGGCTGGGCATCATCTCGTTTACGTCCGTCATCATCGCGGCGCTCGGGCAGCGCCTGTCCCTCCGGCAAGAGATCCTCGCCGGCGGCGGCACCGACGTGGTGAGCGACATCGACTACCGGGCCCTGACCTGGGCCATCGTTCGGTTCACGTTCATCGCTGAACTGATTGGGGGCGTGCTGCTCTACGTGTTCTGGGTGCCCCGCTTTGGGTGGGACGGCGCCGTGTGGCACTCGGTGTTCCACACGGTGAGCGCCTTCTGCAACGCGGGCTTCTCCACGTTCACGACCTCGCTGGAGGCCTTTCAGTCCAACCTGCCCCTTCTGTGCGTGGTGATGACGCTCATCGTGCTGGGCGGGCTCGGCTTTCTGACGCTGGAGGAGCTAAACCTGTGGCGGCGCAAGCGCACGAAGGCCGATCGATTTCGCCTGTCCGTCCACTCGCAGATTGTGCTGGGCACCACCGCGCTTCTGATTGGGGTGGGCTGGGTGGCCTTTACGGCGTTCGAATGGCACAACACGCTGGCGGGCATGACCCTCGGGGAGCGCCTCGTGAACGGGCTCTTCGCGAGCATCACGCCCCGGACCGCCGGGTTTAACACCATCGACTACGCCGAGACGACCACCGGGACCAACTTCCTCACCATCATTTTTATGATGATCGGCGGCTCGCCCGGCTCCACGGCGGGGGGCATTAAGACGACGACGTTTGCCCTGCTGGGGCTTCTGGCGTGGTCGCGGCTGCAGGGCAAGCCGACCACGAGCCTTTCCGGCCGCACCATTCCGGACGCGACGCTCCAGAAGGCCATGAGTCTTCTTATCGTGGCGCTCGCCATTGTGACGGCCGGCATCTTTCTTTACAGCGTCACCGAGTTTGCCGACGGCGTTGCGGCCGCGGCGTCTCCCTTCCTCACCTACATGTTCGAGGCGGTCAGTGCCTTCAACACGGTGGGGCTGTCGATGGGCGCGACGGGGGCCCTCACCACGCCGGGCCGCCTGTGTACGGTCGTCCTCATGTTCATTGGGCGCGTGGGCACGCTCACGTTCGTGGCGGCGATGGCGCGGGAACCGACACGCATCAAGGGCGGCTTCCGGTACGCCTACGAGGACGTGTCCATTGGATGACGAGTCTGCCTGTGGTGGAGACGGAATGCCGTCCCCGTTCGGTTGTGCTGATGCTCAAGGGCGCGTATAATGCGTATTGCGTAGTGCGTATTTCTGTCTCCAAACGCGTTATGATATATGTCGAAAGTATGTGTGCCCCTCTTTGAGCGCCAGGAAAGAGCGATGGGTGTGATGTGTTCTCCCGGAGGAAGCAGTCTTCCGGTGCCGCGCACATGTCTT
>JBDGQO010000046.1:0-11173 GCA_042219045.1 Bipolaricaulia bacterium | reverse complement strand
TAGGCCGTTCTCAAAGGACCGGCGAACGACCGTGATCCTGACGCTTACGGTTCGGACCGTTTGACCGAACGCTCGATGTCGCCATCATGGGGGGGAACGGAGGGCGCACATGCTCAGGCAGACCTATTTTGCCCAGCTGGACAACGTTCCGAACGGGCCTTGGCTCGTCGATGTGACCCGGAAGGCGCCCTGGTTCCTCCGGCGCGACCAGCGCGAGCGCCTCGAGCGGAAGCCGGAGCTGGCGCCATCGACGGATCTGCTGAGCGATTTCATGGACGCCAAGGCGGCCCTGAAGCGGGATGGGGTTCCCGACACCCGCGCGCACAATCAGGCCTTCGAGGCCGTCCACTACCGCGAGCGATTTGTCTCGCAAATCCGCCAAGACGACGACGCCTTACGGACGTTGTCCCATCTGGCGAAACGAAGCGCCGACCGAGACGCTTATTTGGTCTGCTATTGCGCGGCCGATAAGGCTTGCCACCGCCATCTGTTGATCGAGCTCGCGGAGACGATGTGGGCCTGACGCTTCCCACCGGATCCCCGAAACCCGCGTTACGGGATTCCCATTGACGTCGCCGTGACACGATCCTCGCCATGGACTAAAGTGGCGTGCTCATGGCACAAGCGCCTCCGCCGTCCGTTCCCACGCGCCGCGTGTTGAAGCGCTGGTGGCCGTTGGCGGCCAGCTGGATGCTCATGGGCGTTGAGCTTCCCTCGGTGAGCGCGGTGATCGCCCGCTTGGCAAATCCCGAGGTCAGCTTGGCCGCCTACGGCGGCGTCGTCTTTCCCCTCTCGCTCATCATCGAGTCGCCCATCATCATGCTGTTGGCCGCATCGACGGCTCTCAGCAAGGACTGGGCCAGCTATCTCAAGCTGCGCAAGTTCATGCTGTTGGCCGGTGCGACGCTGACCGCAATCCACCTGCTGATCGCAGCGACGCCGCTCTACTACGTCGTCGTGGAAGGGATCATCGGCGCCCCGGCCGAGGTGATCGAGCCTGCTCGCATTGGCCTGCTTATCATGCTCCCCTGGTCATGGTCCATCGCGTATCGACGGTTCAACCAGGGTGTGCTGATCCGCTACGATCAGGCGCCCGTCGTGACGCAGGGGACGCTCTGTCGGTTGGGAGCCCTGGGAGGCGTATTGGGCATCGGCTACGCCGTCGGGACGTGGCCCGGAATTGTCGTCGGTCCCAGCGCCGTCGCGGCAGGCGTGATTGCCGAGGCCGCGTTCATCGGCTGGCGCGTGCAGCCCGTGCTGTCCCAGCAACTCTACCCGGAAGCGCCCATCGAGACGCCGCTATCGTATCGCGAGTTCGCCCGATTCTACGTTCCATTGTCGCTGATGTCGCTCATGAACCTGATGATCAACCCGCTCGGCAGCGCGATGATCAGCCGCATGCCGGACGCGCTCATGTCGCTGGCCGTGTGGCCCGTCATCCAAGGTTTGATGTTTCTGTTGCGCAGCCTCGGGTTCGCGTACCAGGAGGTCGTCGTCGCGCTGTTGGACGAGCCCGGCTCCGCGTTCACCCTCCGGCGGTTCACCGTTGCGCTCAGCGCGATCTTGACGCTCGTCATGGCCCTCATCGCCGCCACGCCGTTGTCGTGGCTGTGGTTCCATACGATCTCCGGCCTGCGACCTGGGCTGGCCGCGCTCGGCGGGTCGGCCCTCTGGATCGGGATTCTGATGCCGGCGATCAGCGTGTGGCAGAACGCGCTCCAGGGGCTGCTCGTCCATAGCCGCCGGACGCGCGGCGTCAGCGAGGCCGTGGCGATCTTTCTGCTCAGCGCGGGCGTCGTGCTCGGGATCGGCGTCGCGCAAGGGACGATCACCGGGCTCTACATCGGCGTCGGCGCGTTCGTCGTCGGGGGCCTCGTCCAAGTGGGCTGGCTCCTCTGGCGAAGCCGAGCCGCCTGGGCGGCCGTCTCAAACCGCGATGCCGGCTCGTCGGCCGAGCCTACGCATGTTGCCTCCGGCGCCGACTGATCGGCTAGAATGCTCAGGGTATGAACGAGGCAAGCGCGAACGCGCTGGTGATGAGCGGCGGCGGGGCCCGCGGGGCGTTCGAGGTGGGCGTGGTCGACTATCTCGTCCACGATCACGGGCTCGACTTCGACGTCATCACGGGGGTCTCCGTGGGGGCGCTCAACGCTGCGATGCTGGCCCAGGCCGATGGGGCGGATGAGCTTGCGGCGCAAGTGGACGTCCTGAAGGACCTCTACTTCGGCATCCGCAGCTACCGAGACGTCTTTCTGAAGCGCGGCATCGCGAGGTTGCTGGAGTTGCCGGCCGATCTGGATCACCTGCTGAGCGGGATCGGCTCCCACGCCATCTATGATCCCACCCCCTTGAGACGCCTGGTCGACCGGCACCTCGACGCCGAGCGCCTGCACCGGGCCCGACGCGATCTGCGGGTCGGCGTCGTGTCGCTCGATCGGGGTGACTACGTTTCCGCCAGCGGCCACGATCCGGACATCAAGCACTTTGTCTTGGCCAGCACGGCCATACCCTGGATCTTTCCGCCCGTCAGAGTCCGCGGTGAGCGCTACATTGACGGCGGCACGCGCAACATCGCGCCGTTGGGGGACGCTTTCGACGGCCTGGCCCTACTCGACAGCGATCTGGATCGAGCGAAGCGGATGTTCGTCGTGCTGTCCACGCCCCGGCATTTGCCCCATGTGCAGGGGGAACGCGACCTGATCGACCTGTTGGAGCGCAGCGTCGACATCATGATGGCCGGAGTGACGCATCACGACCTGGAACACGCGCGACAGATCAATGACGGGCTCCACTTGGCACGCGAGCGCGGCTGGGATCGCGAGGCGTTGGCGGAACGGGGCCTCGATTGGCTCGCGGGCAAGGTCGAAGCGGAACTCGTCGTGTTTGAGCCGGAGGTGCCGCCGGTCGGGTTGCTCGACTTCGACCCGGAGGGCATTCGCGAGGCATTCACGGCCGGGCGCCACGTCGCCCAGCGCGTCATGACGACCGGTTCGCCAGGGGCGGAAAAGTAAAGAGGGGCTTGGCCGTTTTGGGAGCGTCGCTGAGCAAAAATCTGCGCAGAGGCGGGGCACGCAGCAAAACTCTGGCGACGCCCGACCCATGTGGGGCAAGGAGGGGACCCCGCACGGGCCACCAAGCCCTCTTCCAGGAGGTGACTCCTACACGCAACCATGGATCGTGAGACCGAGCAGGGAAAGGACGAAGAGGCGCCGGGGAGGGGACGTTGGTCCAGTAAGGAGCGGTCAGCGACGTCTTGCAAGCGAGCCTCGTCCTTGTGACAATATTTTGAATGGCACAACGGGCTCATGCGATCATTTCCGGCCGGGTTCAAGGCGTCAACTTCCGCGCGGCCACCCAACGCCGCGTCCAGTCCCTGGGCGTCAGCGGGTTCGTCCGCAACCTCCCCGACGGGCGGGTGGAAGCCGTCTTTGAGGGCGATGAAGCGAGCGTGCAACAGGCCCTCGACTGGTGCCGAGATGGGCCACCGGCCGCCCACGTCGATCACGTTGAGGTCGACTGGCAAGCCCCCACGGGCGAGTTTTCCGGGTTCTCCATTCGAGGATAGGAGCGTACACAATGGGTGCCACTTCTGAAGACGAACGGTTTTCCTTCCACCGGTTTGCGCGGCAGTCGTTCTACGAGGCCGTCAATGCTCGCTTGGTCGATCTCGCCAACGTCGATACGCGCCGGTGCGTGTTGGACCTCGCTTGCGGGACGGGCGCGGTCACCCAGCTGATCCTGGACAAGCTCCAAGGCCTGCGCGACCGCTGCGTGGTCGCGATGGACGCCTCTACCGAGGCCTTGGACATTGCCCGGCGAAACCTGGCCGAACGCCGCAACGCCACCGTCGAATTCATCCAAGGCCAGGCGGAGTCGCTGTCCGACTCGGTGCAGCGCCGGGTTGATGCCGTCATCTTCTGCAACGCCATCCACATGATGGAGGAGAAGGACGCGATCGTCGGCGAGGTCAACCGGATCTTGACCCCGGGCGGCGTCTTCGCGTTCAACACGACGTTCTTTGAGGGGGCTCAGCCCTCGGAGACGGAGATGTTCTACCGGCGTTGGATGATGCGCGCGTTGCGCTACCTCAAGCGCCAATACGGCCTCAAGCCGGACCGAGAGCGGGTGGTGGCCCGCCAGCCGCTCGACGTGGCGGGGTACGAGGCCCTTCTCAGGCGGCAGGGCTTCGACGTCGCGGAGCGCCGTCTCGAGACGGTCAACGTGCCGTTAGAGGGATGGCTCGGCATCAGCCAGTTCCGTGACTTCGTCCAAGGAGCGCTGCCTGGCGTCCCCTTGGACGAAGCCGTGGAGGCGCTACAGAATACGGTCTCTCAGGTGTTTGAAGAGATGGATATCGAGTCCGTGCCTCGTCTCTGGTTGCACGTTGTGGCCGTTCGTCCCTCGGGCACGGCCTAACGGGTGGCTTGGACACCTCGATTGCCAGGTGCGTCACTTCTTGCTGGAGAGCGACTCCTTGAACTGCTTGCCCGGCCGGAACTTGGGCACGTTCTTGGCCGGCACGTTCATTTTTCGCCCCGTCTGAGGGTTGATTCGCTGCGTCGCTTTCTGCTTGCGACCCTCAAAGGTTCCGAAGCCGGTCAACGTCACCTTGTTGTTCTTCTTGACTTGTTCGACGATCAGGTCAAGCGCGTTGTCGACAACGTTTCGGGCATCCTTCTTGGATAGGTCCGCCTTCTTGGCCAGCTTGTCGATGAACTCCTGCTTGGTCATGTGGAGTGAACCCCCTATTTCCCCAATGTGATGGGGGATTATAAACCCCGACACCACGCCCGTCAAGGTCCGCAGCCAATATCGTCGGGTTCCGCTGAATGAATTCCCAAGCTAAGCGGCATCGTAGTCCGGGCGTAGTCGAGGCAGCCATGCCATGACGATCGCCTGCTCTGTCAGCGCCGTTCGGTCCACATGGCCCAAGGAAAGGTAGCCGATTGCCCCCATGCGCGAGCCGATGTCGTCGATGCCCGTCAGGCTCGACATAGCGTCCCCGACGGTCCGTCCCTCGTGGATGACGGCCCGAATGACGTCCGGCGGGTAGACGAAACCCGGCCCGTGGCCCGCGGTCTCATGGCCACCTTGATCCCGAATGACGGCATACTGTACGTCGAAGTAGACGCCCAAGACCTCATTCCAGACGAGCCCCGCCTCGACGCCGACGCCGTAGTCTGGGGGATCCATAGTCGCCGTGGCGGCTCGGGCCCGCTCCCGAGCGCCTCGGGCCACCTCAGCTTCCAACGGCTGCTCGGGCACGTCCGTGTCCGCCTCCACAAGCCCCACATCCCAGTGTGTGTCCGGGTCGAGGCGCTGGAGCGCGAACTGGACCGCGTCCCGTTTCACTCGGTTGCTTGATCCCACATGGATCCGCATAACGCTCCATGTTGGCTGGACGTATCGACGAGCGTCAAGCCCTGTAAGCCGGCTTACAGATAGACGCCGCCTGCCGCATTAAGCTCGAGGTCGATCAGCTTGATGAACCTCGACAAATGGAGATGATCGCCATGCCGAAGGTCGCAATTGTCGTCCTGGCCGAAGCGGAAACGCACGAGAGCCTCGGACGGCTGGTCAACGCCTTCATGACCGCCAAGGAACTGCAGGACCACGACGACGAGGTCCAGCTCGTCTTCGACGGCGGCGGCACCAAAGGGCTCGCGGAGATCGCCAACCCCGAGCACGACGCGCACAAGCTCTACACCGACGTCAGCGACAAGATCGCGGGCGCCTGCAACTACTGCGCCAAGGCGTTCGGCGTCGAGGAAGAACTGGCAGAGTTGGACGTCCGTTTGCTGGATGACTTCGCCCAACATCCGAGCCTGCGCTCTTACATCGCCGACGATTATCAAGTGATAAGCTTTTAGCCTCCCCCGACCCCCTCAACCTCTAGATGGGTCGCTTCGGCGGATGACGTGTCATAGACGGCGACCGTGACGCGGCCGAAGCGGCCCATTGTCTCGCCCGGGTTGACGAGCACGGTCACATCCTCACAATCGATCTCGGCGGTGTGATTGTGCCCAAAGCAGACGAGATCGTACCAGCCCGAGGCCGCGATGGGGTAGGCCAGCTCTGGATAGTGGACCAGGAACACGCGGCGCTCATTGATGGTCAGGTCGGCAAACGGGCCATGGACGCTGACGTGATCGAATCGACTCGCCTGTTGGGCAATAAGGAATGGGTCGCCGTCGTTGTTGCCCAGGACGACGTCGATCGGCCCCGCTGAGAAACCTTCAGCCAATTGGGGAACGATGAACGGCGCGCAGAGGTCGCCCGCGCACAGCAATCGCTCGGCGCCGGCCTCGGTCAGCGTCGCCAGCGCGCGATCCAGGTGGTCAATGCGGTCGTGAATATCGGACAGGATGCCCAGCTTCATGATGCCCCTCCTTGACAGACCAGATTGGTGGACGCGTCAGATCGAGCTTCGGCGAAGCGACACCCAGGGCTCAGGACGCTGCGCTATTCGGACGACGTCGCGGACGCCGCATCGTCCGGCGACGGGCCAACCTTGAACTGACCGTTGCAGGCCGCTTCCCAATGCTCTTGGAACGTCCCCAAGTGCGGACGCTCGGCCTTCTCGCGTTCGATCAAGCTCAGGACGTCGTCGATCGCTTGGTCGTGGGCCGCCAGCGTGATGCGCGCAGTGTGGAGCATGTAGCGCAGGTAGACGAGATAGGTGTTGAGCGCGTCCAGCTCGCAGTAGTCGCGAATGGCCGTGACGTCGCCTGCGTCAAAGAGCTCGGCGACGTCCCCGCCCGACGTCTCCATCTTGCCGGGAATCCCGAAGACGGAACAGACCTCGTCCAGACGCACCCGCGCCGAAGCCCCGTAGTCGGACAGCACCTCGCTCAGATCGCAATGCCAATCGTGGCTGTAGCGATGGCCATAATGGTTCCACTTGTCGCCCGCTTGATGGAGCCATGCCGATGCGATGCCGTGCTTCATCGCGCGGTATTTCAGCACCGGCAGGTCGAACCCGCGCCCATTGAACGTCACGAGCCGCGGCTTGATGCGCTCCAAATGCTGGAAAAACCCACGGATCAACTCGCGCTCGCTCGCGTCCTCGCGGCCGCCGGAGCGCAGCTCGCTCAACACGAACGACTCGTTCTCCGCCTCGTCGCGATGGATCTCGGCAGTCAGAAAACTGATGGCCACGATCCGGTGGAACGGCTGGCGCGGGAAGGGGTTCTGGCCGTTGGTGATCTCCAGGTGATATTGCGCCAACTGATCGCGCAGCGTCCCCTCGTCGACGGCGCCGTGCTCCAGGCCGAGCAAGCGCTCGGTCGCCTCGGTATCGGGAATCGTCTCGACGTCAAAGACGAACAGATTCGGGTGTCGCATGCCCATCACCTCGGAGGGTACTCAGGGGCAGTGGGGACTGTCCACGCCATCCGTGGCTTGCACGCGACGGAATTCCCGTACAATAGGATAAGATAATTGACAACCGCAATTTGAAACCTGGACGACGGTCGAGGCCAGCTCAATTGATCGTCCTCCTACCCCAGCTTGGTCGCGGTGCCCTTGACCGAACGGGACAGCAAGCTCCGTTGGCTGTCAAGGTTTTACCCGTGCGGTTCTATCGCCTTGCCGGCGGGATTTTCGCTTAGCAGCCCCTAATGGCGCCGACCGGCACTGCGGCCGAAACCCCTGACGATGGAGCCTAGGCGCTTTATCACAGGATTGTCAAGAGGCCCGTTGCGACGGGCGCGCCGACCGCGCTTGATATCCGCGTCGCGGTCTGTCAGAGTATCAATGAAAGAGGTGGTGTCGCGGTGCCGGGCGTTCTGGAAATTCTGCTCATCTTTGGCGCCTTAATGCTCATCTTCGGCGGACGGAAGCTGCCGGAGATGGCCCGCAACGTGGCGGAAGCCCGCCGGGCTTTCGATGAGGAAGCCCCGGATTCAATCAAAGAATCCACGAAATCCAAACGCGAGGAAGCGGCCCAAAACTGGGCCGAAGCCCGCAAGGCCTTCGACGAGGAAGCCCCGGATTCGGTCAAGGGCTCGGTGAGATCCAAGCGAGACGAAGCCGCCCAGAAGTGGGCTGAGGCTCGCCGAGCCTACGAAGCGGAACGTGATCGCCCCTCGAACTCCCGTGACGACAACGCCTCCTCCGAAGACTGACGCCTTGAGGTGACCATGGACCCTGCCCCGATTCGCGCCCGCCTGCCGGACCGACTCCATCGCTTGGCCGATCTGGCGGGCAACCTCTGGTGGAGCTGGCAGCCGACGATCCGACGGGCCTTCCGGATGCTGGACTATCCGCTCTGGCAAGCGACCGCCCACAATCCCGTGGACATGCTCCATCAGATCGCGCCTGACCGCCTCGAGGCGGCTGCGGCCGACCCGGATTATCTCGTGCTGTACGACGAGGCCGTCGCGGCCTACGATCGCGCGAGGGACGAGTCCCTCTGGTTCCCCGAGCATTACCCCGAGCTGGCCGACAAGGACCATCCGGTCGCCTACTTTTCCGCCGAATTCGGCATTCACACAGCCCTGCCCATTTACTCCGGCGGGCTGGGCGTGCTGGCGGGCGACCATTGCAAGGAGGCCAGCGACCTCGGCCTTCCGCTGGTCGGGACGGGGTTCCTTTACAACGAAGGCTATTTCAGCCAACGGGTGCCGTCCTCCGGCTGGCAGGAGGCAATCCATCCGCGCCTCGATCACGATCGGTCGCCCATCCAGCTCGTCCATGACGACAACGGCGAGCCGCTGACGATCCACGTTCCGCTCGGGGAGCGCGACGTGGCGATCTGCGTCTGGCATGTGGCGCTCGGCCGGACCCCGCTCTATCTCATGGACGCCGACGTTGCGGGCAACGCGCCGTGGGATCGGCGACTGACCTCACGGCTCTACGGCGGAGACCAGGAGACCCGCATCCAACAGGAGATCATTCTTGGGCTCGGCGGCGTCCGACTGCTGCGTGTGCTCGGCATGGAGCCTGCCGTCTGGCACCTGAACGAGGGTCACTCCGCGTTCCTCGGCTTCGAGCGGCTCCACGAACTCCTCCGCACGGGGCACGCGCTCGAGGAGGCTTGCGACCAGGTCCGCGCCTCGACGATCTTCACGACGCACACGCCCGTGCCGGCTGGCCACGACGTCTTTCCGTTCGACTTAGTTGAGAAATACTTCCGGCGACAGTGGCAGGAGCTTGAGGTCGATCCGTCGCCCATGCTCGAGCTCGGCTCGGCCGAGGAGGCCGACGGTGGCCCTATGTTCAACATGACGGCGCTCGCGCTCCGGCTGTCGGGCGCGCGCAACGCCGTCAGCGAGATCCACGGGCACGTCTCCCGAAACATGTGGCAACGCATCTGGCCGGATCGATCCGCTGAGGACGTCCCGATCGGCCACGTCACCAACGGGATTCACACGCCGACGTGGGTGGCCCATGAAATGGACGATCTCTTCCAGCGCCACCTCGACCCGGATTGGATCGCTCGCTACGACGATCCGGAGCTCTGGCGGGGCATTGACGCCGTGCCCGACGAGGATCTATGGGACGCCCATTGCCAGTTGAAGCGCAAAACGTTACGCCGGCTCCGGGAGCGCACCCGCCGTCGCTGGCTGCACCGCGATCTATCGCTGGATCAGATCCTGACGGCCGGGTCCTTCCTCGATCCCGACGCGCTGACGATCGGGTTCGCCCGGCGCTTTGCGACGTACAAGCGGGCGGATCTGCTGTTCCGTGACATGGAGCGGATCAAGCGGCTGTTGAACGACCCCTACAAGCCGGTTCAGGTTATCTTCGCCGGCAAGGCCCACCCGGCCGACGACGCCGGGAAGCATCTTATCCAGACGATCACCCAATACGCGCAGGATCCCAGCTTCGGCGGACGGATCGCGTTTGTGGAGGACTACGACATGCACCTGGCCCACTTGCTCGTGCACGGCGTCGACGTGTGGCTCAACACCCCGCGACGCCCGAACGAAGCCAGCGGCACCAGCGGCCAGAAAGCCGCGCTCAACGGGGTTCCCAACTTCAGCGTCCTGGATGGCTGGTGGGCCGAGGGCTTCGACGGCGCCAACGGCTGGGCGATCGGCGGTCACGACGATGCCGCGAGCCCCGAGGAACAGGACGCCCAAGACGCCGAAGCGCTCTATCACGTCCTCGAAAACGACCTCATTCCGGCGTTCTACGAACGGGACGAGCGCGACGTCCCGGAACGCTGGACAGCGATAATGAAAGCGAGCATTCGGAGCGTCGCGCCGCAGTTCAACACGCGGCGCATGCTGAAGGACTACGTCCGGCAGTACTACGTGCCCGCCGCCCAAACGTCCAAGGGCCCCAAGTGACCCATGCGCCGGGCGTTCACGAGCGATCGTCACGAGGTGCCGCTGCCCGACGGACATCGCTTTCCGATGCGCAAGTACCGTCGGCTGCGGGACGCGCTCGTCGAGCGGGGCATCCTCCGAGCCCATCAGATCCGTGACGCCGCGCCGGCCTCGTGGGCCGATCTCCACCTCGTGCACGACCGTGAATACGTCCGTCGCTTGCGCCAGGGCACCCTCGGGCGTCGGGCGGAGCGTCGCCTCGGGTTTCCCTGGTCGGAGGCGCTCGTCCAGCGGGCGCGAGCGTCGGTGGGCGCCACGCTCAACGCCGCGCGGGCCGCTCTGGACGACGGCCTGTCGGGCAATCTCGCAGGCGGCACGCACCACGCCCATGTCGACTGGGGCAGCGGCTACTGTCTCTTCAACGACGTCGCGATTGCTCTGCGCGTGCTGCAGCGCGATCGGCGCGTCGAGCGAGCGCTCGTTGTCGACCTCGACGTCCATCAGGGCGACGGCACGGCGGCCATTTTCGCCGGCGACCCGAGCGTCCATACCTTCTCCATGCACGGGGCGACCAACTTCCCCTTCCGCAAGGCCGCGAGCGACCTCGACGTCCCGCTGCCCGAAGGCATCGACGACGCGGCCTTTCTCGAGGCGCTGCAACGCCATCTGCCCCAAGCGTTCGAGGCGGCCGATCCCGAGTTCGTCGTCTATCTGGCCGGCGCCGACGTCTTGGCCTCGGATCGGTTGGGAACCTTCGACCTGACGCTGGCGGGCATCCGCCGACGGGATGAATACGTCCTGAGGGCCTGTCTGCAGCGTGGGTTGCCCACGACGCTCGTCATGGGCGGGGGCTACGGGGAGCCCTTGAGCGAGACGATCGAGGCGCAGTGCAGGACCTA
>JBDGQO010000045.1:0-5282 GCA_042219045.1 Bipolaricaulia bacterium | reverse complement strand
CCATGGACGGCATGACCCGTGGCGAGATCGCCGAAAAGGCCGACGTCAATCCCGAAACCCTCCGCTACTACGAACGGAAGGAACTCATCCCCAAACCGCCCCGCTCGGACGGGGGCTTCCGTCTCTACGACGAGAGCTACGTCGACCGCCTCCGCTTCATTCAGCGGGCTCAGGACCTCGGCTTCACCCTCGCCGAAATTCAGGACCTCCTGGAGCTCCGCGTGGACGACGAGGCGACCTGCCAGGACGTGAAGGCACAGGCCGAGGATAAGCTCAGGGACGTGGAGGAAAAAATCCGGGACCTCAAGCGGATCCGCGACGCCCTGTCGGGGCTGGCCACCGCGTGCGAGGGGAGCGAAGGCCCCACGAGCGCGTGCCCCATCCTCGACGCGATGGAGGGCGAAGCCGTGCGCGGGACCGTCCTGGACCGCCCCTCGGCGACCCGTGAGTAGGTCTCCAATGCGTTTCGACGACCGCTTCGTTTATCCCGACGCCAATCAGATCCCAGTGTCCGCATGAGTAGACAAGATCCCTCAAACACAGGAACGAACTGGAGTATCGGTGCGGCCCTCGGGGCCGCCCTCGGCGCGTCGGCCTGCTGCACGATTCCCTTGGCCCTGGTGAGCCTGGGCATCGGCGGGGCGTGGATCGGAAGCCTCACGGCGCTGGCCCCGTATCGCTGGATCTTCGTCCCCCTCGCCGTCGGCGCCCTCGGCTACGCGGGATACAATGAGTGGCAACTCAGCCGGAGGCCGGACTGCGACTGCGAGACGGCCTTCTCGTCGACGACTCGGCGTTCGCTATTAGGCCTCGTTGCGCTGGCTGTACTGGGGCTGGTCGTGAGCCCCTGGCTCATTGCCCCTTCCCCAAGCGCCGCCACGCAGCGAGCCCGCGCCGCCGCGCAAAAAGCCCCGGCACAGAACGCGGGCACGCCTGCTTCCTTCCGGCAGGTTGTCCTCACGGTCGAAGGCATGACGTGCAAGGCGTGCCCGATCACCGTGCGGAAAGCGCTCACACAGGTCGAGGGCGTCTACAGCGCAACGACCTCCTACAAACCGCCCGAGGCCATTGTCCGCTTCGACCCCGCGAAGACCTCGGTGAAGGCGCTGACGCGAGCGACGACGAAGGCCGGATACCCTTCCTCCCTCAAATCGACTTCTTGACCCATGCCGGACAGTACTCTCACCTCTACCCTCACGTGTCCGGAATGCGGCACACAGACCGAGGTGAATATGCCGACGAACGGGTGCCAGTTCTTCTGGGACTGCCCGGCGTGTGGCACCACCCTCCGCCCCGAGTCCGGAGACTGCTGCGTGTTTTGCTCCTACGGCAGTGTGCCGTGCCCGCCCGTCCAGCAGACCTCCAGCCCTTCGTCGTCCTGCTGTAGCGACTGAGTCCGTTGACCTCAACAGTCCGCATCGCTACATTGGAGAGGCAGCGTTCTCTCGACTACATCCACACCTCAACCCATGCCCACTGTTGCCATTACCGGCGCCGCCGGCGCCATCGGCTCCGTCACCGCCGAGGTCTTCGACGACGCCGGCTGGGACCTCGCCCTCATCGACTACGGCGAGGACAACCGCGCCCCCCTGGAATCCTCGTTCCCCGACGCACAGGTCTTCGACGTCGACCTCACCGACGAAGCGGCCACGATGGACGCCTTCGGGACCCTCTACGAAGAGGCAGAGGCGCTCGACGCTGTCCTCGCCATCGCGGGCGGGTTTGCGATGCAGCAGGCCGTCGAGTCGACGGCGGAGGACTACGCGCACATGATGGACCTCAACGTCCGCACCCTCTTCAACACGGCCCGCGCCGCGGTACCTCTCCTCACGCGGGCGGACCACAGCTTTCTCCTGGGGGTCTCCGCCCCGGCGGCCCTGGAGGGCCAGGCCAACGCCGCCCTCTACGGCGCGTCGAAGGGGGCGGTGGCGGCCTACGTCAAGTCGCTGGAAAAGGAGGAGCAAAACGCCGGCCTGCGCACGACGGTGCTCTACCCGATGGGCGTGGTTGACACGCCCGCCAACCGCGACGCGATGCCCGATGCCGACCGGTCCGGCTGGATCACGCCGCGCGAACTGGCCGACCACATGCTCCACGCCGCCACCCGCAGCCCGCGCGGTCACGTGCCGGAACTGAAGGTGCACGCGTCGGGCAGTGCGTGAGGAGGCATCGTTTGCTCCACGACGTATTCGTGGTCGCCCCAATGCCCGCCGTCCCGCCTCTCATCAAAGAGATCGAGGCGATTCGGGAGGAGGACGGAATTTCTCTGAAGGATCTTCTCTCCGGACGACGACAACAGCGCAAGCGACTCCCCCGAGAAGTGTACGGTGCCGATCCGGCCCCCTCCTCGTAGTACGCTCGGAACGGTCTGGATTTGGAGGACTTCCTCAACGCCCATCAATCGCCGCACTCGGGACCGCCGAGCCCGGCACGGTGGTTCGCCGCGTCCGCATAACACTGGCCGACCTGTAGATGGACTGGATCGTACTGCTTCCGCCCGTCGTGGCGATCGCCCTGGCGCTCTGGACGCGTCAGATCTACCTGTCGCTCTTTGCCGGCCTCTGGCTCGGCACCACCATCCTCGCAGGCGGAAATCCGGTGCTGGGGCTCCGCGAACTGGCCGAGCAGATCGTAGCGGTCTTTGATTCCGAGAGCAATGCCCGCATCCTCGTGTTCTGCCTGCTGGTGGGCGGCCTCGTGGCCCTGGTGCAGGTGTCCGGCGGGGTGCAGGGCTTTATCCACTGGGCGCGGGCTCGTGGCTGGGGGGAGAGCCGGCGCGGTGCGGAGCTCCTGGCGTGGGGCATCGGGGTGGTCCTCTTCGTGGAGTCGAACATCTCGTCGCTCACCGTCGGCGCGGTGAGCCGCCCGCTGTTCGATCAACTCAACCTCCCCCGCGAGAAGCTCGCCTATTACTGCGATGCCACCTGCGCGCCGGTCTGCATGTCGATTCCGCTCAACGGATGGGGCGCGTTCGTGCTGGGACTCCTCGCAGCGCAGGAACTGTCGCGTACCGCCGTGGCGGTGCTGGCGGAGGCGGTACTGTTCAATTTTTTTTCGCTCTTCGCCATCGGCTTCTCGCTGGTGCTGGCCCTCACCGGATGGGGCTTCGGGGCCATGCGCCGGGCCGAGGAGCGGGCCGCCGAAACCGGCCAAGTCCTCCGCCCCGACGCCCAGCCGATGATTGAGGAGGACGTGGCCCGCATCGATCCGCCCGACCACGTGACGCCGCGGGCGCGGCACCTGCTGCTCCCCGTCGCCGTGATGGTGGCCATGATCTTCGTGGGCCTCTACGTCACGGGCGGCGGCAATCTGATGCAGGGAAGCGGCTCCACGGCGGTGCTGTGGGCGGTGGGCACGGCCCTGGGCGCGGCCCTGCTGCTCTACGCGATCCCGATTCCGCTTCGCGGCGGCCGCCCCACCCTCACGCCGGGCACGGCCATGGACTGGGTAGTGAAGGGCGCCTCCGGCCTCGTCCCGGTGACGCTGCTCCTGGTGCTCGCCTTCGCGCTGGGACAGGTGTCGCAGGCGCTGGAGATGGGCGACTACGTGGTGCGGCTCGTGGGCGAGCAGGGCGCCGCCTGGTGGATACCGGTGCTCGTCTTCGGAGTCGCGAGCTTCGTCTCGTTCACCCTCGGCTCGTCGTGGACCGCCTTCGCCATCCTTATTCCGGTGGTGATGCCCCTGGCCGTCGAGGTCGCGCTCCCGTCGTCGCTCATGCTTGGAGCCGTGTTGTCCGGCGGCATCTTCGGCGACCACACCTCCCCGCTCTCCGATACGTCCATCATTTCGTCCATGGCGGCGGCATCCGATCACGTGGACCACGTCAACACCCAGATGCCCTACGCGCTCGTGCAGGCCGGACTGGCCGCCGTCGCGTTCGTCGTGGCGGGCCTTCTCGCTGCGTGACGATCCCTCTCACGTCCGGTGGCGATCTTCAGCAATCGTGCGGAGGGCACGGGTCGCCTCCGCCGGCAAGCCGAGACGGGACGCGTCGTCGTCGAGGCGCGCCGGGGCGCGGTAGCCGCCCACGTAGCCGTTCGCGAGGGCCGCGGCCGGGGAGTCGGCAAGGGCCTGGTCCGCCGGATACATGGCCCGAAACGGCTCGAACACCGTGGGGTGACGGCGGAGCTTGTGCTTCTGGTGATAGGGCTCGGCGCGGGTAAAGGCGGCGTCCTCGATGATCTCGGTGCTGAGGGCGTCGTCGTGCTCGGCGGCGACGTCGGCCCGTGAGGCGCGGGCCTGCTCGGCCTGCGCGTCGGTGTGGGGGAAGAGGGCGGGCTGGTACTGACGCTTGAGGGGCGCCCGCACGGGATCGTGGTACGCCCAGACGTGGTCCAGCAGGTCGGCGTAGGTGATCTGGTCGGGGTCGTAGGTCAGGCGGACCGTTTCGATGTGATCCCCGATGTTCTCGTAGGTGGGGGCGGGGGTCGTCCCGCCAGCGTAGCCGACGCAGGTGCGCACGACACCGTCCAGCGCCCCAAACAGAGCGTCCGGCCCCCAGAAGCAGCCCAGGGCAAAGGCCGTCTGGACGGTCTCGGTGGGGGCGTTCCGGTCCATGGGCGGAAGGTCCGCGGAGGGGGCGTTGGAGGCGGTTGGAGACGAGGGCATAGCGTGGGGAGAGTATGAGAAGCGTGTGAGGGGTGCAGCAAGCGGCGACGGACCTGACGAGGAGGGGTAGTCCATCCCGGCGCAGGGGCGGAAGTGGCCCTGCCGTCAGGCGGCCTGCTCTGTCTGTACGAAGGCGCCCCAATTCCCGTGTCGTCGGGCCGCCGCGCGCAGCGTCGCAATGGCGTCGTCGGGCAGTCCGAGGCGACACTGGTCTTCGGCGAGCCGGGCCGGGTCGCGGTAGCCTCCCACATAGCCGGTGGCGAGCGTCGCCGCGGGGGACCGCGCCAGCGCTCGCTCGTCCGGCAGGCGCGCCCGGAGGGCGTCCGTCACGTCGTCGTAGCGGCGGAGCATGTGCTTCTGGTGCCGGAGCGCGGCGGCATAAAACGCGCCGTCCTCAATAATCTCGACGCGCTCGGCGCCCTCGTGCCGCCCGGCGGCCTCGGCCCGCGCGGCCCGCGCCTGCGTCGTCTGCCGCTCGGTCTGCGGGACGAGTAGCGGCTGGTACCGGCGCTTGGCGGGCGTCAGCGTGGGATCGAACGTCGTCCAGAAACGGTCCAGGAGCGCCGTGTAGCGGCACTGGGTCGGGTCGTACTCGACGCGCACGGCCTCGGCGTGGTCGCCGATCGCGGCGTACGTGGGATCGGGCGTGCTGCCGCCCGCAAACCCGACGGTGG
>JBDGQO010000044.1:0-12749 GCA_042219045.1 Bipolaricaulia bacterium | reverse complement strand
CCCGGCAGCGGGGAGCCCCCTCCGTTCTGTGTCGCTCGTTGACACAGTGTCAACGACGAGATGTTTTGACACACTGTCAATCATAAACGAAATATCATCGTTCTTAACTTTTTCTTAATAATTTACAGGGTGCTCCGCCTACTCACTCCCTTCGAGGTCACTTCGTCGCGGGGGAGCAGGCGGCGAATCAGTGCACTCCGTCGGTTCGAGTCGGCCAGATATCGCATGCTCCATCGAAGAACGGTGCTCGGGCGTCTCCTCTGGCCTCATCCTCTGCTCACACGAGACGCGCCGCGCAGCGTGATCGGCGCGGGCGCACCTCTGGAAATGGGATCTCGACTGCAACGGGGGACTCGACGTCGCGCCGGAAATACCGTCAACCCGCCCCAGCATGACTCGTCTTGTCTGGGATCTCCCCAACAGATGAGGCGGGACAGAGGCCAGCCAAACGTTGTTCAATTCTTCATTTTTTCCGTCGAACATTTTTCTGGGCCCAATCATGCAAGCACGTGAATTGACTGACCAGTCAGTCAAAAGACGGCCCCGGGATTTCCATCCTGCCGCGAAATCTGCTCACAGACCCGATCCAGAACGCCATGCTCTCCGACGACGACAGCCCGACCAACGACCACACGGACGCGGACCCGAAGCGACTCACGTGGCGAACGGCCCTGCCGGCCCTCTCGCGTCTGGTAACGAGCATTCCAGGCGTCGTCCGTGCGGAGCGCCGGGACAACGTCGACGCCGTCCTCCGCGAGAAAATCATGCTCACCGTCAGCGTGGTCAACGGGTGCCGGTACTGCGTCCGGGTCCACACCGGCCAGGCCGCCCGGACTGGTGTTCCTCACGAGACGATCCTGGATCTCCGCGAGCAACGCCTTGAGCGCGCGGCCCGGGAGGGGGAACGGCCCGCGCTCCGGTTTGCGAGGCGGTACGCAGAGGCCAGCGAGAACCCGGCCCCGGACGCGTGGGCGGCCCTCCGCGAAGCCTACGACACGGCGACGGTGGCGGACATCGTCTCGTACATCCGAGGGATCTATTTCTTCAATCTCGTCGGGAATACCCTCGACTTCCTGCGGGCTCGGTGGACGGACGACGGCGGATCCCAAGCGCGTTCCGTGGCTGGTTGAGGCCGAGAGGTCTGTGACATCTACACATTTTCATTCGCACAAACCCCTGCACTGGACCCATGACTGGCAACGTCCGATATGGCAACGACCTCGAAGTTCTCATCGTCGGCGGTGGTATCGCCGGGCTCACCCTGGCTGGCCTGCTCGAACAGCGCGGCTTCTCGCCGGACGTCGTCGAACAGGCCGACGGCTACGGCGGCATTGGATATGGGCTCGGGCTGTGGCCGGCTGGCTCGAACATCCTGAAGGGACTCGGGGCGTACGAGGCCTTCCGCTCGCATGCCGACCCGCTCGACACGTACACGCTCTTGAATGGCGCCGGCGATCTCCTCCACAGCTACGACCTGAGTGCACTGGCCGAGGAGTACGGCCGGCCCTACATCATCTGGCGGCCCCGGCTCATCGACGTGCTTCGCGACCACGTCTCCGCCGAGAACCTCCGGATGGGCACGACGGTGAGGGAAATTGACCAGCGGGAGGGCGCGGTGGACGTGTCGTTTACCGACGGCACGAGCGCGACGTACGACCTCGTGGTGGGGGCCGACGGCATCCACTCAACCGTCCGCAGCCGCGTGTTCGGCGACGTCTCCCTGACGTACCAGGGCATGACCAGCTGGGCGTTCTGGGTGGATCGGTCGCTCGTGGAGGAAGGCGTCACAAAGGAGCACTGGGGCACCGGCCGGTTCGCGGGACTCTACCCGACTCAGGACGGACTGGCGTGCTTCCTGGCCGCAACGGCCCCCGAGGGAACCCCCGACCCGGTCGACCGGCGGAAGACGCGCATCCGCGAGCGATTCGACGGCATGGGCGGGTTCATTCCGGACGTGCTGGACGAGATGGAAACCACGGATCCCGAGGCGATGTGGCACGACGACTTCTACGACCTCCAGATGGACGACTGGACGAAGGGGCGGGTCGTACTGGTCGGGGACGCGGCCCACGCCCCCCTGCCTACCGCCGGCGTGGGAGCGTCGATGGCGATGGAGTCCGCCGCGGTGCTTGCCGACGAGCTCACGCGGACCGACTCGGCGTACCTCCATCAGGCGCTGGACCACTACGAGGCGCGGCGCTACGATCGGGTCGACACCGTGCAGGACAAGTCCCGCCAGCTCGGCACCTTTGCGCTCTTCGATCACGGCTCGCTGCTGGGGGCGCTCCGGGACCAGGCCGTCAAGTTCTACTCACAGGAGCGGGTGGAAAACTACTACCGGGACTTCCTCTCGACGGAGATCTGAGAACCGGCTCGGGCGCTGTGTCGGAGGCGAGTGGGAGAATGCCGATTGTAGAAAACTCAATCTTCACATTATCCCTCTGAACATCTCCCCGACAGCGGACGTGCACCCGGACGAATTGACTGACCAGTCAGTCAAAACTCACAACAAAATATCCAACCATGCCTGATTCTTCCGACCGCCGCACCCAGATTCGAGACGCCGCGCTCCGCGTGTTCGCCCGCAACGGCTACGACAACACCGTCGTCGAGGAGGTGGCCGACGAGGCCGGGGTCGCAAAGGGAACCGTCTACACGTACTTCGACCGCAAGGAGGAGCTCCTCGGCGCCGTGTTCGAGGGATTTATGAATGAAATAAAGGCCCGACGGGTCGAGATCATGGAGAGCGACCGCCCGCCCCTGGACAAAATCCGGGCGCTCCAGCAGGCCTCCTCCGACACCTTTGGGAGCGACGACGAGCTCGCCCGCGTGCTGCTCGACATTTGGGGGGCGGGGATGCAAGATCCGGAGCGCTTTGGAATCGACTTCGGAGCGCTGTATTCGGAGTACCGGGCGCTCCTCCGCCAGTTGCTCGACGAGGCTCAGGAGCGGGGGGACGTACCGGACGACCTGCCCGCCCACACGCCCGCCGTTCTGCTCGGTGCCCACGAGGGCGTGCTTCTCCAGTGGGTCCTCGACCCGGAGGGCGTCGACTTCTCCGAGGCCGCCCCCGACGTCATCGACGTGCTGTACCAGGGGGTCCGCTCCGATTGACCCTGCGAGCACGGACCGACATGAGCGCAGCGACGGGCCGTTTCCAAAACGTCGACAGACTCGACGTGACGACTGACGCCCAATTTTCTCACGATCGATTCTCACAAGTGACCCTCGTCCCATGACCGTTGGCCAGCTCAGGACCGCCGCCGCTGGAGCCGTTGGACTTCTCCTCCTCGCATTCGCCGCTCCCGCCGCCGGACAGGGGGCGCTGAATGAGGACCCGAACGCCGCGGGCGACCGCCCGACGGCGACGGTGGGCATCGTGCTCGATGGACCGCCGGGCACCTACGCCGAAACCCTGTCGGGCGTCAAGCGGGAACTGCAGGTCGTCACGGACTCGGACCTGGAGATTCGCTACCCGAGTCGCTGGACGCTCACGACGGGCGAACCGCTCAGCCCGAAGGCAGCCTTCGATAGCCTGGCACGGGCCCCGGTGGATCTCATCCTCGCCATTGGCCTCCGGGCCTCCCACCGGGCTGCACGAGGACCGTCCCACCCCGTCCCCGTCGTGGCCGCCCACGTCCTGAGCGACGCCGCCCGCCGAGCGTCCCCGTCCGAAGACACGGGGGGCGGCGCCCCCGTCCGATCCGTGTCCGCCACCGGGCTGATCCGCGGGAACGTGGACGTTCTGCGCTCGCTGACCTCGTATTCCTCGCCGGTCATTCTGGTGCCCCCCAGCGCCTCCGGGCTGGCCGGCCCTCTCCGAGAGGTGGTCAACACGTACGATTCGACCACGTCGTCCTGGCGCGTCGTGCCGGTTGGCGGAACGGCAGAGGCGACGCTCAACGCCCTTCCGTCCGACGCCGACGCGGCGTATCTCCTGACGCCCCTGTCCCTCTCGCCCACCGAGCGGGATCGCCTCCTCACGGGGCTCACCGCACGGCGCATTCCCACGGTGGTGCACCGGGGGCGCCGGTGGGTCGCGCAGGGCGCCCTCGCGACCCGCTACGCTACAACGACCGAGGAGCGGTCGCGGCGGGTGGCCCTCCATGCCGCCAGCGCGCTGCGGGACGCGCCCGCCGACTCGCTCACGACCGCGCTCAACCCGACCGAGGAGCCGGTCATAAACGTGACGACGGCCGAGCGCCTCGGCCTCGAATTGACCACCGAGACCCGGCTGCGGGCCACCCTGCTGGGCCGTTCCGGAGAGCAGGCGTGCGACTCGCTCACCTACGCCGAAGCGGTCCGCACCGGCGTCCGGTCGAATCCGCGCCTCGAGGCCGCCCGGGCCGGGGTGGCGGCCCAGCGGGAAGAAATCCGAGTTGAGCGCTCCGACCTCCTTCCCCAAGTGCAGGTGGGAGCGGAGGCGCTCGCTGTGAACGAAGGGCAGGCGAAGGCCAGCTTTGGCAGCCAGCCCGAGCGGTCCGTAGCGGCCACGGCCGCCTTCTCGCAGACCCTGTACTCGCCGCGCGAGTACGCGGAGCTCGACATTGCGGAGCGCCGGCAGCGAGCAGAAGAGGCGCAGCTCAAAACGTCCAACAAAGACGTGGCCCTTCAGGTCGGGGGGGCGTACGTCGGGGTGCTTCGCGCCCGAGCGGTCGCCGGTGCCCAGCGCAAGAATCTCGACCTGGCCCGCGAAAACCTCGAGTTGGCCGAGGCCCGCCGAACCTCGGGGCAGGTGGGCCGTCGCGCGGTGCTCCGCTTCGAAACCCAGGTGGCCCAGACGCGGCAGGCCCTGCTGGAGGCCAAGGCACAGGTACAGGCGGCGAAGGCGCGGCTCCAAGAAGTGGTGGACAAGCCGCTGGACGGTGCAGTAACGGTGGCCCCGCTCTCCCCGCAGGACAGCGTGCTTACGCTCACCGCGGATCTATTTGCCCGCTACGGGGACACGCCCGCGTCGCAGGACCGGCTCATCACCTTCCTCACGGACGCAGGGCTCACCCGGGCTCCTGAGCTGAACGCCATCGACGCGCGCATCGCGGCCGCCGAGCGGGGCCTGGAGGCGAGCCAGCGGTCCTTTTGGGCCCCCAGCCTGAAGCTGCAGGGCGGCGTGCACAGCTACGCGCTCGAAGGAGGGGCAGGGACGAGCGGACCCTCGGTACCGATGCCCTCGGTCAGCCTTCCCTCGCCCCCCAACTCAAACTGGAATGTGGGCCTCTCCCTGAGCTTTCCCCTGTTCACGGGGCTGCAGCGCGACGCCAAAGTGGACAAGTCCCGTGCGCAGCTGAACCAACTCCGGCACCGGCGCCAGGCGCTTCGCGACCGGATCACGCGGCAGATTCGCGCTCGCGCTGAGAAAGCCGTCGCGGGGTACCAGAGCCTGCGCGACGCCGAAGCGGCCACGAGCGCCGCCACTGAGACCCTCTCGCTCGTGCAGGAGTCCTACGCGTCCGGCGTCGCCGACGTGCTCGATCTGATCGATGCCCAGGACGTCGTGCTGAAGGCCCGGTTGGCCGAGGCCAACGCCCGATACGACTTCCTGCTGCGTATCATTCGGACCGAGCGGGCCATCGCCCGCACGGGCCCCCTGCAGTCGGCCACTGAGCGCGCTGCGTTTCGGGAGCGCCTGCGGGCCTTCATGAGCAACGTCCAGTAACCGACGCCTCGCTCTCTTCCGCACCAAAATCCGCTATCCCCATGCCTGCTTCTGCGTTTTCCCATCGACTGATCTATTCCGCCGTTCCGCTCCTCGTTCTGGGCGGAGCGCTCCTGCTGACGGGGTGCACCGGTGAGGCGAAGACCAATCCCAAGGTGGAGCCAACCGTTCGCCCGGTGAAGCTGCACACCGTCCAGCCCACCGGCGCCTCTCCGGTCCGCGAGTACCCCGGAACCGTTGACGCCGCCGAGAGCGCCACCCTCACGTTCGAACGTCCGGGGTCGCTGGTGGACGTTCCGGTCAAGGAAGGAGAATCGGTGGAGAAGGGCGAACTTCTCGCCCGCCTGGATCCCCAGGACGCTCGGGCCCGCCTGGAGGCGGCCCGGGCCAGCCGCGACGCCGCCGAGTCGGCCTACGAGCGGGCCAAGCAGCTCTACGCGCAGGACATCGTTCCCCTCCAGCAACTGGAAGCCCGCCGCCGGGCGTTCGAGGTGGCGACGTCGAAGCTGGAACGGGCGCAGGAGGCCCTCCGCGACACCCGAATCGTGGCGCCGTTCTCCGGAGAGGTGGCCCGCAAGCACGTCGAGCAGAACGAGACCGTGGCCCCGCAGCAGCCGGTCGTCTCCGTGCAGAACCGTTCGCGGATGGAGGTGGTGGTCGACATTCCGGAGGAGGATCAGCTCCGGGCCCGCCTTCGGTCGGCGCCGCTCTTCGTCTCCCTCGCCAGGCTTCCGGGCCGCCGGTTTCCGGCCGACCTGAAGGCAATCACGACCTCGGCGACCCCGGTGACCCGCACGTTCGAGGCCACCCTCACCTTTGACCCGCCCTCCACGGTGGAGGTCCTTCCGGGCATGACGGCCCGCGCAATCGTCAGGCCGGTCTCGGAGGGGGATACGACCCGCTCGGTCCCGCTGGCCGTCCCCTCGCACGCCGTGGTGTCCGGGCGGCAGGATACCGCCGCCGTCTGGGTCGTCGACCCCGCCACCATGACAGTGTCGGCGCGCCCCATCGAGACGGGGACGCTGCGCGACACCATGATCACCGTGCAGCGGGGGCTCCAGGCAGGCGACCGCATCGCCACGACGGGCGTCCACCAGCTCACGGAGGGCCAGGAGGTGCGGGCGCTCTCGCAATGATCCCTCCGCTGCGCCATTCACAACCGTTCACAGCCACGTCCCAGCCCCATGAATGTCGCCAAGCTTGCCATCGAGAACCGAACCGTGACCTACACCATCACGGCCGTCATCGTGATTGGTGGACTCCTCGCCTTCCTGAACATGGACCGCCTGTCCATGCCGGCCTTCACGATTAAGCGGGCCCTCGTCGCCACCCCGTATCCCGGCGCGTCGGCCCAGGAGGTAGAGCAGGAAGTGTCGGATCCCCTCGAAGAGGCCGCGCAGGAGCTCGGCAGCATCAAAACCATCCAGTCGCGGTCCACGCCGGGCCAGTCGATCCTCGAGATCGAGCTCAAAAGCACCACGACGGGAAAGCAGGTTGACCAGGCCTTCGACGACCTGCGAGAGAAGGTCCGGGACGCTCAGCTGCAACTCCCCCCAGGGGCGGGCCCGTCCTTCGTCCAGGACGATTTTGGGGACGTGTACGGCATCTTCATGGCTATCTCGGGAGAGGGATACACAAAATCGGAGCTGGAAACTCACGCCGAGACGCTCAAGCGGGAGATCGAGCAGGTCGACGACGTGGCGTCGGTGAAGCTCTTTGCCAACCGAGACGAGGTCATTTACGTGGAGCCGAACCGGGATCGGCTGGCCAACCTCGGCATCACCACAGACAGGATCGCGGGCAAGCTCCGCGCCCAGAACCTGGTGGTAAACGCGGGCCATCTCCGGACGGACGGGGAGCGCGTGGCGGTCCGGCCCACGGGAAGCTCGCGCTCGCTGGAGGACCTCCGCAGCATCATGATTACCAGCCGCAACGGTCAACAGATTACCCTCGAAGACGTCGCCACAATCCGGAAAGGCTACGCCGATCCGCCCCAGGCGCTCTTTCGCTACGATACTCAGCCGGCCGTGGGGCTGGCCATCTCCGTGACCGACGACGGAAACGTGGTCACCATGGGCCAGGCCGTCAAGGACCGTCTGAAGGAGATGAAGTCCAGCCGGCCCGTCGGGATCGAATACAACTACGTCAACTACCAGCCCAAGAACGTCACCGAGTCCGTCAGGAGCTTTGTCTGGAACCTGGTGACGGCCGTCGCCATCGTCGTGCTTCTGCTGTTGCTTACTATGGGCTGGCAGAGTGGGCTCCTCATCGGCACGGTGCTTACCGTGACGATCCTCGGGACCTTTATCATGATGTACGTGACCGACATCGTCCTCCACCGCGTCTCGCTGGGGGCCCTCATCATTGCCCTGGGCATGCTGGTGGACAACGGCGTGGTGGTCCTCGACGGAATGCTGACCCGTATGGAGGAGGGCATGGATCGCGTGCGGGCGGCGTCGAGCATCGTCCAGCAGACCGCCCTGCCACTCCTCGGCGCCACGGTCGTGGCCATCCTGGGCTTTGCCGCCATCGGCACCTCCGCCGACACGACCGGGGAGTTTCTCGGGTCCATCTTCTACGTCATCCTGTACTCGCTCACGCTCAGCTGGATACTGGGCATCACCCTCACGCCCCTCCTGGGCGTCGACTTCCTGAAAGAGCCCGCGTCCGAGGAGGACGCCGGGGCGCACAGCGGCCCCTTCTACCAGGCGTACCGTCGCCTGCTGCAGGGCGCCGTCCACTACCGGTGGAGCAGCGCCGGGCTCACCGTTGTCCTCCTGCTCCTCGCCCTCTGGGGTAGTGGATACATGAAGGAACGCTTCTTCCCCGGCTCCACCCGCCCGCAGTTCATGGTGGACGTGCGGATGCCGCAGGGCACTCAGATTGAGGAGACGAAGGAGGTCGTCAAAAAGGCAGAGTCGTACGTGCTGCGCCAGGAGGAGGTCACCCACGTGAGCTCCGTCATCGGGCGAGGGGCCCCGCGGTTCAAGCTCACCTACACCCCCGCGAAGCCCAACCCGGCGTACGCCCAGCTCATCGTCGACGTCAACGACTGGCGCGCCATCGACAGCCTCAAGCACTCGATCGACGCGCGCCTCTCCTCGATGATCCCGGCGGCCACGGTGTACGCGTTCCCGTTCGTGTACGGCAACGTGGGGGGCAAGAAGCGAATCCGGGCGCGCATCAGCGGCCCCAACCCCGACACCCTGCGGGCCCTGGGCCGTCGCGTGCAGACCATCTTCCGCCGCCACGACCGGGCAAAGGCCGTCTGGACCGACTGGTCCAATCGGGTAAAGGTGGTGCGGCCGCACGTGGCGGAGGACGCCGCCAGCGCCGGCGGCATCACCCGGCCCGCGATCGCGCAGGCCATCCGCCGCACGTTCGACGGCCGCCGCGTGGGCATCTACCGCAAGAACGATGAGCTCATTCCCATCCAGATGCGCGCGCCGGAGGCGGATCGCCGCGAGGCCAGCAATCTCAAGAACGTGCAGGTGTGGAGCCCGACCGCCAAGACGCACATGCCCATCCGGCAGGTGGTGTCCGACTTCACCGTCGACTTCCAGAACAACATCATCCGGCGCTACAACCGGAAACGGACCCTCAGCGTCTACACAGACCCCACTACCGGCACGGCGAGCTCACTGCTTCAGGACGTTCGTCCGGCAGTGGAGGCGATGTCTCTGCCGCGCGGGTACGAAATCGAATGGGGCGGGCAGTACGAGAATTCGAAAGAGGCCCGCTCGTCCCTGCTGTCGGGCCTTCCGCTCTTCCTGGTGATGATGTTTATCATCACAGTTGCGCTCTTCAACGCCCTCCGTCAGCCCATCATCATCTGGCTTACGGTGCCGCTGGCCCTCATCGGCGTGGTCATCGGCCTCCTCTCGATGAATGCCGCGTTCGGATTCATGTCGCTGCTGGGCTTCCTGAGCCTTTCGGGCATGCTTATCAAGAACTCGGTGGTGTTGATCGACGAGATCGAAGTTCTGAAAGACGATCACTCCCTGTACCGGGCGCTCATCAACGCGAGCGTTCGCCGCCTGCGCCCGGTCATGATGGCGTCCTTTACGACGGCTCTGGGCATGATTCCCCTCTTCACCAATGCCCTCTTCTCCGCAATGGCCATCACCATCACCTTCGGCCTCCTGTTCGCCACGGTCCTGACGATGGTGGTGGTGCCGGTCTTCTACGCGATCCTGTTCCGAGCACCCCGCGCTCAGCCGTCCCCGTGACGCGGAGCGCCGTTGCGGAACGACCGACCGCAGCCAGCGAGCGGACGGGATCGGGGGTTGAGTCCGAAGTGTCGGCCCGGAACGACGGCGCACTTCGGAAGCGCGGTCCCCTCCTCTCCGCTGGCCACGAATCGACTCCTGCGAATCAAACTTCAGTCCACACCCTATGCCAGACGTCGTCCCTAGCGAGAGTCCATCCGCAGACGTCACGCCCACGCTCACCGACGAACAAATCGAACAACTCCGCCCCTACGGCACCGAGGAATCGGTGTCGACCGGGGACGTCCTCATTGAGGAAGGCGAGCGAGGGGCCGACTTCTTTCTGCTGCTGGAGGGAGAGGTGGAGGTGTTTCGGCGACGGGCCGGGGAGAAAACGGAGTCCAGGCGGGGCGGGCGCGGGCAGTTCGGCCTGCTAGACACGCTCGACGAGCGCCCCGCCGGGGGGACGGTGGTCGTGCGCGAGCCGGGGCGCGTGCTTCGGCTTACGCCGGACTGTCTTCGTCGGGTCGTGGCCGAGACCGCCGACCTCGGCAACCTGATCCTCCGCACGTTCCTGGCGCGGCACGCCCTGTCCCTGACGGAGGAGCACGCGGGCATCCAGATCGTCGGCTCCCGCTTCTCGGAGGCCACCCACCGCATCAAGGGTTTTGCGAGTCGCAACGACATTCCCTACACCTGGCTCGATCCCGACCGGGACGAGGGGGCCGAGCGGGTCCTTTCGCGGTTCGACGTCCCGCCGGCGGAGACGCCCATCGTGATCGTGCGGGGCGAGGAGGTGCTCCGCCAGCCCTCCAATGCCGAGCTGGCCCGGGCCGTGGGCATTGCCCCACCCTCCCTTCCCGGTGAGACGGTCGACTTGATCGTCGTGGGCGGCGGGCCCGCCGGCCTCGCGGCGAGCGTCTACGGCGCCTCTGAGGGCCTCTCGACAATCTGCCTGGAGGCGGAGGCCGTCGGCGGGCGCGCCGGGACGACCTCCAAGATCGAAAACTACCTCGGCTTTCCCACCGGCCTCTCGGGCCAGGAGCTGGCGCGACGAGCCCGGCTGCAGGCGCGCAAGTTCGGCGCGCGGATCGCCGTGCCCGAGCGGGCTGACGCCCTCCACCGGGCCGACGGCCACTACGTCGTCGAGCTCGCTGGAGACGACGAGACCGCCAAGTCCGGCCGGCTTCGCGGGCGCTCCGTCCTCCTCGCGACGGGGGCGGAGTACCGGCGACTGCCGCTCGACCGACTCGAGGAGTTCGAGGGCTCGGGGATCTACTACGCGGCCCGCGGCATGCAGGCGCAAATCTGCGAGGGAAAGAACGCCGTGGTGGTGGGCGGGGGCAACTCCGCCGGGCAGGCGGCCCTCTTCCTCTCCGACGAGGCCGAGACGGTTCACATGCTGCTGCGGGGCGGCGACCTCACGAAGAGCATGTCACGCTACCTCGTCGACCGGGTCCGGAAGGCCGAGGACGTGACGGTGCACCTCCACACCGAAGCCGTGGAGCTCCACGGGGACGATCACCTGACGGCCGTCACGACCGAAAACAACCGGGACGGGACCCGCACACAGATCGACACGCCCGCCCTGTTCAGCTTCATCGGGGCCACGCCGTGCACCGGGTGGCTCCGGGATGCAGACGACTCGCCGGCACCGGTGGCGCTGGACGAAAATGGCTTCGTGCTCACGGGGACGGCCCTGCCGACTGGGGCCGGACGGGACGATCATGCCCCGGCGTTTTTGGAGACGAACCAGCCGGGCGTGTTTGCGGCGGGGGATGTGCGGAGTGGATCAGTGAAGCGGGTGGCGTCGGCGGTGGGAGAGGGCTCGATGGCGGTGAAGCTGGTGCACGAATCTCTCGCCCGGATTCCGCAGTGAGGACCTTTCGGTGAACCCGCCGTTCTTCCTCAACAAGCCCGCAGTTCCGCAACCATAGCCCTCGACCATGCCTGATTCCCCCGACCCTCGCGCTCAGGTCCGAGACGCTGCCCTCCGCGTGTTCGCCCGCAAGGGCTACGACAACGCCGTCGTTGAGGACGTGGCCGACGAGGCCGGGGTCGCAAAGGGGACCGTCTACCTCTACTTCGACCGCAAGGAGGAGCTGCTCGGATCGGTTTTCCATGGCCTTATGAACGAACTGCGGACCCGACGGACTGAGATCATGGAGAGCAACCGGCCGCCGCTCGACAAAGTCCGGGTCCTTCATCGGGCCTTTGCTGATATTTTTCGCGACAACAACGATCTTGCTCGTGTAATGCTCGACATCTGGGTGGCGGGGATGCAGGATCCGGAGCGCTTCGGCATCGAGTTCGACACGCTCTACGCCGAGCACCGAGCCCTCGTCCGCGGGCTCCTGAAGGAGGCGCAGAGGCGAGGCGAGGTCCGAGAGGATCTGCCCGCCCTCACGCCCGCCATTCTGGTTGGGGCCATCGAAGGACTGCTCCTCCAGTGGGCGCTCGACCCGGCGTCCGCCGATTTCCCGAAGGCGACCGACGAGGTCGTGGACGTGCTCTACCGGGGCGGACTCGGCCACTCGGCACGTCCCACCCCCAACTCCTCAAACAGCACGATGCACTGCGGCATGACGCGCACCCTGGATGCACTCCTCCGCCTGATTTGGGGGACTACGGCCCGTCGCTGCCTCATTGGAACTCGCTGTGTCCAACCCGTCCTTTAATCACTCCGACATGGTTCTCGCTCGCAGTTCCGATCCACTCCTCGTTCTGGCGCTTGGGCTTGGGCTCTGGGGGGCAGTGACTGCGACCCCTGCGGCGGCGCAGGGGGCCGAGCCGCGGGGCCGTCCGGCCGAGACGGCCGACACGGTGACGGTCAAGCAGGCGGTGCGCCAGGCCCTTCGCAAAAACCCGACGATCCGGGCCGCAGAGCA
>JBDGQO010000043.1:0-3191 GCA_042219045.1 Bipolaricaulia bacterium | reverse complement strand
ACGAGTCGCTCTTCCGCCTCATGGAGCCGACGGTGCCCACGCCCGACCTCGTGGTCTACCTGCGCTCCTCCCCCGAGCGACTCCTCGAAAACATCGAAAAGCGGGACCGCCCCTACGAGCGCGACATGGATCCCGACTACATCGCCGGTCTCCACGAGGCATACGACCAGTATTTTCGACAGTACGACCGGACTCCCCTCCTCGTGGCGAACGTGGCGGAGATGGATTTCGTAGAGCATCCAGCAGAATTTCGCGCACTGGTCCAGCACATCCTCGCCCCGACTGACGAACGCACGCGCTACGTGCAGCCGCAGCCGTCGTAGCATGCGCGGCGGACCGGGCCCCGAGCGCGTCGGCCATTGAGTCAACATTCTCTGATGGAGTACCTCTTCCTCGCCATTCTTTTGTATTTTATCCTGCGGACGATCGGGAATCTCGTTCGCCTGCTGGGGGCCGACCCGACGCCGTCCCGGGACGAGCAGACCCACGAGTCGACGGCCGGGGGAACCGAGTGGGAAGGCCCGTCTCCCCGGCAACAAACGGGCACGGCCCGGGACGAGCCGACCTTCTGGGGCGAAGACATTGAAGACGCCACGTGGCGGGACCTCGACAGCGGACGGAATCCCCAGAGCGCCACGGGTTAGTTTTCGGAGGGGCCGAACTCGAACGTGAGAGTCGTTTGGCTGGCGACCGGGGTGCCGTTGTGCTGGGCAGGGCGGAAGCGAGACCGTCGTGCGGCCGAGAGGGCCGCTTGTTCCAGTCCGTGGGCGAGGTGGGCCACCGGGCGGGCCCGGCCGTCGTCTCGCAGGCGCCAGCGTTTGAGAATCGTTGCGCGTTCGACCCGGCCCGTTTTGGAGACCTGCACGGATACCCGCACCCGGGCCCGAATGCTTTGCTCGCGGGCCGCCGAGGGGTAGTCCGGCTGCACGGCCCGAAAGAGCCGAGCCTCGGTGTCGGGCCGGCGGGCTGCCGTAGTCCGCTTGCTGTTTCCCTGTTGCAGCTGCTGATCGTCGCCCGGGGTCTCAAGGGCGAGGGTTCCCTCGCCGAACTCAATCTTCTCCTCGATCACGACGTCGTTGGGAACCACCACGGGGGGCACTGGGGCGGGCGGGGCTGGCGTGCGCTCGCGGGACTGCGCCGTGGGCTGGATCCTATTCACCTGGATGCGTTCGGGGCCTCGCTCGCGGAAGGGGCCGTCGGGGGAGGACGGAGGGGGAGCCGGCCACCACCGCACAAGGGCAATGCCGAGGCCGAGCACGAGGGCCACCGCCGCCAGGAACCGGCGTCGGTATTCGTGGTCGGATACAGAAGGCGCGGAATGGCTCACGGCATCGAGGCATTTCTCTATACACCCATTTCATCCCTCCTAAAAAAGAACCGGAGGTCTGTTTCTGGAGATCTGAGAGGGAGAATGATGGTCGAGGCCGGGGGTTTTAAAATCCTCGGAAGGACAAGGAATCTCTTCCAGAGTCGCTGGGAAACTTTTCGGCTGGCTTACACATTCACCGATGGAGTTTATCAGAATCGGCATCCCAACGAAAACGATGTTTCCCGGCGTGCCTCCCGAGCCCGGCCCCCGCCCCTTCGCGTCGGCGGTATCGGTTTGATTGTTCGCTGGCCTCTCCTTTTTGAAGGGGAGGTTTTTTTGTAGCACTTCCACCCTCTTGCTCTGTACGCACGATTCCCCCGCTCCCATGACGCAGATCTCGTCCCCGTCCGCTGATTCCTCCCACGATCCCGCCAAGCTGGCCCTTGCCGACGGCACCGTGGTCGAAGGCGTCGCCCTCGGCGAGCGAGGGCTGACCGGCGGGGAGCTCTGTTTCAACACGAGTATGACGGGTTATCAGGAGATCATGACCGACCCGTCCTACTACGGCCAGCTCATGATGATGACCTATCCGCACATTGGCAACTACGGCGCCTCCGCCGAAGACATGGAGGCCGACGAGCCGATGGTGGCCGGCTTCATCGTGCGGGATTATCCGAGGCGCCACTCCAACACCCAGGCCGACGAGACGCTCGAAGACTTTATGCGGCGCCACGATCTGGTCGGCATCGCGGGGATCGATACGCGGGCCCTCGTGCGGCACGTGCGGAATCAGGGTGTGATGAACGCGGTCATCTCGTCGGACGAGCTCGATGATGAGACGCTCGTCCAGGAAGCGAAAGACTGGCCCAGTATGGCGGGCCGTGAGCTCGCCTCGAAGGTGACTGTTGAGGAATCCTACACGTTCTCCGAGGGCGATGGGCCGCGCATCGCGGTGTACGACTTCGGGGTGAAGCAAAACATCCTCCGCTCCTTCCGTCGCCGGGGGTGCACGGTCAAGGTGGTGCCGGGCGACACGGACCTCGGCGATGTGCTGGCCTGGGACCCGGACGGCCTCTTCTTCTCGAACGGCCCGGGCGACCCGCGCCCGATGACGGAGGCTATTGAGATGGTGAGCGAGGCCATCGACACGGGGCTCCCCATTTTCGGCATCTGCCTGGGGCACCAGCTCATGGCACTGGCGGAGGGCTTTGACGTCTACAAGATGTACGTGGGCCACCGCGGGGCCAACCATCCGGTGAAGAACCTCGACACCGAGCAGGTGGAGGTCACGACCCAGAACCACGGCTTTGCGGTGGATCCGGAATCGATCGATCCGGAGGTGGCGCGCGTGACGCACGTCAACCTGAACGACGACACGATCGAGGGGCTCCGGTTCAAGCAGTTCGCCGGCATGTCGCTACAGTACCATCCGGAGGCGTCTCCCGGCCCACACGACAGCCACTACCATTTCGACGCGTTCATGGAACTGGTGGCGGAGGAGCGGGACGTGACGATCCCGGAGTCGTCAGTCGATCCCGCAACGGTGACGGCGTAAGGTCAAAGGTTGGAAGGTTGAAGGTTGGAAAGTTGAAGGTTGGAAGGTTGAAGATGGAAAATTAGAAGATTGAACCGCGGTGCAGGGATCTGTGACTTTCTGCACCAACGGCGACCGCTGCGACGAATGCGGTGACGCAATACGCAATACGAAATACGCAATACCCAGATGCCCAAACGCACCGACATCGAAACCATCCTTCTCATCGGGTCCGGCCCCATCGTAATCGGGCAGGCCTGCGAGTTTGATTACAGCGGAAGCCAGTCGGCCCGTGCCCTCATGGACGAGGGCTACCGCGTGATCCTGGTCAACTCGAACCCGGCCACC
>JBDGQO010000042.1:0-4242 GCA_042219045.1 Bipolaricaulia bacterium | reverse complement strand
GCTACAGAGGACGTGCACCTCAAACCCCTCTTCGACCAAATGCTCGGCGAGGTCCATCAGGTGCTGCGCCGTGGACGCCAGGTCGGGGGCGTAGTGCTGGTTGACGAAGAGAAGGGACGGTTGCTCTGACATACACTCGGTTTTGATGGGGAGGACACGCAGCTTGCAATCCGCTCAACGTGCAGCGGTAAATTCACTACCGGACATGTTCTGTCATTCGCCGGTGAAGCTTCGCTCTGTCCTAAAACGTAACCCAAAGTCATTCTTCGTGCCGAAGGCCTTCGGCATCCCTCAGAGTGACTTTGATTTCGGCGTTGGCGGAAAATCGGAGCTTCACCGGCTCACAATGAAAACTGCCCGGTAGCCAGCTCTCGGGGCTGATTTCCCCGCAACCAGCAGGTCTCCACATCCGTTCGCAAAGTACTTCCATCGCCCCGTACTGTCCGTTTCCCCTTCCTAAACATGAGCATCTACGCCACACTCTGGAGCCTCAAGTTTCCGCGTGACGGTCTCGCCCTTCCGGATTGCGACTGGATCCGTGTAACGGCACAAGGGGTCCCCGCGCACATCGGGGCTCCGACACCGGGCCTGGGGAACGCGGACGGCGATCCGTACGGGGCGTTTCTCCCGCCTCCCCTCGAAACGACCGCGCAGGGAGAGCACGAATACATGCGCGCCGTCGTGTTCGTGACGCCGGAGACGACCAAGGGCACCGAACGGAACCCGCAAGAATACGCCGACCCGCTGCTGGTGCTAACGGGCGAGGCGTACGCGACGCTGTCTTTCGGCGCGCTCCACCGGCGGCTCTGTGATGCCCTACGAGACGAGGGGAATCTGTAACGGACGGCCAGTTGAGGGGACTTTGGCCATTGGTTCGAACAGTGACAGAAGAACCTCCCTCGGGAGACAGATCGTCCTGCCCATCATTCACTCCCCATCGGCCCCCACGTCTGGGCCGAGGTCTGTCCAGTCTGCATTCTCCCTCTCGATCAGGGCGACCTTCTTTTCCCGAAGCCAGCCCTTGATCTTCTTCTCGGCGGCGATGGCATCTTGAGGGCGCGGGAACGTGTGGTACCAGACGAGCCGGGTGACATTGTATCGGGCGGTGAAGCTGTCGGCGTCCTTCCGCTTGTGTTCTCGGACGCGACGGGCCAGGTTGTTGGTCATCCCGACATAAAGCACCCGCGACCGGCTGGCCATGATGCTGGCCATGATGTAGGTATAGTAGCGTCGGTCGCCCATAACTTCCCCCTCGATTCTTGAGTCATTCTGAGGCCGACTCTATCGGCCGAAGCGCCCTGATGCCGACAGCCGTCGGCAGAAGAAGTACTTACCAGAGTGAATCTCTCTGATCAAACCGGAGACTGCCCCGCAAGGCAGCCGTCTCAGTCAAAGGAATTCTTCATCATCGAAGAGACTCTTCGTCGCAGCCTAATACTACTTCCTCGCTGTCGCTCAGGGCGCTTCGCTCCTCAGAGTGACATGTTATTCGAGCGGGGACGCTCCCACCAACATAGCCGAGTCATCCTGAGCGAACGGAGAGAGCGAAGGATCTCTCCGAGTCAGGCGAAAACGACCCCGAAGAGCACTCCCTTTCCGATCTTCGCTTCTGCACCCATCGAAGAGACTCTTCGGTCGCAAGGCTCCCTCAGAGTGACTTGGATTCCGTCGTACTGCTCACCTCGTACGCTTAAGTAACCTCAAGCGGCAGATTGGGGAATCACGTCATCCCGATGAGAATCGAGGACATTGTTTCGACCGGAAGGCACCGAGAGGCGCCTGGAGTGGAGACAAGAGCGAAGCGACTGATAAAATAAATCCCCTACAGTGGAGAGGAACCGCCGGAAGTAATTGGGGCTGGCATTCCTCGTGCAAATCACCGAAGGGATTCGGGGCAGGCTTGTCCGCGCCGGAGCCGAGGAGGTTCGGCTCCTCCGGTCGAGATGACGGGTGTGGCGTGCGGCTGTCGGGGGGCGATGCCCGCACGGTGGCTGCCGTTGAGTGAGGAGGGCGCGTTTGACATCACACTGATCGCCGCACGGCGAATCTGATCTTTCAAGGACCAGTCGTTTTCGAACGGCTGCCACTTCGTCACGGCGTAGACCTCGTTTGCAAGCGTTCGGGCCGTCTTCCACGCCCGAAGATCCTCGAACCGTTCTGCCATGATCGATGCGCGGAACGTGAAACGTAGAACAGTGAATGCAGGGCGTTCAACGTTGAACGTGGAACGTTCTACGCATCAGTGTTTGACCACAAGCCGGCTCGTCGTCTCTGCCTCGCGGTGGGTCCGCATCTGCTGCTCGATCCACTCGGCGGTGACCGCCATCCCGTCCCGAAGCGCAGCCCGGAGGCCACGCGTGCTGCAAGCAGCATGACCTCGTTCTTCGCGTCCCGCGCCCCGCTTCCAGTGCTGCGAGTTTGTGTCCCTCGCACTGAACGGGGGCCGCGCGGGCCCGCATCATTCCGGGGGGTGGGAAGGGCGGAGGAGGAACTCTCCGAAAAGGGGCGTCTCACGTCGCCGTTTCGTTCTGGGACCGCATCTCGGCTACAATTTCGTCACGCCGGTCCGCGGGTAAGTCGTCGCCGTAGTAGCGCAGAAAGAACTGGACCCGGCGCTCGGTTGGACCGAGGTCCTCGGGGAGGGATGACCAGACGATCGTTCGGGCCGTCTGGCACATCGAGATGCCCATCTGGAAGCGCTCCTCATTCGATCGGGCCATGAGTAGGTCCCGATGGAGGTCTTGCATCTGGGGGGTGGTGTCGTTCATTCCAGCCAGCGTTCCGTGAAGTCATGCAGGTCGAGTTCCTTCAGCCAGTGCTCCACGTAGTCTTCATCGTATCCGGTTGCCATCAGGTTTCGAACGTCGCGTTCCTGAACCTCTGATTGAGACTCCTCCGCCCACGCGATTTTCGAAATGATCAGGTCCTCTTTGCTCACCACGCATACCTCCGTGTCCCCAAGCTGGACACGGCGACGCCGGTCAAACTCCACCTCTCGATACCGCGTACGCTTCCGGAGGACGAAGTCGATCTTGAGGACACTCTCTCGGTGGATGAGATTGAACATGGACCGTCGTTGCACGGCGTCCCGAACCGCCTCACAGGACACGTGGTATTCCGGCTGAAAACCGGATATCAGGACCGGAACCTCGCTCTGTTCAAGATCGACCACCACGTCGATGTCCCTCGTCATCCGCGGCTCAGCGTAATAGTTCATGGCCATCGAGCCGGTCAGCATGTAGGGAATTCCTGCCTCTTCCAGCCGGGCAGTGACATCGTGGAGGACCTGGAGTTCATCCATTCCTATGCGCCCCAATACCGTTGAATGAAACGGGGGTCTTCAACCGTACCCCCCCCCACAAGTCCCCGAAGCATCCAGCCACGATCGATGCGGGGAACGTTTGACGTTCAACGTGCAACGGTCCACGCATCAATGCGCCACCGCAAACCGGCTGGTCGTCTCCGATTCGCGATGGGTGCGCATCTGCTGCTCGATCCACTCGGCGGTCACTTCCATCCCGTCCCGCAGCGCCGTCGGCGGCTCCCACCCCAGTTCCTCCAGGATCTTCGTGTTGTCCGAGTTGCGCCCGTCGACGCCCTGCGGCTTCGTGCGGTCGTACTCCCGGTCGAGATCCACCTCCACGGCCTGCTCGATCACGTCGACCAGCTCGTTGATCGTCACCAGCTCGTCGCTCCCGAGATTAATCGGGTCGGTAATATCCGAATGCATAATCTTCTGCGTCCCCTTCACGCAGTCGTCGATGTACATGAACGAACGGGTCTGCGTCCCGTCGCCCCAGATCACAATGTCGCCGCTGCCGGACAGCTTCGCCTCAATGGCTTTGCGCGTGAGCGCCGCCGGGGCCTTCTCCCGCCCGCCGTCGTAGGTGCCAAACGGGCCGTACACGTTGTGGTAGCGGGCCACGCGGGTCGTCACATCGAAGTCCTCGCGGAAGTGGCGGCACATCCGCTCGCTGAAGAGCTTCTCCCACCCGTACCCGTCCTCGGCGAGGGCCGGGTAGGCGTCCTCTTCGGACAAGGGCTCCACGTCGGCGGTGTCCTGGAGCTCCTGGTTGTAGACGCAGGCGCTCGACGAATAGAAGTATCTGTCGATGTCCATGTCCCTCGCGGCCATGAGCAGGTGCGTGTTGATCGTCACGCTGAGCATGCAGAGGGCCTTGTTGTTCTCGATGAAGCCCATCCCGCCCATGTCGGCGGCGAGGTTGTAGACGTGGTCCGCGT
>JBDGQO010000041.1:0-5617 GCA_042219045.1 Bipolaricaulia bacterium | reverse complement strand
GACGTGCACGCCGGCTGGGCCAACACAGCCGCCCTGGAGGCCACAGTCGGGCTCGACCGACTCCGGGAAATGAGCGACCCCGATGGGGGACGCATCCGCCGCGACGGCAGCGGGCGGCCCACCGGCGTGCTGGTGGACGCGGCGATGGCGCTGGTCGAGGAGCAGATGCCCCCGCCGACCGAGGCCGAACGGGAGCAGGCCCTCTCCGCAGCCCTCCAGCACACCGCGCAACACGGCATCACGGGCCTCCACGAGGCGGGTGTTGGCCTCGACACGATCCGTCGGTTCCGGGGTCGCATCGACGCCGAGCGCTTTCCCCTTCGGATGTATGCCATGATTAACGGACGGGGGGAAGCCTTCGATCATTTCTGCGAGCAGGGCCCGCTGTACCACCCGTCCGGTCGGCTGAACGTCGAATCGGTGAAGTTCTTCGCCGACGGGGCCCTCGGCAGCCGCGGGGCCGCCCTGCTCGACGAATACGCCGACGATCCGGGCAACCGTGGTCTGCTCCTCCACGACGAGGCCGCCTTTCGGCGGAGCGTGCAGGCGGCCGTCGAGTGTGGGTTTCAGGTAAACACGCACGCCATCGGCGACCGCGCGAATCGCTTCGTCCTGGACGCCTACGAGACCGCGATGGAGGAGTGCGTGGAGCCGGTCCGGCGGCCCCGCATCGAGCACGCCCAGGTTGTTCATCCCAACGATTTTTCCCGGTTTGGCGACCTTGGGGTGATTGCCTCCGTTCAGCCCCAGTTCGCAACCAGCGATAAGGACTGGGCCCCAGCCCGTCTCGGCACCGGTCGGCTCGGTGGCGCATACGCCTGGAAGCGACTCCGGGACGCGGGAGCCCCGCTCGCGTTTGGCTCGGACGCCCCCGTTGAACCGATCGATCCGCTGCGGGGCTTTTACGCCGCCGTGACGCGCCAGGATGCTGAGGGGCGTCCCGAGGAGGGCTGGCACCCGGAGGAGCGACTGTCCCGTCCCGCTGCCCTTTCTGCCTACACGTTGGGACCTGCCCGTGCGGCGTTCCAAGAGGACGAACTTGGCTCGATTTCGCCGGGGAAACGGGCCGATTTCACCGTCCTCTCGCACGACATCATGCAGGTCTCGTCCTCGACGCTCCTCGACACGGAGGTTCTTGCCACCTACATTGACGGAGCTCCGGTTTACACCGGAGCGGGCTGGAGCGGCATATGAGGAGTTTGCGGATCTTGTGTAACGATGAAACTAACGCCCCCCCATCCGATTCGAACGATTGGCTTCACGCTCCGTCCCCTTCTGCGGGAGCCGGCTCGATGGTTTGAGGCGGCCGCTGGATCAGCAGTTGTTTCTCTCTTGCCCTTCCAACGTTTTCCGCAACCGACCCATGGATGACTCCTCCAGGCTCACGCACGTTGATCTCGAAGGAGGCGTCCGGATGACGGATGTGTCTCAGCAGCCAGATTCCGCCCGCACGGCCGTTGCCGTCGGACGCGTGCATCTGGGCGAGGAGGTCTTCCGGCGCGTGCAGGACCACGACATTGAGAAAGGAGATGTCCTGACGACCGCCCAAATTGCCGGCATCATGGGCGCGAAGCAGACCGATGAGCTCATTCCGCTCTGCCACGATGCGACGATCAACGGCGTGGAAGTGGACTTCACGTTCGCCGAGGAGGAACAGGCCATCGACATACGGGCCTTTACGAAGTCGTTCGGAGTGACCGGTGTCGAGATGGAGGCCTTGACTGCCGTCTCGGTCGCCGCCCTCACCATTTATGACATGTGCAAGTCGGTCTCCAAAGACATCCGCATTGGAGACGTTCACTTGCGGGCCAAGACCGGTGGTGAGAGTGGAAACTGGAAGAGCGAGACCCCAGATAACGCCTCGGAGGTGTAGCACTGCCAGCGACCGCCGCCTCGCGCCCCTCTATTCTCCTGCGCTGCTCGTCTTCCGTCCATGCCGTCCTCCCACGACGCTGACGCGTCGCCCGAGCGCGTCGCTGGCTTCACGTCGTTTGCCACCGTTGGGGCCCTCGGGTTGACTCAGGACCTAACGCACGCGGTCCTTGAGAGCATCGGCGACATGGAAGGGGCCGATCCCGAGCTCGTGGCGGAAGAGACCCTCTGCCTCGTGGCGACGGCGACGGCCCGAGCCGCTGAGGTAGGTCTTGAAGACGAGCCCGAGCACCGGTCCGTCCTCGTTCGCACGCTGCTCGACCTGCCATTCACGTACCGCGACTACCTCATCGGCAAGGCGATGGTGGCCGACGACCGTCCGGAGCTGTCGGAGATGGCCGACGAGGTCCGCAGTCGTCTCCAGAGCAAGCGAGAGTTCTACACGACCCATCTGCCGGAGGGCAAGTTTCCGGGGCCGCACGCGCTGCAGGACAAGATGGAGTTGTGGATGGGACGAGTGAGTCCGCCGAAGCTGCCCGAAACGCCTCAGGAGCGCCTCGAGTCGCTCAGTCTCGTCGAGCCTACAGTTGCTCACCTCAAGCTGGTGCTGGCCTACGGCCGTCGCGGCGCTCCACCTGTGGCGACGAGTCGGGACCAAGCTGAGGGGTAGCGCCCGCCTGCGGGATCACCCCCCCTCGCGCAGGCGGGACCGCGACCCGTCCGACGAAGGGGCGTCTCTCTCAGAGATCGTGTCGTCGCTCTCCGCCGGAAGGTCGAGAGAATCGTCCGTGGCGGCCTGCAACTCAGTGTCGAGGGTCTCCAGGTCCTCCTCGTCTTCACTGATGTAGTCGGAGGGCGACGTGAAGACCTCTTCGATTTCGTGGATCGAGCTTTGCGTCTCTTCCACCTCCTGCAGGAGAGTGTCGAGCTGCGCGGTCACCTCTTCTGGGTTCTGCAGGGTCCACGATTGTTCGTGGATGTAGCGCACCACGTCCTCGATGGTGCTGAGCTGCGCCCCGATGATCTCAAGGTTCTCTCGGGCCTTGCGGAAGCGCGCCAGTCGCCGCTCTAGCACTTTCAACCGCCGCTTTTTCACGGCGCGCACCCGCTCGGCGTCGTCGGCCATGTCTTTCTCTAGCATCTCGATGGACTCAAGAATCCGGGACTCGGTGGCGCTGTCCATGAAGTCCCGGTAGCGCTCCCGCTGGTGGAGGAGATCGAGATAGGAATCGAGGAGCCCGTCGATCTTCTCGACGTGGTTGTCGAGAATGCCCTGGGAGGCGTAGCTCAACTTCTGATAGTTCGCCTGAATCTGGTCCTTGAGTTTCCGCAGCTTGGCGTAGCGGCGCTGGCTGCGGTCGCGGAGCTGGCTGAAGATCTCCCGTTTGGAGGGTCCTTGATGCCGCTCGGCGCGCCTCTGGGACCGTACATGCCGCTTGAAGCGCTCGTGCCGGGGCATCACGCCCAAGTACGTCAGCTCCACCCCCGCCCCGAAGAGAAGCAGGAGCTCAGGCAGCCATCCGGGTGCAAACCCGACGAGTCCGAGTCCCGCCGCCACGGCCGCGACTGTAATCAAGAACACCAGATTCCAGGTGTTGAAGAGGGCCTCTTTCGTGTAGTTAATTTCTTCGTCCATGGCGGTACGTTCCTGTTACCCGCTTGTGGGAAGTGGCGGCGGCGCGAAATGACGGTCACGCCGAATCATCGGAGCGGAGGTCCCCCATGCGACCGATGGTTTTGTCTGGGCCGTCCTCAGCCTGGTTTTCGCTCACGTCCGAAGACGTCGACTTCTTCGTCGCCGCGGACGCGCGCCGTTCCTCCTCCTTCAGACGGCGCACAACGGCCTCAGCCCGCTTATCACGGAGCGTCTCTTCCGCCTCCTCCATGGACAGGTCGTCTCCGGTGTCCTCGGAGGTAGCCACCTCGAGCCGAGCAGCCTGCCGAGCGGCCTGCGACGCGACCGTGTCGGCGAAGGCTTCGGTTCGCTTGAGCAGCCGCTTCGCCCCTCGGCTCATCCGGCGCACCACGGACTGCACCTCGTTCCGCTGCTTGAGCGACTCGAGGGTGGCTCGCAGTCGCTTCTGTGTGCGTAGCCGCTCCTTCTCCGCCTCCTTGATACGCTGGAATTCTTCGTCGGTCATGGCCATGTCGGGGGCACATTCGTTCTTTGGCCTTCGCAACTCGAAGTTGATTACTCGGATTTGCTCCGCTGCTTGCCGATGGTTTTGGAGGGCTCCTCGATCTCCTCGTCTTCGGGCAACTCGATGCCCTCCTCCTCGCTGGCCTTCTGCTCCTCGTCGAGGACTCCCATGTCGGACTTAAACTGGTCGACGATTTCCTGAGCGCGCAGCTCCTCGGCGTCCTCTTCGATCTGGAGCGCCTCGCTGTCGACGGAGTCAAGAGCCATTTCCATGCGAGCCTCGTTCTTGGCTGTCTCCTTGTTGAGGCGGCGGACCATCTCCTCGTGGGTCTGATCCAGCCCTGAAACCTCAAACTGCTCCATCGTGTCGGCAATCTCGGCCTGCCACTGGGCCTGCTCATGCTGCCGCAAGGCACTCTTGGCCTCTTTGATCTTCTGCTCTTTCTCCCGCATGAAGGCCTTTTTCACCTTGATTGCCTTCTCGTAGGCCCGCTCGGCGTGCTTGAGCTGCTCTTGGGTTCGTTCGAGGTTTTCCTTTTCGTCCTCGAGCCGCTTCGCGTACTTCTTGGCGATGTCGTCCCGGTCGGACTGGATGGCCGTCCGGATGCGGTTTGACAGCTGGTCGACCCGGTCCTCCGCCTTGTCGACCTCCTTTTCGAGCATAATCTTGTTTGCTTTGACGGTGGCGATGTTTTCGTTCATCTCCGGGACCTGGTCGTTCAGCTCCCGAATGTTCTCCTCCAGGATCATCCGTGGGTCCTCCATCGCCGAGACGGCACCACCGAAGAGAGACTGCACAGCACGCTTGAATCGGGACCAGATAGACATAGTAACAGCTCGGTAGCGAGGGTGTTATGAGAGTCTGGTTAATGTACCTTGAGTGCGGGAAAATTGTTACAGCCGCCACCGGTGCCTCTTTACAGGTCGACCCACCCGTCGGCGGAGTAGCGGGCATGGAGGACAGGGCTCGGATCGGGGGGCGTGTCGGCGAAGGTGTAAGCGTTTTGGACGATCGTCCGGACGGAGTCGAGGTCTGGGGTTCCGCTGGCGTGGAGCTGCGCCAGCGTATCCCCCGGTCCTACTGCGTCGCCGGGCTTCTTAAGTTCCGTGAGCCCCGCCATGGGATCGACCGTGTCGTCCTTGGTCTGGCGTCCAGCCCCGAGCTCAACGGCGGCCCGACCAATCGCAAGCGCGTCGAGATCGGCCACGTAGCTGGATGCGTTGCCGGGCACCTGTACGGTTGCCACCGGGGCACTGTTGGGACGAGCTTCCGGATCGTCGACGTACGTCAGATCTCCTCCCTGTGCCTCAACGAGGCGTCGGAACCGGTCCAAAGCTGCTCCGTCCTCGATGGCCGCCCGGGCCTGTGCCCGCCCTTCCCGCGGGGTGTCCGCCTTCCCGCCGAGGGCAATCATTTCACCAGCAAGGGCCCGGATGATCTGCATGAGGGGCGTGTCGGCGTGCTCGCCCCGCAGGCAGGCGATGCTCTCCCGGATTTCTGGCCAATTGCCCACCGCCCGGCCGAGGGGCACGTCCATATTCGTCATCACGGCCACGACCGGCGTGTCGTGCTCGGCCCCGATGGCGACCATCGTCTCCGCGAGG
>JBDGQO010000040.1:8939-31822 GCA_042219045.1 Bipolaricaulia bacterium | reverse complement strand
CCTTCGGATTCTCCGGAATGTCGTAGTTGATCACGTGCGAGATGCCGTCCACGTCGATGCCACGACCCAGGACGTCGGTGGTCACCAGAAGCTTGGTCTTGCCCGAGCGAAAGCGATCCATGGCCCGCTGTCGTTGGCCCTGGGAGAGCCCGCCGTGAATGTGGCCGGATCGGTGCCCCTTCTGCCGCAGGTCGTTGCCCAGTTTCTCCGCCCCGCGCTTCGTGCGGGTGAAGATGAGACAGAGCTCGGGGGCTTCCCGCTTGAGCACCTCCGCCAGCAGCTGGCGCTTGCGCCCCGGCGCAACCGGGAAATAACGCTGTTCGATCGTGGCCACTGAGGGGCTGTCGTCGTCGATCGCCGAGATCCGCCTGGGATCGTTCAGGTATTGATTCGCGAAGCTCATGATCTCGGAGGGCATGGTCGCCGAGAGGAACATCGTCTGGGATCGATTCGTGCACTGGTTGACGATGCGCGTGATGTCGGGGCGGAAGCCCATGTCGAACATGCGATCCACCTCGTCCATCACGACGACCGAGAACGCGCTGAGATCGATCGTGCCGCGCCCGGCGTGATCGAGCAAACGGCCCGGTGTGGCCGCAACGATATCCGGTCGGTCCTGCAATTTGTTGATCTGTGCCTTGATCGGCTTGCCGCCGTAGATGGCGACGGCGGTCGGTCGATCCGAGCCCGACAACGACCGGCTCGCCTGCGTGGTCTGCTCGGTCAGCTCACGGGTCGGCGCCAGAATCAGCATGCGCTCGGATCGGCCCTGATAGACTTGCTCGAAGAACGGCAACAGGAATGCCGCCGTCTTGCCCGTGCCGGTGCGCGCCAATCCGACGGAATCCTGCCCGCTCAGGGCAGCCGGGATGAACTTCGCTTGGATGGCCGTCGGGCTATCAAAGCCGGCCCGCTCGACGGCCTTCAAGGACAGGCCCCCAAGGCCCAGCTGAGCGAAGCCCGACGGCGATGGGTCGACGTCGGGAGCTCGATGTTGCGGGACGGATTCGGATTTCGGCGACGGGCGGGAGGGACGGCGTTGCGTTTGGTCTCGTGTGTTCATGGATCTCCCTTGTTCGGGGATCCCAGGGTAACCCCCGGGACCCGGAATTTAGAAGCAAACGGACAGGTCCGGTTGCCTTGAAGAGATCGGAAAAATACGACGAGACAAACGGCAGGTTTACTTCTTTTGCTTATTGCTTTATCGTAACCACTCTGATTCACCACGTCAATATCACCGACGCGTGAGAGCCACGCTTCGATCGCTTGATCGGACCTCGCCACCTGACGTGCCCCCCGATGAAACGATGGAACGTCGATTCATGCCCTGCTATGATCGAGGCATTGGAGGTGTGACACATGGCTGAGCCCAACCCCATCGATCAAGAGCTAACGCCTGAACAGTATCGGGTCTGCCGCGAAGGGGGCACGGAGCCGCCGTTCTCGGGCCAGTATTGGGACTGCAAGGCGGACGGCGTCTATCGCTGCGCCTGCTGCGACGCGCCGCTGTTCAGCTCCGAGACGAAGTTCGAGTCCGGCACGGGCTGGCCGAGCTTCTGGAACGCCATCGACGAGGGCAACGTGGAGCTTCTCGAGGATCGCAGCCTCGGGATGGTCCGAACCGAAGTCCGCTGCGCCAGCTGCGACGCCCACCTGGGGCATCTGTTCAACGACGGGCCTGAGCCGACGGGGCAACGCTACTGCATCAACTCCGTGGCGCTGCAGCTGGATGCCGCTGAGGAATCCGCGTAAGCCCGATCTCCGAACGATGGACGACCAGCTCGGCGCGATTGTCGAACGGATCCCTGATCGTCCGCACGCTGAGGCGGGCCCACTGGCGGGTCAGCGGTTCATGGCGAAGGATCTGTTCGATGTGTCAGGCTACCCGACTCGGGCCGGCAATCCCGACTACGCCGAGTGGCGCGGCATCCCCACCGTCGATGCGTGGGCAGTGCGGGCGCTCGGCGACGCCGGCGCCCAACTGGTCGCCAAGACCCACACCCACGAGCTGGCCTACGGCCTCACGGGCGTAAACGCCCATTTCGGCACCCCGCGCAATCCGCATGACTCGGACCGAATCGCCGGAGGCTCCTCGTCCGGCTCGGCGGCCGCGGTCGGTAGCGGCATGGCCCCGTTCGCGCTCGGGACCGACACGGCCGGATCGATTCGTCTCCCGGCGTCGCTTTGCGGCATTTTCGGGCTCCGACCGACACACGGGCGGATTCCCGTCGAGGGGCTCGTGCCGTTGGCTCCCTCGTTCGACACCGTCGGCACGTTGGCCCGAGACGCCGCGACGCTGCAGCGCGTGGCCCGCGTCCTGCTCTCGCGTTTCGCGACGCCGACCTCGCACGGGTTCAAGCAAGCGGTGCTGCCGAGCGATGCGGCGGCCTTTGCGGAACAGACAGGCCTTGATGCTGTTTCCCGAACCGCGGAGCGATTGCGGACGATCGGCATCGAGGTGATCGAGGCCGAGCTCGCTGCGTTTGAGGCCATCCGGGATGTCCAGAGCATTCTCGGCGGCGCCCAAGTCTGGTCGGTCCATGAGGACTGGATCACCGAACAGCGGCCGCGCCTCGGCTCGGACCTCAAACGCAAGCTGACGGTGGCCTCGGAATTGCGCGTCGCCGAGATCGGCCGGGCGCTGGCCCGAGAACCAAGGCTGGTCCGATCGTTGGACGATCTCCTCGGCAACGGGGAGACGCTCCTCGTGCTGCCGGCATCCCCCGACGTCGCGCCCAACGTGTCGGATCTTGAGGATCCTCACCAAGCTCAAGCGTTCCGCTCGGCGTCCTTGGCTTTGGTGACGCCTGCCAGCCTCGGCGGCCTGCCCGCCGTGGCCGTACCGAGCGCTCACAACGACGGCTTGCCCGTCGGCGCGCAGTTGGTCGGGCCGCGCGGCAGCGACGAACGGCTGCTCCAGTTGATCCAGGATTGGCCGTCATTGAATGGAACGGCCGCCGGTTGAACCGCTCGCGCCACGTCGCCCACAATAGGGCACCATGAGCGACATTCCCGCCACCCTCGCCCGGGAGTTCGATCTCCACCAACGATCCATCGATCGCGTCCTGTCGCTCGTCGACGATGGCGCGACCGTCCCGTTCCTGGCCCGCTACCGCAAGGAGCAGACCGGCGGGCTCGACGAGGCCAAGCTCCGAGACTTGCTCGAGCGCCACACGTATCTCAACGAGCTTGAAGAGCGCAAGCAGACGATCATTCGATCCATCGATGAGCAGGGAAAACTGACCGGGGAACTTCGTCAAGCAATCGAGAGCTGCAGGCAGAAGACCGAGCTGGAAGACCTCTATCTGCCCTACAAGCCGAAGCGCCGGACTCGCGCCACGATCGCCCGTGAGCGTGGCTTGGAACCGCTTGCCGACCGACTCCGATCGTTGAACCGCCCGGATGCCCCGCACGTCGATCTGGCTCTGGAAGCCCAGCCGTTTGTCAATTCCGACCAGGGGATTGACACGACCGACGACGCCCTCCTCGGCGCGTCCGACATCCTGGCCGAGAGCGTAGCAGAGGATGCCGAGCTGAGAGCCAAGGTCCGCCAGCGATTGTGGGAGACCGGCCAGGTCGTCACGAAGGTGAAACGGGGCCATCCCAAGGGCACGACCAATTACGAGATGTATCGCGGCTTCAAGGCGCCGGTGCGCTCCATCGCGCCGCACCAGTATCTCGCCGTGCTGCGCGGAGAGGTCGAGGACGTGCTCTCCATCGACATCGAGGGCGACGACGGGCGCATGTTGGCCGATCTGGAGGCCGCCGTGCTGCATGCCGGCTCAAGCGAACTGCAGCGGTTCTACCGTGAGATGCTGCGCGACGCCTTGGATCGGCTGATGGTGCCGTCCCTCACGACCCAGCTCCGCCAGGAGACGAAGCGGCGAGCGGATCTCGCCTCCGTCCAGGTCTTCGCCAGCAACCTCTATGATCGTCTTATGGCGCCGCCGGCCGGTCCCAAATCGACCCTCGGCGTCGATCCCGGCTTCCGGACGGGGTGCAAGCTGGCGGCCGTCGACCCGACCGGCAAATTCCTCCATCATGCGACGATTTACCCGCACGGCTCCGACGAAGCGCGTCACGAAGCGGGGCATGCGCTTCGCGCAGTGATCCGCGATTGTGATATCGACATCGTCGCGCTCGGGGACGGCACGGCCAGCCGCGAGACCGAATCGTTCCTGAAAGCGGCCCTCCAGCATGACGCTCCCCAGCTTCCGATCGTCATGGTGAGCGAGGCCGGGGCATCCGTCTATTCCGCCAGCGACGTGGCGCGCGCCGAATTCCCCGATCTGGACGTCACCGTGCGCGGCGCGATCAGCATCGCCCGGCGGCTCCAGGACCCGTTGGCCGAGCTCGTGAAGCTCGATCCCGAGGCGATCGGCGTCGGCCAATATCAACACGACGTCGACGGCAAGCTGATGCGCCAGAAGCTGGCCGAGACCGTCGAGACCTGCGTCAACGCCGTCGGCGTCGACGTCAATACGGCGTCCCAGGAGCTGCTCCAGCACGTGTCGGGGCTGAATGCGTCCGTGGCGGGCGAGATCGTCAGCTATCGCGACGAGCACGGGCCGTTCGCCCATCGCCAGCAACTGCTCAACGTCCCCAAGCTCGGGCCGAAGACGTTCGAGCAGGCGGCGGGATTTTTAAGAATCCGCGACGGCGACAACCCGCTCGACAACACGGCCGTCCATCCGGAGCGCTATGAGCTCGTGGCCCAGATGGCAAGCGACCTCGGCGTGACCGTTCCCGAGCTTATCGAGAATCCCGACCCCTTGGAAGTCATTGACCGACATCGGTACGCGGGCGAGGGCGTCGGCGAGCCGACGCTGCGCGACATCGTGGACGAGCTGAACCGACCGGGCCGCGATCCGCGAGATCAATTCGAATACGCCCGCTTCCGCGAGGACGTTCAGGCGATGGACGACCTCGAACTCAACATGGTCCTGGAGGGCGTCGTCACCAACGTGACGGACTTCGGGGCGTTTGTCGACGTCGGGGTCCATCAGGATGGCCTCGTCCACATCTCCAAGCTGGCCGATCGATTCGTGCGCGATCCACGGGACGTCGTGCGCGTAGGCGACGTCGTCCAGGTGCGCGTCGTGGACGTCGACGTGGACCGCGGACGATTCGGGCTCTCCATGCGTTCGGATGCGTAGGCTGTTGTCGCGGGCAACGCGCGCCGCTTACCCTTCCTGAGCCATGACGTTATTCATCGGGATCGACGTGGGCGGCACGTTCACCGACCTGGTTGCGCTTGACGAGGGGGAGCTGAAACTGCTCAAAGTCCCCACCGAACAGCCCCCGGATCGCGGCGTGATCCGAGGATTGGACCAGCTCGCCACCAAGATTGGCTTCGACGGCGAGGCGATCGACCGCGTCGTCCATGGGACAACGACTGCCACGAACGCGCTGCTGGAGGGTCGTTGGGCGAAGACGGCGCTCGTCACGACCGCGGGCTTCCGCGATGTGCTCGCGATCGGCCGGCAGAATCGGCCCGACCTGTACGACTGGAGCCTCGGCCGGCCTGAGCCCATGGTGCCGCGCGAGCGACGCTACGAAATAGCCGAACGCGTCGACGCCCACGGCAACGTGCTCCAGCCTTTGGATGAGGATGAGCTGGTCCCCCTCATTCCCAAGCTTCGCAACGTCGAGGCGGTTGCCGTCTGCTGTCTGTTTTCCTATCTCAATCCCGCGCATGAACGCCGAGTCCGCGATCGCCTCGAGCGCGAGCTCGCGATTCCGGTCGTCCTGTCCTCGGACGTGTTGCCGGAGCACCGCGAGTACGAGCGGACCTCCACGACGGTCGTGAGCGCGGCGCTTCGCCCCATCGTGAGCGATTATCTCGAACGACTGTCGGCGCAGTTGAGCGCCAAGGGCGTCCGCGCCCCCCTGGCGATCATGCAGTCGAACGGCGGGCTTGCTGCGTCCCGCGTCGCCTCGCGGCACCCCGAACGGCTGTTGCTATCGGGCCCGGCCGGCGGCGTGGCCGGCGCGCAGTACGTCGCCGAACTGGCCGGTTTTTCCGACCTCATCACGCTCGACATGGGCGGGACGAGCTGCGACGTGTCGCTCATCCAAAACGGACAGCCCCAAAAGCGGACTGAGACCCAAGTCAGCGGCTATGAGGTTCGCGCCCCCATGATCGACGTCCACACCGTCGGCGCGGGCGGCGGGAGCTTGGCGTGGATCGATGCCGGCCACGCGCTGCGCGTGGGGCCCGACAGTGCGGGCGCCGCGCCAGGCCCCGCCGCGTTCGGCATGGGCGATCAGCCCACGGTTACGGATGCTCATCTCGTGCTGGGCCGCTTTGACCCGGGACGCCCGCTCGGCGACCGTCCCCTCGATGAGGGCCGCGCCCGCGATGCGATCGAGACGACGATCGCCCGTCCGTTGGCCATGACGGTTGAGGAGGCGGCACTGGGGATCTTGGCGATCGCAAATGCCCACATGGAACGGGCGCTCCGGGTCGTCACGGTCGAGCAGGGCCACGATCCACGTGATTGCGCCTTGTTGGCCTTCGGCGGCGCGGGGCCGCTCCATGCGGCCTCCTTGGCGGAAAGCCTGGGGATCTCAACCGTGCTCGTCCCGACCTCCGCCGGCGTCCTTTCGGCGCTCGGCATGCTCGCCACGGACGAACGTCAGGATCGCGTGCAGTCGTTGGTCCAACCGTCCGATCAGGTCAAGCCCCACGACGTCCAGCGCCAGTTTGACCGTCTCCAACAAGACGCCGAACGGGAGCTGCAGGCGGAGCGGGTCGAGCATCGCCGGTCGGTGGAGCTCCGCTACCGCGGGCAGGCGTATTCGTTGGAGCTGAAGGTGGATGCGTTGACGGAAGCCATTATGGCTCAGCTTTTGGAGCGCTTCCACGAATGGCATCGCGAGCGCTTCGGCTACGCCATGCGCGATCATCCGACCGAATGGGTGGCGCTCCGGCTGACCTCCATTGCCCATCGCGATCGACCCGAGCTTGCGGCGTTGTCGGATCGCTCCGTCGACAAGCCCCCCAACCGACGGGACGTCCACTTTCCGGGCCACGGCCGCTGCGATACGCAAGTGTTCCAGCGTAGCCTGCTCGCGCACGAACAGCAGATGGGGGGCCCGACGTTGATCGAAGGCGCCGAATCGACGATCGTCGTGCCGCCAACTTGGGAGGCGACCGTCGATCGGTGGGGCAATGTGATCCTCAGTCACCATGACCGTCTTTGGACAGCCGATTGATCGGGCCACTCGCTGCGTCCACTACGCCAGCGAGTTCGACATCGTCGCCGTCAAGTTCAAGTGCTGCGGGCGTTATTACCCGTGCCATCGCTGCCACGACGAGGCCGTCGATCACCCGACCCAGGTCTGGCCGCGCGAGGAGTTCGATCGCCGGGCTGTGCTCTGCGGGAACTGTCGAAGCGAATTGACGATCCATGCGTATCTCGACGCCGGCGAGTACTGCCCATGCTGTCGCGCGCCGTTCAATCCGCGCTGTCGCGAGCACCGTCATCTGTACTTCGACGTCTGACGCCGCAACCCATGAGCGAAGCACCAAAATGGGCTACCATGCGACGTGGCCACGAACGAGCGATACCCCGAATCGGACCCTCCACAGGACGTTTATCGCGATCCCAACCTACGGGTGATTTTCGGCGTCACGCTCATGGCCGTCATGGGCGTCTCCAGCATCTCGCCGGCGTTTCCGAAGATCGCACAGGCCCTCGACGTTCCCACTGCGCGCATTGGCCTTCTCATCACGGCCTTTACCCTGCCCGGCGTCGTCTTTCGCCCTCTGCTTGGGCTCCTTGCCGACCGATGGGGCCGAAAGGTCGTGCTGATCCCGTCGCTCCTGCTCTTCGGCCTGGCCGGTGGCGCGTGCGCACTGGCTCGCGACTTCGACGTTCTGTTGGCGTTGCGCTTTCTCCAGGGTCTCGGCGTCGCGTCCCTCAACTCACTGGCGACGACGATCATCGGCGATCTCTACGCCGGACTTTCAAGGGCAACCGCCATGGGCTACAACGCCAGCGTGCTGAGCATCGGCACGGCAAGCTATCCGCTTCTCGGCGGCGGATTGGCCGTCTTCGGCTGGAATTTCCCCTTTCTGCTTCCGTTGTTGGCCCTTCCCATCGGGGTTTGGGTGATCACCACGTTGGACGCGCCGGAGCCCGACGCCGACGAACCGATCCGGGATTATTTGCGCAGCGTCTGGATCAGCGTCGCCAACCCGCAAGCTCTGCGAATGTTCGGCCTCACAACCGCGACGTTCGTCGTCCTGTTCGGCGTGTACCTCAACTACGTGCCCGTGTTGATGGGTGAGGCGTTCGACACGTCGTCCTGGGTCATCGGGCTGTTGATGTCGGCCACGTCGCTGTCGACCGCCCTGACGTCGATCCAGGTGGGGCGGATCTCCCAACGCTGGTCCGAACCGACGCTCATTCGAGCGGCCTTCGGCCTCTATGCCCTGGCACTGGTAGCCATCCCGTTCGCGCCCAGCGCCGGATGGTTGGTCGGTCCGGCGCTCGTCTTCGGCGTGGCCCAAGGAATTAACATTCCGAGTCTCTTGACGATCTTGGCGGACTTGGCGCCGATGGCCCAGCGTGGCATGTTCATGTCGGTCAATGGGATGTTCTTGCGCTTGGGACAGACGATCGGGCCGTTGGCCACGGGGGCGGTCTTCGCCTGGCAGGGCACGAACGGCGTGTTCACCCTCGGGGCGAGTTTGGCCGCAATCATGTTTGCTGCCATCGTGGGGCTTGGGATCCCGAACCCGTCCCATCGACACGCCGAAGGAGGTTGACATATGGAATACGGCAAGCTCGTGCGCGATCTGGTGCCCGGCATCATCCGCGAGGTCGGCGAGGTGCCGGTTACCCATCGGGCCGCTGACAGCGAATACCTCGACAAGCTACTGGACAAGTTCCGCGAGGAGTTTGAGGAATTCGTCGAGTCGGGCGAGATCGAGGAATTGGTGGATTTGCTCGAGGTGATCCGTGCGCTGGGGCAATTGAACGGCATCGGCTGGGCAGAGCTCGACGAAATGCGCGCCCAGAAGGTCCGCGAGCGTGGCGGGTTTGACGAAGGGATCGTCCTGGACGAGGTCCGCGGCGCTTAGCTCGCATTCACTGGCACCGACCGATACGATACGGGCCAACAACCGATCAAGGAGACGAGCAGATGCTGACGCGACGCCAACTCATTGCGCGCGGGGCCGGCTTGTCACTGATGGCGCTGATTGGAGCCGGACCCGGACGCGTCCGCGGATGGGCTCAGTCGTCGCCATCGGTGCCGATCTGGCCCATGTTCCGCGGCGACGCTGAGCACACGGGGATTACGGATCAGACGGGCCAGGTCCAAGGCCCGACCCAGACCTGGCGCTTCGGAACCCGGGGCGCTGTCGAGCCGTCGGCCGCGGTGGGCGACGTCAACGGCGACGGCCGTACCGAGGTCGTGATCAGCTCCTTCGACGGGGCCGTCTATGCCGTTCCGGGAGAGGGGAGTGGCCTGATCCAAGAGCCGCTCTGGAAGGTTCAGACGGACAAGTTGATCTGGTCCTCGCCGGCCATTGGCGACGTCGATGGCGACGGGAACCTGGAAGTCGTCGTCGGCTCGGATGATCAAGGCATCTACGTCATTGACGGCCCGAGTGGGCGCGTGAAGTGGCGCTTTGCCACCAATGCCAAAGTCCGGGCCTCTCCGACGCTGGCCGACGTCGACGGCGACGGTGACTTGGAAATCGTCATCGGCTCCGGCCAGATTTTTGCGCTGGACGCGCGCAACCAGCGCGTCAAGTGGAAGTTCCGGCTGGCGACGACGACGTTCTCCTCGGCTGCGGTGAGCGATCTGGATGGCGACGGCGACACGGAGGTCGTCGTCGGGTCCTACGACAACATTCTGTATGCGCTGTCGGGGCGCAACGGCGAACCCGTTTGGCAACATCGCGCCACGAATCCGATTGACTCCTCGCCGGCCATCGGCGACATCAACGGAGACGGTCAAGTGGAGATCGTCGTCGGCGTCGGCTTCGTGGGCGACAGCGGGTTCAAGGGCGTCCGAGCGCTGGGCGGCGAGGGCCGCCCGCTTTGGGATTTTTCCATTGGGGAAGACGAGCGCGTCATCTCCTCTCCTGCGATCGGCGACGTCGACGGCGACGGCCAAACCGAGATCGTGGTCGGCAGCAACGCCAATCGGCTGTTCGCGTTTGACGGGCGCGGCAACGTCAAATACACCCACGACGCGGATAAATTCATCGAATCGTCGCCAACGGTGGGCGATATCGACGGTGACGGGCGCATGGAAGTCGTCGTCGGCTCACACGATTTCACGCTGTACGCGCTGCGAGCCGACCCCGATCGATCGACGTTTGACGAGCTGTGGACGTTCACGCCGCCAGCGGCCAACATCTTCTTCTCGTCACCGACGTTGGCCGACGTGAACGACGATGGGCACCTGGAGGTCGTCATCGGCAACAACAACGGCACGCTCTACACGCTCGGATCATGAGCGTTGACCCGATTACCCTCGAGGTTCTGCGGCACGCGCTGGGTGGGATTGCGGAGGAGATGCTTGCGGCGCTGATCCGCACGGGCCTCAGCCCGAACATTCGGGAGCGGCACGATTGCTCCACCGCCCTGTTCGACGCAGATGGCCAAATGGTGGCCCAGTCGGAGAGCATGCCCGTGCATCTTGGCGCGATGCCCTTCTCTGTCCAGGCGGCCATCGAGGCGGTTGATTCGGTCGAGCCGGGCGACGTCGTCGCGCTCAACGATCCCTTCCACGGCGGGGCGCACCTGCCCGATCTCACGCTGGTGACCCCATTGTTCGATGAGAACGATGAATTGAAGGCGTTTGCGGCCAATCGCGCGCATCACGCCGACGTCGGCGGCATGCGGCCCGGCAGCGTGGCTGGCGACGCAACGGAAATCTATCAAGAGGGCTTCCGGATGCCGCCCATCAAGCTCTGGGCACAGGGCGAAGCGAACGAGGAAGCGTTGGCGCTGTTGCTTGCCAACGTCCGGACGCCGCGCGAGCGCGAGGGCGACCTGCGCGCGCAGTACGCGGCCAACGAGACGGCGCGCCAACGGCTGGCGTCGTTGGTTGAGCGCTTTGACTGGCCGACGATGGTCGATGCCATGCGCGAACTGAACGCGTACTCGGAGCGCCGCATGCGGGCGGCGATCGACCAGCTCCCCGATGGGACCTACGTCGCCGACGATGTCTTGGACGACGACGGCCATGCGGATCTGTCCCTTCGGGCGAGCGTAACGGTCGACGGGGATCACCTCACGGTTGACTTCGCCGGCACGGCCGCCCAGACGGACGGGCCGCTCAACGCGCCGTTCGCGGTGACGGCCTCAGCCGTCTACTACACGCTCCGCTGTCTGACCGACTCGACGATTCCGCCGAACGATGGATGCTATCGCCCCATCGCGATCCGGACGCCGGCCCGCTCGCTCGTGAACGCCCAGCCGCCCGCGGCCGTGGTCGGCGGCAATCTGGAGACCTCGCAACGGATCGTGGATGTTCTCATCAAGGCGCTGGCAGAGGTCGTGCCGGAACGGGCCATTGCGGCCTGTCAGGGCACGATGAACAATTTCACGTTTGGCGGCGTCCATCCCGACGCCGGCGAGCCGTTCACGTTCTACGAGACAATCGCAGGCGGCGTGGGCGCAGGCGCTCGGCAAGACGGCGCCGATGGGATGCATTCGCACATGACGAACACGCTCAACACGCCGATCGAAGTCCTGGAAACAAGCTACCCCGTGCGCGTGGAGCGCTACGAGATCCGCCACGGCAGCGGCGGGCGCGGCCGCCATCGCGGCGGCCACGGCCTGCGGCGCGACGTCCGGGCGCTTGTCCCGATGACGGTTTCGCTCTTGGCCGATCGACGCCGTTCACGGCCGTATGGGCTCAACGGCGGCGAACCGGGCGCCGCTGGTGAGGATCAGCTGTCTTGCAATGGAGATGAGACGCCGTTCCCCGCCAAAGGGAGTCGCCAACTCCAACCGGGCCACGTGATCAGCATCCGGACGCCGGGCGGCGGCGGCTACGGACCTTCGGAGGCCGAGTTCGATGGTTGACGTGCGTCGAGCCCTGCTGAGCGTCTCCGACAAGACGGGCCTCGCTGAATTTGCCCAGAGGTTGTCAGAACAAGGCGTCGAGCTGATCGCTTCTGGGGGCACCGCGCGCGCGTTGCGCGAGGCTGGCCTCGCCGTGACCGATTTGGCCGAGATCACCGGGTTTGAAAACCTGCTCGGCGGCCGCGTCAAGACGCTCCATCCGCACGTCCACGCCGCGATCCTGGCACGGCGGGATGACCCACAACAGATGGAGGAACTGGCCCAGAACAACATTGAGCCGATCGACCTCGTCGTCGTCAACCTCTATCCATTCGCCGCTCAAGTCGACGAGCGAACGTCGGATGAGGATGGCATGGAATGGGTCGACATCGGCGGCGAGGCCCTGATCCGAGCTGCCGCCAAGAATTTCCCATCCACTGGGATTGTGGTGGATCCAGACGACTACGCCGAAGTCGGTCAGCAGATCGAAGACACAGGCGGGCTAAACGTCACCACGTCTCGAGAATTGGCGGCCCGAGCGTTTGATCATGTCACGCGATACAACGCCCACATCGCTAACTGGGTCAGCGCTGACGAGACATGGCCCGAGTCGTTGAACGTGGCGGAACCGCGCCAGCTGAAGCTACGCTACGGAGAGAACCCGCACCAGCGGAGCGCCCTCTACGGCCCGCAACCGCCGGAACAGCTCCAGGGCAAAAAGCTCTCCTACGTCAACGTCCTCGACGCCGACGCGGCGCTCAAGGCCGTGGTCGAATTTGACGAGCCGACCGCTGTCGTCATCAAGCACACCAGCCCCTGTGGAGCCGCCGCGCGCGAGACGCTGAGCGAGGCATTCGAGGGGGCCTATCAGGCCGACCCAACCTCGGCGTTCGGCGGTATCGTCGGGCTGAATCGGACGGTCGACTGCGCAACGGCTGAGCGAATCCGCGAGCGATTCTTTGAGGTCGTCGTGGCGCCGGAGTTCGCCGACGATGCCCTCGAGGTGTTGGCGCGGAAGTCAAACTTGCGGCTCTTGCGAGCGCCCATGGATGCCGACGATCAACGACGGCTCGTGCGCTCGACGGCGTTTGGCATCGCGGCCCAGGAGGCGAGTTGCTCGTCGATAAGCTCGCGTGAGCTTGAGCTGGTCACCAACTTGCAGCCCTCAAGCGCGCAAATTGACGATCTGCTGTTCGCCTGGCGCGTCGGCAAACACGTCCTGAGCAATGCGATTGTGCTTGCCAAGGACCGCACAAGCGTCGGGATTGGCGGTGGCCAGGTCAGTCGGGTGGACGCGGTCCAGATCGCGGTTGAGAAAGCAGGCGAAGGCGCCTCGGGCAGCGTCCTGGCCTCCGACGCGTTCTTCCCCTTTCCCGACGGCGTCGAACTCGCTGCCGAAGGCGGCGTTACGGCCGTGATTCAACCAGGCGGCTCCAAGCGGGACGAGGAGGTCATCCAGGCATGCGACGAGCATGGCATCGCCATGGCGTTCACACGAAGGCGCGAGTTTCGGCACTGAGAGGTCAGCGACTGAAGCTGTTGTGTTGCGCTTGGCCAGATAGCACTTGGTGGGAATGGTCGAGCTAAGATTCGCCCTTTCGCCCGCGAGAGCCATGACTCTCAACGTTTGACGTGGCCGCGTGAATCTCGCTTCACCCTTGGCTCGTCAACTCAAGCGCGTTTTGAAGCGCTGATTCATGTCATCCGGATAGCGATGCCCATAACATGAAAACCACGCAAGCTCACAAACGGCGCTCGCAAGGCAGCAAACGGTCAGGTCTGTTTAGGAGTGTTGAGAAGGGCAGGGGCAGGCGGGGAGGGCGCCCCGCCTGCCGAGGAATGAGGTTAGCAACCACAGAAGGGGTCCAGTAGCACGCCCGGCACCTTATCGGACTGGGGGAAAATCCACGCCGCAGGAGGTTGGCGAAAACGACGTGGCAAAACCCTGGCCCGACGCGACGGTGTCTTAGGCGTTCAAAACCCTCCCATGAGCGATCATCGCCACGACTGTAAAGGCCGGCGCCGTTGAGCCCAAGGACGTCCTTCCATGGGGAACGGTCGCCGAGTCACGCCTTGAGGTGCTCGGTGTCCCCTCAAGCGACGATGGCGATGCGTTCGGAGGGCTAGCCCCTCCTGCCTGATGATGAGAGTAAGACAGCGGGGGTGGAAAGTCTATGACCGCCTGGTGGAAATCTGGTGAAAATGGGCCATCTGTGCGACCGCTGCAGCGCATCCGCAATGCAAGGTCACGACCGATGCCCTACGCCGCCACAGCAGCGCGGGCAATAATCCATGTCAGGCGGACTCGTTGCCCGTCTGCGGCGGCAGCTCCGAGATGCGCCAGTAGTCGAGAACGGTCTCGATGACCTTAGCGAACTCGGCGGAGCTGGGCGGCTTGGTGATGTAGCCGGAAGCCCCCGAATTGTATGCCTTGACCATGTCCTCCTCCCGCTCGCTGATGGTCAACACGATGACGGGAATGCGGCGGAGCCCGTCGTCCTGTTTGATCTCTTCGAGGACTTCGTGGCCGTCGATCTTGGGCAGGTTCAGGTCCAGCAGAATGAGATCGGGCCGTTGGGCGTCCTCGTAGTCGCCTCGACGGTGCAGAAAGTCGAGCGCCGCTTGGCCGTCGTTGACGACCGACAGCTCGCTCTTTTCGGCCATGTTGCCCTTTTTGAGGGAGCGCTCCGCGATGAGGACATCGTCGGGGTTGTCCTCAACCAGCAGGATGCGCAGCTTTTTGGATGCCATGTCGAATTCTCCTTCCTCAGTTCCGCATCGGCGTCGCGGCCGAGGTGGGTTTAGGGACGCTGAAATAGAAGGTACTGCCCTCACCGAGCTCTGACTCCAGCCAGATGCGACCGCCGAACTCCTCGACGATCCGCTTGCAGATCGCCAACCCGGCTCCCGTGCTCTCCGGGTGGTCGCCCGGGCTCAGGCGCTCAAAGAGCTCAAAGATGCGCTCGCGGTAGCGCTCCTCGATGCCCATGCCGTTGTCGCTCACGGCGAACACGACCTCGTTGCCGCGATCCTCCCAATCGATCTCGATGCGCATGTCGTCCTTGTCGTTGTATCGGATCGCGTTCGAGATCAGGTTGCCGAAGAGCTCGCTTAAGCGCGTCCGGTTGGCCAGCACGGGGGGCGGCGGCTGGGGCAGCACGAGCTCCGTGTCGGCGAGCAAGGCTTCCAGGTCCTCACGGACTTCGATCATGAGGTCACCGACGTCGATGGGCTCCATGTGCTCGCCCTCGATGCTGGAAAGCTTCAAGAGGTCGTCGATGAGGCTCTTCATGCGCTCCGAGGACCGCTTCAACCGATCGAGGTACTCGGCGCCCTCCTCGTCGAGTGCTTCTCGGTAGTCCTCCTCCAAGAACTGGCTGAATGCTTGGATGGTCCGCAGCGGCTGTTTCAAGTCGTGCGAGACCACGTGGGAGAACTCTTCGAGCTTCTTGTTGCTCGCCTCGAGCCGTTCGGTCTTCTCCACGAGCTCACGCTCCAGCTTCTTGATTTCGGTCAAATCGATGAAGTGGTCGATCCGTCCGCCCTGGTAGCGTTCGGTCTCCACGGGGATCGATCGGTACTCCAGAATCCGTTCGCCCAACTCGTCGTTGAGCGTGAAGACGAAGCCATCGCTGTCCGAGCTCAGGATATGGCCCGGCACGCTCTCATCGGTAACGCGATCGCCGACGGTCTGTAGCATGCGCTTCAGGTCCGCGCCGATCAGCTCGTCGCGATCGACGTTGAAGAGATACCCCAGAGTTCGATTGGCCCAGACGATTTGGCGATCGCGATCGAGCAGCACGATGCCCGAGTCGAGTGTGTCGATGGCGTCCTCAATCAGGTACCGATAGCGAGCTTCCGTTTCCCAAAGCTTGCGCTCCAGTTCGGACTCCTCGGAGCGATCGGCCAGTTCAACCCAAATGCGATCCGTCCCGATCCGGCGCATGCGAATTTCGGAGGGGAGTGGCTTCTTGTCCCACGAGACGGCTCGCAGCTTCAGTCCGTCGGATTCCCCCATGTTGACCGCACGCTCCAGGTCAGCGCGAGCGTCGTCGAGGTCGTCCAAGTGGATGAACTCCGAGAGGTGCTTGACCGATCCCAACAGCTCGATCGCCCGATCGTTGCGTTCCGAGACGCGCCCGGAGGGATCCATCATCAACATCGGGTTGAGCGATCGCTTGAACACGTCTTCGCACACCATTCGGAGCTGTTCGGGTTCCGGGCGCTTCCGTCGCTCCCGACGGTTGGCGTAGCCGATGCCGCCGCCCGCCAGACTTGACGCGAACGCGAAGGCCCCCACGCTCATGAGCGAACTCCCCTCAGCCGGCAAAAACGGGACGGCCAGGGCGGCAGCGGCCGCTCCCACGATCACGCCGCCCAGCACTTCCCAGAGCATGGCACTTGTGAGCATGCTCATGGCCAAAAGCGCAAACACGATCGGCGTGGCTCGGGCGTTGAAGCCGGCAATAGCGCCCAGTGCGAGGCCGAAGAGGGCCAGCGTCGCGAGGAGTTTCCCCGCGTTCTTGAATCGGACGATGCTTTCCGCATCCGCGGACCGCTCAGCGGCCAAGCCCTCCGGCGCTTTCACCCGTTGCCCGGTTGCGACGTCGTGGCTTGCCCTGCTGCTCACGGTGCTAGTCTAGGCCCGAGCGTCCATCCGGAGAAGGACACCTGTCCGGCCCCGAACGCCTCAACGCCCCACGGACGGGCACGGGCATGCGCGCGGCTCAGATGATCAGGTTGTCGTTGAGGCTGAAGGGGAACGGTTCGGCCATGCGCTGCAAGCTTTCCCCGTCCAGCACGGTGATCGCCCGGTCCTTGACGGCAATGACGCTGCGGTCTTCCAGCTCCCCCAGGGTCCGGATGGCGGTCTTGGACGAAACCCCGGCCATCTCGGCCAGCTCGGTGCGCGAAAGCTCGATCTCGCTCTCGCCCAACTTCAGGATGATGCGGGCCAGGCGTTCCTTGCTGCCGTTGTAGGAGCGCTCGGCCAACTTGCACTGGAACCCTTTCAGCTCTTCGGAGAGTTTCTCAAACATCCGGAAGGTAACGGGCGGATGGCGCTCAATGAAGCCGAAGAAGTCGCCGCGTTCCACGAACCCGACCTCGGCCTGGGTGAGCGTCTTGGCGTACGCGATGTGGACGCCCTTATCGAACAGCGTCGTCTCGCCGATCGTTTCGCCGGGCCCCACGAGCTTCAGGATCTGTTTCTTGCCGCCCAGGGTCCGCTTGACGAGCTTGATCCGTCCTTTGAACACGAGGTAGAAGCCGAAGGCGGGCGCCCCCTCTTGGAAGACGATCTCCCCCGACCCGTACTTGATGCGGCGGACGAGGGCCTCGAGACCGCTCAGGTCTTTCGGCCCCATATCCGAGAAAATCTTAAACTCTCGGAGTTCAGTCATCCCTCTCACCACCACCCTCGAAGATGGACTGTCTTTCGGATGCTTCGTGTGCGCTGCTATTATGAGCCACGCTGCCGTCACCTGTCAATAGCCCGAAGGTCATCCGTCGGAAGCGTCGTGGAGTCGGACGTCGTCGTCCTCCTTGACCGTCGAGAGCGTGATCGACGTGTTCGTTCCTTCCACGCCCGGATGGTTCAACAACCGCTTGATCTCTTCGTTCATCGTCAATTGGTCCGGGAACTTCCCGATGACCAACAGATCGAACTCGCCCGTGATCTCATACACGTGGGTCAAGCGGTCGTCAGCCTGCAGCGATGACACGATCTCATTCAGGAGATTCCCTTCCGCCTTGATCTGAATGACGGCGGTGATGCCGTAGCCGAGCTTGGCATAATCCAGGACCGGCTTGAATCCCCGGACGATGCCGTTCTCCCGTAGCGCGTCGAGGTGCTGGCTGACCGTCGTCGGCGATACGTCCAATCGCCGCGACAGCTCCCGAAGGCTCATGCGTCCGTCCTCTCGGAGGTTCTCGATAATGCGCTCGTCCAAATCGCGATACATCGTCTGGAGTATAAGGGAGCAGACCGCTAAAATCGATCCACCATGAAACTTGATACCACCGTCGATCTGAGCCTGACCGATCCAACCACGGCTATTGATGCAATCGCCCAATTCATCCGATCGTCGATCGACAACGCCGGTCGCGAGCAGGCCGTCGTGGCCCTGTCGGGCGGCATCGATTCCGCCCTGACGGCTGCCGTCGCCGTGCGAGCGCTCGGGCCGGATCGCATTGTGACGCATACGCTTCCCGATGGACGGATCACCCCGTCCGACGACGTGGCGGATGCCCACCGCTTGGCTGAGCACCTGAACGTGCGCTGCCGCGAGATCTCCATCGGTCCCCCCTTGGAGGGCTTGGCGTCGAGCGCCAATAATGCTGGCATTGAAGGGAATCCAAACGCTTGGGGCAACGCGAAGGCCCGCCTGCGCATGATCGTCAACTATCTGGTTGCCGATGAGGAAAACGGACTCGTGTTGGGCACGGGCAATCGGAGCGAAATCCTCATCGGCTACTACACCAAGTACGGCGACGCCGGCGTGGACCTGCTGCCGCTCGGTCAACTCTATAAAGCCCAGGTGCGCCAGTTGGCCCGCCATCTCCAGTTGCCCGATGCCATTGTGGATAAAGCCCCTTCGGCCGGTCTCTGGCAAGGCCAGACGGACGAGGGCGAGCTGGGCATGGCCTATGATGAGTTGGATCGAATCCTGATCTGCCTGCGGGATCAGGGACTGAGCGTCGAGGAGACGGCCGAAACGCTCGGATCTGAGCCGACGAAGGTCGCGCGCGCTGCCGACATGATTCGCATCAGCGCGCACAAGCGGGCCATGCCGCCGATGCCCGAGACGATCACCGACAGGTAGCGACCCCCGAGAGAGCCAAGGAGGCACAATGACCCGAATGGTCGACAGTTGGCAGTCGACGGCGAGGTGCGTCTTGCTCAGCGCGATGGTGGCGCTGGCGTTGACGGCGATGCTGGCGCCGACGGTCGGCGCCGTGGGCGAGCGCGCCGTCGCCGAGCTTTACAACTCGGACAACGAGCTCGTCGGCCTGGCGTTCTTCGAGCAGGTCTCGGAGAGCACCGTCCGCATCACGGGCCCTGTGGAGGGACTGTCGAGCGGACCGCACGGCGTGCATATCCATGAGACCGGCACCTGCGAACCGCCCGACTTCACCTCGGCCGGTGGGCACTTCAATCCCACCGGCGCTGAGCACGGCTTGGACAACCCCAATGGCCCCCATGCCGGCGACTTGCCCAACTTGAACGCGCCAGGAGACGGGCGCACGTGGCTGGAGTACGAAACCGACCGGATCTCACTCACCGAAGGGCCCGCGTCGTTGTTCGACGAGGACGGCAGCGCGATCGTCATCCATGCGGGTAAGGACGACCAGCAGACCAATCCCTCGGGAGCCAGCGGCGATCGGGTCGCGTGCGGCGAAATCCGCCAAGCTGAATCGGTGAAATCGCCCCCATCCGGCGGCTCCGAGGACGGCGACAAGACGACGTCCGAGCGAGGGGAATCGGGCTCGTCCGAATCCGCAGCCTCCGGGTTGGCCCTCGGCATCCCGGAACTGGCCGTCGTGGCTTTGGTCGGCGTGGGGCTGTTCTTCCTGGCGCGAATCGTGCTCTAGGCGTCGCCGAGTAGCGCCATCGCGACGCGAATCGCGATCAGGAGCCAGCCGGCCACAACCACGAGCCAGACGATCCGTTTGGCCACCTCGGCCGCCGCCAACAGGATCGTCAAGATGATAAGAAAGCCCAGCGGGTCAATGAGCCCGTCGAAGAGGCCTGCCGGCATCGCGTCGCCGAGGATCGTCTCCACCAGATCGACCACCAACTGGCCCGCCCAGTGGGCGATGGTGTAGAGGAACGTGAAGACTTGATCCAGGAACTCTCGGAATTGGCCATCCGGCGGAACCGGGCTCTGTTGGGCTGCAGTCTGTTGGAGCATCGCCCTCATCCAGGTCATGCGCTTAGGGCCTCCTTCGTGCGGCTTGTCCGCTCATTGTCGGGGGCTTTCGACCGTGTCCACATCCGATCGGACGCCTGTCTCCTGCGCCGTTGACGCCCGAGGGGTCGCGATGCCGCGAAATGGGCATACAAACGGTCCTTGCGTCCTCCCCGTCACCCCAGCTGGATCCTAGCATCAACGTATCTTGCTAGACATTTAGCGTGGCGCGGAAGCGGGGGTCGAGCATTGGCTCCCGCTTTCGTCTTCCGCGCTTGGACGTTCGCTCAATCCTTATCCCGTCAGGCCTTTGAGGCAAAGCGCCCGAGGACCGCGGCGATCCACTTGGCGCCGCCAACCAGTGCGTCGACGCGCTGGTTCTCGTTCGGGGCGTGAGTGTTGGTCTCGGGATGGTTGCAGCCGATCGCAACCGTCGGCAGACCCAGCACGTTGGTGAACAGATACATGGGCCCAGACCCGGCGGAGCCCACGTGCACGTTGGGTGTCTCCTCCCAGACCTCTTCGGCCGTCTCTCGGGCGACCTGAGCGATGTCCGCGTCCAACGACGTCCGCGCCGCCGGGTTCTCCGACTGGATCGTGAGCTCGATGTCGTCGAATCCGTGCTCCGCCAAATGGCGCCGGAGCAGGTTCGCCAGTCGATCGGGGTCTTGATCGGGCACGAGTCGGAAGTCCATCTTGGCCATGGCGTACGAGGGAAGAACTGTCTTGTGGCCCTCGCCGATGTATCCCGAATAGAAGCCGGCGACGTTGGCCGTGGGTGCCCCCGTGAGCGCTCTCTTCAAGTCCAACCCTGACATGCCGTTCAAGAATCCATCCAGACCGAGTTCGCGCTGGAGCCGATCTTCCTCCAGCGGTTCCGCTTCCAAAGCTTCCAGCTCGTCGTCAGTGAAGTCCCGAACGTTGTCGTACCAGCCGTCGACCGCGATATGCCCTTGGCCGTCGCCGATCGTGTCGATCGCCTTCAACAGTTTCCAAGCGGGATTCGGGGCAATCGCCGCGCGTGCGGAGTGAGCGTCGCGCTCGATTGTCTGGATGAAAAGCTCAACGTAGAGCATGCCCTTCAGCCCAAGCGTTACGCCGGGAACGTCGTTGTCGTCGAGCCCGCCGAACTCCCAGATCGCCGCGTCGCCCGTGAGCCGATCCTGGTGTTTGTGGATGAACGAGCCGAAGTGCGGGCTCCCGGTCTCCTCTTCGCCCTCGACGACGAACTTGACATTGCACGGCAGCTCGCCGTGGATCTCCAGGAACGCTTCGATGGCCGCGAGGCGCGAGATGATGTTGCCCTTGTTGTCGGCCGCGCCTCGAGCGTAGATCCGCCCGTCGCGAACCTCGCCAGCCCAGGGATCGCTGTCCCACAGCTCAAGCGGCTCGGCCGGTTGGACGTCGTAATGGTCGTAGATCACGATCGTCTTCGCGGCGTTCGGGACGTGCCGTTCGGCGTAGACGACAGGTGGACCATCGTCGAGGGGAACGATCTCGGCTTCCAGACCGCTTTCGCTCAGCATGTCGCGGGTCAGCTCTGCGCACTCGGCCATGCCGTCGTTCTGTGCCGACACGCTCGGCTGGCCGCAGAGCATTTGCAGGCGTCGAATCGTGCGTTGTTCGTGGTCGTCGATGTGGGCGTAAACGGGCGTGAGGTCCACGTCGCGCCTCCTCTCGAAAACGACGAAGCGTTGACTGAAAGTATAGAACGGCCGCGACGGGATCGACAACCGGAAACGGGCCGCCGACGATCCGTTCGTCGACGGCCCGCCCCTCACGTTTCTCCAGGCGTGAGTTCGTTATCCGATCGGGAACCTACGGCATTGCCGCCTCTTCAGAGGGCGTCTGGGATTCGCCGTCGGGAAGCACGACGTTCAGGTCGGATCGAAGTACCAACTCTTCAGACTTGCCCCAGCCGCCGGGATGGCACTTCACGAATCCCTCCATCCAGAGATCCGTCTTCGCCGGCGTCTGCCACAGTTCGACGTCGTAGATCAGCGTCCGCTGAGTGCCGGCCTCCATCATCTCATACGAGACCAGCGTGGGGTTCTGCTTCACGCGGAATTGCGGAAACCAGGTCGTGTCCTCCCAGACGACAAAACGCACGTCCTTGTGGGCTGTGAGGCGGACCTCCACCTGGAACTCGTCGCCGACGCGGATCTTGCGCGGCAGCGTCCGCTCGATCGTGCAGAACTTGCCCTCTTTGATGTCGTGCTGGACCTTCGGCTGCTCGGGCTCGGGTCGGCGGGCGGACACCGACGTCGAGGCGCTCGCCTTGCGGCCACTCGAGGTTACAACTTGCAAGCTGACGTCGTATTCCCCTTCGCTGTCGAAGGTGTGGGTGACTTCCTCACCGGTTGTGGACGTGCCGTCGCCGAATTTCCATTTGTAGACGACCACGCTCTCTTCCGTGTCGTCAGGAAGATGGACTTGGCCCCGAAACGTGAACGTCATCGGCTCCGAGCTGCTCTCGCTTTCCACGCAGTTGCTGCAGTCATAGGAGATCATGGCCTGGAGCTCCTGTTGAGGCTCCGTCCGTGGCGACGCCGGTTCGTCCTCGGGCGGGACCACCGGCTCCCAGCCGCAACCGCTCATCAACAGCAACAGCGGCACCATGGCCACAAGCCCCAGCCGTGCCAGGGTGGCTCTCATCGGTATCCCTCCTCAGGGACAGCTTCACCCTGATCATAGGCCGGCAAGGCGGGGATCTGCGCGGGTCTATGCCTGTCCCACGCTGGACATTAGCTCGCCCCGATGACGGCATGCGAGCACCTTCAATCGTGACATGTGTCTGTCGGCGAGCCGCCGATGCCACAGCGAGATTTCGAATTGTCCCATGACTGGCGATTCGAGGGCGAGGTGGTGGGCCGCGGAGGACTCGAACCTCCAACCTTCCGGTTAAGAGCCGGATGCTCTGCCATTGAGCTAGCGGCCC
>JBDGQO010000040.1:0-8839 GCA_042219045.1 Bipolaricaulia bacterium | reverse complement strand
AAGCCGCTTCGAGTGATGCTGGAGGGTCGACAGGTCCGCTCGCTCGTCTTCTGGGGCCCGCCCGGCACGGGCAAGACGACCCTCGGCCAGATCATCGCCCGGATCTACGGCGCCTCGTTCCGTCATTTCAGCGCCGTCCGTGCGTCGATCAAAGAGATCCAGAAGGCGATGGACGCCTCGCACGAGAGCTTCCAGTCTCAGGGGGCCCGCGACCTGATCTTTGTCGACGAAATCCATCGCTACAACAAGGCCCAACAGGCGGTCTTCCTTCCCTACGTCGAAGAGGGGGCGGTCATTTTGATCGGCGCGACGACGGAAAATCCATCGTTTGAGATCATCAACCCGCTCCTGTCGCGGTCGTCGGTGTTCACGCTCACCCCCCTGTCAGCGGCGGACATCCGGGCCATCTTAGAGCAAGCTCTAACGGACGAGACGCGCGGTTTGACCGGTCAAAGCCTGTCGGTGACGGAGGAGGCGAGCGAGTTCATCGCCGCTGCCTGCGACGGCGACGCCCGACGGGCGCTCAACCTCCTCGAGCTTTCCGCGGATCTGACGGCCAGCGACACGATCGAGTCAAAAAGCGTCCAAGAAGCGTTCCAACGGAAAACGCCCGCCTACGACAAATCGGGCGAGGAGCACTACAACCAGATCTCCGCGCTCCACAAGGCGGTCCGCAACTCCGAGCCCGATGCCGCGCTCTACTGGCTGGCGCGCATGCTCGCGTCCGGAGAGGATCCGCGCTATTTGGCGCGCCGGCTGGTCCGCATGGCCACCGAGGACATCGGAATGGCCGATCCCCAGGCGTTGTCGGTGGCGATGTCAGGCAGAGACGCCTTCGACTTTCTCGGCGCGCCCGAGGGCGAGCTGGCCCTGGCCCAAGTGGCGGTCTACTTGGCCACGGCCCCGAAGAGCAACGCGATCTACGCGGCGTTCGGCCAGGCCCGTCAAGACGTGGAACGGACCCGGCACGAGCCCGTGCCGCTCCACGTTCGCAATGCCGTCACGAACCTGATGGCCGACGTCGGTTACGGCGAAGGGTACCAGTATGCCCACGCGTACGACGAGGGCGTCACGCCGATGAGCTCCATGCCGGAGTCCCTCCAAGATCGGCAGTATTACCGGCCGACCCAGCACGGCTACGAGGCCCAGGTCCAACGCCGGCTTGAGCGTTGGGACGCGCTACGCCAGAACATGGCCTCGCGTCAGGAGCCCGACGACGACGCCCGCTAGTCGAAAACGCTGCAGTGCGGGCAGCTCCAGTTCGTCCCTTCGGGACGCTGAGGGTGCTCGTCGTTGTCAATCCGGAATTGGCTCTCGCTGTGGTAGTGATAAAGGTCACAGGCGCGCCGGAAGCGCTCGTAGGCGTCGCCCTCGTAGTCGTAGCTGAAGTAGCGGTAGTAGCGCGTTTTCGCGACCCTTTCGGCCCATGCGTGAAGCGCCGCATTCAGATCGTCGGCCTGCCCGATATAACGGACGGGATCGGAGTCCGTGCCCATCAGGAAATAAAGGCCGGGGTAGTGGGCCACGTCCCGGTCGATGATCCGCGGGCGGAGCGAGCGTCGATGTTTCACGATATGCCTCCTCAAGCCAAATCATAGGAGATAAGCGCATCGAGCCGCAATGACTCGCCTCAAGGTCGCCGCCCTCGACGACGCAGGCGCTCCCAGTAGTAGAGCAGCCAGTCGAGCGTGTGCTGGAAGGCGTTCGGCGGGCCGCCGGCCCGCCCCCGCGGCCGGCGTTGGCGCGCATAGACCCATTGGTCGCGCCCTCGCGTGTAGACATACGCCGTGATGACCCCGGCCAAGGCGAAGATCGCCAACCAAGGCCCCCCAAAGCCAGCATAGACGAAGTACGTCAGCCCGACGACGCCCCACATGAGATAGCGGCCTTTGATGGGGAGCACGAAGCCCATCAGTACCATCTGATCCGGATTCATGACGCAGAAGGCCACCATCACGGCCGCCAACGGCATCCAGAGCCCGCTCAGGACGACCGTCGGAACCGGGCTGACGAGGCCCAGAAGCAGGCTTCCCACGGCGAGGCTGGCTGACGTCACGAGCGTAATGCCCGCGAGGAATTGCAGATACCGCCGGCTCGTCCAGGAGCGTTCGACCGTGCCGCCGAAGGCCCAAAGCATGTATCCGGTCAGCAAGAGCGCAATGATGTTGTCGGTGATGAGCGGATAGGTGACAAGCGACCAGGGTTTGACGTAGAAGCGGGCGCTGTCGAACGTGAGCCATGTGGACGGATCGCCCCCCTGAACCGTGGCGGCGATCAGGAAGCGCAAGAGAAGTGTGACGACGTTGATCGCGATGAGCGAGCGCGTCACGGGCTCTGGCGTGCGCCACACGTAAGATCCGAGGCGGCGCCAGTAGTAGCGGAGCTCCGTCATCATGTCTCCCTCGGGCCGAAAAGCGACGTGCCCAAGCGCACCAATGTCGCTCCCTCTTCGACGGCCAGGGCGTAGTCGTGGGTCATGCCCATGGACAGCGTCGTCATCTCCACGTCCCGTTGATCATTGAGCGTGTCGAACAACCGCTTCATGGCCTGGAAGTAAGGGCGGAGGTGCTCAAGGTCCTCGGCCTCAGGCATCATGGCCATGAAGCCGTCGAGCCGCAAATTCTCTAACGTCGCCATCTCAAGCGCCAAATCCCTCGCTTCGGCAATGGCCAGACCGCGCTTGCTCGACTCCTCGGCCGGGTTGACCTCAACGAGCACGGGATAGCGAGCGTCCGATCGTTGTGCCTGTCGATCGATCGCCTCGGCCAACTCCCATGACGTTACGGACTGGATGCCATCGAACAGCCGAACGGCCGCTTTGACCTTGTTGGGCTGCAATGTCCCGATCATGTGTCGCTCCAGATCTTGGGGGAGAAATTCGAACTTCTCGAGGGCTTCTTGAACGGTGTTCTCGCCGATCAGATTGATGCCCGCCTCGACGGACGTCATGATCTCGCCGACGTTGCGGCTCTTGGTGGCCGCCAGGATGCGGATCTCGTCCGGATCGCGGCCGCTGTGCTCGGCAGCGCGTTCGATACGGGCTCGGACGTCGCGAAGGCGGTCCTGGACGCTCATGCCTCACAAATGATAGATGAGTTCGTCCGAACGGGCCAGTCGGGGCCCTCCACTGAGATGCGCTCTGGCCAACGACCCCATGTTGAGAGTCAACGGGGTGATCGACGGCCCAGAACGCGGTAAGATTCGCCCCCTCCAACGCTTATCGGAGGTTGTGGCATGCCCGAAAACGACGTCGTGCAACGGACGCCGAACGGACCGATCACCGTTCGCTCGCTGGAACGCGACCTCACACAACTCGGCATTGGGCCCGGCATGACGGTGCTGTGCCACACGTCGCTGAGCGCGCTCGGCTGGGTCTGCGGCGGGCCGGTCGCGGTCATCCTGGCGCTGGAGCGGGTGCTCGCTGAGACGGGCACGCTCGTGATGCCGACGCACTCGACTCAGCTCACCGATCCATCCCAGTGGGGCGCGCCATCGGTGCCCGAAGCGTGGTGGCCCACCATTCGGGCCTCGATGCCGGCCTTCGATCCCGAGCTGACGCCCACGCGCGGCATGGGCGCCATTCCCGAGACGTTCCGCAAGCAACAAGGCGTCCGGCGCAGCGCCCACCCGCACCACTCCTTTGCGGCGTGGGGCGCGCACGCCGAGCGCGCCGTCGCCGGCCACGAGCTGGACTATGGCCTTGGCGACGCCTCGCCGCTGGCTCGGATCCATGAGTTAGACGCCTGGGTGCTGTTGCTCGGGGTCGGCCATGACCGCAGCACGTCGTTGCACTTGGCCGAACATCGCGCCTCGTTTCCCAGCCGCCGAGAGACGCGGGACGGCGCGCCAGTCCGAGTTGACGGCGAGCGTCAGTGGGTGGAGGTGCGGTGCTTGGCCACCGACGATTCCGACTTCGCGACAATCGCACAAGCGTTCGATCGAGAGACGGGCGAAGTCCGGCGCGGCCGCGTCGGCAACGCCGACGCCCAGCTCATGCCTCAGCGGGCGCTGGTCGACTTTGCCGTCGATTGGATGGAGGCCCACCGCGACTGAGCGAATGGCTACGCGTCCAACATCTGCCGCGCAATGACCACCTTCTGGATCTCGCTCGTCCCCTCGTAAATGCGCGTGATGCGCGCGTCGCGGTAGAGCCGCTCCACCTTGTAGTCGGTCACGAAGCCGTAGCCGCCGTGGATCTGCAGCGCCTGATCGGTGACCTGGCTGGCGACCTCCGCCGCGTGGAGCTTCGACAGCGCGGACTCGGTGATGTAGTCGAAGCCGTGGTCCTTGCGCCAGGCGGCGTTGTAGGTCAGCCAGCGGGCCGACTCGACTTGGGCCTTCATGTCCGCCAGCTTGAACTGGACGCCCTGGAAGTTGGCGATCTCGGTACGAAACGCTTGGCGCTCCTTGGCATAGCTCGTCGCCTCCGCGAGCGCCGCGTCGGCGATGCCGAGGGCCTGAGCGGCGATGCCGATGCGCCCGCCGTTGAGCGTCTCCAGCGCGATGCGGAAGCCGCGGCCCTCGGCCCCGAGGAGCTGCTCCGCCGGCACGCGGGCGTTGTCGAAGTGGATTTCGCACGTGGAGGTGCCGCGAATGCCGAGCTTGTCTTCCTCTTCTCCGATGGACAGCCCGGGCGTGCTCCGATCGACGACGAACGCGCTCACGCCCTTGTTGCCCGCGTCCGGATCGGTCGCGGCAAACACGACAAACACGTCGGCGAAGGCCGCGTTGGAGATCCACATCTTGGCCCCGTTGAGGACGTACGCGTCCTCGTCCTTGGTTGCCGTGGCCTTCATGGTGCCCGCATCGGAGCCCGACTCCGGCTCGCTGAGCGCGAACGCGCCCATCCACTCCCCAGTGGCGAGTTTGGGGAGGTAGTGCTGCTTCTGCTCGTCGCTGCCGTGGTCCAGCAGCGGGGCTTCCACGAGCGAGTTCTGCACGCTGACGGCGGTGGAGGTGGATGCGCAGGCCTTGGACAGCTCCTCCATGACCAGCACGTAGCTGAGCGTGTCGCTGTCGATGCCGCCGTAGGCTTCGGGGACCATGATGCCCATGTAGCCGAGCTCGCCGAGCTTCTTCAACGATTCCGTGGGAACCCGATGCTCGCGATCAAGCTCGTAAGCCTGATTCTCAAGCTCGTCTTGGGCAAAGTCGCGAGCCGTTCGCCGGAAAAGCTCTTGATCCTCAGTGAGTGCGAAATCCATGATGCCCGATTCTATGGCGAGCGCGATGCGCCGTGCAATCGAGGCGAGAGGCAATTTGTCGCAGTCTTTGCCGATAGGGAAGCTTTCATCATTGTCACCGAGCCATCACAACTGGCCCTGACGGCGATGGCCGAGGCAACGGCGGAGGGCGCGTCCGGCGGTTCCCAGATGGAGCGACACCTCGCACCGCTCGACGGGCGCTGGTAAAGTTGACGCTTGACGGCCAACTTCGACGCTTGGAGGATGTCATGACGTGGCCCGACGACGGACCCGCGACCGGGCGTTTCTGAATGCCGCCGACCGCCCGGTGATCGGCTGGCGCGAATGGGCGGGCCTGCCCGAGTTTGGGGTCCCAAGGATCAAGGCCAAGGTGGACACGGGCGCACGGACATCGGCCATTCACGCCAAACGCATCCAGCGCTTCCACGAGCGCGGCCGGGCGATGGTCCAGTTCGTCATCCATCCCGTCCAGCGGAGCACACGGCATCCCGTAACCGTCACGGCGGAGATCACGGACGAGCGCAAGGTGCGCAGTTCCAGCGGGCGAGCGAGGCACCGCCCGGTTATCGTGACCCCCGTGAAGCTGGCCAACTATACCTGGGCGATCGAGGTGACGTTGGCCAATCGCGACATGATGGGCTTCCGGTTGCTGTTGGGCCGACAGGCATTGAAACAACGGTTCTTGGTTCATCCGGGACGGTCGTTCGTGACGTCCCCCGACACGTAACATCCGAAGGAGGCCAGTTGTGCAGATCGGGATCCTCTCCCGCGGCCCCAACCTCTATTCGACGCGACGCTTGGTGGAGGCCGGCGAAGAACACGGCCATGGCATGCATGTGATCGACTATCTGCGCTGCTACATGAACATCACCTCGGCCCGGCCCCAAGTGATCTATCGGGGCGAGCCGCTCAACGACTTCGACGCGCTCATTCCGCGCATTAGCGCCAAACATACCAGCTACGGCACGGTCGTGCTGCGCCAGTTTGAGATGATGAAGCTCTTCAGCATCAACAGCTCCATCGCGATCCTGCGCTCGCGGAACAAGCTCCGCTCGCTGCAGATTTTGGCCCGCAAGGGCGTGGGGTTGCCCGTCACGGGCTACGCCCACACGACGTCGGATGTCGGCGGGCTGCTCAAGATGGTCGGCGGGCCTCCGGTGGTCATCAAGGTCCAAGAGGGGACGCAGGGCATTGGCGTCGTCCTGGCGGAAACGCGGAAGGCCGCCGAGTCGGTCATCGAGGCGTTCCGTGGCCTGGACGCCAACATCCTCGTTCAGGAGTTCATCGAGGAAGCCAAGGGCGAGGACGTGCGTTGCTTCGTCGTCGGCGAAAAGGTCGTGGCGGCCATTGCACGGCGCTCAGAGGACGAGGACTTCCGCTCCAACCTGCATCGGGGCGGCTCCGCCGAGCCGGCCAAGATCACGCCGGCCGAGCGCAAGACAGCTGTCCAGGCCGCCAAGGAGCTCGGGCTGGCCGTGGCCGGGGTCGATCTGCTCCGCTCGGCGCGCGGGCCGCTGGTGTTGGAGGTCAATTCCTCGCCCGGCCTCGAGGGCGTGGAGAAGACGACGGGCAAGGACGTCGCCGGCGATGTGATCGCCTACATCGCCAAGAACCTCAATATCGGGAAAAAACGCGCGCAACGGGCCAAGGGCTAGTCCCGGTTCGGCATCAACGCTCGTCACCGGCTTGATCGGTTGGATCCGACGGAGGGTCCGAATGATCGCCCGAGTCGGAATCCGCCTGTCGCGGATCGATCCCGTAGACCTCGGTCGTCGTCCGAGGTCCGTAGGGATAGAACGCTTGCTGTTCGCTGTCGGGCACGGGCCCCGTCCGCCACTGCGAATAGAGGCCGAACAGGGTCAACACGCCGGCGATGAGCATGATCTCCACGAAGAGGCCGCTCGGGCCGAGCGGCTCCATCATCAGGCTGCCCATAAAGGGCGCGATCAGCGCCCCGATGAAGTAGACCAACAACAGCCCCCGACTGAGCTCCACGAACTGATCCAGCTCAGCCTTGTCGTTCGCGTGGGCGAGGCTGAGCGGATACATGGAGAAAAACAGGCCGCCATGAACCGTGACGATCGCCAATAGCATGGGGAAAGCGGAGTGACGCAGCCCGATCACCGCGAGCGCTGACAGCGCCGTGCCGCCAGCGATCGCCAATAACGTCCACCGTCGATCGTAGCGATCGGACAGCCAGCCGAAGGGCCACTGGAGCAACAGTCCGCCGACAATGGGTGCCGACATGAACAACGAGATCTGGGCCGTCGTGAATCCGGACTCTTCTGCATACACTGAGCCGAGGGAGAGGAACGCCTCGATCACCATGCCGGAAGCCAGGCTGCCCACCAAGCCGAACGGCGAGATCTCGAACAGACGCCTCAGCGTGAGGTGCTCGGTCGTCATCTCGATCGGGGAGGTGGTCTTCGTCATGGCGACGGGGATGAGCGCGAGCGCAAAGATGATGCCGCTGAGCCCGAAGAGATGATACTGCGCCGGATCACCGGCGTTCAGGAGCAATTGGCCGAGCGTGAGGGCGACGAAGGTGATGATCATGTAGGTGCTGAGGACCCGGCCGCGAATGACGGGGGTCACGGCGGCATTGAGCCAGCTTTCCGCGACCAGATAGAGCCCGTAAATGGCGAAGCCGCTCACGGCCCGCAACAGGGCCCAAACCTCGGGGGCCAGCACGAGCATATGGGTCAGAGCTGAGCTGGCCAGCAAGGCAGCAAAGATGGCGAATGCTCGGATGTGGGCCACGCGTTTGACGATGCGACTGCACAGCTGTGACCCCACGACGCCGCCGACGTAGAACGCGGACGTGACGATCCTGATACTGAAGGGACTGAAGTTCTCCAGCGACATGCGGACCCCGATCAAGGTCGTCAGCAGGGCTTGGCCGAGGTACAGGACGCCGACGCCCGCCAGAATGGCCGCCAGTCGCTGTCGCAGTTCTGTCATAGGCCTCCATGCCGCGATTACGCGTATTGGAACCGGTCCCGGTTATCACAGGAAGGCACATCCAACGGGAGGGCTAAAGGTCCCTCACGACGCGCAAGGCCACGCCAAACAGTCGAACTTCCGCGACCGGCATGGCCGAGGTGTCGGGCTCGGCTGTCTGGAGTACGGGGCCGCCCTCGGCCTCTGCCACGAGTCGGGCCGTCATGCCGTCGTTGAACGGCACGATTGCGACGTCGCCCGGACGAGCTTCACCCTGCTCCCGCGCAATCAGGAGATCGCCACGGCGGATCCCTACGCTGATGATGCGGTCGTCCGGCATGTAGATGGCAAACAGCCCACGTCCAATCGGATAGAGGTCCGACGGCGTTACCGTGTCGGCTACCTCAACCTGGCTCAGCTCGGATGTGTTCGGGTCCATGCGCCCGTAAATGGGGATGCCAAACAGCTCCCAGACCTTGTCGTAGGCCAGCTCAATGCCTCGAGGCGACTTTGTCCGGCGCAGGTATCCCTTCTTTTCGATCGCTTTTAGGTGATCACTTGCACTGCGTGGGGAAGCAAATCCGAATTGCTCGCATATCTCGCGGGTTGTGGGGGGACGACCAATGAGATTGATCTGATCGAAGATGAACTTGAGGATGCGATACTGCTTGTCAGAGAGGTAATTGCGGTTCATG
>JBDGQO010000004.1:79236-100931 GCA_042219045.1 Bipolaricaulia bacterium | reverse complement strand
GGAGCATGCAATGTCGGGAGCTTGGTGAAGGGCTACATTGAAGGCGATGTACTCCGCTAAACCATCGCCAAACCATCGAGCCTTTGAATCAAAGAGATACAAGCTTTGCGCGATTTTTGTCTCGATGGCTTCATGAGGCAAGGTCCAGACGAGTTGCGTTCGAAAATGCTTATTGGTCTCTTTTACACGTTTCCAGTCCTTGGAGACGAAGATGGGCCAGACTCTTCTGGTGATGCGGACGGCCTCTACTTCTGAGAGATTGTAGTTCTGCTGGTTGAACAAGGCGATGGTGAGGTTTAGGTGGTTGAATCCAAATTCGTCTTTTATGAACGTGAATATTTCCTTAATTTTGTTTGCAACATTTATGGCGAGTTCTTTTGCAAAAGGCTGGTGATGGATGGTGATTTGCCCCATATGTGTGCTCGTCATTGCCTGCAACGAAAGGTGAAGCGTCTCTTTCATTTCCTCGTTCGTCGAGGACATCTGTAGGATGGTGTGTTGTTTAAGAATTGGGCCATTGACAAAATGCAAGATGCTGAGTACCACAATCAATGCTCCAATTCCCAGAAGAAACAGACGGAACACACGGACGGTCAATAAGCCCATCGCAGCATCTAATCTAATGATGATAGAGAGGAGTCTTCAAGTTGTTTCAATGATCCGGGTGATAATAGTGACGACGGCCTTGACGGAACAATTCCAGTCGGCGGCCCCGAAGGGGTCTGTATCAAGGATCCCATCGGTCTTGGCTTTGAGCTCTGCGCTAAGTAGCGTTCTTGATCGTCGGCATCGCCGCAAGGGAACCCCCTTGCGGCGATGCCAACTGCGAATCAGAACATACCATACCTATGATGAGACTAATGCTACGTTTAAGAGCTGCATTCGTGCGAGTCTTTGCGTTCTATGCCCTCATGGTCTCAGGGGCGCTTGTCATCATATACACATGGGGACCCGAGGTCTATCCGGACGATGACCTTCAATGGTATCTCCCGAATGACGGACTTGCCGGGTTGTCCCTCGTGATCCTGGCTTCGTGGATCATGATCCGCTGGGCGGATCGGCGTCCCTTCGCCTCGCTTGGGATCTCCGTCCACCTCCGCACGCCCTTGCTTTTTGTCTTTGGCCTTGCGCTGGGCGTTGCGATGCAGAGCATCGCACTCTACACGATCGGGTACTGGCAAGCCGGTCTGGTTCCAGAATGGCCGATCTTCCGCGTCATGCATCCGAACTGGGATGGACTGGTTGCAATGATCCACGTACTGGTCTTTGTGGCCATCATCGAAGAGCTATTATTTCGCGGTTACGCCTTCCAAACCATCTCACAAAGGCTCGGTACTATTCCAGCCCTGCTCATCTTATCTGTGCTCTTTGGCCTATACCATATTATAGGCAGACCAGACCAACCTGCTTACGTCGTGACGACGGCAATTGCGGGTCTCTTCAACGGAATCTTGATCATCCGTACGGGCAGTCTGTGGACGGCTATCGCAGCCCACTGGGGAGTCAATCTGGTGGGAGATGAAATCGGTCTGCTGGCCAGCGGGGCGTCGAACTTCGATCCCGCCATGTGGGGGTTCGACAATCCACAATATTGGCCGATCTTCGGGCTGATGATGCTGATCATCATGTTTGTCCCTTTGCCCGTCGACCGCAAGGGGCAGATCCTTTGGGAGCGCTACGTCCACAGGCCCGCCTGGCCGCCGTGGCGACACAGGGCAACCGACAAAACACCGACGTAGCGTTCCGGACGTCTTGTCAGACCCCGTACTCCTCGCCCGATAACACCCGCCGAATGTTCGCCCGATGCCGATAGGCGCTCAGCAGGCCGAGAAGGGCCATCACCCCCACGATCGCAGCGGGATAGCCGAAGACGAGAAGCCACATCGGCGCCAACAAAAGACACCCCACGGAGCCGACCGAGACGTAGCGCGTTGCCCCCACCAGCGCGCCCCAGACGCCGAGGGTGATCAGAGCCACGGGCCAAGCCAGTGCGCCCAAAAGCCCCAACGTGGTGGCAACGCCCTTGCCGCCCTGAAAGCTGAGAAAGACGCTCCAGTTGTGGCCGATCACGGCGAGACCGCCGAGCCAGAGCGGGGTGCCGAGCCCCCAACCGATCGCAACGGCCCCGACGCCCTTGGCGAGATCGAGCAACAGGGCCAACGCCCCGTAGCCGTAGCCGGCCGCGCGAGCGACGTTGGTGGCGCCGACGTTGCCGCTGCCGACGCTGCGCACGTCGACGCCGCGTGCATGAGCGATCAGGTAGCTGAACGGAATCGCGCCGATCAGGTAAGCAAGCAGGGCATGCAGAATCGCCGCCAACAGGGACACGACGACGGTTGAGGCCGACGCCCGAATCGAGGATTACGACGACGTGTCGGTCTCGTCGTCGCTGCCCTCGTCCGTCTCCTCAGCTTCCTCGGTCTCCAGGTCGGCGTCCTCGGCGTGCTGCTTGAGGAGTTCGCGCATGGTCAAGGCCTCGTGGCCGGTCTCGGTCTCCTCGGCCTCGACGGACTCCTCATCGGAGCTGCTCGACGCCGTGGACGAGGCCGCCGACGACGAGGACGAAGCCGATGAAGCGGAAGAGGACGCCGCGGCCGTCGGTTCCGGCGGCCAGGTCTGGCGCTCTGGGCCGCGGGACGGCTCGGCAGCCCGCTGAGGTTGCGCGGCCTGAGCTTCTTCTTGGCGCTTTTCCGCTTCGTGGGGCTCGTTGACGTTGCGCAGTGACAGGCGGACCTGGCGCTTCTCTTCATTGACGCCGATGATGCGTGCCACGACGGATTGGCCCTTCTCCAGCACGTCTGACGGTTGGTCGACGTGCTCCTCCGCGATCTCGGAGACGTGGATGAGCCCCTCGACCTCGTCGGTGATCTTGCAGAATGCGCCGAAATCCTTCAGCTCGGTAATCTCGCCGTCAATGACGGTGCCGACGGGATAGTTTTCCACGAAGGTGTGCCAGGGATCCTCCTGCATCTCCCGCAGCGACAGGCGGATCTTGCGGCGCTCGCCGTCGGACTTGATGACCTTCAGTTCCAGCTCATCGCCCTCGCCGACGACCTCGTTCGGATGGTTGATGCGCTCCCAGCTCATCTCCGAGATGTGGAGCAGGGCCTCGACGCCCTCCTCGAGCTGGACGAACGCGCCGAAGTCGAGCAGCTTGGTCACGGTGCCGGTGACAATCGCACCTTCGGGATATTTTTCTTCGATGTTGGCCCACGGATCCGGCTGGGCCTGGCGCATGCTCAGGCTGATGCGCCGGTTCTCCTCGTCGACGTCGAGCACGACGACCTCGACCTGATCGCCCTCTTGGACGACCTCGCTCGGGTTTTCGGGGAAGCCCCACGACAGCTCCGAGACGTGGACGAGCCCCTCGACGTCGTCTTCGAGGCGCACGAAGGCGCCGAAGTCCGTCAGCGCAACGACCTCGCCCTCGAACGTCTCGCCCGTGGGATAGCGCTCCTTGATGTTCTCCCACGGATCGGGACGGGTCTGCTTGATCGAGAGGGAGATCCGTCGGCGCTCCTTGTCGACATCGAGGATCTTCACGTTGACCGTGTCGCCGACGTCGTAGGTGCTCGGTGGCGCGGGCAGGTCCTTCCAGCTGATCTCGGTCCGGTGGACGAGCCCCTCGAAGCCGCCGATGTCGACGAACAGCCCGAAGTCGACAATGCTTTTGATCTCGCCCTCGACGATGTCGCCGACGTTGATCTCCTCGAACAGCTCCTCGAGGCGGGCGCGCTCCTGCTCTTTGAGGAATTCCTTGTGGGAGACGACGAGATTCTTGTCCCGGCGGTTCAGCTCGAGGATCTTCAGGTCAATCTCCTGGCTCCGAAGCTGCTCGATGTCCGATGGCAGGTCGTTGCCCAGATGGGAGCCGGGCAAAAACGCCCGGATGCCGTTCAGGTTGACGTGATAGCCAGCGTTTTTGACCACGCCTTCGACGACCCCTCGCACGGCTTCGCCGTTGCGGTACTTCTGCTCGAGTTCGCCGATGCGCTTTTCGTAGATCGCCTGGCGCTCGGAGACGAAGATCGTCCCCTCTTCCTCGTCGATGTAGGTGATGATCACCTCGACCTCGTCGCCCGTTTCCACACCGTCCTCGCGGAACGGCGCCAGCTCATGCGGGCGCATCTGGGCCTCGGACTTGTAGCCGATATCGACGAGAATGATTTGGTCAGTGGCCTGAACGATGTGCCCGGTCAGGACGTCGCCGCGATTATAGACTTGGACGTCCTTTTCCTCGAGGAATTCTTCCATCCGGTTCTCTGCCATCACGGATTCACCCACGTTCGTCGGATTCTCCCCCGAACTCAAGGATCACTGGCGCAATGCCCTGATTGGAACGCGTCTGCCTCGGGGGTGGTGCAGATGGGCGGCGCCGGCATCGAACCCCATCATAGCACTTGGCTGAGACCGATGCAATCTCGCTTACAGTCCGATTTGCTCATTTCGAGGGGGTTTCCGCCGCCGACGGCTCCGTGGCCAAGCGATCGATCCGGTCCATGAGCGCCTGAGTCAGGATATCGTAACGGTCTTGCTTCGACATCTCATCCAGGCCCTCAATGTCCTCTTTGAGCTCTGCCAGACTGAACGGCCGGCCGATTCGAGCGGTAATGCGCGGAAATCCCCACGGGTAGTCGGGCGGATATGGCCCGTCGTTGAGGAGACAGATCGGCACGAAGGGTTTTCGGGTCCGCTCGGCAAAGCGGACCACGCCGAGCCGGACCTCGGCCGACTGACGCGTCGTCCCCTCCGGAAATATCCCGACGAGGCGCTCGGATTCCAGCGCGTCCGCCACGCGGCGGAAGTCCGCCTTGCTGAATTGATCTCGATTGATGGGAACCGTGAAGTACTTGATGAAGGGATAGAACACGGGATTGCGCATCAACGAGCGCCGCGCGATGAACAGAATATGCCGTCGGAGGCCAATCGCCCCGATGAGCAATGTGATGTCCCAATAGCTCTGGTGGCGCGCAACCAGCAGCGCCCCATCATCCGGGACGTTTTCTAGGCCCTCGACGCGCAAGCGAAAGAGCCCCTTCATCGCCAGTTTGAACAGCGGTGCGAGAATGCCGTAAACAAGACGCTTCAGCATACTTTGGGCACGTCAATCCCCGAACAGTTCGACCCTAAGGAACGATGGCCGCAACCTCAAGGCGCTTGCCCCCCCGTTACGTCACGTCGCGATGGAGCGGGGTCGGCTCGGCGTCCAACCGGGGCGACTTCGCCAGTCGACGCATCGGCCGACGGAGCCCCCCCAGCAGCAGGCCGATGCCGACCGTAACCCCGCCCATGATCAGCACCGGCTCGTCCCGCACGAACTCGGCTCCCACCGCCTGGAGGCCCCGAGTCAACCAGAACGCGCCGAGAACCAAAGCGAAGCGCCGAACGGCGAGCGCCACCGTCGGCGTGAGCGAGGCCATGGGCACGCGTGCCAGCCCGAGCGCCCAGGCCAACGGCGTCGCGACGCCGTGCCGCATGCGGGCGCCCTCGCTGCCGAAGTCCCCAGCCCAGACGAGCACGGCCGTGGCGACCATGACGCTTCCCGTGACGAGATACCAGCCGAACAGGAGCCAGCTCGCCTCAATGAAGACCGTTTCCTGCAACACGGGATAGAGCGTCCAGCGGAGTACCGCATAAGTCGCCGCAACGATAAATCCGATCATGGCGCTATTGCTGCCTCCATCTGATCGATGGCCTCGCTGACCTCGATGGCCATGCCAACCTGTCCATGCGACGCCATTCCGTTATCGACTATCTCCATCCATGATAGCGTCTCCATCGCAAACTGCGAAAGACGTGGGGCGCACTGCGGGTGGACGTCGGTCGCTTGAGGACCGGGACACATGGCGTCTATAATACGGACCATCCAGGAGGCGGTAGACATGCAGACACCCATCCCTTCACGACACCGGCTTTTTCTCCTCTTCGTGACCGCTGTCCCGATGGCATTGGCCATCGCGGCCGTTCCCGTTCAGGCGGAACAAAGCACGCCGGAGGCCACGTTCCTGTCCTTGATCAACGACTATCGCGCCGACAGCGACCAATGCTGGAGCGGCGAGCGCTGGCGCTCATGGCCCAACGACGCGACCCGCTCACTGACCCGCTCCTCAACGCTCGACGACGCGGCCAACGCCCACAACTCGACGATGGCGGAGGCGGACTGTCTCGCGCATCGCTGCGAGGGCGAAGCGGATCTGCCCGAGCGGATCGAAGCAGCGGGCTACCCGCCGACATGGAACTATCTAGCGGAAAACATTGCCGGCGGGTTCGAGACCGCCCAAGCCGTCATGGAGGCATGGCGCAACTCCGACAGCCATCATCGGACCATGCTCGACTGCCGGGTGCGCGCGATCGGCATCGCCCGTACCGAGGCGCCGCAAAGCGACTACCGCTGGTTCTGGACGACCGATTTCGGCGACGTCGTCGACGCCGCGCAACGCGCGGACAGCTCCACAAATCCGAATCCCGTTCTCACGACGTTGAAGGATTACGACGTCAACGACAACGATCGCATCGATCGGCCCGAGTTCAACGACATCGTCTCCGACTGGAATGCGGGCCGCCTCAGCGATCGCGTCGTCGAGAAAGCCTACGACCTCTACCGCTCAGGTGGATCGCTCAGCGGAGCCGGCATGTCAGCGCCCTTCTCCGTGGCCCAGGACGCAGGCCGCGCTCGTTTTGCCGTCAACGGGCTGGCCGCCCACGAGCTGACGGTTCGCATTTACGGACTTTCCGGTGATATCGTCTATACGGGCCGAACGAGCGACACCGAGCTGGTGTGGCATCTGCAGAATCAACGCGGGCAACCCGTCGCCCGCGGCGTCTATCTCTACGTCGTCGAGGCAGACACATCGAACGGCCTGAAGCGTCGTGTCGGCCGCATGACCGTTTTGCCGTAGCCTGTCCTCGTCGATGGACGACTCCCTCGACGCGCTCCGTCGGGACGTCATCACGTGCCATCGCTGCCCGCGATTGGTGGCCCACCGCGAGCGCGTCGCCTCCGAAAAGAAACGCGCGTTCCGAGACGAGCCTTATTGGGGCAAGCCTGTCCCCGGCTTCGGTGATCCCTACGCCCGCGTGCTACTCATCGGACTGGCCCCGGCTGCGCACGGCGCCAACCGCACCGGCCGCATGTTTACGGGAGACGTGCCGGGCGGCGCGGCCGACTTTCTCATTGCGGCGCTGTATCGCGCCGGCTTTGCGAACCAATCCACGTCCCACCATGCCGACGACGGACTGGAGCTGACCGACACCTATCTGACCGCGATCGCCCGCTGTGCCCCGCCGAAGAACCGACCCACAAGCGAAGAGATCGATCAATGCGCCGAGTACCTGGATCGCGAATTCGCTCTGTTGACCCACGTCCGGGCGATCGTTGCGCTGGGCGGAATGGCATTTGACCAGACGCTTCGGCTCCTGCACCGCTTCGGGGCGTCGATCCCGAGCTCCAAACCGAGGTTTGCCCACGGCGCGGTCCTCGAACTCGACGGCATGCCCTCGGTCATCGCCGCGTACCATCCGAGCCGACAGAACACGCAGACGGGGCGGCTGACCCCTGAGATGTTGGACGAGGTGTTCGCGGCCGTGCGGGCGCGGCTCGTCTAGCCTATCCGACGACAACCGTGAGGACGCTTGCTCAACAGGGGACACGGCTCCGATGTTCCCCCTGCCTAGGCGGACTGTCGAAACCGTCAGGAATCTTGGCGATCCACCGGATGCGCGACGTCTGTGGGCAATTCCGGCCAGACGGGGCTCGGCCGTTTCAGGAACGACGGTCGACGGATGAGCAGGAACGCCGGGATGACAGAGAAACTGCTCAGGCTGCTCACGATCATGGTCAACACGAGCAATAGGCCGAAGGTCACGAGCCCGTGGAACCGGCTGGCGAGCAGCACGGCGAACCCGAACATCAGGGCCAGAGCATTGTACGCAATCCCCCGTCCCACCGAGCGCATCGACCCGTCGAAGGCGCTGTTCGCATCGCGCCCCGCACGCGTCTCCAACCGGAAGCGGTGGAGAAAGTGGATGGCGTAGTCGATGCCGATGCCGATGGCGATGGAGCCCAGCATGATCGTCGCCATGTCGAGCGGAATCGACGCGTAGGCCATGACGCCGAACTCCACGAGAATGGTCAACACCAAGGGGACGAGACAGAGCAGGCCGGCCATGATCGAGCCCATGAGAATGGAGACGATGATCCCCGCGGTGACGAAGCTGGCGGAGAGGCTAGCCAGCTGGCTCTGAATGATGCGCGATAGCAGCGCGGTGTAAGCCTGCGTCGGCCCCACGAGTTGGGCCTTGGGATCGTCGGGCCCGCTGAAGTGGGTCCGCAGATAGTCACGGACGTCGGCCACGAGCGCGGCCATTTGGGTGCTGCCGACGTTGAGCCGCCGCGCGATGACCTCACCCTGGCTGAAGTCGCCTCGGAAAAGCTTGCCCGGCTCACCGCCGTAGAGGATGAACAGCTGGGAGGCCAGGCGCGGATCCTCCGGGATGCGATAGTAATCGGGATCCGATGCATGCAGCGTCTCGTTCAGCTGGCGCACGATGCTGGCCACGGACATAACCTGTCCAATCTCCGGACGCGACTTCAGGTAATCCTGCAAGCGAGCGATCTTCTTGAGCACTTGCGGATCCTTCAGGCCGTTGCGCCGGCCCGTGTCGATCTCCACGGCCAATTGATAGCTGCCGCCGAACCGCTCGTCCATGGCGTACATGGACTGGACCACGGGGTGGCCTTGGCCGAGGAACTCGTCCGCGCGCGTCTCCACGTTGAGCCGGGGAATGCCGACCGCGCACGCGACCAATACGACGCTGGCGATCCCCAGCGTCAGCATCGGCTTAAGGCGTACCGCTCGGGCCCATCCTCCCAGCGCGTTCGAGATGCGGCTGTGTTGATAGTCAGCCGGGCTGAGCGTCGGCATGGGCAACCGAGAGAGAAACGCCGGGATGAGCGTCAGCGAGAGGACCATCGCGTAGACGATGCCCAGCGCCGTGAAGACCCCGAAGTGGCGCTGCGGCCAGAGGAACGACGCCAATAGCGCCACGAATCCCATGGCGGTCGTAAGCGAGGTCAGGATGATGGGCACGGCCATCTCGTTCATCGTGTTGAAGACGGCAGCTCGTCGTGAGGGTCCCGTGTCGTCCGCATAGCGGGCGGCCGACTCGTAGTACTTGTTGAGGATGTGAATTCCGTCGGCGGCCCCAATAGCGATCAGCATGACGGGCATGACGATGGCGAACGGCGTCATGGGCGCCCCGGCGAGCGACATGGACCCGACCGCCCACAGGGTGCTCAACCCGACGACGAGCATGGGCAACAGCACGCCCGCCGCGCTGCGAAAGCTAACCCAGAGCACGAGGGCCAGCACGAGCACCACGACGGGGACCAACACGCGAAGATCGCGCACCATCGTCTGCGCAACGGCCGTCCGCAACACCGGCTCGCCCACGAGGTGGAACGTCTCCGGGCCGTCGTACTGCCGCACGAGCGAACGAATCTCGTTCACAACTGTCGGCGCATCCGCCCAATCCTCCAATGTGATCGAGATCGCGCCGGCTTTCCCGTCCTCGGAGATCAGCCAGCCCCGGATCGTCCGATCGCCCATCACGCGTGAGCGGTAGCGCTTGATCTCCGCGCTCGACTGCGGCACGTGCTCCATGGCCGGCTCGACGACGATGGAGTCTTCGGTGCCGTAGATGACGTCCGCCGTGGCGGGCCCTTTGACGTCCTCAACGCCCGCGATCTCGGTGAGCCGGGTCTCAAGCTCCTTGAACTTGCGCAGCGTGGACGGTTTGAAGATCGTCGTTTCCGACTCGATGGAGATCAGAAACAGGTCCTGAGAGCCATAGGTCGCCTCGGCTTGCTCCAGACGATGGACGGCGGGATCGTCGCTGGGCAGGAATTTCCGGAAATCGGTCTGGAACGAGAGGCCCTTGGTGAGCAGGATGCCGACAAAGAGCGCGGTAATCCCCCCAACCAGGGCGACCGTCCATCGGGGATGCACCTCGACCCACCCGATGAAGCCCTGAATGAGGCGTTGCATCTCAGTTGCAGTTCAACCAGCCGTGGTTGGCAAAGATCGTGGCAAACAGCGCGGGCAAGGCGTCGTCGTGGACCCCGAGGGCGGTCAATTGGCCCTGGCTCCGCGCATCCACGAGGTCTTGAACCGTCTCCACGCCGCGCTTGAGCTCGTCGGGACCACCGGGCAAATACGGGCACGTGGCGACCCAGACCTGCATCAAGTCGCGCTGCTCCAGCGCCCGCGGGACGATGACGATGACGTCATAGACGCTACCCGTCTTGTTGAGACCGAGCGGATCATCGAAGCTGGAGTTCACATCCACGAACTTGGCCTCGACGTTGAACATGCCGGTCTGCTTGAGGGCACTGGCGGCCGTGTTGACGAGCAGCGACGCTTCGAACGTCTTGGTCTCGTCCACGATGAGCAAATCCAGCGGAGCGTCGTCGGCTTGGGCACCGAGCGAAGAGCCGGCGGAAGCGAGCAGCAGAGCCCCAAACAGCAGGACAATGACCACACGATACGGGCAATTGGAGCGCGCCATAGCGCAACCAGTATATATCTCGCGCCCGAGCACGGGCAATCGGACGGGTCAAATTAAGGGGCAACGGGTCGATCGGGGATCCGGCAAGGTGGAACGCTAGGACCCGTCGGGAAGGTAGCCGTTCTCGCGCATCCAGTCGTCATTGTAGATGCGCTTGATGTAGTTGCGCCCGGAGTCCGGCAACAGCGTCGCGATCGTACCGCTGCCCAATTGCTCCGCATAGCGCAGCGCCCCGAGCACGGCGGCACCACACGATCCGCCGATCAAGAGCCCCTCGCTCTCGACGAGTCGGCGCGTCATGCGGAACGATTCCCCGTCGGCAACGCGGATCATCTCGTCGATCACGCTCATGTCGAGCGTCTCGGGCACGAGATCCTCGCCGATGCCCTCCACGGCGTAGGAATCGACGTCGTGGGGCTGACCGTAAAACGCCGTGTAGATCATCGAGCCCTCGGGGTCGACGCCAATGACTTGGACGTTCTCGTTCTGCTCCTTCAGATAGCGCCCAGCGCCGCTGATGGTGCCGCCGGTGCCGACGCCGCAGACGAAGGCATCCAACTCGCCGTTCGTCTGCTCCCAGATCTCAGGCCCCGTCGTCTCGTAATGCGCCTGCGGGTTGGCCGGGTGTTCATATTGATTGGGCACGTAGCCGCCGCGCTCTTCAGCGATCCGCTCGGCGACGGCGTAGTAACTCTCGGGGTTCTCGGGCTCGACGTCGGTGCGACAGACGACGACTTCAGCGCCGTAGGCCCGCAAGAGGTCGATCTTCTCCTGGCTCATCTTGTCCGGGATGGTCACGACCAAGGGATAGCCCTTCAGCCGGCCCGCAATCGCGATGCCGACGCCCGTGTTCCCTGAAGTCGGCTCGACGATCGTCATGCCGGGCTCCAGCTTGCCCTCGCGCTCGGCGCGCTCGACCATCGCCAGGCCGATGCGGTCCTTGACCGAACCGCCCGGATTGAACATCTCGACCTTCATCAGGATGCGAACGTCCGTCGGGTTCAGCCCACTGGAGAGTTCAACCATGGGCGTTCGCCCGACCAGCTCCAGGACGTTGCTCACGACATGCATGGGCGCATCACCCGGCCTGCAGGGCACGGTCGAGGTCATCCGTCAAGTCATCCGCATGCTCAATGCCGACCGACAGTCGGAATAGCCCATCGCTGATGCCGCGTGCCTCGCGTTGCTCGCGGGGGATCGAGGCGTGGGTCATCGTCGCCGGATGGTTGATGAGCGACTCAATGCCGCCGAGGCTCTCCGCCAGCGCAAAGACGTCCAGATTTCGCAGGAACGCCGATGGATCGCCGTCCAGCTCAAAGCTGAGCATGCCGCCGAAATCGTCCATCTGGCGAGACGCAACCTCGTGGCCCGGATGCGAGGGCAGGCCGGGATAGAGCAGGCGTGTGACTCGGGGGTGATCTTGGAGAAAGTCGGCGACTCGACGAGCGTTCTCGCAATGGCTCCGCATGCGCGCCGCGAGCGTCTTGACGCCGCGATGCGCCAGGAAACAGTCAAAGGGCGACGGCACGGCGCCGATCGACAGCTGGATGAACTTCAATCGATCCCGGAGCTCGGGATCGCTCGTCGTGACGACGCCCCCGATCAGATCGCTGTGCCCGCCGAGATACTTCGTGGCGCTGTGCACCACCAGATCGGCGCCCAGCTCGTGGGGCCGTTGCAGATACGGCGACGAGAACGTGTTGTCGACCGCCAGCCAGGCGTCAGCTTTGCGCTCGGCCACGGCTCGGATGTCCGTGACGTCCATGAGCGGATTGGTGGGCGTCTCGACCCAGATCAGGCGAGTATCGGCGTCGGGCCGGACGTTCGCCGGGTCGGTCGTGTCGACGTAGGCGAACGGGATGCCATAGCGCCGGAAGTGCTGTTCAAACAGCCGGTACGTTCCGCCATAGAGGTCGTTGCCGCTGATGACGCCGTCGCCCGGGTTGAGGAGCGTGACGACCGCTGAGGTGGCCGCAATGCCGGAGGCGAACGCCACGGCGTGCTCGGCGCCTTCCAACGACGCAACGGCCTGCTCAAAGCGCTCGCGGGTGGGATTGTCCGCGCGGCTGTAGTCGTAACCCTGATGCTGGCCGGGGGCCGACTGGCGATACGTCGATGTCGCGTAGATGGGCGGAATAACGGCACCCGTCTGGGCGTCGGGTTCGCTGCCGACGTGAATGGCCCGCGTTGCGAAACGGGCGGACATCAGGCGTTGTTGTCGTCATCCAGCAGCCGGCCGTACTTGCGCTGGAACAGCTCCACGCGCCCGGCGGTGTCGACGAACTTCTCCTCGCCGGTGAAGAACGGGTGGCATTGGGAGCAGATGTCCACGTGGAGGTTCTCGCGCGTGGACGTCGTCTCAAACTCCGCCCCGCAGCTGCACTTGATGACCACTTGTTGGACCTCGGGGTGAATTTCAGCCTGCATAGTAATCCCTTCTCATCTTTCGAGGATCGAGCCAAGGACGCTTTCCGCCTCGACGTGCGTCCGGCCGTCCCGGGGTTCAGAACCGCCGTGGGGACATTAACGCTTGGAGAACTGCTCCGAGCGGCGTGCTTTCTTGAGCCCGACTTTCTTGCGCTCAACCATGCGCTCGTCGCGGCTCAGCATGCCCGCGTCCTTGAGCGACTTGCGGTAGTCTGGATCAATGCCGAGCAGGGCTCGGGCGATCCCGAGCTTCAGCGCTTCCATCTGCCCGGTCATGCCGCCGCCGTCAACGTTGGCCTTGACGTCGTACATGTTGAGCGTGTTGGTGATCGCAAACGGCTGCAGTGCCGTGGCCTCCAGACGGCTCTCCACGTAGGGCGACCCGTGGAAGTAATCCGCCGCTGGTTTCCCGTTTACGGTCACCTCGCCGTTGCCGCGTTTCAGATAGACGCGAGCGACGGATTCCTTCCGTCGTCCGATGGCATGGATCGCGCCGTTGATCTCCTTGGGCAGCCGCTGACCACGTTCCTGGGCAATCTCTGTGGCTTCAGACATTCAGGCCTCCGCTCAAATTCGAGTGCTCACGCGCCGTCGAGAAACCTGGCAAACGCTACTGACGACGCCGGCTTGGATAGGTTACTATAGCGGACTTATCCCGCATTTTCAAGATAGGCCCGCTGTTGTTCGCTCAACGCGTCGATCCGCACGCCGACCGCCTCCAGTTCCATTCCCGCGACGGCTCGATCGATCTCGGTCGGCACAGGATAGACGGAGGCCCGGTAGTCCGCGTGGTGCTTGGCCACGTGCTCCAGCGTCAAGGCCTGCAGCGCAAAGGACATGTCCATAATCTCCACGGGATGGCCATCCCCCGATACGAGGTTGACGAGCCGCCCGTCCCCGAGGAGATAGAGCTCGTTGCCGTTGGCCATCTTGAAGGCGTCGACGTTCGGACGGATCTCGTACTGGGCCTCGGCCAACGCCGCGAGCTCGTCCTTGTTGATCTCGACGTCAAAGTGGCCCGCGTTGGCCAACAGTGCCCCATCGCGCATCCGTTCGATATGAGCTCGCGTGATGACGTCCTTGCACCCGGTCGTCGTGACGAAGACGTCGCCCAAGGGGGCTGCCTCGCCCATGGTCATGACGCGATAGCCGTCCATGTGCGCCTCGATCGCACGGACGGGGTCGACCTCGGTGACGATCACGTGCGCGCCCAGCCCCTGGGCCCGCACCGCCACGCCGCGACCGCACCACCCGTAGCCTGCAACGACGACAGTCCGCCCGGCGATCGTCAGGTTGGTCGAGCGCATGATCCCGTCCCAGACCGACTGGCCGGTGCCGTAGCGATTGTCGAAGAGATGCTTCATGCGCGCGTCGTTGACAGCCACCATGGGGAATCTCAAATGGCCTTGGCGGGCCAGCGCTTCCAATCGCCGGACCCCAGTGGTTGTCTCCTCGCTACCGCCCAGCACGTCCACAGCCAGATCCGCCCGGTCCCCATGCAGGAGCCGGACGAGGTCGCCGCCGTCGTCGACGATCAGATGCGGCTGGTGACGGAGCGTCTGCCCCAACAGCCGATCGTACTCGCGGGCGTCAACCCCGCGCTTGGCAAAGACCGGGATGTCGCCGTCGGCCGCCACGGCGGCCGCGACGTCGTCCTGGGTGGAGAGCGGGTTGCAGCCCGTCACGTGCAGCTCGGCCCCGCCGGCGCGTAGCGTTCGAGCCAGCTGGGCCGTCTTGGCTTCCAGGTGGATGCTCAACGCCACCCGGTAGCCTTCGAATGGGCGCTCGCGTTGGAAGCGGTCATCGATCTGTTGGAGCAGTTTCATGTGGCGTTGGGCCCAGCGGATCTTGGCCTCGCCCTGGGATGCCAGCGCCGGATCGCGGATTTCCGATGCGGCCATGGTCGTCAACTCCTCGTTGTCGATTCTCGAGATGATCAAGTCTGGCTGGTCCAGCACGGCTCGGGACCGAGCTCGAGCGATCGGTCGCCATTACCCTTGATCAGAGGAGCCATTATAGTCAGGCTGGGCGCGAATCGCGATGAGCCGTCCGTCGATGTCGTCCCCTCGAGCCGTCCGCGACGCGTTGGCGCAACTGGGCATCCGGCCTCGCAAGCGATGGGGCCAGCATTTCCTGATCGACGCCAACACCGTGGAGCGCATCATCTCGGTCGCCGAGCCCGCCGCCGCGGATACCGTCCTGGAGATCGGGCCCGGACTGGGCGTGTTGACCGAGCGCCTGGCTGAGGTCACGGACCAGGTCGTCGCCGTGGAGGTCGATCCGACGCTAGCGGCGTGGCTGAGCGAGCGCTTCCGGGCGGAACCCCATGTCCAGATCGTCCAAGCGGATGCGCTGGAGGCGGGGTGGCCGGAGATCCTGCCATCAAACGGGGACGTCCAAGCGCTGGGGAATTTGCCCTATAACATCACCGCACCGCTGCTGGAGCGGCTCATTCAGCATCGCGATCGTGTCCGCAGCGCCGTCTGGACGGTCCAACGCGAGGTGGCGACGAAGCTCCTAGCGGATCCCGGGACGCGCGAGACGAGCTCCCTCGGGATCTGGGTTCAGGCGCAGTGTCATGTGGAACGGGCGTTCAACGTCTCGAAGAACGCGTTCTATCCGCCGCCGGAGGTCGAATCCGCCGTGTTGGCGATCGAGCCGCGCGCGAAGCCCGCGTTCTCAGCACCCGATTGGGCCTTCCAACAGGCCGTTCGGGCCGCGTTCGGCGTCCGTCGCAAGACGCTCCGGCGAGCGCTGTCCCTCGGATTGGACATCTCGACGGACGAATCCGCCCGACTGCTGCAGAACGCTGGAATCGACGAGCATCGACGCGGCGAGACGTTGACGATGGGCGAGTTTGACCGTTTGGCCCAAGCGTTGGCATCGACGTCCGCACCCGATGCCGCGTCTACGGAGGCGGAGAGGGGAGACACTCCTCCGTCTGCGTAAGCCGCTGATAGATCTCTTGGACGAGGGCCTTCTCGCGGGTCGGGTTGAATTCGGTCCCCACCAACCGGAAGACGTCCTGCCACGTCAAGGCGGCCCCCGACAGCATCTCGATCGTCAGATCTTCCAAGCCCAGGGCGCCGCTCCGGATGCGCTCGCTCAGATGGCGTTGCTTCGTCGCGTTGCGGGCATCCAAGTGGTGGCTCATAAGATAGGCGAGCAGGCCGCGCACGTAGTCGCGATTCCCTTCGCGCTTGGCGACGGCGAACGCTCGCCACCAGCGGGCCTTTTCGACTTCGCCGTCGAGCATCAGGAACCCTTCCACGTCCTCGGGCGACCGATTGATACACCGGATGATCTGCTCCCCGTAGGCAAGGCGAGCCAGATCCATGCGCGCGCTCAGGTCGAGTCCGTCCTCATCGCGAGCCATAGTGATCCCGCTCCGTGTACACGGCGCCCTTCGACTGAGTGTCAGGATCGATGGTAAGGCTGTCGCGCTCAGGGCGCAACGGATGTGATTGACGGCCCATGTTCCTCCACCTATAATAGCAGACCGTGCCGAGGTGGCGGAACTGGCAGACGCGCGGGACTCAAAATCCCGTGGCCCCCTGGGCCGTGCGGGTTCGAATCCCGCCCTCGGCACCAACGCATCCTTCCCGTGTTGGCACCCGTAAATGCTCATCGAGGCATTCGCTCGCCATGGCCTCGGATCTTGACGCGTTCCGTGTGGGCGTGACGCTTGCCCGCTGGAACGCATGGAGCGTTGAACCTTCCCGGGAACCTGCTATCGTAGGGCGCAACGTGATGTGGCAAGATCGGTCAGGTTCATGGCGAATCAACGTCTGCAAAGGAGGTTCGATGACCCGCATCAGTTCGGTCATGGCATCGATCATCGCGTTCTCATCCCTGAAAAGCCATGCCCTCCAACAGAACCCGCCGAACGTCACGCCGGAGACCCGAGACGCGTTCGATCAGATCCTGGAATTTCTCTACACCATCTCGCGCTGGATCGGCGAGTTGATCGTCAACCTCGTCCAGTCGATCGTCCCCAACATCACGATCCCGGCATCGCTCGTCGATGCCATCGGGATCCTGGCGATATTGACGATCTTTCTCGTCATCTCCGACATCGCCAAACGGCTGGCGTGGATTGTCGTCGCTGCGGGCTGGATTCTGATCGTCGTGCGGATCGTGCTGATCGTCACCCAAACGTCGGGGACCGGCGGCTGATTCCCCGTCAAGGGAACGGATCAGATGTCGATGCGGTCTTCCACGGGATTGTCCAGACGGCCGTGCTCGTGGAAGTAGACCATCGTCGTCTGGATGGAGCGATGCCGTGCGGCCGCTTGGGCTTCCATGAGCGTCGCCCCGCCCTCGATGGCGAGCGTGACGAAGCTGTGGCGCAGCGAGTGGACAGAGGTCCGGTCGGTCTTGACCCCAGCCAATTCGAAGTAGCGCGTAATCCGACGGCGGATGTGGCGCGTGCTCAGGCGTGCTTCGCCCTGAGGGCTTGATCCCGATGCCTTCGTGAACAGCGGTTCGTTGGATGCGGCTGCGCCCCGCGTGTCCAGGTAGTCATCCAGCGCCGCCTCGGTGGGCTCCGCGAGCACGACGAACTCATCGCGTTCGTCACGGCCCTTGCCCCAGATGCGCATGATCTGACGGTGCTGGCGGGCCTCGAGGTCGCCGACGTTGGCGCGGTGGATCTCGACGATCCGCAGTCCGTTGCGGGCCATCAGGTTGATCATGGCGTAGTCCCGCTTGCCGAGCTCGGTGGAGGTATCAATCGCCTCGAAGACCGCGCGCAGTTCGCCGCGCGTCAGGTCGCGTCGCAGGTGCCCGCGTGGGCGTCGAAGCCCCTTGAGGCCCTCCACGGGATTCTTCTGGATGTGATCGTTGACGACTGCATACTGGAAGAACCGCCGCAAGGCCACCCAGTAGGTCAGCACGGTGTTGGCCGATCGTTCCCCTTTGAGCCATTCCCGATACGCCCGAACGGTCTCTGGGCTCGGCTCGGCTTCCGTGCCGTCGTGGCTCGCCAGCCAACGCGTAAAACTCTTCAGCGCTTCCTCGTAGGTCCGGACGGTGTTCGAGGACACGTCCAGGGAATTGAGAAACGCCGGGATCGCTTCCTGCCAAGCGGGCACGCCGCTCACCTCCGATCCGATTTTAGGCGAGCCCTGCAGCAGGGACAACACCGGGTGTCCAACTGTAACGCGCGTGACATTACCGTGTGACCAAGTTCTCACCCCGGCTTAACCGACCTCCTCTGTGACATGCGTTACCCCTGCTACGGTAAGCATAGACCACTCCCAAGGAGGAGGCAGATTTCGATGAACAGAACATGCTTCACAGTGGCGCTGGCGATCGTCTTTGCCGTCCTGATGATCGCATCCCCCGCCATGGCCGAAGACGATTCGACCAATCTGAAAGAGAAGGTCGAATCGCTCTCTAAGAGCGTCGACAGCCTCGAGAAGATGGTCAAGGACCTCTCCTATCAGCTGGAACAGACCAAGGCAACCAACGACGTCGTCAAGGACGTCTCCTACGAGGTCAAGAAGCTCGAAGGCCAGGTCAAAGAGCTCCAGAACCTCCAGAGCAAGGTGGAAGAGCTGCCCTCGAAGATTGCGGCATTGGAGAGCAAGATCGAGGGCGTTGGCGCCAGCACGAGCGAGAAGATCAAGACCATCCAAGGCCGCGTCTACGACCTGGAAACGACCGTGGACGGTTTAGATGCGCGGCTGTCGACCGTCGAGGGCGAGGTTCGCAAGCTGCTCTCGCTTGAGAAGGACGTATCGAAGCTCAGCAAGGAGGTCAACTCGCTCAGCCAGCAGGTCTCGACCCTGGCCAAACAGCCGAACGGCCCGCAAGCCACGGCCAAGCTGACCGATCGCATTGAGAGCATCCGCATGGAGCTGTCCGGGCAGATGAGCAAACTCTCCGAGCGGATCTCCAGCTTGGAAAACGAGATCTCCAGCTTGCCCATTTCCAGCATGCAATCCAACATTGCCGAGAACTCGAGCCGCCTCGACTCGCTGGAGTCCAAGCTCACCTCGCAAACGGTCAGTCCGGACAAGGTCCAGCAGCTCCAGTCGCGCATCGTCAAGCTCGAGGAGCAGATGCAGACCCAGATCGAAAACGTCCAGTCGCAAAGCAACACGAACATGGCACTGGCCACGGCTGGTCTGATCTCGGGGGTGGCGGCATTGGCCGCGGCCTTCGGTCTCTTCTAGGCGTGGCACACGAACGTTGCACCGACGGACCGGACGCGTCCGTCCCGTACGCTTAAGAACGCGCCTGCGCGTCAGGCAAGTTGCGAGCCGCCCTGGTCTGGCCTCCTCACCAGGGTGGCTCTTTCTTTTCCCGTCCTCTCGACTCAAGGGGGCTAGGTCGTCGGGGTTCGCGCGGCGAGGCCGTTCCTTACGTTGACACCCGGGGCTCGCCGTCCAACGTGCCCCAGCTATCGGTTAGGGGAAATGAGCACTCAGTCGGCGAATTCCATGCTGCTGAACCGCAAGGCAGCCAGGATCAACAGCACAACGCCCACCCCAATCAGGACCGCCAGGCTGGTCAGCGGGTCGAGGGAGCTGGCGCTGCCCTGGAGCGCACGCGTCAGCTCCTCAGCATAATGCCGAATGCTGGCCTGAGTGGCGAGCGTGGAGATGCGGCTGAGCGCCTCCTCCCAGCCCAAGAGAAAGACAAATCCCCATAGGAGCCCGCGCTCCAAGAGCGTCCCCAGCGCAAAGAACAACGCCCCGTAAGCGAAGACCGTCGGGATCAGCGCCCCCAGATGGGCCCCGAGCGTGGCGGGATCGGCCGTCATCGCGCCGACGGTGCCGATCGAGCTCAGGGCGGTGACGACAAGCGCGATGGCGACGCCGCCCGCGAACTTGCCGACGACAATCGACGCCCGGCTGACGGGCTTCGTCCAGAGATAGGGCATGGTGCCGTTGGCGATCTCGTCCCGAAGCACCGACGCGGTCAAGAGCAGCGCGAGGACGGGATAGAGCAACGGCAGCGTGAAGTTGGCAAATAGCGCCTCGGCGAACTGGGCGGCGGAAATCATGTCGCTTTCCCATTGGGCAGCTGCCCAGTAGACGATCGCGATAATCCAGGGCAGAATGGCCAACACCCCGGAAAACGCCAGCAGCCCGAGGCGGCTGCCGTACTGCCGCAGCGTCAGTTTCGCCAGCGCAATCGTCGTGGTCATTGCACCAAGTACCGGAACACGCTCTCCAAGTCCTCATCGAGACTCGTGATCTCCGTCAGGCGGATCTCGGCCTCAAGCGCGACACGCGGCAGGTCGCGGTAGAACGACGATGGGTCCGCGATATCCACGACAACGCGATCCTCTTGGAGCTCGACGCCGTTCACGAGATCGCCTTCCGTGAGGACGGCCGCCAGGCGCCGCGGCTCGTCCGCTTCGAGTGACACCTTGTGGGGGCGCCCGTCCATCGCCTCGCGGATGGCGTGATAGTCGCCGGACGCGAGCAATCGCCCACGGTGGATCAAGACGATCTCCGCCGCCATGCGCTCGACCTCGTGCAACACGTGGGACGAGACGACCACCGTGTGCCCGGCTTGGCCGAGCTGGACGATGAGGTCCATCAGCGTGCGGCGTTGGGTCGGGTCGGCCCCTTTGAGCGGCTCATCCAGCAATAGCACGTCGGGCTCGTGCAGCAGCGCTTGAGCCATCTTGATCCGCTGTCGCATGCCGCGGCTGTAGGCTCGGATGCGCTTCTCCGCCTCGTCGACGAGGTCGACCTGCTGCAGTGCCCGTTGCGCGGCGCCGTCCGGATCGCTGAGCCCGTGCAGACGGGCGTTCATCGCCAAGAACGTGCGCCCCGTCATGAACCCGTAGAGCGTCTCGCCCTCGGGGCAATAGCCGATGCGGCCATAGAGGCTCGGATCGGATCGCGGCGAAGCGTCCCACAGCGTCACCGAGCCCGATGTGGGAGCGAGCAATCCCGTCATCATCTTCAATAGCGTCGTCTTGCCCGCCCCGTTCGGGCCCAAGAGTCCCGTGACGCCGGGCTCGATCTCCACGGAGACGTCGCTGAGTGCGACCACATCGCCGTAGCGCTTCGTGGCGCTGTCGACGTTGATCACGGCCATGGTCAGCGCGCCTCCCGGCGATACCGGCCCCAAATGACCGCCCAGGACACGACAATGAGGGCCAGCGTCTCCGCCAGATAGATCCATGCCGACAACGGCTCCAAGGTGATCGTGCGCGACTCCTCGCCCATCTGGATCGGGGCTTGGATGCTCTGCAGCGTGCCGAACAACGCGTCCTTGACGTACGCCGCGGCGCTGCCCACGTCAACCAAGGTGAACCAGGCATTCTGCGTGATGAGAAAGAGCAGTGCAGGAACGAACGACAACAGCATCAGCCCACCGATCAAGCCACCGGCCGCGTAGCCACGGCTCGTCGTCAACGAGGAGACCGCCATGGCGAGGCTCGAGATGAACAGCGCCATTAGGACCGAACTGACGAGCAATGCGCCGACATCCCGAAGGTGATTCGTCAAGTAGGTCAGGGGCTCCTCGGCCAAGACGACTTTGGCGCCCAACAGGATCAGCCCCGGCCCCAACGTGAACAGCAACAGGACGCCGAAGACGGCCGTCCCCTTCGCCAGGAGGTAGTCATACGCGTGGATGGGCCGCGACAGGTAGAGCGGATAGACGCCGTAGGCCCGATCGGTGCAGATGAGCATGGGCGCCACCAACGCGCTGATGAAGATCAGAATCAGTTGGAT
>JBDGQO010000004.1:74522-79136 GCA_042219045.1 Bipolaricaulia bacterium | reverse complement strand
GAAGGGCCGATAGCCGACGTCGTAGATCTGACCGCGACGCTGCCCGGTGGGCTGGTCGTTCATGGTGCGGACTCCTGATGCAACGCCAAGAAGACGTCCTCCAAGGAACGCGACTCGCGCTCCAAGCGACGCAGCTCCACGCCCGTGTCTGCCGCGGCTCGCAGGATGCCGTCGTAGGGATCGTCGCCGCGGACGAGCCAACTGTCCGGGCCCGTCTCAACCGCATCTAGGCTTTCAGCCTTGAGCCGTTCCAGGAACGACGTGCCGTCGCCGACGACTCGCACCATGACGCCCTCGCCGACGCCCTCCAACAGTTCGTGGAGCGCCCCGTCGGCTACGACCTGGCCCTCGCGAATGATCACGACGTGCTCGCAGACGCGCTCCACGTCCGGCAAGAGATGCGTCGAAATAAGCACACTGAGCCCCATCTTGTGGCGAATTTCGGCGATGAGATCGAGCATCTCCAGGCGGCCGTCCGGATCGAGGCCGCCGGTCGGCTCATCCAACAGCACCAAGTCGGGATCGTGGACGATCGCTTGCGCCAGCTTGACGCGTTGCTTCATGCCGATGCTGTAGCCCTCGATGGGCCGATAGCGTTCCTCTCCCAATCCCACCAGATGGAGCACGTCGTAAGCCCGTTGCACGGCCGATTCTCGCGGCAGTCCCGAGAGGCGGCCGAGCCGGACCACGAGGTCGTGGGCACTGTGGTCTGGAGGGAGGCATTCGTCCTCGGGCATGTAGCCGATGCGCCGACGCAGCGCCAGCCCGTCGGTCGCTACGTCGTGGCCGAGGACCTCGGCGCGGCCCGCCGATGGGCCCAAAAGACTGAGGAGGAGCTTAATGAACGTCGTCTTGCCCGCGCCGTTTTCGCCCAGCAGGCCGGTGCTGCCCGCGGGGACGTCGAGGTTGAGGGCGTCGAGGGCCGTGGTGCCATTGTAGCGTTTGGACAGGCTTTCGGCGCGGATGATGGTTCCAGCCATGGTTTGTCTACCGATCCCCAGCTGCGTCGGCTGTCCACCTCACGGCACCATGGTGACACCTAGAGGGACCCGGATCACTCGACCCACATCACGCGGGCCATGGGCGATCCGTCTCCCTGGCGCGGGGGAAGCTTCAACACGCGTGTGTAGCCGCCCTGGCGATCTTCGAACTTCGGCCCGATCTCCTCGAACAGTCGCTCCACCGCTTCTTTGTCCTGTAGCACCTTGAAGGCTTCCCGCCGGGCGGCGGTGTCGCCCTTCTTGGCCCAGGTGACACAGCGTTCGGCCAAGCGTCGACTCTCCTTGGCGCGCGCCTCGGTCGTGTCGACCTTGCCGTGCTCGATGAGCGCCTTGACCTGGCTGGCGAGCATCAGCTTGCGGTGGGATTGCGCCCGTTCGAGCTTGCGATGTCCCTTCATGTGCTTCATATCGACTCACCCTCCAGCGTTAGCCGGCCGACGGATCGTTGATTTCGTAGCCGAGCTCGTGGAGCCGTTCCTCGACCTTGACCAACGACTTCTCGCCGAAATTGTTGATGTCCAGAAGCTCCTCGCGTGACTGTGACAGCAGATCCCGCAGCGTCAGAATGCCGCGGCTGCGCAAGAGGTTGCAGGCGCGCGTGTCGAAGCCGAGATCCTCCAGCGTCTCGTCCAGGTCCTCCGAGGCCTCCTCGGCTTCGCTGCTGGCAAACGGGTGGGATGCCGTGAACTCGGCGAAGAGCTGGAAGTGGTTGATGAGGATCTGGGCGGCCTCGTGGAGCGCCTCGCCCGGCCGAATCCCGCCGTCCGTTTCGATCTCGAGCACGAGCCGATCGAAGTCCGTCCGCTCGCCGATGCGGGTCTCCTCCACGCGGTAGTTGACCCGCTTAATCGGGGCAAAGTCGGCGTCGATGGCGATCACGCCTAGCGGCATGTCCTCGCGCTTGTTCCGCTCGGCGGGCCGGTAGCCGTAGCCGGACTCGATCTCCAGTTCAAGCTCCAGTTCGGCGCCCTCGTCCAGCGTCGCAATGGGGTGATCCGGATTGATGACCTCGGCGCCGGTCGGGAGCTCAATCTGTCCCGCCGTCACGCCGCCCGGGCCCTCGGCCGTGAGGAACGCTCGGTGGAACCCGTCGCCATGGGTTAACCGAATGGCCAGTTCCTTCAGGTTCAGGATGATCTCCAGCACCGTCTCCTTGACGCCGGGGATCGTGTCGTACTCGTGATACTTGCCGCTGAAGCGCACGCGCGTCACAGCCGCACCGGGGATCGACGACAGGAGCACTCGCCGCAGGGCGTTGCCCAACGTCGTTCCGTATCCGCGCTCGAGCGGCTCGATCACGAGGCGGCCTTCGGCCTCTCCCAGCTCCTGTTCGACCAGCTGGGGCACCACGGCCTGCCCGCCGTCCATGCCTGCCCGCTCTGAGCTCATCATTGTCGCATCGCTCACGTCGGCCATCCTCCTTATCGGGAGTAGTACTCCACGATGAGGTTCATTTCCAAGTCCTGTTGGATCTCATCGGTGATCGGCTGTTCCAGAACGCGGAGCTGTCCGTTCGTCCGTTCGAGCCATTCCGGCACGTCGCTCTTGCTGTTCTCTTCCACGATCGCCTTGATGCCCTTCTTGCCCTGCGAGTTCTCCTTGAACTCGATGGCGTCACCCGGCTTGACCAAGAACGACGGGATGTCGACCCGGCGCCCATTGACCCAGACGTGGCCGTGGTTGACCAACTGACGGGCCTGGTCGCGCGACGACGCCAATCCGCCCCGATAGAGGCTGTTGTCCAGGCGCCGCTCCAACAGCCGGAGCAGCATGTCGCCCGTGACGCCTTGGAACTTCTGCGCCGTCTCGACGTACTGCCGGAACTGGCGCTCCCGAATGCCGTAGATACGACGGACCTTCTGCTTCTCTCGCAGCCGCAGGCCGTATTGCGACATGCGCCGCCGGCGGCGGCTCTGCTGCGTCCCCGGCGGGAAGCGCCGCTTCGTTACCGGGCACTTATCCGAATAACACTTTGCGCCCTTGAGGAAGAGCTTCTCGCCCTCCCGTCGACAGAGTCTGCACTTCGGGCCGGTGTATCGTCCCATATCTCGTCCGTCCTCCTAGTTGTGCGCGACCGGCGTAATGTTTTTGATCTCCTCGACGCGGATGTCGGATCCCTTGAACGTGTTGGTCACCGAGTTCCGCCCCGATCCGGTCCCGCGGACCGTCACCGTCATGGACTGGACGCCGAACTCCCGCATCTTGTCCATGAGCCGCTCCGCGGCGCGCTGTGCCGCAAATGGCGTCCCCTTGCGCGAGCCCTTGAAGCCCACGGCGCCCGGGCTGCTCCAGGCGAGCACGTGGCCCTCCGGATCGGTCAAGGTCAGAATCGTGTTGTTGTAGGTCGCGTTCACATGCACGCGAGCTCGGTCCACTCGTTTCTTGGCCATCTCAGTTCGTCACCTCTTATCGCCGCCGTGCGCCGGCCTTGGCCGGGCGCGGCCCCTTCCAGGATCGGGCGTTGGAACGCGTGTTCTGACCGCGCGTCGGCAGCCCCTGGCTGTGGCGCCGGCCACGGTAGCTTTTGATCTCCTTGAGCCGATCGATGTCAGCGCGCACCTTGCGGCGGAGCTCGCCCTCGATAATGTAGTTCCCCTCGACCTGGCGTCGCAGCTCCGTGATCTCGCCCTCGGTCAGCTCGTGGACGCGCTTGTCGCCGTCGACGCCCGTGGCCTCGAGAACCTCTTGGGCGCGCGAATGCCCGACCCCGTAGAGATAGGTCATCGCGATCTTCGTCTTTTTACGGTTCGGCAAGTCCACACCGGCAATACGTGCCATTGACGAATCCTCCCGTTAGCCCTGACGCTGCTTGTGTTTCGGGTTCGAGCAGATGATCATCACTTTGCCGTGACGTCGAATCAGCTTGCAGTGGTCGCAAATCTTTTTGACTGAGCTCCTGACTTTCATGACCAACCCTCCGATTTGTCCATCGCGGTGAGCACCTCGGGCTCACCCTTGGTAATCAGCACCATCTCCTCCACGTGGGCCGAGCGCTGGCCGTTCGGCGTCAGCACCGTCCAATCGTCGTCCGCGACCCACTCCTCGGCCGTGCCGTCATCGTCCGGATCGGCCTTCCAGACCATGGGCTCGATGGCGACGACCATTCCGGCCTTCAGCTTCGGCCCGCGACCCGGCTCCCCCTCGTTCGGGATCTGTGGGTCCTCGTGCATCTCGCGTCCGATCCCGTGACCGACGAAGCGCCGCACCGCCCGATACCCACGCTCGGCGATGTATGAGCCGATCGCGTGGGAGATGTCGCCGACGCGGTTGCCGTGCCGCGCCTCGGCGATCCCGCGCCAGAGCGACCCGCGGGCGACGCCGATCAACTCGGCGGTCGCCTGCGTCGGCGTGCCGACCACGACGGTATCGCCCTTGTCCGCGTAGAGTCCCTGACGCTCAAATCCCGTGTCGATCGAGAGCAGATCGCCCTCGTCGAGCACCCGGCTCGGGCTGGGGATTCCGTGGACGATCTCCTCGTTGATGGAGGCGCAGACCGAAGCAGGGAAACCTCGGTACCCCTTGAACGCCGACACGACCCCAGCTTGGGTCATGAGCGATTCGGCCAGCTGGTCCAGCTCCGCGGTCGATACGCCCGGCTGGGCCGCGCGGATCA
>JBDGQO010000004.1:47777-74422 GCA_042219045.1 Bipolaricaulia bacterium | reverse complement strand
TCGGCCAGCTGGTCCAGCTCCGCGGTCGATACGCCCGGCTGGGCCGCGCGGATCAGCTCGCCGAGGAACTCGTTGATGAGGTCGGCGTTCTCTCTCATGATCTCGATCTCGGCCTTCGACTTCAACTGGATCATGGTGGGGAGTCCTCAGCAGATGGCTTCCATGAGGCGATCGGTGACGTCGTCGATCGATCCATGGCCGTCGACGGTCACGAGCACGCCACGCTCGCGATAGACGTCAATCAGGGGTTTAACGGACTCATTGTATTGAACGTCGTAGCGTCGCGCGACCACGTCAGGCGTGTCATCCGAGCGCTGGATCAACGCCGCGCCGCATTCATCGCACACGCCCTCTTGATCGGGCGGATCCGACATCAAGTTGTAGACGGTCCCGCATTCGGGGCAGACGCGCCGTGAGCTGAGCCGCTCGACGACGTCCTCACGCGGGATGTGGATCAGCACGGCACAATCGATGGACGTGATGCCATCCAGCGCCTGAGCCTGCACGTCGTTGCGCGGGAACCCGTCCAGAATGAATCCATGATGGCCGTTCACGCGATCGAGCTGTTCGCGGATCATCGAGACGACGAGCTGGTCCGGGACGAGCTTGCCCTGATCCAGATACGCCTGGGCTTCCTGTCCCAGTTTGCTTCCGTCTTGGACCTCCGATCGTAGCAGGTCGCCGGTGATGATCAGCGGCAGGTCCAAGCGCTCGGCCAATCGGCTCGCTTGGGTGCCTTTCCCGGCACCCGGCGGCCCCAACAGGATGATACGACGCCCCATGGCTTCAGGCCCGCCTTCCCATCATCGCGCCCCCGCCTCGGCGGATGAGGCTCTCGTAGTGGCGCTCGACCAGGTGGGACTCGATCTGCTTGATCGTGTCCACGCCGACGCCGACCGCGATCAGGATCGACGTGCCGCCGATGCCGAAGAACGTCTGGAGGCCGCTCAGATTGGAGAAGATGTACGGGATCAGCGCCACGACGGTCAGGAAGAGCCCGCCGATCGTCAGAATGCGGTTCTGGATCCGTTCCAGATAGCGAGAGGTCGGCTGGCCCGGACGAATGCCGGGAATGTAGCCGCCCCAACGCCGCAGGTTATCGCTCACGTCAGCGGGATCGAAGACGATCGCGCTGTAGAAAAACGTGAAGAACATGACGAGCGCGCCGTAGAAAATCATGTAGACCACGCCCTGGTTGGTTAGCGAGAACGACAGCACGTTGAGCCAATCGGGCCCCGCGCTGATCGCGCCTTGGACGCCAGGCGCGTTGAGCAGCGTCGTCGGGATGGCCAGCAGCGCGCCGGCGAAGATGACCGGAATGACGCCGCCTTGGTTGACCGAAAACGGGATGAACGTGCTCTGGCCGCCGTAGACGCGACCGCGCACGACGCGCTTGGCGTATTGGATGTTGACGCGCCGGGCGCCCAGTTGGACCAACACGACGCCGGCGACGACGACGACGAACATGACCACAAGCGCCACGCCCCACAACGGATGGGCCCCGCCGCCCGGTCCGAGGGAGACGACGGCCTGGCCGATCAACTGGGGATAAGTGGCGAGGATGCCGCCAAAGATGATCATGGAGACGCCGCGTCCGATGCCGTTCTCGGTGATCCGCTCGCCGAGCCACATCAGGAACATCGTCCCGGTCGTCATCGTCAAAATGCTCATGAAGTAGAACGCGACCGGGTTGATGCCGGGCAGCAAGAGCTGGGTCTGGTTGGCGATGTAGAAGCTGAAGACCCCGCTCTGCAGCACCGCCAGGCCGACGGTGCCGTAGCGCGTGTATTTCTGAATCTGCTTTCGCCCCTCGTCGCCCTTCTTCTGGAGCTCCTTCAAATAGGGAATGACGTTCTGGAGCAGGCTCATGATAATGGACGCGTTGATGTAGGGGATCACGCCGAGCGCGAAGATGGAGAACCGGCTGAGCGCATTGCCCGTAAACAGGTTGGCGAAGCCGAACAGCCCCTGTCCGAGGGCCTGTTGCAGGAGCTCCTCGATGCCCTCCGGGTCAGCCCCTGGAACGGGGATCCAGACGCCGAGCCGGAATATCGCGAATGCCCCGAGCGTGAAGAGGATTCGCTTGCGAACCTCGGGGATGGAGAACGACTCGAATATGCCCTGAAACACGGCGGCTCAGTCCTCCTGATCCTTGTCGGTTTCCTCGCCAGCGCCCTCCGTTTGGGCGTCTTCGGTATCTTGGGCTGCAGCGCCTCCGCCTGCGGACGGGGACCGCTCGGATTCAGCGTCCGCCTCGCCCTCGAGCAGGGTCACGTCGCCGCCGGCTGCTTCGATCTTCGCTCGGGCGCTGTTCGACATCTTGTGGGCGTAGACCGTCAGTGCCTTGTCGCAGTCGCCGCGTCCGAGCACCTTCAGGCCGTCGTTGAGCTGATCCACAATGCCTCGTTCGAGCACGTCCTCGGGCGTGACCTGGGCGCCGTCGTCGTACTTCGCCATCAGCTCGTCGATGTTGACGTAGGCGTACTCCTTGCGATGGGGATTGACGAAGCCGCGCTTGGGAATGCGGCGCCACAATGGGGTCTGGCCGCCTTCGAAGCCCGGCCGCCGGCTGTGGCCGGTGCGAGCCTTTTGGCCCTTGATGCCGCGGCCCGAATATTTCCCCTTGCCCGAGCCGTCGCCGCGGCCGACCCGCTTGCGTCGTTCGCGACTGCCTGGCGTCGGCTGCAGGTTACTCAGATTTCGCATGGAGGATCTCCTCAACGTCCTTATCTCGCAGTCGCGCGATCTCTTCGGGGGTTCGGAGGCTGCTCAAGCCTTCGATCGTCGCCTTGGCCAGGTTGAGCGGGTTCGTCGACTTGAACGACTTGGTCAGCACGTCGTTCACGCCGGCCAACCGGCAGACGGCTCCGACGGTCCCGGACGCGATGATGCCCGTGCCGGGCAGTGCCGGCTTGAGCAGCACGCGCGCGGCCTTGAACTCCCCGTGGACCTGGTGCGGAATCGTCCCGTCCTGCAGGGGCACGTATGCGAGGTTGTTCTTCGCGTCCCGGACGGCCTGCTGGATCGCCTGGGGGATCTCGATGGTGTTGCCCTTGCCGAGTCCCACGCGCCCTTTGCCGTCGCCGACCACGACCGTGACGCGGAAGCTCATGTTCTTGCCGCCCTTCACGACCTTGGCGACGCGGCGGATTTCCAGAACTTCGTTGTCAAACTCGTCCTGCTCTCGGCGTCGACGTCCACCCTGTCCGTTCAAAATTCCAGCCCTCCCTCACGGGCGCTGTCCGCCAGCGCCTCGATCATGCCGTGATATGGATAGCCCGCTCGGTCGAACACGACCTGCTCAACGCCCGCTTCGCGAGCCCGTTCGGCCACCAATTGGCCGATCGTCTGCGCGGACTCGACGGATTTGCGCCGCGGCGCGCCGTTCATTTCCGGATCGAGCGTCGAGGCGTAAGCGAGCGTGTGGCCGCGCAGGTCGTCGATGACCTGGGCATACAAATGACGGTTGCTCTTGTTGACCGCCAAGCGCGGGCGCTCGGGCGTGCCCATGATGCGCCGACGGATGCGCTTGTGACGTCGTTTTCGCTGTGCGTGTCGATCCCATTTCGCCATGGCTGATCACTCGCCTGCGCCGGCGAGCTTGCCCTCCTTGCGCACGATCTCCTCGTCGCGGTACTTGATGCCGGTCCCCTTGTAGGGCTCGGGCTTGCGCAGCGCGCGGATGTCCGCCGCCGTCTCGCCCACGAGCTGCTTGTCCGGGCTCTTGAGGACGACGACGGCCTGAACGGCGCTGCTGGATGACTCCTCCACCGACGCCTCAACCCCATCGGGGATCGCGAAGTGGATCGGATGGCTGTAGCCGATCTCAAGCACCAATTCCTGGTCCCCCTGCATTCGCGCGCGGTAGCCGAGTCCCATCAGCTGCAGGCGCCGCTCGTAGGGCTCGCGGACGCCCTGGACCATGTTGGCAATCAGCGAGCGATAGAGCCCGTGGCGAGCCTTGTGCGCCTTCGTTTCGCCGCGACGTTCGACGTGGACGGCACCATCGTCGACGTTGACCTCGACGTACTTCGGCTCGTAGCGCTGTTCCAACGTGCCGGCCGGGCCTTCGACGCGCACCTCGGCTGGCTTCTCCTCCACGGAGACGGTTACATCGTCAGGAATCTCGATCGGTAGTCGCCCTACCCGGGACATGGTCGCTCCCTTCTCGCACCTCAGTGTTCCTCGTGTCCACTTGCAGCTCTATCCCTGAGACCGCCACGCGTGCCCATTTCGGCGCCCCCGTCGGCGATTGCGCTCGCTTGCGCTACCAGACGTAGGCGAGCACTTCGCCGCCGACACGCTCTTGGCGCGCTTGATGATCGGTCAGGATGCCGCGCGACGTCGTCAGGATCGCGATGCCGAGCCCGCCAAGCACCGTCGGAATTTCGTCGGCCCCGACGTAGACGCGTCGGCTCGGCTTGCTCACGCGCTGCAGGTCCTGGATGACGCGTTCGCGACGGCGGCCGCCTTTGTACTTGAGCGTCAGCGTCAACACACGCTGTGCCCGTCCGTCACTTGCCTCGTAGTCGGTGATGAATCCCTCATCTTGGAGAATCTGGGCAATCGCTTCCTTGAGGCGCGACGATGGCATGACGGCGGTATCGCGGTAGCGCTCGTTCGCATTACGGATCCGAGTGAGCATATCGCCCACGGGATCCGACACGACGGCATTCAGCTTCGACTTCGGTTGCGTATTCATGGTGTCGTCACCAACTCGACTTCTTGACGCCGGGAATTTCGCCGCGATGCGCCATTTCACGGAAGCAGAGCCGGCACAATCCAAAGTCCCGGATGTAGCCCTGGCCCCGTCCGCAGACGCTGCAACGATTGACCTTCCGCGAGCTGAACTTCGGTTTCTTTCGGCTCTTGACGATCCACGATGTCCTGGCCATGTTTGAAAAATCTCCTGATGTCAGTCTCGGAACGGGCAACCCAACGCCCGCAATAGATAGTACGCTTCGCGGTCGCTCTCCGCCGTGGTCACGACCGTGATGTCCATGCCCTGCACTTTCACGATGTCGTCGTAGCGAACCTCCGGAAACACGAGCTGCTCGTCGAGCCCGAGCGAGTAGTTGCCGTGCCCATCGAACCCGTCGGCGGACAGACCACGGAAGTCACGCACCGATGGCAGCACGACGTTGAAGAGCTTCTCCACGAACGCACTCGCCCGGGCCCCGCGCAGCGTCACCTTGCAGCCCACCGGGTCGCCCTCGGCGATGCCGAAGTCGGAGACGCTGCGTTTGGCGCGACTGATCATGGGCCGCTGGCCCGACAGCGTCGCCAGGTCGTTCATGCAGCCCTCCAGGATTTTCGGATCGTCGTTGGCCTCCTCGATGCCCATGTTCACGACGATCTTGTCGATCTGGGGCACCTGCATGACGTTGGCGTAGCCGAGCTCCTCCTGGAGCCGCGGCACAATCTCACTTCGGAACGTCTCGTGCAGCGTCGCCATCACTCGAACATCTCCCCACACTGCTTGCACTGGCGCAGCTTTTCGCCGGCCTCGCTAACGTAGAACCCGACGCGCGTCGGCGCATCACACGCCGGGCAGACCAGCATGAGGTTAGAGATCGGGACCGTTCCCTCGCGCTCGATGATGCCGCCCTCGCGTTGTGTCTGGGTGGGGCGTTGGTGCTTGGTGATGTAGTTGACGCCCTTTACGAGCACGCGGCCCTGTGCATCGATCTGCACGACCTCGCCGCGCGCGCCGCGTTCGTTGCCGTTGATGACCTTGACGATATCGCCGCGGTGAATCTTGCGCATCACAGCACCTCCGGCGCCAACGACAGCACCCGCATCATGTTCAACCGACGGAGCTCGCGCGGGACGGGCCCGAACACGCGGGTTCCGACCGGTTCCATCGCCGTGTCGACGATGACGACGGCGTTATCGTCGAACCGCACGTAGCTGCCGTCTTCGCGTCGATAACGGTTCCGCGTGCGGACGATGACGCCTCGCACGACTTCGCCCTTCTCCATGTCGCTGTTGGGCAAGCGCTTGCGCACCGAGCCGACCACGATGTCGCCGATCTGGCCGCGCTTTGAGCCGGGCCGGCCTGCGATGTTGAACACGCGGATCTGGCGGGCTCCCGAGTTGTCGGTGACGTTGAGCATGCTCTGGATCTGGATCATGCTGCGGCCTCCTCGTGAGCCCGTTGGACGATCCCCGCCAATCGCCAGCGCTTGGTCTTCGACAGCGGCCGGGTCTCCTCGATCCGCACGAAGTCGCCGACCCGGGCCTCCTCGTGCTCGTCGTGGACGTGGAACTTCTTTCGCCGTCGCACGTACTTGTGATACGTCGGGTGCTCGGCGAAGTTCTCCACCAGAACCGTAATCGTCTTGGCGCGCGTGTCGCTGACGACGCGCCCCGTTCGCTCCTTAACCGGCATCGGCAATCGCCTTCCTTCGTTCGCTCAACACGGTCTTCACGCGGGCGATGTCGCGCCGCGTCTCCTTGAGGGCCGCCGTGTTGTCCTGCTGCCCCATGGAGAGCTGAAACCTCAGGTTGAACAGCGTCCGTTTGAGTTCGGATTCCTTGTCGCGCAACTCGTCTTCGGACATCTCGCGGAGTTCGTCGGCCGCCAGTGCCATGCCTATCGCTCCCCTCCCAGCTTGATGCGTCGACGCAAGCGGGTCTTGATCGGCAGCTTGTACGACACGAGCTGGTTGATCCGCTCCGCCTGCTCGCGCGATACGCCGCTCAGCTCGAACAGGATGCGGCCAGGCGTGGCGACGGCCACGTAGTGATCAATATCGCCCTTGCCCTTGCCCATGCGGGTCTCGGCCGGCTTCTTCGTGATCGGCTTGTCGGGGAAGACGCGAATCCAGATCTTGGAGTTGCGCTCCAGCTCGCGGACCATCGTGGTTCGGCATGACTCGATCTGTCGGTTGGAGATCCACGACGGCTCCAGCGCCTGGATGCCGTATTCCCCGAAGTTGACCTCGTGCCCGGTCGTCGCCACGCCGTGCATCCGGCCTTTGTGCTGCTTGCGATGCTTGGTCTGTTTAGGCTGCAGGAGTGGCAACGTTCTCACCTCGCTCGTCGGCCCGGCTGGTCAGGTTGAGCGGAATGTGCTCGCCCCGGAAGAGCCAGACCTTGATGCCGATCGGGCCGTACTTGGTCAGGGCTTCCGTGAAGCCGTAGTCGATATCCGCCCGGATCGTCTGCAGCGGCACGCGGCCGTGCTTGATCTCCACGTTGCGGGCGATTTCGGCGCCGCCGAGGCGCCCGCCACAACGGATTTTGACGCCCTGTGCGCCGTTTTCCATGACGCGACGGCCGGCTTCCTTGATGGCCCGTTGCACGGGGAAGCGGCCCTCAACGCGATAGGCCACCTCCTCGGCCACCAGGATCGCCTCCAAGTCGGGCGCGTCAACCTCCTTGATGGAGATCTTGACCGACCGACCCGTCTCGGCCTCCAGATCCTGCTGGAACTGGTCAATCTCTTGGCCGCCCTTCCCGATGATGATGCCGGGCCGGGCTGTGCGAATCACGATGGAGAGCCGCTCCGTCGTGGGCCGCTCCAAGCTGACCTCGGCGATGCCGGCCCCACGATAACGCTCGCCGATCAGATCGCGAATCTTGCGGTCCTCTTCCAGGTATTCCGCGGCGTTCGCCGGGTCATACCAGTTGGAGATCCACTTGCGGTTGATCCCCATGCGGAACCCGATCGGATTGATCTTCTGGCCCATTACGACTCGTCCTCCCTCTCGCGCACCACGACGGTGATGTGACTGGTCGGCTTCTGCATGATGTCGGCCCGGCCGCGAGCGCGGGGCTTCATGCGCTTCAGCACGGGCCCCTTGTCGACGGTCGCCTCGCGAACGATCAACTCGTCGACGTCCATGTCGTAGTTGTGCTCCGCGTTGGCGATCGCCGACTCCAGCGTCTTGTAGATCACACGCGCCGCCTTGGAGTTGGTGAACTGGGCCTCCAACAGCGCCTCGTCGACGGATCGGCCGCGCAGCTTCTCCGCGACCATCCGGGCCCGCTTGGGTGACACGCGCACGAACTTGGAAATCGCTTTCACGTCAGTCATGGTGCTCCTTATTGCTCGGCGGAACGCTTGTCATGTCGGCGTCGTCGGCTTCTTCTTCTTCACCCCGCCGTGCGAGTCAAACGTCCGGGTGGGGGCAAACTCCCCGAGCTTGTGCCCCACCATCGCCTCCGAGACGTTCACGGGCACGTGGGCGCGGCCGTTGTGCACCTTGATGGTCAGGCCGACCATCTCCGGCGTCACGACCGACGCGCGTGACCACGTGACGATCTCGCGCAGCTCGCCACGGCGCGCCTTGGCCACCTTCTTGAGCAGCTTCGGGTGGACAAACGGTCCCTTGTGCGTCGATCGCGGCATGCTCAACGCCTCCTTCTGCGCTTCTTCCGCGCATCGCGGGCGTGCGTCACAATGAGCTTGTCGCTCGGCTTCTTCTTGCGACTCCGGACGCCTTGGGCCGGCTTTGCCTTGAACGTCATGGGCGGTCCGCCCATGTAGCCGCGTCCCTCGCCGCCGCCGTGCGGGTGATCAACCGCGTTGCGCGCCACGCCGCGCGTGATCGGCTTACGGCCCAGATGTCGCACCCGGCCCGCTTGGCCGTGGACCTCGTTCTTGTGATCCGGGTTGCTCACCTGCCCGACCGTGGCCCGGCACTCGGCGTCGAAGAGCCGAACTTCTCCGGACGGCAAGCGCAGCCTCACGTAGCCCCCCTCGCGGCTCAGCACTTGGGCCCCCGTGCCGGCCGCCCGGGCGACCTTTGCTTGGCCATGCGGCATCAGGGCCACACAGTGCACATAGGTGCCGACGGGGATCTCGCGCAAGGGAAGCGCATTGCCGGGCTGGGCCTCGACGCCTCGATCGCCCGAGACGACGGTCGAGCCGACCTGGAGCTGCAGCGGCGAGATGATGTAGCGCTTCTCGCCGTCGGCGTACTTCAGCAGCGTGATCCACGCCGATCGATTCGGATCGTACTCCCGTGAGACGACTTCGGCCGGGACCTCCAGTTTGTCCCGGGCAAAGTCAATGACACGATAGCGCCGTTTGTGGCCGCCGGATCGACCCCGGACCGTGACGCGCCCCTGGTTGTTGCGGCCGCCGCTCTTTTTGAGCGAGCGCACGAGCGACTTCTCCGGGGGCTTGTCCGTTAGGTGGGACGTGTCGGTCCACTGGGCGTGCCGTCGGCCTGGGCTCGTCGGCTTGTATTTACGTGTCGGCATCAGCACTCACCACTCAATCGTCGATCTCGCGTTACTGTTGCAGGTCAATTCGGTCACCAGGCGCTAGCTGGACCACAGCCTTTTTCCAGGAAGCTTGCCGTCCCTCCTGGTCAAAGCGCAGGCTACGCGGCTTGCCGCGCATGTTCATCGTCCGCACGGTTTGAACCTCGACGTTGAAGATCGTTTCGACGGCCTCCCGAATCTCCAGCTTGTTCGCACTCGGGTGCACGCGGAACGTGTACTGACGGTCATCCTGCTGGAGCCAGCTCTTCTCGCTCATGATCGGCTCCACAAGCACGTCGTTCAGATCCATCAGCGCACCCTCCCCTCGAGCTCGTCCAGCGCCGTCGAGGTCACCAGCAGCCATTCGTGGTTGAGAATCTCGTACGGATGCACGCTCATCGCCGGCATGCTTCGGACCCGGGGAATGTTGCTGAACGACTTGTGCACCGCGACGGTGTTTTCGGCCTCGGCAACGAGCACGAGCACCTTGTCGCGTTCGACCTCCAGGCCGAGCTGCCCCAACAGCGCGATGCCGTCTTTCGTCTTGGGCGCCTCGAAGCCGAGCGTGTCGATGACCAGGAAGCGATCGCTCTGGACGCGGTCCCGAACCGCCGACCCGAGCGCCGCCTGCCGCATCTTTTTCGGCAGGGTGAGGCGATACGCCTTCGGCTGCGGCGCGAACGTCTTGCCGCCGCCGACCCACAGGGGCGAGCGCCGGTCCCCGTGCCGCGCACGGCCCGTGTGCTTCTGCGGCCAGGGCTTGCGGCTGCTGCCGACGACTTGCCCCCGGGTCTTCACCCGGCGCGTGCCCTGCCGCTGGTTGGCCATGTAGCTCCGCACGGCTCGATGCAACAGGTCCGAATTGACGGACTTCTCCCGCCAGTGCTCGGCGAGCTCGATCTCGCCCTGTCCGCCGTCAAACTGATAGAGGGTCGTCTTAGCCATCGCGCTTACAGAGCTCCAAGACCGCTCCGCGGGGGCCGGGGACGCCGCCCTTGAGGACGATCACGTTCTTCTCCGGATCGACCTTGAGCACCTCGAGCTTCTGAACCGTGGCTCGACGTTGGCCCATGCGGCCCGCCATCTTCTTGCCCTTGAAGACCTTCCCGGTGGCCATGATGTTGCCGATCGAGCCGGGACGTCGCGGGGAGCGTTTCCCCTCCCCGTGGCTGGCCGCCGCGCCGTGGAAGCCGTGGCGCTTCATGCCGCCCTGGAAGCCTTTCCCCTTGGTGAGGCCGCTGACGTCGATCCGTTCGCCGACCTCGAAGGCGTCCACGCCGATCTCCTCGCCGACTTCGTGGTCGGCGTCCGCGTCTGCCGGGAACTCGCGCAGATGTCGGCGCGGCGCGACTCCGGCCCTCTCGAAGTGGCCGTGCTTTGGCTTGTTCACCTTCTTGGCTTCCACCTCGGCAAAGCCGATCTGTAGGGCCTCATAGCCGTCGTTGTCGCTGTCTTTGACCTGGACGACGACGTTCGGCTCGGCCTCGACGACCGTCGCGCCGACGGCGCGGCCCTCGTCGTCGAACCACTGCATCATGCCTACTTTTCGTCCCAGAATTCCTGTCGCCATAATCGACGTCTCCCTGCGTTAGAGCTTCAGCTCGATGTCGATGCCCGTCGGCAGCTCGATGTCCATGAGCGCGTTGATCGTCTCGGACGTCGGCTCCTTGATGTCGAGCAATCGCTTATGGATGCGCCGCTCGAAGTGCTCCATCGCCTTCTTGTTGACGTGCGGCGACCGGAGCACCGTGTAGTGCTTCATCTCGGTCGGCAACGGGATCGGCCCGGCAATCTTGGCTCGGGTCTCCTGCGCTGTCTTGACGATGCGGCGCATGGCCTCGTCCACGAGCTCGTGATCGTAGCTCTTGAGCCGAATGCGAATCTTTTCACGAGCCATGAGGGGCTCCCCCCTGAACGATTCCGGTCAGACTCGATCGGCCCGCGCCTTGGGCGCTCCGTGCTCGGTTCCTCGACCTCGTCATTTAAACCTTCCCCTCCAACGCAGCTTCCTTGATGTGGCTCGGCACGATGTCGTAGTGCGAGAACTTGAACTGATACGTCGCGCGCCCCTGCGTCAGGGACCTCAGGATCGTCGCGTAGCCGAACGTCTCCGCGAGCGGGATGGCCACGTTGATGATCTGGGTGTTGCCGTGGATGTCGAACGCGTTGACCTCGGCTCGGCGCGTGTGGAGATCGCCGACGATGTCGCCGATGTACTCGGTCGGCGTGACGATCTCGCCCTCCATGATCGGTTCCAACAGCTCCGCCCGGGCTTGCTCGAACGCCTTCCGCAGGGCTCGCGAGCCGGCCGTCTTGAACGCCCCCTCGGAGGAGTCAACCGGGTGCGAGGAGCCGTCGTAGAGCGTCGCCTTCAGGTCGAGGACGGGATATCCGGCCAGCGGCCCGCTGCCCATCGCCTCCTTGATGCCCGCCTCCACGGACGGGATGTACTCCCGCGGAATGACGCCGCCGCGAATCTCGTTGACGAACTCGAAATCCGATCCGCGCTCGAGGGGCTCGAACTGGACATAGACGTGGGCAAACTGGCCTCGACCGCCCGTCTGTTTGACAAACTTCTCCTCGATGTCCGCCGGCTCCATGAGGGCTTCCTTGTAGGCGACCTGCGGACTGCCCATCGCGGCTTCGGTCTTGAACTCGCGCTGGAGCCGATCGAAGATAATGTCCAGATGGAGCTCGCCCATGCCGGCAATAATCGTCTGATTGGTGTCCTCGTCCACCGTGACGCGGAACGTCGGATCCTCTTGGGCCAGCTTGCCGAGCGCCTGATTGAGCTTCTCCTCTTCGGCGTCGGACTTGGGTTCGACCGCCGCGAAAATAACCGGCTCGGGAAAGTCGATCTTTTCGAGGAGAATGGGATGATCGGGGTCGCACAGCGTATCGCCCGTCGTGACCTCTTTGGGCCCGACGAGCGCGCCAATGCTTCCCGTCTCCAAGTACTCGACTTGCTCCCGTTTCTCCGCGTGCATCTGGAAGATGCGCCCGACTCGTTCCCGTTTGCCGGTGGAGGCGTTGTAGACGTAGGAGCCCTCTTCCAGTCGTCCGGAGTAGATCCGGACGAAGACGAGTCGGCCCGCGTACTCGTCAGTGACAACCTTGAAAGCCAGCGCAGTAAGTGGATCCTCGGGGCTGGCGTGGCGATAAATCTCCTGCGGGGCGCCGTCTTCGTCGGATCTGGGCTCGGCGGTGGCGTGGCCTTTGACTGGCGGGAGGTCGAGCGGGGAGGGGAGGAAGTCGACGATCGCATCGATGATGGGTTGAACGCCGACGTTTTTGAGGGCCGTTCCCCCCAAGACGGGAACCCCGTCGTTGGCGAGCGTCACCCGTCGGATTGCCGCTTTGATCTCGTCAATGGCGAGTTCCTCGTCGTTCAGGTATTTCTCCATGACGTCGTCGTCGATCTCGGCGAGCGACTCGATCAGCTTCGTCCGCATCGATTCCGCCCGCTCGCGGTGCTCTTCGGGGATCTCGTTGCGGCTGTACTCCAGCCCCTTCGTGCCCTGGTCCCAGAGGAGCAATTCCATGTGGAGGAGGTCGATCATGCCCGTGAGGTCCTCGCCGACGCCCGTGGGAACCTGCAACGGCAGCGGAGTGGTCGCGAGCCGTTCCTCCATCATTTCGACCGTGCGATCGAACGCCGCGCCGGGACGATCCAGCTTGTTGATGTACGCGATGCGCGGAATGTCGTACTTGTCGGCCTGGCGCCAGACCTTCTCCGTCTGCGACTCCACCATGTCGACCCCGGAAAAGACCGTGACGACGCCGTCGAGAACGCGCAGGGAGCGCTCCACTTCCGCCGTGAAGTCGACGTGGCCGGGGGTGTCGATGATGTTGATCCGATGGCCCCGCCACTCCGTCAGCGTCGCGGCGGAGGTGATCGTAATCCCCCGCTCGCGCTCCTGGTCCATCCAGTCCATCTCGGTGTCGCCCTCGTCGATGTCGCCGAGGTCGTGGATGCGCCCGGAGTAAAAGAGGATCCGCTCGGTGGTCGTCGTCTTTCCGGCGTCAATGTGGGCGACGATCCCGATGTTGCGCAGTTTCTCGATGAATTTCGCTGTTTCCTTGGTCAACGTTGCCTGTGTCATAAACACTCCGTCAAAGTTGAGTCAGATCGGTCCTCTCTTAACCTCGCACGCTTACCAGCGATAGTGGGCAAAGGCCCGGTTGGCCTCCGCCATGCGGTGGGATTCCTGGCGCTTGTCGTATGCCTTGCCCTGCCCCTCGGCGGCGTCCATCAGCTCGGCGGCCAAGCGTTCGACCATGGTTCGCTCGCCCCGCTGACGCATGGCGTCCGTGATCCAGCGGAACGCCAGCGTCTTCTGGCGATCGTCTGGAACCTCGTAGGGCACCTGATACGAAGAGCCCCCTACGCGTCGGGAGCGGGTCTCAAGCTTGGGCATGACGTTGCGCATCGCCTTGTAGAAGACTTCCAGTCCCGGTTCGCCCGACCGCTCCTCGGCGAGGTCGAGCGCCTCGTAGACGATCTTGCGGGCTTTCGCCTTCTTCCCATCCTGCATGACGTAGTTGATCAGCTTTTCGACCAACTTGCTGCCGTAGCGCAGATCCGCGTGGAGGTACGGGGGCTCGTCGCGCCCGTACCGCGAACCCGGGATCGTTTTCTCCAGCGTCTGGTCAATCTGGTAGTCGGCCATAGCGGTCTCGCAAACCCTCGTATCTCGCTGTCAGGACGACTTCCTCGTCCCGTACTTGCTGCGGCTCGTGCGGCGGCCCTCAACGCCGGCCGTGTCCAACGCGCCACGCACGATGTGATAGCGGACGCCCGGCAGGTCCGGCACGCGGCCGCCCCGCACGAGCACCATGGAGTGCTCCTGCAGGTTGTGGCCCTCGCCGCCGATGTAGCCCGTCACGTATTTGCCGTTGCTCAGCCGCACTCGGGCGACCTTGCGCAGGGCGGAGTTCGGCTTCTTCGGCGTGCGCGTGAACACGCGCGTGCAGACGCCGCGCCGCTGTGGGCACCCGTCGAGCGAGGGCGACTTGCTCGTCTCGCTTTCGGTCTTACGGCCCTTCCGAATTAGCTGATTGATCGTCGGCATTGTGGTTCAACCTCGTTTTTTCAGGTCTATTCGGTCCCGCGTGCTCCGGGGACGCTCGGCCAACGGTGCAAGCTGGAACTCGCGTTGACGCCGAGCGGATACTTGGACGCAGACGGGCGAAGCTCACAGCGAAGAATACGGGACGCCCCCGCGGAGCTGAGCGGGCTTATTATAGACAACCCCTCAGCTCCTGTCAAGCGCTTATGCCCGCCCTTCCACCGTCTCGGCGTCGCTCGCCTCCTCGGCGGCCGGGGACTCGCCGTCGGTGCCGGGTTCCTCCGTTGCGTCAGCTTCCCCATCCTGCGCCGCTTCATCGCTCTCGTCCGCCGACGCGCTCGGGTCGACGCCGAAGCCGGTACCGGCGGGGATCAGCCGCCCGGTGATCACGTTCGGCTTCAGGCCCTCGAGATCGTCGACCTTGCCCTGCATGGCGGCTTCTGAGAGCACGGTCGTCGTCCGCTGGAAGCTCGCAGCGCTGAGCCAGGACTTCGTCTCCAGCGCGGCCTTGGAGATGCGCAGCAAGACGCGCTCGCCGACCGGCATGCGCTTCTCCTTGACGCGGACCGTCTCGGCGCCCTCGCCGCGGTCGAGCGTCACGCGCTCGATCCCGGCGTCCACGGCCGTCTGCAGCGTCTGACGTCCCAGCTCGGCGCCCTGTTCCGCGATCGTCTCGCCGCCCCAACTGACCAAGGCTTCCAATAGCACCGCGCCGACGAGCGCCTCGCGCTCGCGCTGGATCGCGCGGTTCTCCTCGCCCATGCGACGGAGCTCCTCGCGGAACTCCTCGAGGATGACCAGCTGGTTGGGGAAGAAGCTCGAGTCGCCCGGGTCCGTGATCCGGACGTTGTTGAGCATCTGCTTGATGATCAGCTCGATGTGCTTGTCGTTGATGTCCACGCCCTGGCTCTTGTAGACCTTGTGGATCTCCGTCAGCAGATAGTCGCGCGTCTTGTTGACGCCGGCGACCTTCAACAGCAGATGCGGCGAGGTGACGCCTTTGGAGAGCAGGTCGCCCTCCTGGACCTTGTCGCCGACCCGAACGGCAGCGGGCAAGTAAGTATCCCGCCCGTCCTCGGTCCGCACGGCGTTGTCCAGCGGGACGCTCATCTCGTAGTGGAGACGCACCTCGCTGAGCCCGTCCTCGACCTCATCCACTTGGTCGATGCGGCAGCTGCCGTGCAGCGGGATCGTCAGCTCGAAGAGCTCTTGACCCTCGGAGACGCGGGTCCCCTCATCGCGTGTCACGGCGATGTCTTCGGTGAGCGAGAAGGTCTTCTTGCCCTCCGGATCGGGCGTGTAGACGATGACCATTCCCTCACCCACGACGGCCATGCCCGCCGACTCGGCCTTGATGGACTGCGGCGTGGACCGGGTTGACAGCGGCATGCCCTGTGTGACTTTGTCACCCACCTCGACCTGTTTGCGCGCGCCATAGGGCAGCTTGTACTGATACGATTGCCCCTCGTCGTCTTCGACGACGAGGTAGCGCTCGCCGTTTTCGACAAAATCGCTCACCGTGCCGTCGCGCTGGGCGATCGCCGGCTCCTCGTTGTAGGCCTCAGACAGCGCCTGGCCGGCCTCCACCCAGTCGCCGGTCTCCACGGCCGGCTCGACGTCAGGCGGCAGCGCAAAGACTCGATCGTCCTCGTCCAAGAGATACAGCGTCCGGCGCCCCTGATGCTCCACGGTGTAGATGACGCCGCTAGCGGGGCTGCGCGTGCTGATGATCGAGGTGGCGTCCACGTCGCTGCCGGTTTTGGCTCGCAGGAGCCGGGACGGCACGCGGATGCGCTTCTCGTCGCCTTGGATGTCGACTTGCTCGTAGCCGGCCTCGGTGCGATAGACGTTGGTCACGACGCCGCTGATCATGGCGACCTGGCCTTCGGGGCTCTTGATCGACTTGCGCGCCTCGAAAAGCTCCTCCGCGCGCGGAAGCCCCTGCGTGATGTCCTCGCCGACGACGCCGCCCGTGTGGAACGTGCGCATCGTCAGCTGCGTGCCGGGCTCGCCGATGGACTGGGCGGCGATGACGCCCACCGCCATCCCGAGCGGCACCGACTGGTGGCGCGCCAAGTCGAGCCCGTAGCACTGCTGACAGACGCCGCGCCGTGTTTCGCAGGTCATCACCGATCGCATGATGAACTGCGGCCGGACGGTGATCTCTTCGACGTTCGACGCCTGCAGTCGCTCCGCCAGGTATTGCGACACCCGCTCGTCCTGGCCCACGATGACGGTGTTCGTCTCGGCATCGCGCACGTCCTCGACGCTGACAGTGCCGACCGCACGCTCGACGAAGTCATCGTCGCCGACCGATAGATCCTGGGCGAGGTTGCCCAGCTCCTGCGCGCCTTCCGCGCTGACCATCTCGCCGGCTTCGAGGAGCGTGGCGCCGTTCCAGCGGACCGGCTCGGCGGCGACGCGGCCGTAAAGCCGCTCCTGGAGCGACTCCATGATCTCCTCACGGCTGTAGCGCAAGGGATGGAACTCGATGCCGGCTCGGGTGCCGCAATCGGGCTCCTTGACCACGAGCTCCTCGGAGACGTCAACCAATCGCCGGGTGAGGTAGCCGGATTCGGCCGTCTTGAGGGCCGTGTCAGCCGTTCCCTTGCGGCCGCCGTGCGTGCTGATGAAGTATTCCGTGACGCTCAGGCCCTCGCGGAAGTTGGAGACGACGGGCCGCTCGATAATGCGCCCGGACGGATCGGACATCGGACCGCGCATGCCGGCCAGTTGCTTGACCTGGTTGGCGCTGCCGCGCGCCCCCGATTCCACGACCATCCGAACCGGATTGAAGCGATACTCGGCCAGGTTGTCCATCGTCGCCTGCTCCATCCGATCGACGGTCTGCATCCAGACCTGGATGCTCGTCTGACGCCGCTCCTGGTCGGTGGCCAAGCCGCGCTCATACATCTGCTCCAGGTTCCCCACGCGCTCTTGAGCTTCCTGGAGAATGTCCTGTTTGTCGGGCGGAATGAGCGCGTCGCTGACGGAGATCGTCAGGCCAGAACGGGTCATCGTCGCCAGCGCCAGCTCCTTCAGATCCTCCAGAAGCTGGACCGTGCGATCGTTGCCGTGGCGGCGGTAGCAGGCCATAAACAGATCCTCCACCTCGCTGGAGGCGTAGGTCTTGTCGTAGTCGCGCAGGTCCTCGGGCAACAGCTGGTTGAACTTGGCCCGTCCCAACGTCGTGTCGACGATCTCGCCGTCGAGTCGAATCTTGATCGGCGCGTGAAGCGCCAATGCCCCCGTCTCGTTGGCCCGATCCGCCTCGCGGATCGAGCTGAAGGCCTTGCCGGCCCCCTGGCCCTCCGGATCCTCCATGGTGTAGTAGTAGAACGCGAAGACGAAGTCCTTCGTCGGCACCGTCAACGGGCTGCCGTGCGCCGGCGACAGAATGTTCTTCGAGGCGAGCATCCGCTCGCGCGTCTCGCGGATCGCCTCGGGCGCCAGCGGCAGGTGGACCGCCATCTGGTCGCCGTCGAAGTCGGCGTTGTACGGCGGACAGACGAACGGATGGATCTGGATCGCCTCGCCGTCGACGAGCACGGGCTCAAATCCCTGAATGCCCAAGCGGTGCAGCGTCGGCGCCCGGTTCAGCAGCACGGGGTGATCCTGGACAAGCTGATCGAGAATGTCCCAGACTTGCGGCAGATCCCCGGAAAGCGCCTTGTTTTTGACCTCGTCGTAGTTGGAGATATTGGGCACTTCCAAGCGCGATAGCTCGCGCAGGATGAAGGGCTTGAACAGCTCCAAGGCCATTTTCTTGGGGATGCCGCACTGGTGCAGCTGCAGCTTCGGGTTGACGACGATGACCGCCCGCCCAGAGTAGTCGACGCGCTTGCCCAAGAGGTTCCGTCGCAGACGCCCGTGTTTGCCCTGGACGCGCTCGCTCAGGGACTTCAAGGGCCGGTTGTCGCGCCCGAGGATCTGGTTCTCCTTCTTCTCGTTGTGAATCAGTGCGTCGACGGCCTCCTGCAACATGCGCTTTTCGTTGCGCAGGATGATCTCGGGTGCGCCCATCTCGCGCAGCTTGCCGAGGCGATTGTTGCGGTTGATGATCCGTCGGTAGAGGTCGTTCAAATCCGTCGTGGCGAACTTGCCGCCCTCAAGCTGCACGATCGGGCGCAGCTCGGGCGGCATGACGGGAATGACCTTCAGGACCAGATCCTGCGGCCGATTGCCCGACTTGCGCAGCTGATCCACGACCTCGAGGCGCTTCAACAGGCGTTTCTGACGGCCCACGCTCGTCTCGTTGTTGATGCGGTCGCGCAGTTCCTGGGCCCACGTATCGAGATCGAGATTGGCCAGGACCCCTTCGATGCCGTCGGCGCCGGAGGCGGCATGGAATCCCTTCGGATAGATCGACTGATAGGCGCGAAGCTCGGTCTCCAGCAGCAGATCGCCGACGTCGAACGGAAGATCGGGGTCGTCGACGTGAGTCACGAGGAAGATCAGGTTGTCGACCGTCTCCTCGATCTTTTGGAACTGAATGTCGTCGTAGGCCGACTTGAGGAACTCAACTTGGCTCTCGGAGACGAGCTCGTCGGGGCCCATGGGCGATACGGCCAGGATCTCGTCCTCCTCGACCCCGGCGTCGGGCTTGACCTCGAGGATGGCACCCGGCGTAACGGGGTGGTCTTCCCCGTCGACACGGATGACGCGCATCTTCTGGCCGTTGTCGAGGGTCAACTCGTCGAAGGAGACCGTGCCGCCCTTGCGAGCCCGCACCTCGAACGCCTCGGTGAGCTCGTACGCGGGCTCGGAGGTGAAATCGCGCTTCTGGCTCAGGATCTCGGCCTGGGTTTTGTAGAGCCAATCTCCCGCTGTGGGCGAGCCGTTCTCCGCGGCGGTCACGACGACGATCTCGTCGCGGACCGGCTCGGTCTCGTAATAGACGATCTTCTTGAGCACGTTGCGCTTGATGCCGAGCAGCGTGCTCAGCGGGTTGGACAGCCCCTTGAGATACCAGAAGTGGACCACGGGGCTGGCCAACTCCATGTGCCCCATGTTGGTACGGCGAACCTCACGTGTGGTCACCAACACGTTGCACTTTTCGCAGCGGATGCCTTCGTACTTCCGTCCGCGGTATTTGCCACACGCGCACTCGTAGTCCTTTTCGGGACCGAAAATCTCCTCGGCATAGAGCCCGCCGCGTTCCGGCTTGTGGGTGCGGTAGTTGATCGTCTCCGACTCGGTGACCTCGCCGTGGGACCAGCTGCGAATCTCCTCCGGCGAGGCGAGGCCCAACCGGATACGAGTGATGTCATCGCCTCGAATCAAAGGGGTCACCTCTTGTCACAAAATTTCCTGTGGCGACGGAACCGCTCGCGTTTGATGCCCAAAACGCCACTGAGCGTTCTCGGCACGATGACCGATGCACACGGGTTGTCGCATTGCACGCAGGTAACGCGGATGCACGGAGATGTGGCTGCTTCACTTGAAACCTAACGATGGAATGCTCGAAACTTCATTGCCGACGCGCATCTTTGCCGCTTGCAACCGCCCCAACCGCTCTCAGGCGAGAGAACGGGACCGCTAAGTATAACAGACGTTGCCCGGATTGCCAACCTCAGGCTGCGATGCTTTCCACGTCCTCCTGTGGCAACTCTTGGAAGAACCGCGAGGGCCCGTTCAACGTCAAGCTTCCGTAGAGCGTTCGCTGATGCGCCAACGACAGGTAGAGCCGACGGCGCGCGCGGGTCATCCCCACGTAGAAAAGCCGACGCTCCTCTTCGAGGTTGCCTTCGGATACCGCCCGGTTGTGCGGGACCAGGTTCTCCTCGACGCCGATCATGAACACGTAGTCGAACTCCAAGCCCTTGGCGGTGTGCAACGTCATGAGCGCAACACGCTCCTCATCGTCCTCGAAGCGATCGGCATCCGTCAGCAGCGCCACCTCCTCCAGAAACGACGCCAACGTTGGATCCTCGTGATTGGCCTGGTATTCGCTGATCTGACCGAGCAGCTCTCGGACGTTGTCCGTCCGCTCCTGCGCGTCGGGGTCGTTGAGCAGGTCGGCCCAGTAGCCCGAGCGCTCCAACACCGTTTGGGCCACATCCGCCGGCGGCTCCGACGCCGCCTCCCTGCGCAGCTGCTCCATCAACTTGACGAACGCCGTCACGGCTCGGGTGGGACGTCCACCGAGACGGTCGCTGCCGTGCTCTGCCACGTCCTTCATGGCGGCCCAGAGCGTCTGTCCCTCGGTGGCCGCCAGCTGTTGGAGCTTGCCGATCGTCGTGGCGCCGATGCCCCGCTTGGGCCGCTCCAGCGCCCGCAACAAGTTCATCTCGTCGTCCGGGTTGACCAGCACCTTGAGATAGGCGAGCACGTCCTTGACCTCGCGGCGGTCATAGAACCGCACCCCGCGCACGACCTGATAGGGCAAGCGTCTGTGCAATAGGGCCTCTTCCAGCACGCGCGAGAGCGAGTTGACCCGATACAGAATGGCGATCCGATCAAGCCCCACGCCATCGGTCCAGAGCCGAATGATCTCGTCCGCTACCGCCAGCGCCTCCTCGCGCTCGTCTCGAGCGAGCAGATAGCGGATCGGATCGCCTTCGCCCCGGAAGTGCGCATCGCCCTTTTTGGCGCGCGAGGCGTTGTGCGCGATGACGTTGCGGGCGGCGCGAAAGATCCGGTCGCCCTGTGGCCAACGGTAGTGTTGTCGCAGCTCGACGACCTCGGCATCGGGGAAATCGCGCTCAAAGCACAGGATGTAGTCGGGATTGGAGCCGCGCCAGCTGAAAATGGCCTGATCCTCATCGCCCACGACGGTCAGACTCGTCGCGTTCTCGGCCAACAGCTGAACAAGCACGTACTGCGCATGGTTGATGTCCTGGTACTCGTCGACGAGCAGGTATCGGAACCGGTCGCGATAGCTCTGCAACAGGTCCAGATGCGACTGGAATAGTCGAACCGTCAGCCGGATCAGGTCGGCAAAGTCGACCGCGTTGCTGGTCTGGAGAATCGCCTGATAGCGCCGGTAGATCCGGTCGAGCACTTCAAGCATGTAGCCGTCGAAATAGCCTGCGTACTGGGACTTGAACGCATCCGGCCCGATCAGCTCATCCTTGGCCCGACCGATCACGCCCGAGACCATCGCCGGCTTGATCTCCTCCGAAGACAGATCCAGCTCCTTGATCGCCCGGCGAATGACGTCCCGTTGGTCGCTTTCGTCCATGATGGAAAAGTGCCGGCTGTAGCTCGAATCCATCCGGTGCAGGTGCTCGCGCAGGATCCGCGCCCCAGCGGAGTGGAACGTCGAGATCCACGGCGTCGGATGCTGGCCGCCCAAGAGTTCCTCCACGCGGGTCTTCATCTCGTTGGCGGCTTTGTTCGTGAACGTCACCCCGAGCACATGGCGAGCGGGGATTCCCTGTGCCAACAGATAGGCGACTTTGTGGGTGATCACCCGAGTTTTGCCGCTGCCCGGCCCGGCCAACACGAGCGCGGGCCCGTCGATGTGGGTCACGGCCCGTCGCTGTTCGTCGTTGAGCGGATCCAGAACGGCATTCACGGCGTCAGTGTCGGGGGCGGCGAATCGCGAATTCATCGTCGGGCGTCTCCCGGGTGCAAGACGTCGAGTGCCAACGTCAACGGTCAGAAGTTGTACTGGACGCAGTGCTCTTCCAGCTCGCGCTCGGAGTCGAACGGCGCGATCCGAATGCGGTTGGTCTGCTCCGAGTGCTCGAAGCGGTAGTTGGCTTGCACGCGGTGGCGTGCGCCGATGTCAGCGTGCATGGCCGTGATGCGCGCGGCCAGTTCGATGATCTCGAGCACTTCGTAGTCGCTTTTGGCTTGCCAGTCGGCGCGCACGAGCGCAATCGGCCCCTCGCCCATGGCGACGTAGAGGCGCAGGTCGTTGGGCAGGAAGAAGGTCTGCAGGCGCTGTTTTTCCTCCTCGTCGCGGCCGAGGACGATCTTGACGTCGGGCTGTTTCTTGTAGTAGAGCGGGAACTCCAACAGCTCCAGCCCGTTGAGCGTCAGATGGTCCTCCTGGAGTAGATCCTCCAGCCGCCGACCGAAGTAGGGCAGCAGCAGCTTGCAGCGCCGTTCGGCGGGGAAGCCCTCGCAGTGGATGCCCAACGATTCCGCCACGCGTGGCAGCCGGTCGTGGCGCGTCTCGTCGTCGAGGGCGTAGAGGCGATCTCGATCGACGAGGCCCTCGAGCTCGGGGCGGGTGGGCGGCAGCAGGTGCGCGCTCAAGGGCCGGAGGACGTGATCCTCTGCCCCGGCGTCGTGGGTCAAGCGGAGCACGTCATCGGCATGCAGGCCGCGCGTGCCCACGATCTCGCCCGTGATCAGAAAGTCGGCTCCGACTTTGTGCATGTAGCGGAGCCCCTTGCGGATCATGAGCGTGCGACAGCCGGTGCAACAGCTCTTGCGATTGTAGCCGCCCGTGTGGGGAATGTTGGTCAGGTCGGCGAACTCGCGCTTGACGCCCTGGCTGCGGAACGGCGAGGTGAACCAGTGCTGGCCCAGGTCCTTGGTCTGCTCATAGTCGCGAAAAAACGGCGACCGGAAATGGAGCGGCAGGACGTCGTCGACGTTGGGATCGGCCATGACGATGCGGGCGGCGGCGATGCTGGCTAGACTTCCGGAGAAGAGCGCCACAGCCTTCGCCATGATGTCGGGCTCCCGCTAGTACACGGGCTCCAATAGCTCGTATTGGCCGTTCGGTAGGCGTCGCATGATGCTCAACGCCTCCCGCTCTGCATCCATGAAGATGAGGAAGTCCCGCTTCTCATAGGACTCCAGCTGCATGATCGCCTCGTCGGGCGTCATCGGCTTGCGGACGTAGACTTGCGAGCGCGAGAACGTCCGGTGCGCGCCTTCCGTGTGATCGGCCGATTGGGGCGGCTCGGGAGGCGTAGCGGTCTTCTGCTTGGGGTTCTCGCGGAGACGGTCTTTCTCCTTGATGATTTGCGTTTTCAGCTTGTCCACGCCCGCGTCGACTGCCGCGTGCATCTCGTCGGCTTCGGCCGTCGCCTTGACGATCTTTTTGCGGACAAGGTGGCCGACGAGTTCGCAGATCTGGCTGTTGCCCTCGGTATCCAGGACCACGTCCACGCTGATGATGCCGTCGACGAAAAAGCGCTCCAGCGGTTCGACCTTATCGAGCACGTACTCTTGGAGGGCGTCGCTGCTGTGAGCGCGTCGGTCAGTGATGTTGATTTTCATGGTGTCAACAAGCGGAAATTGTAGCGGAAAGTGCCATGGAACGTCAAGCTAGACCCCCTTCTGTTCCGCACGGTCGTGGACCCGTCGACGGCTCTGTTATAATAGCGATGAACTGTCATGGCGAGTGGAGCGATCTCGCAAGCGCAACAGGAAGCGCACATCCGACCGGCTGTCGAGGCCGACCTGCCGCGCATTCTCCAGATCGAGAGCGCCTCGTTTCCGACGCCGTGGCCCCCGTCAGTGCTCAAGGGTCACGTCGGCGAGCCCGGATTCCTCGTGGGCCAATGGACCGACGACGTCGTCGGCTACGTCATCGCCGGCATTCGGATTCCGACGCTCTTTGCGCGGTTAGAGAAGCGCACTCGCGCCTGGATGGGTGTGCCCACCGACCTCGAGGAGCACACGGGCCACGTCATGAACATTGCTGTCGATCCCAACCACCGTGGCAAAGGCATCGGCAGTGCGCTCTTGCGAGCAGCGCTGGACCACCTGTGGCGCATGGAGGCGAGCTGCGCCGAGCTGGAAGTCCGGACCGACAATACCTCAGCCATCCGCATGTACGAGCGCTACGGATTTAGGATCTCCGAACGCCTGCCCCGCTATTACCAGAACGGCGACGATGCCTACCTCATGATCCTCCCCTTGTGATTCTGAGACACACATCAGTCTTTCTGTCTGGTTCCGGGTTTCGCCATACGGCTGCTGTGCCGTTGCCGCTCAGATAAATCACGTTTCGTTTGCAACCAACGTCTTGACGTGCTTTGCATGCTGTGCTATAAATAACGTTATTAAAGAACGCCTATCACAAGAAAGGAGGCAACCATGAAGACAAACCTCCTCATGGCAGCGCTTGTGGTCGGCTTGGTAGCCACTTGGCCTATGAGTCAGGCCTCGGGGCCGACTCCGACCCCGCACGCGCAGTTCGGCGCTCCGGATGTGGTTGTGAACGAAGTGGCCTGGGCAGGCACAGTCGCCAACGCCGCGGACGAGTGGATCGAGCTGCGCAACAACTCCTCCAGCGAGATCGACCTGACCGGCTTCGCGCTCGAATGGGACGACGGCGGGACGGTGATCCGCTTCGCCGCGGATGCGGAGTCCAACGCGACCGACATTCGGCGCGCGACGATCCCTGCTGACGGGTTTCTGCTGTTGGAGCGAACGGATGACGACACGATCAGCGACGTGGAGGCGGACGTGATCTACACGGGGTCGCTCAACAACGGCGGAGAGGCGCTCGTGCTCCGCGACGACGACGGCGAGGTGGTGGACGAGGTCAACGCCGACGGCAGCGAGTGGCCCGCCGGAGCCTCAAGCGACGGTGAGGTGCCCCATGCGACCATGGAACGCATTGACCCGACCAGCGACGGCAAGGACAGCAACTGGGCATCCAACGACGGCGTTATCCGCAACGGCACCGATGTCGGCGGGAACCAGATCAACGGCACCCCGAAGGCTGAGAACTCGCAGAAGAACACCAACTAGTCGCTCGGTCGCGTCAAGACGGCGACTCGGCTAGGAGGGCGCGGATCTGGGCCAACTGGCGCTCCGCTTCCGCCTCACCCGCTTGGATCGGCCCGTCCACGGCGCCCAGATCAAGCGTCCCGACCTCATGCGCATGCGGGTGAATGACGGCAAGCCGGTCGCCCATGCGCTCGCCGTCCTGTTCTAAGCGCAAACGGTTCAGCTCGCGCAACAGGATTCGCTCCGCTCGCAGGAGCACATCCATGCTCGTCAGCGCCGGATCGTCCTCGAGCGGCGCCTCGACGTCCACGGCCAAGACGCGCTCCGCGCCCAGATCCGTCGCCGCCGCCACCGGTAGATTGTCCACGAGGCCGCCATCCACGAGGTAACGGTCGGCCCATTGCACGGGGTAGTGGATGCCCGGCAGCGACACCGTGGCCGCCAGCGCTCGATCAATCGGGCCCTGGCGGAGGACGACGCGCTCGCCCGTGTCGATGTCAGTGGCGACCACGGCGAGCGGAATGCCGAGCTCTTCGAACGTCAGGTGCCGACTGAACAGCCCGAAAAACTCGATCAGCGATTGGGTCGTGGGCAGCTCATGACGGCGCCAATCGGGGCGCCCCGCCAGGACATCCGTCGCGGTGTTGGAGATCAGGCCTCGCAAGGAGTGGCGGGGGAAGTGGAGGAGCCGGTTCAGGTCCAACTCCTTGAGAAGGCATTGCAGCCGGTCCAGGTCGATCCCGGCGGCGAAGGCGGCTCCGATGACGGCCCCGATGCTCGTACCGGCGACGGCCCTTACGGGGATCTCGTGACGCTGCAACACCCGCAGCACGCCGATGTGGGCGTAGCCGCGCGCGCCGCCGCCGCCCAAGGCCAATCCGAGCGTCGGCGCTTCCATGACCGCCTCCCGGCCTTCCGGCTGCTGTCGTTCCCGATATTGTAGAGGCACAACGCCTAAGAAAAAACCCCTGCGGCCCAAGAGCCGCAGGGGTTGTCGAGCGCTATCGATAGCGGGCGTGACCGCCCGTGACGTCGAGCGACGGGCTTACATCATGCCCATGCCGCCCATGCCACCGGCACCGGCCATCTGATCCGCGCCGCCGTCCTCGCTGACGTCGATCGTCGCGACGGCAGCGCCGCTGGAGAGGACCATGCCGGCGACGCTGACGGCGTTCTGGACCGCCGACTTGGTGACCTTGGTCGGATCGATGATGCCGGCGTCCATCATGTTGACATACGTCTCGCTGACGACGTCGAACGCGTGGCCTTGCTCGAGGTTCTTGATCCGTTCCACGACGATGCTGCCCTCGTGGCCCGCGTTCTCCGCCAGCTGGCGGACCGGGGCTTCGAGCGCGCGGCGGAGCAGCCGGACGCCGATCTGCTCGTCGCCCTCGAGCTCCATGTCGTCGAGCACGTAGGCCGCGTTGAGCAGCGCGACGCCGCCGCCGGGCAGGATGCCCTCCTCGACGGCCGCCTTCGTGGCCTCAAGGGCGTCCTCCATGCGCTGCTTCTTCTCCTCGAGCTCGGCCTCGGTGGCCGCGCCCGTCTTGATCACCGCGACGCCGCCGGAGAGCTTGGCCATGCGCTCCTGCAGCTTCTCGCGGTCGTAGTCGGAGTCGCTCGTCTCCATCTGCTTCTTGATCTGCTCGATGCGGGCGTCAATGTCGCCCTTCTCGCCATGGCCGCCGACGACCGTGGTGTCGTCGTCGGTGATCG
>JBDGQO010000004.1:2974-47677 GCA_042219045.1 Bipolaricaulia bacterium | reverse complement strand
ATGTCGCCCTTCTCGCCATGGCCGCCGACGACCGTGGTGTCGTCGTCGGTGATCGTCACGTTGTCCGCGGTGCCGAGCATGTCGATCGTGGCGTTCTCGATCTTCATGCCGGCGTCCTCGGCGATGACCTGGCCGCCCGTGAGCGTTGCCATGTCCTGCAGCATCGCCTTGCGGCGGTCGCCGAAGCCGGGCGCCTTGACCGCAGCGACGTCGAGCGTACCGCGCAGCTTGTTGATGACCAGCGTCGTCAACGCCTCGCCCTCGACGTTCTGGGCGACGATCAACAACGGCTTGCCGGCCTGGGAGATCTTCTCCAGAAGCGGCACCAAGTCGCGGGCCTGCTTGATCTCCTGGTCGGTAATCAGGATGTAGGGATCCTTGAGCTCGGCCTCCATGCGCTCCTGGTCGGTCACGAAGTAGGGGCTGAGGTAGCCGCGGTCGAACTGGAGCCCTTCGACGAGCTCGTAGTAGGTGTCGATGCTCTCGGACTCCTCCACGGTGATGACCCCGTCGGAGCCGGCGGCTTCCATCGTGTCGGCGATGATCTGGCCGATCTCCTCGTCGTTGGAGGAGATCGTCGCCACGCGGGCCATCTCCTCCTTGCTGCTCAGCTCGCGGCTCTGCTTGGCCAACTCGTCGGCAACGGCGCGCGCAGCGCGCTCCAAGCCGCGCTTGAGCCACATCGGGTTGGCTCCGGCGGTAATGTTCTTGTTGCCCTCGGTGATCAGGGCATTGGCCAAAATGGTCGCCGTCGTCGTGCCATCGCCGGCGGAATCTTCGGTTTCCTTGGCGACCTGCTTGACAAGCTGGGCGCCCATGTTCTCGAACTCGTCCTCGTACTCCTGCTCCTCGGCGATGGTGACGCCGTCGTTGACGACCTTGGGGCCGCCGAACTCCTTGTCGAGGATCACGCTGCGACCGCGGGGCCCGAGCGTGATGCGCACGGCCCGCGCAAGCTGGTCAATGCCGCTTAGCAGTCGCTCGCGGGAGTCCTCGTCGAAAATGACCTCTTTGTAGTTGTCCGCCATAGGATCCTCCTTGTCTGATTGAGCCTGTTACTCCTCGGAAATTGCGAGAATGTCCTCGGCCTTCACGATGCGGTAGTCCGCCCCGTCGGCCTCAAACTTCCGGCCGGAAAAACTGTCGATCAGGACGGTATCGCCTTCGTTGACCTCGATCTCGTCCTTGTCCGTGCCGACCGCGATCACATGGGCGCGCAAGAGGTTCTGATCCGAGCGCGCCTCCTCCGGTAGCACGATGCCGCCTTGCTCTTCCTCCTCTTCCTCGACTTCCTGGAGCAGGACGCGATCCGCGAGTGGCTTGAGCTTGAGGTTCTCCGCCATGGGTCCTCCCTTCGTGGTTGTTAGCAGTGGTGTATTAGCACTCATCAGAGATGACTGCTAAGTATTGTACAAGAGGTGACAGCGGCCGTCAAGCGTCGCCCGCGTGGCGGACGAATGTCGCTGTCGGAGAGCGGTCACGGCGCTAGGATAGCGAGCGGGATGCCTTCGGGAACGACCCACCAACGCGTCGAAATGGTCACGCTGCCATTGATTATCGGCGGGGCCCTCTACAGCGATCTGTTTGCGCCACCGGAGATCGGGGCCTTCGCGGGTGCCTACGTCTTCGCCAGCCTGCTATTGAGCCCCGACCTCGACCTGGAAGCCAACAGTGCGCGCAAGCGCTGGGGACCGCTCAGTTTTATATGGGGCCCTTACGCCCGGGCCTTCAAGCATCGCGGTGCTAGCCATAGTCTCCTGTTCGGCCCCCTGACACGCCTTGCCTATCTGGCTATCGTTTTCGGCCTGGTGGCTGTCGGACTCAGCTACGTCGGGCTCACGCTGCCCAGAACGACGCCGGAATGGGTCACGCCACGGATGATCGGGGTTCTCATCGCCGGCCTCTATGCCCCGAACGTGGTCCACGTGTTGCTTGATCGCCTCGTGAGCGCTGTCCGTTGATCCCCATGCTGGCCCGTGACGCCCTCATCGCAGCCGTGCTCGTGGCGTTCTTGACCGTCGGCTTGAGCCAAAGCTGGGGCTATGACCAAGTCGGAACCGCGTCCTGGTACGGGCCCGACTTCCACGGCCAGCGGACCTCAAGCGGGGAGATCTACAACATGCATGAGATGACGGCCGCCCATAAAACCCTGCCTTTCGACACGTGGGTTAAAGTCGTCGATTTGAAAACGGGCAACAGTGTCCTCGTCCGCATCACCGACCGTGGCCCGTTCATCCCCGGCCGGATCATCGACTTGTCCAAAGCCGCTGCGCAAAAACTGGAGATCATCGACACGGGAACGGCTCGTGTAGGGCTGAAAGTTGTCCGCTGGCCTTCCGATTGAACGGTCTCTACCATGGTGGGGTTCATGCTCCACCATCAGACCCACCCGACCGACGCCGACACGCTGTTCAAGCTTCTCCACCCTTGGGTGCGCGAGTGGTTTCGGGCGCAATTCGGCTCGTTCAGCCCGCCGCAGCGCCACGCGGTGCCGAACATCCACGACGGCCGTAACTGCCTGATCTCGGCCCCGACTGGCAGCGGCAAGACCCTGGCCGCGTTCACCTCGATCATCAGCGAACTGACGCAACGTTCAGACGAGGCCAACCTGGAAAACGGCATCTACTGTGTCTACATCTCCCCTCTGAAAGCGCTCGGCAACGACATCGAGCGCAACCTTCAGGAACCGCTCGAGGGCATCGGCCATGTGGCCGACCGCGATTTGGGAATCCGCGTCGGCATCCGGACGGGCGACACCTCCGATGCGCACAAGCAACGGATGCGCGAGCAGGCCCCGCACATCTTCATCACCACGCCGGAGTCGTTCGCGATCACGCTCACCTCGCCGCAGTTCGCCCAGTATTTCCGACATCTGCGCTGGATCATCGTCGACGAGGTCCACGCGCTCGCCGAGAACAAGCGCGGCGTCCATCTGTCGCTGTCGCTCGAGCGGCTCGTGGAAAAGATCAACCGCGACGTCACCCGCATCGGGCTGTCCGCCACAATCAGCCCATTGGACGAGGTCGCCAAGTTCTTGGTCGGGCGCCGCCACGGGTCCGTGCTCGGCGAGCTCGACGAAGGCGACGACCCGTGGCGCGACTGCGCCATCGTCGACGCCCGCTTCGAGAAGCCGCTCGATCTCCAGGTGCTGAGCCCAGTGGACGATTTTATTCACACGACGGCTCAACAGCTGAACGCCAACCTCTACGACACGCTGGCCCGCTTGATCGACGGGCATCGCACGACGCTCGTGTTCACGAACACCCGCTCAGCAACCGAGCGGATCGTCCATATTTTGAAAGACCGCTATCCCCGCTTCGAGGGCAAGATCGGCGCGCATCACGGCTCCCTCTCCCGCGATCACCGCCACGAGATCGAACAGCGCCTGAAAGCGGGCGACTTGAAAGCCGTGATCACGTCGACGTCACTGGAACTCGGCATTGACGTCGGCCACATCGATCTGGTCGTGCTGGTCAACTCGCCGAAGAGCGTCGCCCGCGCGCTCCAACGCATCGGCCGAAGTGGCCATCGCCTTCACGATACCGTCATGGGCCGTATCCTCGTCACCGACCGCGACGAGCTCGTCGAGTGCTCGGTCATGATGAAGAGCGCCCTGGAGCACCAATTGGACGAGCTCCACTTTCCCATGAACTGTCTAGACGTCCTGGCGCAACAGATCTTCGGGGTGCTCATGGACGGCCGGATCGCGGCCGACGACCTCTACGAGATCGTCACGCGCAGCTACCCCTATCACGCCCTGTCGTGGGCCGACTTCGAGAGCGTGCTGGAGTACCTGGCCGGCGAGTACGCTTCCCTGGAGGACCGACGAGTCTACGCCAAGATCTTCTACGATCGCGAAAAGCAGCTGATCGGCAAGCGCGGCCGTCTCGCGCGCGTGCTGTATCTTACCAACGTCGGCACCATTCCGGACGAGTCCTACGTGACGGTCAAAATCGGTAATCGCGCCGTCGGCAGCATCGAGGAGTCGTTCTTGGAGATGCTGCGCAAGGGCGACGTCTTCGTCCTCGGCGGGGACACGTATCAGTTCAACTATGCCCGCGGCATGACGGCCCAAGTCGCCCCCGCCGGTGGCAAGTCGCCGACGGTGCCGTCGTGGTTTTCCGAGATGCTGCCGCTCAGCTTCGGCCTCGCCTGCGACATCCAATCGATCCGCACTGAACTGGCGGAACGATTCGAGCAAGGCCAGACGGCCGAACAGGTCCAAGCCTATCTGCGGGCCCAGCTCAGCCTGGACGAACGCGGCATCGAGTCGTTCTACAACTACGTTGCTGAGCAGCACCAAGACGCGGAAATCCCCCATCGTCACAAAATCCTCGTCGAATATTACGAGGAAGAGCTCGAGCCGGATCGCTATAAGGGCCCCGTCAAAACGTGGGTCATTTTCCATTCGCTGTTCGGCCGTCGCGTCAACGACGCGCTCAGCCGGGCGATCGCCTGGCTCATCGCACGCCGGGAGGACAAGGACGTCGAGGTCGGCATCACCGATCACGGCTTCTACGTCGCCTACGAGGGCCACGTCCGCGTGATGAGCGCCTTCGAGCTGCTCAGAGAGCGCGACCTTCGCACGGCACTCAAGGATGCTCTGGACAATAGCGAAATTCTTCGACGGCGCTTCCGACATTGCGCCACGCGCTCGCTCATGATCCTCAAGCGTTACAAAGGGCAACAGAAATCGGTCGGGCGTCAGCAGGTCAAAGCCATGATCCTCCAGAGCGCCGTCGAGGCGATGGACGAGCGCTTCCCCGTGCTGCGCGAGGCCTACCGCGAAGTCATGGAGGACGCCATGGACGTGACCCACGCCGAGCAGATCCTGGACGAGATTCGCCAAGGGGAGATCGAGATCGCGGGTCGCATTAGCTCGCATCCCAGCCCCTTCGCGTTCCATATCGTCATGCAGGGCAAGAGCGACCTCGTGAAAGCCGAAGACCGCCAAGCTTTCCTGCGGCGCATGTATCAGCAGATGCGCGAGGAGATGGAAGCGGAGCAATCGCGATCCGCTTCCCCCCGCACGTGAGGGATCAGCGCGTCTGTTCCGTCAGCCACCCGACGATCAGCTGGCGTACGCGCTCGTCGACGGGCCGATCCAGATGGCGATTTCCCAATGCCTTATCCTGGTCACGGCGCAACACGTGGTTTAGATTTGAAAACACTCGGGCCTGGACGTCGTCGTTGCCCGCATCCTTGCCTGCTTGGGCAAGCGAATGGGCAGCTGGCGGTGGGACTTGGCGATCGTTTTGGCCGTGAACGATCAAGACGGGCACCTCAATGTTGCGTATCGTCGACAATGGGTCATGGTTGAAGTGTTCGCGGTACCAGCAGAGCGGAAACGATTGGGCGCTGAGCCATTCGCGGGCCGTGAACCCGGGGACGGCGTCTTGCACGTCCTTTAACGTGTAGTTGCCCCATTTGCCCTCGGTCCGCTTGACCCACTTATTGAAACGTCGCTGCTTGTTCAATTCGCTTTCAATTTGGGAGTCCGGTGCCCCTTGTTCCTTAAGCGTCTGTTGTAGCTGCCATGTGATAACCTTGCCGAGCGGCTGTGCCGGTGCCGCAATCAGAATCAATCCAGCCAGAGAGGCTCTCGTCGCCACGATCTGGGCGAGCGTGCCGCCCTCGCTGTGGCCAAGAACGAAGACCTGCTCGGAGTTGATCTCAGGGCGAGCTTTGACGAATTGGACAGCGGACCGTGCGTCGGCAACGAGATCCGACATGCAGGCGGCGTCGAAGCTCCCTTCGCTCTTTCCAACACCTCGTTTATCGTAGCGAAGGCTGGCGATGCCGTTTTGGGCGAGAGGGTCAGCCAACTGTCGGAAGACGTCGAGCGCTAAGCCGGGCGCATTCCCATCGCGGTCGATCGGTCCCGAGCCGTGGAGCATCACCACGACCGGCGGCTCGACATCTGTTGTTGTCGGGACGGTCAGCGTACCGGCCAACGTGAGGCCGTCACCGCCCTCAAACCGCACCTCACGCTCCCAAACGGCCGGCGCTGACCCCGATGACGATGCCAAACTTGGAATGTCAACCGGCAACGCGCCACTTGTCAGCAGCCCAACGCCGAGAACGGCCACCCAAACAACTGCGACGAGCCAGCGGGGCATGGGCGTCCACTCCTTACCGGGTTTGATCCTTCGACTTTTTTACCACTCGGCGGAGGGACTCAGATAGTCCGACGATTGCATGTCCGCGTTCGACTTGCTAGTCTACTTTCGACCGTTGAGTCGAATAGCCAACGGCCACATCTTGAGCATGGAATCGATCTTCGTCTGGGGCTTAAACCATCGCAGCGACTCGGTCGAGGCGCGCGAACGTCTCATGCGCGCGCTTGGCGCCTCCGGTGAGGGCTCATCGCTCCCCCCGCTCCCACTGGGAGACGAGCACGAATCCGTCCTACTGAGCACCTGCAACCGGATCGAGATCTATGGGGTCACCGAACGCGACATGTCCTGGATCTGGGAGGATCTCACCGCTGAACTGAGCCGGCTGGGCGGGATGGACGCGACGTGCCTGCAGACCGCGAGCTATCTCCATCAGGGCAGCGCGGCGGGCGAACATCTGTTCCGCGTCGCCACCGGCCTGGATTCACTCGTGCTCGGCGAGTCACAGATCCTGCATCAGGTGAAACGGGCCAAGGAGCAAGCGGAAGCGCAGGACACGATCGGCCCCGTGCTGCACCAACTGTTCCGTCAGGCAATCCGCCTAGGCAAACGAGCACGCACGGAGACCGACATCAACCGCTATCCCGTCTCCATGGCGTCCATCGGCGTGGATCAAGCAGAGCAGCGCCTCGGATCCCTGGTCGGCAGGACGGCATTGATTGTCGGCGCGGGCAAGATCGGAGGGCTTGCGGCGCGGCGCCTCAACGAACGCGGCGTCCAAGAGGTTCGTCTCGCCAACCGAAGTCGCGAGACCGCCGACTCGCTCCTAGCGAGTTACAATGCCACGTTTTGGCCTTTGGACGATCTGCCGAGCGCGCTCGAGGACGTTGACCTCGTCATCAGTGCCAGTGGGTCGCCGCGGACGCTTGTGGATCGATCTCATGTCGACGAGGCGCGATCAGCGGAAGACTGTCCTCCGTCGTTGGTTATCGTCGACCTGGCGCTGCCGCGCGACGTCGAGGCGAATGTCGCTCAGCGTCCGGACGTCGAGCTCCACAACGTCGACGACCTTCAAGACATCGTCCAAGCGCATCGCGAACGACGTCAAGCGGAAGTCGAGCCCATCGGACGAATGATTGCGGCCGAGGTGGATCGCTTCGACGCCTGGCTTAAGGAACGTGACGCCGCATCCCTCATTCGCGCCCTGCGCGACCGGGCCGAGGCGATTCGCGACGACGAACTCCAGTCGACGCTCCGACGGCTCCAGCTTGACGATCCCGATCAAGAGGCCCTGGTGGAGCAGCTGTCTCGACGCCTGATGAACAAGCTCTTGCACGACCCGACCACTCGGATTAAGGATTGGGTCGGGAACGACCATGGCCTGGACCGGGACGCCATTGCGGCGTTGTTCGGTGTCCAGGACTCTGAGCAAAGTGAGCAATCTGCCTCAAGGAGGGCCCCATGAGCTCGTCCAACGCCCAAGATCACGCGCTCGAGTTCCCCTGGCTCAAGTTCACCTTTTTCAAGGCCGACCCGAGCTGGCGGCGTCTGCCGGAGGACGAGCGCGCTCAAGCACGACAGGAGCTCCAGAGCGCCATTGCCTCGTTCGAGGATATGGACACCTTCCCCTACAGCACGGTCGGCATGAAACCCGATTCGGAGTTGCTGCTGTGGAACTGGGCCGACGGCCCCGAGCGCATTCAGGACTTCATCGGCGAGGTCATGGGGACCGGCCTCGGCCGCTACCTCGAGGTCACCCATTCGATGCTCGGTCGGGTGCGCCAATCCCGCTACGTTCGGCGGCCGAGCTCTCAGGAACAGGCCATCGACGTCGAGGACCACGAGCGTTACCTCATCGTCTATCCCTTCACCAAGACGATCGACTGGTACCTCATGAGCGAACAGGCCCGCCAAGGCATGATGAACGAGCACATCAAAGTGGGGAAACAATTCCCTTCCGTCCGGCAAGTGTTGGCGTACTCGACGGGGCTGGACGATCAGGAGTTCATCGTCGTCTACGAGACCGACGAGCTGGTCGACTTCCAGGACCTCGTCATCGCACTGCGCAACACGGAAGCGCGGCGCTACACGGAGCGCGACACCCCGATCTTCACCTGCGTCCATCGCCCCCTCGACGAATGCCTGAAACTGCTCGGATGATTCGCGGCCTCGACCGCGGTAAGATCAGCCCATCTGGACGGACACAGCACCCGGATCCCCGAAGGAAAGGAATCGCCCATGACCGCTGGAATCTGTCTGCTCAACTTCGGCGAACCGCATGACATCTCGCGCGAGACGATCGTCGACTTCCTCGCCCGGATCTTCTACACCAACGCCGTTTTGGAGGATGCCGACACGGACGAAGCCCGGTGGCAGCGCTCCTGCGAGCTGGCGGAGCGGCGCGCGTCAGGGCTGATTGAGGAATACGAAGCCATCGGCGGATCTCCCCATAATCCGCAGTGTGAGGAGCAAGCCCGTCTGTTAAAGACAGCACTGACCGAACGCGGCTTCGACGTTGAGACGTTCGTCGGCATGCAGTACACGCCGCCCTTCGTTGAGGATATGGTAGAAACCGCCCAAGCGGCGGGGGTGGATCAGCTCGTCGCCGTTCCCGTGTATCCGCACTGCGGCCCGTCGACGACCGTCGCGGCCTTGAGCGAGTTGCAGCGGGCTTTGGCGGAGCGAAACTGGAACGTGCCCGCCCAGGAGATTACTGGGTGGCACCGACATCCGGGCTACACGCGTCTGCGGGTGGACAACGTCCGCCAATTCGTGGCCGACCGCGGCCTCGCGCTTGAGGATCCCGACACCGCGCTCGTCTTCTCCGCCCACGGGACGCCGATCCACTACGTCGAGAAGGGGTTCCGCTACGTAACCTACGTCGAGGAATACTGCGATGCCATGGCAAAGCTCCTCGGCGTCTCGACCTCGGAGCTCGGCTATCAGAACCATTCCAACCGGGGCATTAAGTGGACTCAGCCCGAGGTTGACGACGTCGTCGCGGAGTTGGGGACCTCAAGGGTCGTTGTGGAGCCGGTCAGCTTCATGCACGAGCAGAGCGAGACGCTGTCCGAGCTCGACATCGAGCTCCGCGAGGTCGCGGACGAGCGCGGGATCGAGTTCCATCGCGTGCCGATTCCCCACGACGACCCGCAGTTTGCCGAAGTACTGGCCGACCTGGTCGAGCCGTTTATCGTCGAAGTTTCCCCGACGTACTACCAGTTTCGCCAGTGCCAGTGCCGGCCTGAGCCGGGCACGATGTGTCTGAACGCCCCGCGATGAGCCTAACGAGCCGGCCCTGGGCCGAGTTCGCCCGTGTCCTCGACGCGGCGCTGATACTTGCCGAGGGCCCGTTCCAGGGCGTCATCGAGATCCACGCCGGTCTGATTGGCCAAACAGGTTAGCGAAAAGATCACGTCGCCGAGCTCTTCCATCCACTCGCGCCCAGCGTGCAGCGGCGTCTCGCCGTACTCCGAATCCTGGAGAAGCTCGTCGGAAAGCTCGCCGACTTCAGAGACCAGGTCGAGCATCCAGACCATCGATCCGCGATCGAGGTCGTGCTCGTTGATAAACTTGGCAATCTGTTGCTGGCGCTCGCGTAACTCCATAGTTAGAACTCGATAGTCACTCCAAAGGCAAAGATGGGTCGGCCCAGTTCCGCCACACTCGAGGGGACGCCCTCGCCGGGCGATATGAAGAAAATCGCTTCCCCAAAAAGCGCCAGCGGCCCCACGGGCGCATTGACGCCCGCCTTCAGTGCGGCGACACTCGGCGGCACGGACTCACGCGGCTCCCTGAGGTCGAACAGAGGTGCGACGCCGACGGTCGCTTCGAACAACAACGGCGCACTGACGGTCAGGAAGGGCATCAGCCACGGACCGCCGTCCGGAACGAGCCAGACCTCGGTGTCCATGGCCGCGGTAATGAACCACAGCGGCAAGACGTCGATCGCGAGACGCGCAACCGGCGCGCCCTCATTGCCGATCACGCCGGCCCCGGCGCCTATCTTCACCTCGGCGTCGCCAGTCGGCGCCACCGCCATCGCAGTGAGCAAGCCGACGAGTACCGCAAGCGCCCAACGTCCATGCTGCCGTCTCACGATCGATCGCAAGCACGCTAGCGCACGGTAGGTCGCCACGACAAGGACACGGGGTTCCAACCGACCCCCGGTATTCACCTCCACGGACGCATGCGGAGCGTCCTTTTCCCATTTGTCTACCGAGCCCCGGCCTCGGCCTGGGCCGAACTGATTCCCAAACTGGCGCATATCCCTCGCTCGCGGCGGGTGCATCTGGCGTCTGTGATCTTATCGTGTCCAAGCTTGGCGGCGTGGACGAGTTCGTCGTGCTCACGTCCCTTATGCGGCGCGCGCCGCGAGCTCATGAACTAGCCTCATGGCGCGTTCTGATCTGGGGAGCGAGATTGGCGCTCGGTTTCGCCGCAAGCGACGAGTTCCGCCAGTCGTTCATTCTGGTCTGTAAGGGATGAGGGGCACTGCACGACGTCCCGATCGACACAGCCAGTGACGGCGCTTCGCCGATAATTTCCCGTTGAGAGGCGAAAATCCCCTACCTGTTTGTTGCAATCAGAAACCAAGATGACTAGACTCCATTCACTACGGGGGAACCCATCGAGAGGGGCAATCAATCAAGGAGGACCATCATGCGCAAACCGCTGTCACGCCGAGCTCAAGGGATGCTGATCGTCGGGATCGGCATCCTGATGATCGGACTGCTCAGCGCCGGACCGGTCTGGGCCCGTACCATTTCCGTGCCGGGGGATGCCGGATCGATCAGCGGCGCGATCCAACAGGCGTTTTCCGGCGACGTCATTGTCGTCTCCCCCGGCACCTATCGGGAGACGATTCGGATCGCCAATAAGTCAAACATCACGATCCGCGCGCAGAACCCGGGCACCGTGACCGTCCGTGCCGACTCCGACAAACCAACCGTCACGGTCGCCAACTCGAACAAGATCACGATCAAAGGGATCAACGTCCGCAGCGGCCAGATCCTGGATCCGGAGACCCTGGAGACGAAGCCTGGGGGCGGGGGCATCGTCATCAAGGACAGCGAAACGATCGTTCTCGAACAGATGAAGCTGATCGAGAACATCGGGCGCAGCATTGAGATCTCTGCCAGCAGCGCCACCCTCAAGAAGGTGACCATCCCCAAGCCCGTCACCGAAACCGAGGATCAACAGATCAACGGCATCCAGATCACCAACGACTCGGACGTCACCGTGCAGAACTCCACCATTCGCGCGAATCCGGGCGACGGCATCCTCGTGAAGAACTCGGCGCTGGCTTACGACGGCGGCGAAATTCGCGAAAACGCCGGCTTTGCCCTGCGGGCGGTCAATGCCGAGCTTGATATCTCCGGCGTCCTGTTCACCAAGCAGGGCACCAACGGCGTCATCCTGGAAAACAGCGTGGGCACGTTCAGCGACGTGCGCATCGTCGACAACGCGGGGATCGGCCTTCGCGTGAGCAACGGCTCCGAGCTGACCTACAACGGCGGCGAGGTGACCGGGCATCCGGAAGGCGCGGTCTTCGTGCAGGACTCCACAGCGACGCTCGCCGACACGCTCATCACCGGCAACGCCGGCAGCGGCGTCACCGCGGAGAACTCCCAACTGACGCTTGCTAACTCCCGGGTTCTTGAACAACCCGGCGACGGCGTGGTTCTTCAGAACTCCCAGGCCGAGATCACCGGCAGCGAATTGCGCGCCAACGACGGGGTCGGCGTCCTCGTCACGCAGAAGTCGACGATGACGATGAGCGGTTCAACCGTCACCGAACATCCCAAAGACGGCGTCCGGTTGGAAGGCGCAACCGCCGAAATCACCGACTGCACGATCACGAGCAACGACGTCAACGGCATCCGAGCGACGTCGAACACCTCGCTCAGCATGGCGAGCAGCAACGTGGACACCAACGGCCAGAACGGGCTGCTGCTCGACGGCTCGTCCGCCGAGATTCAGAACAGCACGCTGCGCACCAACCAGGCCAACGGCGTCGACGCGCCGAAGTCCGAGTTGACGCTCACCGGCAGCGAGGTCAGTGAGAACGGCAAAGACGGTGTCTTATTGGTGAAAGCCAAGGCAACGATCACCGACAGCACGATCGCCAATAACGGACGCTACGGGGTCCGAGCCGAATCCCAATCCGAGCTGAGCATCGTCAACAGCACCGTCAAGAACAACGCCGATGACGGCGTCAACACCGTCAACAGCAAGGCCCGCATCGAGGGCAGCAAGATTTCGGTCAATCAGGGCGTGGGCATGCGCGCCACGGCCAAGGCCGACGTCATCATCGCTTCGGGGAGCGTCGTCTTCGATCATCCGAACGACGGCGTGGTCTTGAGTGATGCCGCCGTCGAGGTCAAGAACAGCACCGTGCGAACCAACGGTGCCCGAGGCGTCCTGGCCAAGGGCGGCGCTCAGCTGATCACCTCCAAGGGCACCCAGATCACCGAGAACGGCACCGACGGCGTGACGCTGCAGGGCAGCGCCGCCGCCGACATCTCCAACACCCAGATCACCAAGAACGGCGCCTTCGGGGTCCAAGCCACAGACGCCAGCGCTGCCGTTTTCAAGAGCACGATTTCCCAGAACGCCAAGGACGGCGTCGCGCTCACCAACTCCCTGTTGGACATGAGCAACTCAACCATCGCCAACAACGGCGGCTACGGCATAAGCGAGTCGAAGCAGGCCCGCTCGGTCGTCGTGGGGAGCACGATCAAGGGCAACGGCAAGGATGGCGTCAATCTGATTAACGCATCCACGGACGTCGCCTCGACAACCATTACTGCCAACAGCGGCAAAGGCATCAATGCGACAACGTCGGTCGTCATCGTCGGCGACGGCAGCGTTATCTCCAAGCACCCGGATGACGGCATGGCGTTCGACAACAGCTCCGGCGACATCAGCGACAGCGAGATCATCAATAACGAAGGCCGCGGCATCGGTTCGCAGAGCTCCAAGATCGCCATCACGGCCGTGGTGGTCGACGGCAACGGCCGAACGGGCGTGGAGCTCGCCAACAGCACGGCCGACATCTTCTCCAGCGAGATCACGAACAACGGCAACAAGGGCGTTCACGGCTTCAACAACTCGGGGCTCACCATGGACGACACGCTCGTGTCCGGTCATCCGGACGACGGCATGACCTTGGCGAACAGCTCGGCCGAGATCACCACGAGCACGATCAAGTCCAACGAGGCCCGAGGTCTGGGTGCCGAAGTTTCCACGGTGCGGCTGGCCGAGAGCACGGTTGACGCCAATGGTCAGCAAGGGCTTCAGTTGCTCAACTCCACGGCCGATATGAACAAGACCGAGGTGACAAACAACGGCGTCACGGGCATTGACGCGACGGATTCGACGGTGGAGGCCGTGGAAAGCCTCGTAAGCGGCCATCCGAAGGAAGGTATCCTGCTGTCGAACAGCGCGTTGGAGATGTCCAACAGCCAGATCCAGAACAACAACAGTCACGGTATTTCCGCAAAGGATTCCGTGAGTGGCCTCTCCAAAAGCAAAGTGGCGAACAACGGGGGCGATGGCCTGAAACTGGCCAAGAGCTCAGCCGAGTTGTCCTCGTCCCAGGTGACGAACAACAGCGGCGTCGGTCTCAGCGCGACCCGCGCCAAGATCACGCTGACTAACAGCACCGTGGGCCAAAACTCGAATCACGGCGTCGTCCTGCGCAGCTCCCAAGCGACGATCAACGGCACGACGCTCGCGAACAACAACGGATGGGGCCTCGATGCGGCGTCACGCTCACGCGCCGTCTTTGAGAACTCAAAGGTGCAAAAGCATCCGAGCGGTGGCATTAAGCTCGTCGATTCCTCCGCTGACCTGCAAGGAACGCAAGTGATCAACAACAGCAAGAGCGGCGTCAATGCCGACAACAGCGCCATCAAGCTGCTCGCCGACAGCGCCGTGACGGGCCACCCGAAGCACGGACTGTTGCTGGTCAATAGCGCCGTCGAGGGCAAGAACAGCCGCATCGCCAACAACGACCAGACGGGCCTAACCGCGACCGACTCGATCATGCGCGGTCAGACGATGACGATCACCGGCAACGGCGGCGACGGCGCGAGGTTGACCAACACCAAGCTCGATCTCACGAACAGTCAGATCACGGACAATGGGCAGCGCGGCGTCTCCGGCGGGTCAAGCTCCGAACTGCTGCTCACCAACAGCGAGCTGTCCAATAACTCGGCCAACGGGGTCGAGCTGACCGACAGCTCGGCCACGTTCAAGTCGAGCCAGCTCACCTCCAACGGCGGCAGCGCCGTGCAAGCCGGGAACTCCCAACTGACGATCCGGAGCACGACGTTCAGCGATCACTCCCAGGATGCGGTCGTGCTGGACAACTCCGTGGCCGACTTCACCAAATCGACGATCGAGAACAACGGCGGCGTGGCAATTCGCGCGAAAAACCGTTCCACGCTCTCGGATGAGCGCAGCACGTTCGCCAACAACAGCCAGGACGGCGTCGTGCTTGTTGATTCGGCAGCCGTGCTGGAAAGCACGCAGATCACGGACAATGGCGGGGTCGGGGTCCGCGTCGAGGAGGCCTCGCTGACCACGGACGTGGTGAGCAAGGGCGCCCAGACGGTGCGGATCTCCGGGCACAATGCCGAGGGCGTCGTCGTCACAAACGGGTCGGCCAAGCTGCAAAACACGATCATCGAGAGCAACGGCGCAGCGGGCTTGAGCGCCACCGATGGCAAACTGACGTTCCGACAGACCGAGATCAAGGCGAACGACGGCAACGGCATCACGCTCGTGCGTTCCTCCGGGACCTACACGGGCGGGGCGATCCAGAACAACCAGGGCTTCGGCGTCAACGCCACGGACCAGAGCCGCATCACGCTGATCGGCATCACGCTCGCCTCGCATCCGAAAGACGGCGTCAGCTTGGTTAACAGCTCCGTGGATCTGCGCGACTCGACCGTGCAGAACAACGGCAAGCGCGGGATCGACGCTAAAGAGAGCACCGTCAGCCTCAGCGCGACGACGATCGCCGGCCATCCGCAGGAGGCCCTCGTGCTCACGAGTTCGTCGAAGGCCGACATCCGCACGAGCCAGCTCACGGGCAGCGGCACGGTCGGCCTGTTGGTCGAGGCTTCGACGATGTCGGTCAGCGACAGCACGATCGCCGGTCACGCCAAGGCCGGTGTCAGCTTGACCAACAGCTCCTTCGACATTAAGGGAAGCGAGATCACGGGCAACGGCGGCGTCGGCGTGCGTGCCACGGAAGCGACCGTGGGGATCAACGCCAGCACCGTGGGCAACAACGAGGGCGCCGGGCTGATCTTGGCCTCCAGCTCCGCCGACGTGCTCAACGGGAGCCGCATCCAGAACAACGGCGAACGCGGCATCGACGCCAAAGACGCCACGGTGACGCTCGTGGACAGCTCCGTCACGGGGCATCCGAGCGACGGGCTCCGCTTGCTCAACACGCCCGCTAGCGTGCGAGGCAGTCGCATCAAGGGCAACGGCGGATGGGGCCTGTTCACCAAGAACAGCACGGCCGTCCGATTCCGCGACGCCCAGATCCTCGAGAATGAGACCGGCGGCATGCGGCTGGAAGGGGCCGTGTCCAGCCTGCGCCAGAGCAACATTCAGAACAACAACGGCTCCGGCTTGGCGATCGTGAAGCGCAGCGCCCTGCTCATGATCGGCGGCACGGTCCAGGGCAACGGCAAGGTCGGCGCCATGCTTGACGGATCCAGCGCCAGCTTCCGTGAAGTCGGAGTTCGCGACAACGCAAGCCACGGCGTCACGGCGCTCAACAGCTCGGCACTGACGATCATCCAAGGCGTCATCGCCGGGAATCAAGCCGACGGTTTGCGCGTGCTCAACTCGCTCGGCAGCATCCGAGAGACGCAGATCAAGAGCAACGGCGAGTTCGGGCTGTTTGCCAACGACGTCGCCACGGTCGCCTGCAAGGGCAACCGGATCTCTGGCAATGGCACGAACTTGTCCGATAACCTGAGCAGCCGCTGCGGCTCGTGAACACGGATGGGTGACGTCGACGGATGGTCGGACGCGCCTGGGCGCGACGCTTTCTCGTTGTGACGGTCTTGGGGCTGGGGCTGGTCGTGGGCGCGAGCGCCCTGCCGCCCCAGCCGCCACCAACGATGCGGGCAAAGGTGTCCCGCGCTTTCGACGGCGACCAGATTCGTGCCCTTTTGGAGAACGGCAACGTGGAGACGATCCGCTATATCGGGGTCGACGCGCCGTCGGCCTCGTCCTCAACCTGTTTCGGCCCCGAATCGTCGCTCTACAACCGCGACCTCGTCCTCAACCGGACCGTCTGGCTCGAGTTCGACGAGCGGCGACGCGACGCCGATGGGGCCCTGCTCGCCTACGTCTATCTCGATCCGCAGGGGCTCACCATGGTCAACGCCACCATGATCTCGCAGGGCATGGCCCGTGCGAAGAGCCGCGACGCCATGGCGCCGAACACCCGCTATGCGGACGTGTTGCAGAGCCTCGAGGCCAAGGCGCGATCGTCGAAGTTGGGCCTCTGGAGCGCCTGCGACGAATCCGAATCGGGAAGAGCTGGCGGCGAGGACGGCGATGGCGAGGATGAAGACGACTCCGCAGCGGCCAACCGCGACCCGCAGGCCACGTTCACGTTTGCCCCGGAGCGCCCGTCGGTCGACGAGACGATCCGCTTCGACGCCTCGGGCTCAAGCGATCCCGACGGCCGCCTTGCCCAGTACAACTGGAGCTTCGGTGACGGAACCAGCGCACAGGGCGAGACAGTGACGCACCAGTACGGTTCTGAGGGCACCTTCAACGTAACGTTGACGGTCCTCGACGAAGAGGGAGCGTCGAGCCGTTCGCGCCGCAAGATCACCGTCGGCTCCGACACCCAAGACGAACCACCCGACCCCGAACCGGACCCGTCCCCCACCGGGCCGGTCGACATTTTGTGGGTCCACTATGACGCCGAGGGCGACGACATCGAGACCAAGAACGGCGAATGGGTTGAGCTGCGCGCCGGCGATCAGGCCGTCGACCTGAGCGGGTGGACGCTGATGGACGAGCTCGGCGACCGCGGCGTGACCAGCCACATTTATCAATTTCCGGACGAGTCCGTGCTGCGCTCGGGTGAAACACTGAAGGTCTTTACGGGATGCGGCAAGGACAGCTCGTCAGAGCTACACTGGTGCGCCCGAACGCCGATGTGGGCCAATGGCGAAGACACCGTGCATCTTCGCAATGCCGACGGCGAGCTTGTCGACCGCTGCCGCTATGGCGATCCCGACGGCACCGAGCGCGGCGCCACGGCGTTCAACTGCGAGACGCGCGAGTTCAACGACGAATCCGACGGCTGAGTTGAAGGGTCGTATGCCCGTGCGCTAAGCTTTTAGCAGTCTGATTGGGGCCCGTAGCTCAGTTGGCAGAGCATCTGGCTTTTAACCAGGGAGTCGCAGGTTCGAGTCCTGCCGGGCCCACCCCCATTGCTGTTTCTCCGAACTCACAACGAGGGTCTCCTTTGCCCCCCCCATGAAGTCCATTTCCCTCACGAATGCGCATGATCGATGCCTTTGCCTCGGCGAAATCTCGTCGATTACACTCCGGCAAACCCTTTTGAAGGAAAGGCGGATACGTCCATGGGCGAGATCATCGACGGCAAACAGGTGGCAGAATCAATTCGGAGCGAGTTATCCCGAGAAATCGAAGGCCTCCAGAACCAACACGGCGTGACCCCCGGTTTGGCAGCCGTGCTCGTCGGCGAGGACCCGGCCTCCCACGTCTACGTGCGCATGAAGGAAAAGGCCTGCGCCAAGGTCGGCATTCGTTCCCAAAAGATCGAGAAGCCGGCCGATATTTCCCAAGATGAGCTGCTTGGCTTGATCCATGAGCTGAACGAGGACGATGAAGTCCATGGCATCCTCGTCCAGCTCCCCTTGCCCGACCACATCGACCAGGACGTCATCCTGAACGCGGTCGACACCGACAAGGACGTCGACGGGTTCCATCCCATGAACCTGGGCGCCCTGATGTCGGCCAAACGCTGGGACGAGTTGCCCCGGTTCATTCCCTGCACGCCGGCGGGTTGCATCGAACTGATCGAGTCGACGGGCACAGACATCGAAGGCAAAAACGCGGTCGTGATCGGCCGAAGCGTCATCGTCGGCAAGCCGGTGGCGATGCTGCTGTTGGCCAAGCAGGCGACGGTCTCCATCTGCCACTCGCGAACGAAGGACCTGGCGGCGGCAACGCGCGACGCGGACATCCTCGTGGTCGCCGCGGGCAAGACGGGGCTCATCACCGGCGACATGGTCAAGGACGGCGCCGTCGTCATCGACGTCGGCACCAACCGGGTGGACGCGGACAACGAGAAAGGCTACGTGCTCAAGGGCGACGTCGACTTCGACGACGCCAAGGACGTGGCGGGCCATATCTCGCCCGTGCCCGGCGGCGTCGGACCCATGACGATCACGATGCTGTTGAACAACACCGTGACGTCCGCGCGGGCCAGCGTCGGCTGAGCTCAATCGGGCCGCTCAGCGATCGAGATGACGAATCGTCTGCAAGACTTTCCGGTCCTCGTCCAACTCCCGGTCGTCTGGGGCGAGATGGACGCCTTCGGCCACGTCAACAACACGGTCTTCTTCCGCTATTTCGAGACGGCGCGTTTGGCCTATTTTGAACGGATCGCCTTCGGCGAATCGTCCCAGCCGTCGGACGTCGGCCCCATTCTGGCCTCAACGAGCTGTCGGTTCCGACGGCCTCTGACCTATCCGGACACGATCCACGTCGGCGCGCGGGTGAGCGAAGTCGAGGATGATCGGTTCACGATGGCGTACGAGATCTACAGCGAAGCCCACGATGACATTGCCGCCAAGGGCGAGGGCGTCATCGTCGCTTACGACTACGCCAATCGCCAGAAAGCCCCCCTGCCCGACGACGTCCGTCAACGGATTCGAGCGCTGGATCCAACGGCAACCGATGGGTGATGAAATGGACGCTTCCGCGCACGAGCCGTTTGTCCGACGCTGCATTGAACTTGCTCAGGAGGCAATCGACGCTGGTGACCACCCATTCGGGTCAGTCATCGTTCAGAATAACGAGACCGTCGTCGAAGGCCGCAACCGCGTCAACGCCGGCGACGTGACCGCCCACGCCGAGGTTGAGGGAATGCGACGCGCCCAACGCCAGCTGGACAGAACCGACCTATCGGATTGTGTCATCTACTCCAACTGCGAGCCCTGCCCGATGTGCAGCTTTATGATCCGCGAACTCAAGCTCAAGGAAGTGGTCTTCGCGCTCTCGTCTCCGGACATGGGCGGCTACTCGCGCTGGAACATCCTCCAAGATGAGGGCCTGGTAAAGTACGCGCCGGCGTTCACCACCCCGCCGACCGTGACGACCGGCGTTCTGGCGCAGGAAGCCGCGGACCAGTTCGAGTGCGCCGGGTGGACGATCCACGGCCGGTAATCGCCAAGGTCGTCAATCCACCGGTGCCCCGAAGCGCGGCTCGAGCTCGTCGAGCGTCTCGGTGATGCCGCCGTACTCGAGCTCCTGCATCGGCAGCATCGCCGGCCCGGCAAACCCCTGCATCCGGATGTCCTCGGCCTTTTGATAGGCCTTCTCCCGGACGTGGTCGAAGCAGGCGTGGCCAAAGTAATCCACCGGCTCACTCAACTGGCCCGCTTCGGTGACCGAAAACGCCAGACAGGAGACCATGGGAATGCAGAAGTTGGTCGCCGCGGAGGTGTTCGCCGCCACGGGCATGAGCGGCATGTTGTGCGATCCACGCGTGTTGCCGCCCACGTAATGCGCCCGCGTAAAGGCCTGGGTGACCTCCTCCGGGGCCGGAAAGTTCTGCTGCACGCGCACGGTCATGATCGGGTCGTCCTTGCCGACGTACTTGCCGGCGATGTTGTGGAGACGACTGGTGCTGGCGGCCACCACCTGCGATCCGTCGTGCCGGGAGAGGATTCGCTCCACCACGAAGCGATGATCGTCGCGCAGCAGCGCCGCCAGGTTGTAGATATCCTCGGGCGTGTCGAGGCGGATGACGCGCCCGTCGGCATGGGGCTCCACGTCCATGACGTGGAAGGCAAACCCCTTCTTCAGCTTCGGCTTGAGCATGAGCCCGCCCGTGTTCATCGGGTCCACAAACGACAGATACAGCGGCAGGTTGAACGCTCCCGGCTCGGTCTTGTCACAGGCGAACGCCAAAAACGACTCGCCGTGGCGAACCTCGATCTCCATCTCCGCCACGCCGGGCCCCAAGCCGTGGATGTTGCCCGTGTGCGCTTCCTCCAACAGATCCTGGCCGGCCCCGTAGAGGTTCTCCGATTGGGCCACCTCCGTGGCCGCCTCGAAGGTCGACCAGGCCAAGCCGTGGATGGCCTCGTGATCCTTGCCCTTGTCGTGGGCCATGAGCAGGGCAATGTCGTCGCCGGTGAACCAGGTATGCGCATCGGCGACGATGCCGTCGTCCTGCGCCTGCTGCATGCGGTCGCGGACGGTCGCCATCATCGTCGAACTCGGCTGCGTGTGCCCGCCGACGCTGCCCACGTCGGCCTTGATCGCGCTGATCGTCAGTGCCATGGTCGGCTCCCTCCCCTTGCAGGATTTGGCGTAGCTTGCTTCAGTCGAATGTCGTGACCCTCACGTGGCCAAGGCTAAGGGGATGGCATCGGATGGGGCAAACACGGGATTGGATGGCGGGTCGTGTCGGGGAGCGGGGATCCGTCGCTCTGGATCAGCCGGAATCGGCAGCCCGGATGGCCACAATGGCCTCCAGAATCCGCTCGTTCTCCTCGGTCGTATTGTAGAAGTAGGGCGAGATCCGCACGGCCCCAGGGCGATAGTCGACGATGATATTCCGTTCGGCCAAGGCCTTCACCATCCGATCAGGCGCCTCCATTTCCGCCATGACGATCCCCGTCCGATCGTATTCGTCGTCGGCCACGCGGAGCCGGAAACCACGCTTGCGCGCGCGCTCGATGAGGTCGGTCGTCAGATAGCTCGTCCGCTCGCGGAGGCGCTCCACGCCGATCTCGCGCACGATCTCCAAGCCCCCCCGAGCGGCATAGACGGGAGCCAGCGCCGGCGTCCCTTGCTCGAACCGGGTCGCGTCGTCGCGGAACGCGAACGTTTGCGGCTTGAACTCGAACTGATGGGCATTGGCGAACCAGCCCGTCATGGTCGGCTCCAATCGCTCGATGAGTTCTTCCCGGACGTAGTGGAACGCGATCCCTGGCCCGCCCAACAGCCACTTCAATCCACCCGTGACGAGATGGTCGACGTTAAGCTGCCGGACGTCGATGGGAACTTGGCCCGTTCCTTGGTAATCGTCGACGCACACCTGGGCGCCTTGGGCGTGGGCCAGCTCCGTGATGGCCCCAATGTCCTGGATGTAGCCCGTGGTGAAGAAGACGCGCGACGTGCTCACCAGCGCCGTCCGCTCGTCGATGGCGTTCTCAAATTTCTCGATCGGAACCGAGATGCCGTCCTCGCTCTCGAGGAAGATCAGCTCGATCTCGGGGTTGCGCTTGACCATCCACTGATAAAACACTGTGGGAAAATCCAGCTCGGTCATGACGACCTTGGGGCGCTCGTGGAAATCGAGCGCGCTGGCGATGGAGCTGAGCGCCACGGAGACGTTCGGTTGGATCGCGACCTCATGGCCGCCCGCGCCGATCAGCTCGGCAAACGCGTCTCGCACGTTCTGGAGTTCTCTCCACCAGATCTCGTACCAAGCCGACGCGCCATAGCTGTTCCAGAGCTCCATGAACTCGCCCATCGCATCCATGGAGCGTTGCGACAGCGCTCCCAGCGAGCAACTGTTCAGATAGGTCGTCCGGTCGAGAATGGGGAACTCGTCTCGATAACGGGTCAGCGTCTCATGGGAACGGCCAAGCTCGATCGCCAAATCCGGGCTCCTTTCTCACCACGGCTATCGTTTTGGCTTTGCTCAATTGCAGGCCATCGGGAGTAGGCTCTCCAGTTGCTTGCGGGCCTCATCACGAAAGCGCGGCACCGTATCGCCGGGGACGGGCGAGAGCTGGGTGCTGGCGTCCATGATGCCGCCCTGTGGCTGATCGGGATGCCTGAGGCCGAACATGTGCCCCAGCTCATGCGAGGCCACGGTCCCCACCAGGATGGGAATGCGCGAGACCGCGAACGAGCCGAGCCCGAACTCAACGAAGCTTCCCAGGAAGACGTTGCCGGTGTTGAACCGCAATCCGATCGGCGCTTGCCCCAGGATCGGGGACTCGTCGTCGCCGCGAAAGGCGACGGTGCCATGGCGCTCGCCCGGACGTTCGTAGACGAACCGGACGTTGATCCCATCGTATTGGGTTTCCATGATTCGCTTGGTCTTCGGAAAAACGAGGTTGCGGATCGCCTCGGGCCCCAGCCCGGTGATCGCCATAAACCCGTCGACGGCGCCTGACCGCAGGCGGAGATGGACGAGCTGGCCGCAGCCTTCCAACGTTGCCCCGAAGTTGCTCGTCAAAGCGCTGCCGTTGTTGGTCTCGTCGGCTTCGGGCACGACATGATCGGCGTCGGCTTGAACGCGCAGGCGCCGCTGGCCCGCTTCTGTCGCCCAATTCAAGCTGACGACCGTCGACGCCGCGGACGCCAACCCGGGCACGGTCGTCTGACCGACGTCGCGGCCGTCCGCCCAGAACCCGACCTTGAACGCGCGGGCGTCACCGTTGCCCGTATTGATCACCGTGGCTTGCACGCTCACTCGATCGCCCGGCTCAGCGTCGCTGGGCTCCAACCGGACGTCGCGAACCGCGAGGTCGGCGCTCGTCGACTCGCGCTCGGAGACATCAACCCGCAGAAACGCCCCGTTGTTATCGGGGTTCAGTTCCGCAATGCGGTCAAACCCGTCAGCCGTCGCCCGCACGAGCTGGGCACCGGCCTTGGCCGTCCACGACGCCGCCACCGTCGTTGACGAGCCCGCGGGCAATTGCTGCACGAAGCGGGTCGCAATTGTGCTGCGGGCCACCCGAATCTCCACGGCAAACGATCGGTTGACGCCAAGCTGGCTCGGATTGCGGACCGTCGCTTGAACCTGGACAGCGTCGCCCGGCTCGGGGAAGCGTGGCTCCAACGTCAGACGTGACAGTTCCAGATCGGCTGCGAAGCCGATCTCGGTCGTGACCTCGTTGTTCGTCTCGTCGGACTCAGCGACGCGATCGGTCGCATCCACCCGCAACTGGAGCTCACCGGCCTCTGGCTTGACGACCCAAGGCATGCGCCAGGTGAAGCGCTCTCCCGAATCCAATCCCGACACAAGCCGAGCATTATGGAGTTCGCCGTCCACTCGCAGTCGCGCCCAAAAGCTGCCGGCGTTGTTCTCGCCCCGGTTCGCCATTGTCGCGACGATCTGCGCGGAATCCCCCGGCTCCGCGTCCGCGGGCTCGACGGCCAGATCCACGGGCACCAGGTCCGGCTTCGCTTGCGAGGGCGTCTGCTGGGCCGTCGCCGGTCCGTTCCATAGCGCCACCGCGAGCACCAGGCCGACGACGAGCCCGATGGCCGTCCGCATGGGCTCACTCCTGATGGCCGATCGTCGAGGTCCCGACGTACGGGCGCAGCACCTCGGGCACGATGACCGAGCCGTCGGCCTGCTGCTTCGTCTCCAGTATGGACGCCATGAGACGCGACGTGGCCAAGCCGGACCCGTTCAGCGTGTGGACGAACTCGGGCTTGGCGTCGGGATCCGGCCGGTAGCGGATGTCGCCGCGTCGGGCCTGATAGTCCGTGCAGTTGCTGACGGAGGAGACCTCGTGATAGCGCCCGGTGGAGGGGACCCAGACCTCGATGTCGTAGGTCTTCGCGGATTGGCCGGCCATGTCGCCGGTCGGCAGCAGGACGACGCGGTAGTGGAGCCCCAATTCCTGGAGCACGGCCTCGGCGTCTGCCACCAAGCTCGCCAGCTCGTCGTCGGAGCTTTCCGCATCCGTGAACTTGAACAGTTCGACCTTGTTGAACTGATGCATGCGGATGAGGCCGCGCTCCTCCTCGCCCGCGGCGCCCGCCTCGCGCCGGAAGCACGTCGTGTAGGCCGCATACTTGAGCGGCAACTGCTCGGCGTCGAGGATCTCGTCGCGATGGAGGTTGCAGAGGATCGTCTCCGACGTGGGGTTCAGAAACAGATCGTCCGTCTCGATGTGGTAGACGTCGTCTCGGAACTTGGGGAGCTGCGCGGCGGTGAACATCGACGCGCTGTTGCCCAAAAACGGGGGTATGATGGGCGCATACCCCGATTGATGGAAGTTGAAATCCCAGAAGAACTGGATCAGCCCCATCTCCAGACGCGCTCCCCAGCCGACGTACATGGGAAAGCGTGATCCCGCAATGCGCGCGGCCCTCGGAAAGTCGAGCAGGCCGAGCCGCTCGCCCAGATCGAGGTGATGCTCGGGCTCAACGTCCAGATTCGGCGGCTCGCCGTGCTCGCACACGACGACCTTGTCGGCTTCATCGAGGCTGGCGGGCACGTCGTCGTAAGGGATATTGGGCAACCGCGCCAGGCGATCGTTCAGATCGGATTCGACCTCGCCGAGCTCATCGTCGATCGCCTTGATGCGATCGGAGATCTCCTTGGTCTCCGCGATGCGGCGCTGTGCGGCGTCCTCGTCGCCGTCGCGTTTGAGCTGCGCGATCTCTTCGGAGGCCTCGTTACGTCGGCGTTTCAGCTGCTCCCCTTCCTGGATGATCTCGCGGCGGCGTGCGTCCAAGCGCGAGATCTCGTCCAGTCGAATGTCCGGATCGCGCGTCTGGAGCCGTCGTTGGATCTCGTCCGGGTTTTGCCGAATGGCATTCAGGTCCAGCATGGGCCGTCCCCCTGTCTCCGTCGGAGTATTGGCTTCGGTCGGCCTCGTCGTGTGGTTGGCGCTCGCACGCGTCACCCGTGGCCGACGGACGCGCCATTGTAGCGTGACGCCACGTCACGCGGCAAGGGAAGCGGACAACGCCCGAGATCATGCCGAGCGACGTTGCATGGCCGCGTCGGGTGGGCCATGATACGCGCGGCGATGGACGAGTGCTTTGGGCCCGAGCATCGGTTGCGGAATCGACGGGACTTCGAGCGCGTCTATCGCAACGGCCTGATGGCCAAGACGTCAAGCCTGCGGGTGTTCGTGTTGCCCCGCCAGGATCCGGCGCGGGACGATCGCCCGCGGCTCGGGCTGTCGGTCGGCACAAAGGTCGGTACGGCCATTGTGCGCAACCGGGTGAAGCGACGAGTCCGCGAGTGGTTCCGCACGCACAAGCCCCACGTTTGGGGTTGGGACGTGGTGGTGCAAGCGAAACCGCCCGCGTCCAAGCTGGATTACGACGCACTAAGCGACCAACTGGACCAGCTGACGAGCGCATTGCGTAAGCGGTTCGAGGAAAGGAGTCAAGCGCATGAGTGACGCATTGCCACCGGTGCCCTTGGCCTGCTTGATCTGCGATCAGGTCTTGACCGACGAGCACACCAAAAAGAAGTCCCTGATCGGCGTCTTCGACCACATTTGGGTGAACGAGTTTCCCACCCAGCACGGCCCGATCGCGCTGTATGCCCGTTTCTACGACGCCCAAGGCGATTACGACGTGCGGGTGGAATACCTGAAGGTCGACGATCAGAGCGTCCTCGGCGACGCCTCCGGCAACATCCACGTGGCCCAACGGGATCAGACCGTCGAATTCGCCATCAACCTTCCGAACGTGGAGATCCCGGAGCCGGGCAAGTACGAGTTCCGCGTCCATTTGAACGGCCAGTATTTCCAGAGCGCTCGGTTCAACGCCATCTCGCGCGACGAAACCGCTTAAACCGTGAGATTCTGTTGCATTTAACCCGGCTCGGTTGATATGATTCATCCACTTCGGCCGGCCCCGCATTCCCTTATCGCCTTGTTGGAGACACGCCGAGTGGGGAATGTCGCATAAGGAGGAGACCCACAGTGGCAGAACTGATCGACGAGCACGAAGAGATATTGCTGACGCAAGAGGGCTACGACCTGAAGAAGAAACAGCTCGAGCAATACCGCCATATTCTCTACGAGGATTTGCCCCAGCGCCTCAAGACCGCCAAGGAACACGGCGGCGAGCTCCGCGAGAACAAGGAGTTCATCGACTTGCAGAACCAGAAGGAGTTCTACGAGACCGAGGTCCGGCGGTTGGAGGAACTCCTCGATCGGGCCCAGATCATCGCCGAGGACAACATCAGCAACAAGGAAGTGAGCATCGGCAACTGGGTCACGCTCAAGAACCTCGACACCGACGAGGAGATCGTCTTTGAGCTCGTCGATCCGGCCGAGGCCGACCTTGAGGCCAACAAGATCTCCACGCAATCGCCGTTGGGCAAGGCGCTCAAGGGCCAGGAGCGCGGTGCCGAGGTTGAGTTGGAGACGCCGGGCGGCACAAGCCGCTACAAGGTCGTCGGGATCCGCCGGAGAAACTGACCGTGTCGGACACCCTGCGTGAGGAGCGACGCCAGAAGCTCGCGGCGCTGCGCGAGCGCGGCATCGATCCGTTCGAGCAGACGCGCTACGAGCGCAACACGGACATCGCCGCGATCCATGCCCGGTTCAGCCATCTGGAGTCGGGCGAAGAGAGCAATCATCATGTCCGGATCGCCGGCCGCGTTGTCGGTCGGCGCGTCATGGGGGGCCTCTCGTTCCTGGACGTTCGGGACGAGCAAAGCCAGATCCAACTCTTCGCCGCCAAGGACGACCTCGACGAAGCCCTCTACGAGCACTTCACCGAGATCGAGATCGGCGACATCGTCGGCGCATCCGGGATCGTCTTCCGCACCAAGCGGGGCGAACTTTCCGTTAAGATTGACGACCTGACGCTCTTGGCCAAAGCGCTGCGGCCCCTCCCGGAAAAGTGGCAAGGGCTCAAGAACGTCGAGGCCCGCTACCGACGGCGCTATCTCGACCTGATCGCCAATCCCGACGTTCGCGAGGTGTTCCGGACACGCTCCCGCATGATCCGGGCGATGCGCGATTGCCTCGACGATGAGGGGTTTCTGGAAGTCGAAACGCCCGTCTTGCAGCCTCTCTATGGGGGCGCCTTCGCGCGGCCGTTCACGACGTATCACAACGAGCTCGACCAGACGCTTTATCTGCGCATCTCCGACGAGCTCTATCTGAAGCGCCTCATCGTTGGTGGCCTCGAAAAGGTCTACGAGATCGGCCACAACTTCCGGAACGAAGGCGTCTCGGCCAAGCACAACCCCGAATTCACCATGATGGAGTGCTACCAAGCATACGCCGACTACGAGGACATGATGGCGCTCACGGAACAGCTGGTTTTCCATATGGCGCAGTCCCTCGGCAAGCCGACGCTGGAATATCAAGGACAGGAGATTGATTTGACGCCGCCGTGGCCTCGGCTGACGCTGCACGAGGCGATCCGCCAAAAGACGGAGATCGACATCGAGACCCACGCCGATCACGACAGCCTGACGGGCGCGATTCGCGACGCTGGGCTGAGCGTCGAGTCGAAGCCGACCTGGGGCGGCCTCGTGGATGAGCTGTTGAGCGAATACGTGGAGCCCGATCTCGTCCAGCCGACGTTCCTCAAGGACTACCCGTTGGAAATTTCGCCGCTTGCCAAGCAGAAGTCGGACGCTTCCCATCTCGTGGAACGCTTTGAGGTCTTCGTCATCGGGCGCGAAATCGGCAACGCGTTCACCGAGCTGAACGATCCCATTGACCAGCGAGAGAGATTTCTCGATCAGCGGGCCCAGCGCGAACACGGCGACGAGGAGGCCCAAGAGCTCGACGAGGATTTCATTGAAGCCATGGAACACGGCATGCCGCCGACGGGCGGGCTCGGGATCGGCGTCGACCGGCTGGCGATGTTGTTTACGGATTCGCCGTCAATCCGCGACGTGATCCTCTTCCCGGCGCTGCGGCGCCAAGCCGACGGCTCCTCTCATGCCGACGAGGAGCGATCCGCCAATGGCGAGTAAGCGGCTCGGGCCGATCGTTATCCTAGTGGTGGGGGTCGTCGTCGGCCTGGCCGTCGCGACGTTCACCGACGTCGAATCGCTCTGGCGGCCCGACGATGCCACCATGGACGAGCTCCAGACGGACCAACAACAACCGACGGAGGCGCCGGAGTGGAGCGACTACGAGGGCCAGATCCAGCGGCCGCTGTTCGACTTGGCCACCGCCGAGGACACGGACTCCTACACCGCGACGCAGGAACTCGAGGTCCGGCGCATGACCCGCGTTGTGATCCAACTGGCGGACGACGCAGACGGGCTGCCGTCGGGCTACACCGTCGTTAAAGAGACTGAGGGCACGACGGGCATCCAGGCTTGGGTCCCGGTCGACGAGCTGCTGGAGCTCGCGCAGGCGAGCGCTGTCGCCTACCTCCGTGCGCCGCAGGAGCCGACGCTCGATTGACCCCGACATGGCCCACGAGTCGCTGATCGACGAGCTGTTTGCCGGAAGCGTTCGCGCCCTCGCCAAGCTGATCTCCATCGTGGAGGACCGAGACGAGGGCTATCGGGACGTGATTGACGCCGTCTACGGGGCGACGGGCGCCAGCTATCGGGTCGGAATCACGGGTCCGCCGGGCGCCGGCAAGAGCACGCTCGTCAGCGGCCTCGCCCAACGCTATCGCCAGATGGAATCCAGTGTGGGCATCCTCGCCAGCGACCCCACAAGCCCGTTCAGCGGCGGGGCGTTGTTGGGGGACCGCGTACGGATGCACGACCTTGCGGGGGACCCCGGCGTCTTCATCCGCAGCCTGGCGACGCGCGGCGGCTTGGGCGGGCTCTCGCGCGTGACCCACGAGGTGTCGCTGTTGTTGGAGGCCGCCGGCTACGAGACCCTGCTCTACGAGACCGTCGGCGTCGGCCAAGCCGAGATCGACGTGGTCCGCGCCGCGGACTCGGTCGGCGTCGTCGTCACGCCCCAGTCCGGCGACGCCGTCCAGGCGCTCAAAGCCGGCTTAATGGAGATCGCCGATCTGTTCGTGGTCAACAAGGCCGACCAAGAGGGCGCGGATCGGGCCGCTCAAGCGCTCCAGGTGGCGCTGCGCCACGCCGAGGGCGGCTGGACCACCCCGATCGTCAAAACCGTGGCGTCGCAAGTGGACGGCCTGGAACGCCTCCAGAACGTGCTCGACAAGCACTACGCGTCGCTCGGCGAGGAGGGCATCCACCAACGGCGCCGGACGCGTCTGGCCACGATGATCCAGACGGCCGTGGAGGAGGCGTTCCGCCAGGAGCTGTGGAACGACGAGGGCCAACGACGGCTCGAACACGCCTGCGAGCAGGTCCATGCCGGCGAACGGGGCCCGTTCGCCGCCGCGCGTGCCCTCCGGGCCGAACTTGATCAGCCCCGCTGAGTACCCTATCCTTCCAGAACAACGCCTGCGTACCAACGACTGCTCTGAGACAGGCGACAACAACCCACAACAACTCGGCACAACCCGGGTGAGATCGCCATGGCCAATGCGACCGATCTGCGACGGACGCTGGAGAGGATCGACGGCCGCGGCTACAAGGCCTACAAGGACATCCAGGGCAGCTACGATTTCGAGGCGTTCGAGCTCATCGTCGACCACGTGCAAGGCGATCCCTTCGCCGCCCCGAGCAAGCTGCGCGTGCGGGTTCCGCAGTCCGTCGCCGCATTTCCCCGATCGACCTTCCAATCGAGGAGCCGGCAGACGGCGCTGCGCGACTATCTGACCCGAGCGTTTGCCCGCGCTGCCGGACGGGCAAGCGCCAACCGCGGCACGGGCAAGAGCGGCATGATCGCGATCGACACGCCGAGCCAGGAGATACTCGCGCGGACGTCGGTGATCGTCGACGACGAGATCGTCGAAGCCCGCTTCGTCGCCGGCCTTCCGGCCAAGGGCCGCAAAGTGATGGGCAAACAAGCCGCCGCCATGCTCTGCGAGGATCTCCCGGCCATTGCCCAGGACGCGTTGCTCTACGGCGCCCTCGACGCTCGTGACCTTCAACGCCACGTCGAGACGGCCGAGGACGCGGACGCGCTGCGGGATCAATTGCGGGAGCGCGGGCTCGTGGCGTTCGTGGCCGACGGCGCCATTCTCCCTCGACGCAGCGGCGTCGACGATCGCCCGCTGAGCGATAGCGCCGTTCCCTTCCAGTCGCCCGCCTCCTTGAGCGTCGAGCTGGATCGCCCGAACGGCGGCCCGATTGCGGGCATGGGCGTGCCGCCGGGCGTGTCGGTCGTCGTCGGCGGCGGCTATCACGGCAAGTCGACGCTATTGAGCGCGATCTCGCTCGGGGTCTACAACCACGTGCCCCGCGACGGCCGCGAGTTCGTCGTCTCCGATCCGGCCGCGGTCTTCATCCGCGCCGAGGACGGGCGCGGCGTCACCGGCGTCGACATCTCCCCGTTTATCAACAACCTGCCTCAGGACCGCTCCACACGCGATTTCTCCTCGGAGGACGCCAGCGGCAGCACCTCTCAGGCCGCCAACATCGTGGAGGCCCTCGAGGTGGGCGCGTCGACCCTGCTGATCGACGAGGACACCTCAGCCACCAACTTCATGATCCGCGACCATCGCATGCAGGAGCTGATTGCGAAAGACAAGGAGCCGATCACGCCCTTTATCGACAAGATTCGCCAACTCTACGATGATCGGGGCGTGTCGTCCATCCTGGTCATGGGCGGCAGCGGCGACTACTTCGACGTCGCCGACACCGTGATCGCCATGGAGCACTTCCGGCCGCACGACGTCACCGACGACGCCCGAGCCATCGCGGCCAAATACCGCACCGATCGTCGGGCCGAAGGCGGCGAGGCGTTCGGCGAGATCGCGCCCCGGATCCCCGATCCCCATAGCATCGATCCCTCCAAGGGCAAGAAGGGCAAGATGAAGCTGAAGACGCGCGAGACCGACGAGATCGTCTTCGGCAGCGACGCCATCGACCTCTCCGCAGTCCACCAACTGGCGGACGAGAGCCAACTGCGGGGCATCGCCCAGGCGCTCGTGCACGCCAAGGAGCGCCACATGAATCGAGATCGAACCTTGGCGGAGGTCCTTGATGCCCTGATGGCCGAGGTCGACGAAAACGGGCTGGACGTGCTATCGCCGTTCGTGACGGGCGACCTGGCCGAATTCCGGCGCTTTGAGCTGGCCGCCGCGCTCAATCGCCTCCGGTCGTTGCGCGTGCGTCAGCGGACCCGGGATGCCGTCTACTCATAAAGCGCAATCGCCGCATCCGGAAGCTCGTCGATGGGCATGTCGTCGTCGCTCATGGCCTGTTCGTAGAGCGCCTTGACGCCGCCCCGCAGCGAATAGGCGTCGAATCCGGCTTCTCGCATGCGCTCGGCCAGGTCCGCGCTCTTGAGCCCCACCTCGCAGACGAGGACGTAGGTCCCCTCGCGGTTCCAATTCGGATAATCCGAAATGGCGTGGAAGAAGTCCCAGTGCTCGGCGCGTGGATGCTGCCAGGCTCGTTGGGCATGCGGCGAGCGCACGTCGATCAGCCGGGCGTCGGAGGGGATCTCCGCCCGTTCGAAGTCCGGATTCCGCAGGTCGCTCGCGTCGAGGTCGCGGAGGTCGTAGACCTCCCGCTGGCACAGCGCTCGCTCGAAGGCTTCCGTATCGAGCTCCGCCTCGATCGCTTCAATGGCGTCCAGCTTCGCCCGCGTGGTCGGCTTGCCCGGCACGAGCGCACAGTACTCCTGCACGGCCGCCGAGAGCTCGAACGTGCCGATCTCGCGCGCGTGGTCGATGATCTCCTCCTTGTCCAGGCCCACCAGCGGCCGCAACAGGGGAAGCTCGGCCACGCGCGAGATGACGTCGAGGTTGGGCAGCGTCTGCGAGGAGACCTGCCCAAGCGCCTCGCCCGTCACGATCCCGCGTGCCTTCGGTTTTTCCCGGGATACCCGCTCGGCCGCTCGGTACATGAAGCGCTTCAGGAGCACCTGCCAGTGGCGCGAGGACGTCTTGGCCTGCATGTCCTGGATCAACGGCCGGAAGTCAACGACGTGGAGCTGGGGGCGGACGCCATAGCTCCACTCCTCGGCAATCACTTTCATGACGCGCAAAACGCCTTGGAGGTGGGCAGCTCCGCCCAGGTTGCAGAAGACGTAGTCGAGCTCGATCCCGCGCTTGAGCATCAGCCACGACGCCACGGCCGAGTCGAACCCGCCGGAGACCAACGACGTCGCGCGGCCCTCAGCGCCGATGGGCAAGCCGCCCGGGCCGGGATGGCGCTTGGTGAAAAAGTGCGCCTGGCCGTCGCGGATCTCCACATAGATCGTGACCTCCGGGGTCGTCAGGTCGACACCCCGGGCATAGGGATAAAGCGCGGCGCCAAGCGCGCGTTCCGCGTCCGGTGAGCCAAAGGGGACATCGTGATGCCCGCGGTGAACCCGGACCGCGAACGTCCGGTCGCGCACGTGCTCGCGGAAGAGCGACTCGCCATCCGCGACGAGTTGGTCCAGGTCCGCAAACGGGTACGAGTGGATCTCGCTGAAGGACTGGATGCCATAGACGCGCTGGAGCACCTCTTTGACGCGCGGTCGAGACGTCTCGACGAAGAACCGGCTCCACTCCCATTCGAATTCGTGGTCGATGTTCTCAGAGACAAGGGCATCGTGAATATTGCGGGCCAAAAGCTGCATGAACCGGGCCCGCGTCGGTCGAGACTTGGTGGTCACCTCGCCGGAGAAACGAATAAGGAACCGCATGCCGACCGATTGTAGCGAATCCGCCTGTCGAGATTCAATAATTTTCCAACATGTGCGGATTTGCAGTCAATCGCGCGGAAGCCTACCATGGAAACGACATGACATTAAGTTGAGGGGAAAGGATCACCGTGGCTTTCACACGAGACGATCTGGAACAGCTCTACGAGCTGGACTCCGGCCCGTTGCTGAGCGTCTATTTGCACACCGACCCGGCCGAAGACCCGAAGGGCTCCCACCGGATCTGGCTCAAGGACGCGCTGAGGGACCACGAAGCGAAACTCGAGGGCGACGATCGGAAAGCGTTCCGCGAGGCGGCCGAACGGATCAACGCCCATGTCACCGATCACCGGCCCCAGGGCAAGTCCTGGGTGGCGTTTGTCGGCCCGGGCGTGTTCGTCGAACATCACCTCCAAGTGCCCGTCGAGAACGAGATCCAGTGGGGTCGGCCGCAACTGGCCCAACTGGAGTGGATGATCGAGGAGTACGGCCCCTACGGCGTCGTGCTGGTCGACTCACAGACCATGCGCTTTTTCGTCGCCGTGATGAACGAGATCACTGAACTGACGCATCACAAGCTGGCACTCGACACGAGCGAGTGGGGCGAAAAGGCCATGATGCCTCCCTCGCAACGCCAGGGCTCGCCGACGGTTGGGTCCGTGCGCGGCGGCAACCAGCGCGAGGCTTACGAACAGCGCGTGGCTGAACACACGGACCGCTTCTGGAAGGACGCGGTCCCGGTGCTCCACGAGATGCGCGCCCAGCACGAGGCCGAAGGGCTCCTCATCGGCGGGCCGAAGGACGCCCGCGAGCGCTTCATGGCCAACATCGGCGATGCGGCCGACCGCGTCATCGGGGAGGTCAACGTTCGGGTCGGCGCACCGGCGCCGGACGTGCTGAGCGAGAGCGTCCCGGTCATTCGAGCCCACGAGCGGGCCCGCGAGACGGAATTGGTCGACGAGCTGCTGGGGCGCGCCTCGACTAGCGCCAAGGCCAGCGTCGGGTTGGCGTCCACGCTGAAGATGATCCAGGAAGGTCGAGCGGCTCAGGTCATCGTCAATCGACGGCTGGATGAGCCGTTGCAGGAGTGCGGCGACTGCCAGTACGTCACGACCGCCGACGCCGAAGCCTGCCCGAACTGCAACGGGACCTCGCTCAAGCGAGGGACGCTGCGCGGGCTGTTGCCGGTGCTGCTGCGCCGCTACGGCAGCGGCTTGGAGATCGTCCAGGCGGAGGCGGCGGACAAGCTGGCGGAACACGACGGCATCGGGACGCTGTTGCGCTTTTAGTCGAGGTCCTTGCTTGGCGATGCCCGGCTCCGCGTTCGCGGTCGCGAACCGTGGTTGCTAGGATAATCGCGAAGGGCGAATAGCTCAGCGGCAGAGCGCCTCCCTTACAAGGAGGAGGTCCCAGGTTCAAATCCTGGTTCGCCCACCACCCACGACTTGCCCCCAACTTCTGAGCTCTCGAGGTTGTCCCGTCGCTATCGATAAGCGCTCGGAATCTCCGCCAACTGTCTGGCGTCGACGACATTGACAGACCACCGCAAAAGCGGGTCAACCTACGGTCGCAGCGTTGACCCCGCTGACAGCAATTGACTTGACTGGACTTTCGCGGTGATCAGTAGTTAGCCCGGCTTACGGGCGGTGACGTCCACGCTCGCGAGATAGTCCGTGAGGGCCATGCCCGGCGGCAGCGCCTCGGCAAGCTGCTGGTAGAGCGGGTCCTCGCAAGCCTCAATCGAAGCGTCATGGTCGGGCCGCGGCACGATCTGCACATCCGTGAGGCCGGTCGCTTCGACGATGGATCGATAGTCCGCCATCTCGATCGCCCCGGCAATGCAGCCCGACCACGCGCCGGCGACGTCGTCGACGCTCTCGGGCAAGGGCTGCCACAGCGCCATGTCGCTGACCGCCACGCGCCCATCCGGCTTGAGCACCCGAGCCACCTCCGCCCAGACTTGGGCCTTGGCGGGCGAGAGGTTGATAACGCAGTTGCTGATGATGACGTCCACGCTGCGGTCCGCAGCTGGGATGTGCTCGATCTCGCCCAAACGGAATTCGACGTTTGCCAGGCCCGTGCGGGCTTGGTAGTCGTCCAAATTGCTGCGTGCCTTGGCCAGCATTTCGGGCGTCATGTCGACACCGATCACCCGCCCGCTGGCGCCGACCTTGGGCCCGGCGACGAAGCAGTCGAACCCCGCGCCGGATCCCAGATCAAGCACGACTTGCCCTTCCTGGAGCGCGGCCACCGCAGTGGGGTTGCCACAGCTGAGGCCCAAGTTCGCGTCGTCGGGAAGTTGCCCCAGCGTCTCGCTGTCGTAGCCGAGTGCCTCGGCCACCCATGTCGCCCGATCGCTCGTCGCCTCGTTATCGCAGCACCCGGTTTTGCCCGTCCCGCTGTCGTTCGGGTCGGCCTCGCTTACGATTTGGGAATAGTCTTGTCTCACTTGGTCGCGGGCCGTGCCGTCTCGGCCTCGGTCCGACTCGTTACCGCATCCGGCCATGGGCACCCTCCCTTCGGACGCACAACCCCCGGACGAGCCCCGCAAGGCATGAGAGAGCCTTCAATTGCGGTAGCAGGCGGTGAGCTCATCCACGTCGCGGCTGAGCGCCTCCTCACGATGTCGCAAATCGGCTTCAACGCGCGGCTGTTGGCGGAGCGACGCGCGAACCCAGGCGAGCGCGTCGTGCGCTTCCACCGGTGCCCCCGTTCCGGCCAGTCGGTAGTAGCGCCAGCGGCCGGCCTTCCGCTGTTGCACGAGCCCGGCGTCAACGAGCAGCTGCATGTGTTTGGACATGGTTGATGGGGCCAGCCCGATTACCTCAATCAAGTGACAGAGACACAGCTCGCCCGGTTCAAGCAGGCCGAGGGCACGTAACCGACTCTCGTCCGACAACGCTTTTGCGACCTTGACCAACCGATCCATATTGATTTGTCACTTCGCCAACTAACAAAGTATAGCCCAAGCGACGCTCTACGTCAAGTCAGCAGCTAGAGATGCGCAATGGAGCTCGGCGACGGAGTCACTCGCCCAAGCGCTGCGCTGCTCGTCGGTGAGATAGGGCAAGATTGGCGGAACCACCACTCGTCCCAGCGACCCGTCATGCCATAAGCGAATCCCACAATCTCGTCCTGGGCGCCGTGGGCGATCGCAAACCGTAGCACGAGCCCTTCCCGCTGGAGATGTCGACGGAAAATGGGATCTCGCTCCTCAGCGCCTTGCGGGGACGCTTCGCCGTAGACGGCCATGAGCCGTTCGATGAGCCGGTCGGTCACGACTTCCGGCGTGGCGATCGTCATAACGTCACGAACACAACGACTTGATGGGCTATTGATCCGGGCTGGAGAAGGGTCTCATTTGGCGTCACTGAGGCTTGGCGATGCGCCGCTTTGACATTTCGCTCAGGCAAGTTAAAATATGAGTAAGTTACCGACACTGCCGCCTGCCCGAAGATGCCGCTTTCTCTCACTACAATAATATATGCTGCCCGGCCCGCGGGCCGGAGCTGTGAGGGTTTTGCCCGCAGGTTTCCAGAGAGCACTCTCCCCCTGCTCTTGCCTCCTTACCTGCGGGATTTTCCCCCGATCAGCCTCAAGAGATCGCCGGCGGGCCGGACAGCTTCCCCCCATGCCGGTATGTTTAGCCGTCAAATCCTCCTTCTGTCAAGCGTCAGTCGATGGGCACGATCTGTCATTCGGTCCCTTCATTCCCTCTCGATGCACCGACATGTACACCGACTGATCACCGGGAAAGTTCCGTCAAGTCGGTTGCCGTCAGCGGGGGCCCCAGGTTGCGACCATCGGTTGACGCTGATTCTGGGGTGGTCAGTAAGCGTTGAACGGCATTTTCATGAGCTGGCCTCGAGACGTTGCGTTCGCCATCATCTGACCGGTTGAAGGAGGTGCCCACGATGGCAATATCCACCGACGAGATCGATTATCAACTCTACGGCAACGACATGCAGCTCGTTGAGGTGACCCTGGACCCTGGTGAAGCGGTTCAGGCCGAGAGCGGCACGATGATATACATGGATGAGGGCATCGAGATGGAGACCTCCACCGGCGGCGGGCTCGTCGACGGGGTCAAGCGCATGGTGACCGGCGAGAGCTTTTTCATCACGACCTTTGCAAACGAGGGATCTGACGAAGGGCGCGTGGCGTTCGCGGCCCCTTACCCGGGCAGGATCGTGCCGATCAACCTTGGCCAGCATGAAGGACAGTTCCTGTGTCAGAAGGACACGTTCCTATGCGCCGCACAGGGGACCAACATCGAGGTCGAATTCCAGAAGAAGGTCGGCACGGGGCTTTTCGGCGGCGAAGGGTTTATCCTCCAGAGACTGGAAGGCAACGGCATGGCGTTTGTGCACGCGGGCGGCACGGTGGTGGAACGCGAGCTCGGCCCCGACGAGACCTTGCGCCTCGACACCGGTTGCCTCGTGGCCTTCGATCCGGCCATCGACTACGACATCCACTACATCGGCGGGATCAAGAACGCCCTGTTCGGCGGCGAAGGCTTGGTGTTGGCGACGCTGACCGGGCCGGGGCTCATTTACCTGCAGAGCATGCCCTTCTCGCGGCTCGTCGACCGCATTAACAGCGCCGTGAACGTCGGCACGTCACAAGGAGAGGATTGACGCCGGCCAACTGACACGCGTCGTCCAATACGGAAAAAGGGCCGACTTGATGCCAAGGACGGCCTTCGAGCTCTGAACCACGTTGAGCCCCACGTCGACCCCGTACGATGCCGGACCGGCACCTCGACCCGTGTGGTTGATCGTATCGCACGCTGACTGTACCGTGCCATCATGGCCCTGAAAGACCTTTTCCGCCGCCGTCACGGAACGATCCCGCATGAGGCGGACGCCAGGCCCTCAGGCGGACGAAAGGGCTACCGCATCTCGTTCAATGGATCCCCGCTTCGCGGCCTCCTGCTCTTGCCGGTTGCGCTTTTCAGCCTGGTCATCGCCTTGCTCGCGTTCTTGCCTTTCCTGCTCAGGACGACGTGGCGGCTGGCGAAAATGGCGGGGCAGGTCGACGCGAGGCGCAATGCCACTGGGCCCCATTCCAGCTCCGCTTACGACGACGACGTTATCGATATCTGATCGAACTCGTCCTCGTCCATTGGGACGTTCACGGTGCTCCCTTAACGCCCTTCGCTCCGGAGCCAGTCGACATGTCCATCAATTCCGGACCGATGCATGGGCTCGCAGAGGCCTAGCGCAACTCGCGATATCAAGTCACGTTTTGGCATGTTGACACGCAGCCAACGAACACGTAAGCTCATTCGGGGTATTTTAATCAAATGTCGGTCACGACATCGAAGACGGAGCTGTCGGACGTTCGGCCCGTGACCGTGCCTTCGGTTTCGACGATCATCGCGCTCAACAAGGAGATCACGTGAGCGCCACGCATCCTCGGCGTCAGACGCAAGCCGACATCGCGCCTCGGACCTTGCGGCGCCACCAACGCTCCATTATGATATATTGCCAATATAGGAAAGCGCCATGACGAACGAGCATCGACAAGCCAACGATCCAGAGCCCACCGTTCCGGCTGAAGCCATTCTCGCTGCCGTTCCCACCCCGATCGTCGTCCTGGACGAACAGGGGACAATCCTCGATGCCAATCCAGCTATCCAACAGTGGGGCATTCCCCGCGCTGACATCCTCGGTCGAGCCTGGTCGGAACTCAACGTCCCTGCCGCGGATGAGGCCGACGCGGAAGGGCCCCATCCGGGCCAAGCATCCCAAGACACAGAAGCAGACCATGCTCCAGTCTGCGAGCAGAATATTGTCGACCATCGGGGAGACGTCCATCGAGTCAGGTGGACGGACCGCGAGGGCCCACGGGGCGACATGCTCCGCGTCGGCGTGGCGATCCCGAAGGCGAACCGCATCGAGCCTATAGGTCAAGCTTCCCAAGGTGAAAGCGAACACTCCCTGAGGTCGGCGCAACAGCTCGCGGACGAAGCGGAGACGTTACGCCAAGCCAGCGCCGTGGTCCTGCAGGCCCTCGATCAGCAAGAGGCGATCCGACGCATCCTCGAACAGCTTGCCCACGTCCTCCCTTACGACAGTGCGTCCGTCCAACTGCTGCGCGATGGCGAGCTGGAGATTGTAGGCGGACGTGGATGGGACGATCCGGATGCCGTGATCGGCATGCGCTTCTCAATTCCCGGGGACAATCCGAACACGGAGATCGTGCAAGAGCACACGCCGGTCGTCCTCCGCAACGCGCCGCAAGCATACTCCGAATTCCGCAAGCCGCCCCATGATCACATCCGCTCGTTCTTGGGCGTTCCGCTGATCGTGCGCGACCGGCTTATCGGCGTGTTGGCCATTGACAGTCAAAAGCCGGACAGCTTCACCGACGATCACGTTCGCGTGGCCTCGGCCTTTGCCGATCAAGTCGCCATCGCGATCGAGAACGCCCGATTGTACAGCGATCTGCAAGAGCTGTCCCAGACCGACGCGCTCACGGGCCTGCACAATCGCCGCGGGCTCACGGAGTTGGGTCGACGTGAGCTGGAGCGGGCGCGGCGTTTCAACCATGCGCTGTCCGTGCTGATGTTCGACCTCGATCGATTCAAGGCCGTCAACGACACGCACGGGCACGGCGTGGGCGACAGCGTGCTGGTGGGCATCGCGGATCGATGCCGCGGCAAATTGCGAGATGTCGACATTCTGGGCCGATACGGAGGCGAGGAGTTCGTCGCGCTCTTGCCGGAGACGGACTTGGGCCAAGCGAGCGAGGTCGCCGAGCGCTTGCGCCAGGAGGTGGGGCGCCAACCGTTCGAAACCGAGGCCGGAACCCTCTCGGTCACCATCAGCGTCGGCGTTGCCGCCTGGAGCTCGGATATCGACGACCTCGATGAGCTTCTGGCGCACGCGGATGGGGCCCTCTATGAGGCGAAAGCGTCGGGGCGGAATCGAGTGCGAGGGGCACCTGAGGCCTCCCCACGATCGTCCCCCAAGTGATGACAGCGAGACACCCGGCCCCGTGGCCCGTATCAACAGTTGGTGGATGCGCAGAATGGCGCCGGGACCTATCGGCTGTACCCAAGCATCGGCCGCCAATGGGCATTGTGAATCGGGATCATTCTATCCCCAAGCCGCCGAATAATTCGGACGATCAAGGCTGGAGGTGATCCCGAGAGTTCAACCCCGCTCAGGGATAACGCATGCGCCCGTTTTACGCACGAATTCTCATATACTACCCTGGCCTACACGTTATGAAACATGGAGGTAACGTATGGAGGACAAGCTAAGCATTTATGTGCCCCAAGACAAGCGCGAGCACAAGCCGCTGGAACGGCTCCACCAGCTGGCGCAGGAACAGGATCGCTCGGTGAACTACCTCGCCACGAAGGCGCTGATGGAGTTCGTCGAGCGCGAAGAGCACAAGGATCATCCGAAAGGATAGGTGAGCGAGCGTGTCAAACGGACTGTTGAACGTGGGATTGGACAACCTGGTCAGCACGGACGAGGTCGTGTCGATTGCCCGGCCGGACTCGTTGCCCATGAAGCAGATGGTCAACGCAGCGGAGGAGCACAACCAGCTGATTGACTTGACACGAGGTCGCAAACGGCGCTCCGTGATCGTGACCAAGTCAGGCTACGTCGTGCTGTCCCCGCTGCGAACCCCGACATTGGCCGAGCGTTACGTCGGATCTTCATAACCTGGAGGGAACTCGATGGCAGATCGCACCACAATCACGATCTATTTTCCGCAGAAGTACCAGAACGAGGACGTCCTTCAGCGCCTGCAAAAGCTGGCAAGGGACAAGGACCGCTCCGTGAACTATCTCGCCGTCCAGGCGATCGAGGAATACCTCGAAGATCAAGAGAGCTAGGTGCAAATCGTTCGCCTCCGCATGCCCTTTTGCACCTGTCGGAATTCGTCACTGCCAAGGGCCCGAGTCGGTGGGTAAGAGCTGTCGGATTCCGACACATAGCATGGATTCAGGGCGGGCTCGACCCTGACTGAACGGGAGGCGACGCTGGCGAGATAGACATCCTTACTCGGGGTTGTCACGTGCCTAGTGGCTCTCGTTGGGTGTGCCGTCTCTCCAGGGCGCGTCGCCTCTCAGGCTCCAGACGACGCTGGTCCTGGATGAGCAGAAGGGAGTCGGGATGCTGCGGCTCGACTGCGTTGCTTGGAGATCGGCACCGCGATCTATCATCGCCCAGCCGACGGCACGGAACAGCGGCTGACGTCGAGGCGCGAGCCGCTCTACCTTCTGCTGAGTCGAAGCTTCTGGGTCGACGAGCCTCAACTGCTCAACTGGGGGAGGTGGCATTTGAGACCCGGGCCGACGAGGAATCGGACTCGGGTGAGGTGACCATCTCGGAAACCTTCCTCCAAGCCGTTGATATCGAGTCCCATGAGACGACGAACCTAAGCTCGTTGATCCAATCGGTGATGGATCGACGGGACGAGCCTTACTGATCATCGCGAAAGTCCGATCAAGTCAGTTGCTGTCGGCGGGGCCAACATGTCGACCATCGGTTGACTCGACTTGTGCGGTGGCCTGTAAGCGGCCCGAGGTCTTGCCCCGGAAGCCAAGTCAAGTCGGTAGACTCCCCACACTAAAGGCCATTCCCGTTCAATCCTGCACCAATATGCTACGCTAACGCTCAGCGGTGGATCGAGAGGTGGCAAAGCTAAGCGATGGCGCAACGCCACGGACTCCCGTGGCCTCGCGTTGCCTCTGACCCGCCGGGGTAACGCGGCGCCTGTCAACACTGTAAGGAGGTTGCGATGAGAGGTTGCCCTGCCCTACGCGACGCTGTCTATCTCGCCGCTTCGCTTGGCCTGATCCTGCTGCTGTTGGTGAGCCCTAGCGCCGCCCAAAACGGAGTGGAGGGCCACATTTATTGGGCGGACCCTGTCGCCGACCGGATTGGGCGAGCGTCGCTCGGGGATTACGAGCCGGAGATCATGATCGACGGAACCGGCAATCCCGTCGACGTCGCGGTGGACAGCGACGGGGGCTCCATCTATTGGGCCGATAGCCTGCAAGACCGGATTCGGCGCGCCAACCTCGACGGCACGGCGGTCGAGACGCTGATCGACGACACCGAGCTGAACGCGCCCTTCGGGGTGGCGCTCGATCGGCGTGCGGACAAGCTCTACTGGTCGGACCGCGAGCCGGGCCGCATTGGGCGTGCCGCCCTCGATGGCTCCAACGTCGAAACCCTGGTTGACGATCTTGATCGCCCCCGCGCCATCGACGTGGCGCCGGATAGCGATCAACTCTACTGGATCGAGCGAGGCCAAGGTGCGATTCGACGCGCGTCCGTCCAGGGCAACGGCATCGAGACCGTCCTGAGCGATGCCTCAAGCCGTCCGGCGGGGCTGGTCCTCGCCCCGTCCGAGGGCGTCCTCTACTGGACTGATCAGCGCTTAGACACCATCCGGCGAGCCCGCTTGGACGGCTCCGACGTGGTCGACCTGGCGACCGACGGCATGGTGACGCCGACCGGCCTTGCGCTGGACACGTCAGCGGGACGGCTCTACTGGGTCGACAACGCCCTCGACCGGATTGGCCACATCAATCGGGATGGAACCGGCCAGGAGGTGCTGATCGAGTCCGAATTAATGGGACCGCTGAGCGTGGACATCGCGCGGCGATAAGCTCAGCGTTCGACGCCGGACTTAAGTACGGTGAGGCCGATCGTCGTTTGCGGCCCTTCGGTCAATGCGCCGAGGCCGCGTCACGTTGCTGTCGAGGTTGGCCCTCAGGCACAAATTGAATATACGCTTACCCCTTGCTTAAACCGAGCCAGTGTGCTATTTTGCCCAGTGGCCATGCCGATTCTAGCGCAACAGGGAGGCATCTCATGAACAGAAAATTCATCGTCGCTACGGTCGCGATCGCGCTGGCGGTAGGACTCTTGGTCAGCCCAGCCGATGCTCGTCTGACCGCCGATGGGAGCACGTCTTACGCGTTCCAGTCGATCGATTCGGCCGGCCTCACGCTTGTCCTGATGAGCGCCGGCAACGCTGACGGCGCGGCGAACAATCAGGAAGATGGCTGCGACGAACAGCAGGTACCGGACGGCGAGGAAAAGACGACGCCGTCAGGGGTCTGCTATGACCCTATTGATATCGGCGGCTCCGGAACCTAATCATTTCGCCACCGCATCAACCAGTTATTTAAGCCGAGGGCAGGCTCTGCGTGGGCCTGCCCTCTTGTCATCCCGGACCGGACTCCACGCAGAATTGAAGCAACGCGTTGGACAGTCCCCTTCTGTCGAGCCCATGAGCTGATAAATGGGACGAAGGGCCGTACCCTTGGGCTTGCAATGGTGCGCTCAACGCGATAGCAACGGAAGCAGTCATGGACCCGGTCTTCATCCACAGATCACGAGATGTTCTGGCTCGCACGGCACGCGGGCAGGCCGCCACCCAACTGCTTACGCAATCGGACAACCTGGAAGTCAGCCGACACGACTTGCCCCCAAGCACCCCCTTGAAGGTATTCCCTCCGGAAAAATCGAACGACTCGGAAATCTTCTACGTGCTCAGCGGTCAGCTGAAGTACCGCGATGGCGACCAGGAGATCGTGATCGAGCCGGGCGATTGCATCGTGACCCAAGAGGTGGACGAGTCGGCCTACTTTGAGGCGGCAACGGAAGTTGCCCTGCTGCAGATCACGTCTCTGCCAGCATTTGCGGACATGAAAGCCGTCAACCGCCAATTCTTTGAACTGGCCGAACAGGTCGAAGCCGATGAGCACATGGAAGGCCATTCGAAGAGGCTCGAACACATGGCAAACCGGCTCGGACATCGCTTGGGGCTACCGGCCCAGAGGCTATATCATATCCGGTACGCCGCCTACTTCCACGACATCGGCAAGACGAAGGTCCCAGATCACATCATCCAGAAGCCGGGCTCGCCGACGGACGACGAATGGGAGATCCTGAAGCGTCACTCCGAGTGGGGACGCGAGTTGCTGGAGGAACAACCAGGCTTTGAAGACGTGGGTCGCATCGTGGAGCAGATCCACGAACGCGTCGATGGGGACGGCTATCCGCACGGCTTGGTCGGGGACGAGATTCGCCTCGAGGCGAAGGTCATCGCCGTTGTGGACGCTTACGACGCCATGACCACGGACCGACCTTATCAAACAGGCATGCCGCACGAGGACGCCCTCGCTGAGCTGAGGGCGAATTCGGGCACGCAGTTCGATCCGGACGTCGTGGACGCATTCGTGGCCGAGTTCGGCGACACGTCCCCCGATGACGACCAGCCTTCAACCTCTCAGCACGAGTTCGCCCGCTGGAGCCAGACGGAGCGGTTCCTTGAGCTGGGCGAACGGATCCTGGCCGGACAAGACCTGCAGGCCATTCTGGAGGACATCGTCACCGCCATTACCGATCACACGCCGTTCCAGCGAGCCGCGCTCGCGCTTTACGATCGACCGATCGCGCCCGATTCCATCGAACAGGTGCGCATCGTCCGCTCGGCTCAGGCCGGGCTCACGCCCGAGGAGGAAGCGCAGCTCCGGTCCAATCCCTTGCCCCCGGCGGAGCGCAAGCGGATCTTCCACGAGGACTTCAAGCTTAGTCGCTCGTATTACATCCCGACGGATCGCAATCCGTGGGGCGAACGGCCGGGCTTCGTCACTGGACGGATGGAGCCCACCGACGGCAATTGGGACCCCGAGGACATGCTGTTCATCCCGCTATGGCTGCCGGACCACCAACTGCTCGGCCTGATTTCGGTGGACGACCCCATCGACGGCGAAGCCCCCACGGCCAAGGCGATCGAGCCGGTCGAGCTGTTTGCGAACGTGGCAGGGCTCGCCATCCAACAGACCAAGAACATCCACTCCCTGCAAGATCGCCAACGGCGGCTGCAAAGCATCTATCAGTTGAGCGAATCGCTCGGCTCCGTGGTCAACATCGACG
>JBDGQO010000004.1:0-2874 GCA_042219045.1 Bipolaricaulia bacterium | reverse complement strand
CGCGAGACGCAAGCCTGGACGAACCGCTTCCTCCAGCGGTTGAACGCGGCCGAGGATCTGGACGATCTGCTCCGCCGGGTGCTGGAGCAAGCCATCGCCTATCTTCACCCGAAAGCCGATGCCGGCAACGTCCTGTTCTACGAGAGGGGCCATGACCGATTCGAGTTCCGCGTGACCGTCAATCGGGACCAGGTGAGCGAACTGAAGCGTATCACCTATGAGCGCGACGAGCTGCTGGAGGTGCTTCACGAGGCCGAGCCCACCATCCTGACGCGGTCCGATCAGCAGAACTCCTCGGTGATGCGCCGACCCGCCGAGGAAAGGATGATCCCGATCCCGGGATCCACCCTATGCATCCCCATCCGGGACCCGGAGCGGGATGAGCTCATGGCCTTCTTCAACATCAACAGCGTCGAGGGGGAGGGCGTCTTCACCCAGGCGGACGCCGCCAGTATCGAACCGATGGTGCCCGAGATCACCGCGGCGCTGAAGCGGGCCCGCGACCGCGAGCGCCTCCAACAACTGGCGACGCGCGACCCGCTGACGGGCTGCTACAATCGCCACTTTTTTGACGAATACGTGGCGACCGAAAGGGCTCGCGCCCAACGCGCTCCCCATCCGATTTCGATGTTGATGATCGACTTCGATCGCTTCCACACCATCAACGATCGCTTCGGCCACTTGGAGGGCGATCGCGTGCTGCGCGAGACGGCCCAGGTGTTCCAGGCCCACGTTCGCGAGGCGGACACCATCGTGCGCTACGGCGGCGACGAGTTCCTCATCCTGATGCCAGGGATCGATCGCGAGGACGCGGAGCGAGCCGCGACGCGAGTGCAGGGCTGGCTCGCGGAGGCCGAACTGGGCTTGCCGGAGGGAGTCTCGGTCAGCGTCGGCGTCTCAACCTGGTCGCCCGAGGATGAGGCCAGCTTCGAGACCGTCCTCGAGGAGGCCGATCACTGGATGTATCGGCGCAAGCGTCGAAAAAGCGAAGCCTGGAACTGAGGGAGCTTTCCAAGCGGCTGTCAACGAGATGGCTCGAGGCGTTTACTCCTCGTTCTCGCCCTGTTCCTGAGACTCTATCGCCGCCCCGTCCCGAATCTCGGGATGATTGATCTGGCCGCCCAACGTGGCCGTCCAGGCGAACAGCCCGCTCACCACCAGCGCGACGATCAACACGCTCGGGCCGATCCAGCTCGGGATCGCCGACTTGCCGCGCGCGCCCCATATGGCCCCCAACGACAGCAGCCCGAGGACGGCCACCGCGATGGAGGCGATCAGCCCGAACCTCGCGTGCTGCACCATCAACGACTCGGACGAGACCCCGGGGCCGCCCTCGACGATCTCTTCGGCGCCGCCGCCGGTCAGATAGACGGGGATAGTGGCGATCGCGGCGATCACGAACACCGTCAAGCTCGTGCGCACCAGCGTCCCGTTGCGCAGGATCAACGCCGCGAGCAGCAACAGCGCGCCGAAGATCGTCCCCAACACGGGGACGTGATTGAGCAACAGGTGCCAATGGGCTGCGGACAAGCGCTGGTCACTCCTTTCGCGCGCCGATCAACAGAGCCCCTTCGATGGGGGCTCTTGACGGATCGCGCGTAGCGATGATGTCAAGTTTAGCAGCGCTAAATGGGCTCCTCCATGATGCGGGCAATGTCCTTGATGAAATCCTCGACGGAGTAGAACTTGACCATCTGGTCTCGGACCCACTCGACCGGTTGAGACTTGACAAACATGATCCGCGACAGCTCGCGGGAGTTCTTCTGCGCATCCTCCACCCGGCGCCGGTGGCGCTTCTCGTAGAGATCGAGCGCCTGCTCGACACGCTCGGCATCCGTGCGCGACAGCTCGTCGCTGAGCGCCGCCGCGGACTCCATCGCCATGGAGGCGCCGACCCCGGCTGTGGGCAGAAAGCCCGCGGCGGCATCGCCCAGCAGCACAACGCGGCCGTTGCGCCAGCGCTGGGCCCGGCAGTCGTGAAAGGCCCAGAAGAAGGGATCGTCCTCGTCAAGCGGGGTGTTGAGGACCTCATGGAGAACGTCCGCCGAGGCGTCCAGCCGGCCGCGAACGTCCTCGACGAAGCTCCCAAGACCCGCCTCGCGCACGTCCTCGATCGGCCCGCCCACAAAGACGCCGAGGTGGTTCGCCGTCGGGTACAACCCGAGGAAGTGGCCCGGTCCCCAGCATTCGGTGTAGACGTCGGCGGGCGCGAGGTTCGGGTCGGCCCAGAAGACCCATCCGCCCCAGCCGGTGTCCCAGTAGGGATACTCGCCCTCGTCGAGAATCATCGCCCGAGTGTCCGAGTGGAGCCCGTCCGCGGCCACGACGAGATCGACGTCCGCCGTGGAGCCATCGCTGAACGTGACCGAGACGCCATCGTTGTGCGGTTCTAAGGAGTCCGCCGTGATCCCACTGTGGACGGGCAGCTCGTCCAATCCCTCCGCCAGCAGTTGGACCAGCGTGCTGCGCTCGATCCCCTGCATGGGGCCATACCGCTGGGTGAGCGGTTCCAGGCTGTACGACTTGATCGGGCGACCGTGACCGTCGCAGACCTGATACTCGCGCATGGTCGAACTGCGCGCCAGGTAGGCATCATAGAGGCCTAGGCCGTGCAACACGCGCGCTCCGATGGGATAGAGCCCGAGCATGTAGCCGCCCTGGGTCCAGTCCTCAGCCCGTTCGATGACGACCGGCGACTCGCCCCGCTGTCGCAGAAGCGCCGCGAGCGTCAGGCCCGCCACGCCGGCGCCAATAATGAGGGTTGCCATGCGATCCGCTTGAGCGCGCTCAATGCCATCTGCCAAGCGGGCGTTCGCCATTGTTCCTCCACCTCCTGACTGCCGCCGGCCTTGGCCTGCTTGGCCATGTGCTAGT
>JBDGQO010000039.1:10862-13013 GCA_042219045.1 Bipolaricaulia bacterium | reverse complement strand
CGGTGGCTTCCCTCCGGGAGATCTCAAACTGCGTCCGCATGAGGGCGAAGAGGACGACGGTTGAGATCACCAGAAACGCCAAAAGCGGCACCGCACGGGAGAAGCTGATGAAGGTTGAGCCCGCGACGAGCACCCCCACAGGGACGGCCACGAGGAGGTCGAAGATGTTGCTGCCGAAGACATTGGCGATGCTCGTCACGTCGTTCTGCCGCCGTGACGACGCGACGCTGACGACGGCGTCGGGCAAGCTCGTCGCGATGGCGATCACCGTCAGTCCCCAGACGAAGCTCTCGGTGCCGAGCGCGTCACCGAGGCCGATGGCGAACCGCAGCAGGCCCTCCACACCGACGGAGATGAGGACGAATCCACCGACAAGCTCCAGCCATTGACGTCCGACGGCAATGTCCTCGACGCCGCCGACGTCGTGATCCACGGCGTCGGCGTACTGGAGGAAGATGTAGAGGCCGTAGACGGCGATGGGCACGAGCGCCAGCACGCGGGTCACGTCGCCGCCGACGCCGAACTCGGCCTGCGCGGGGTTGTAGACGACCGCCAGCGAGAGCGTCAGGATAAAGACCGTAACGGCGAGCAGGTAGAATTGGGCTTCCTTGTAGACGAGGTTGGGCGTGGCGCGCAGTGAGCCCTCGGTGGCGAACGCGGCAACGGCCGGAATGACAAGGATGTTGAAGACCGCGGACCCGACGATGACGGACACGCCGAGCTCAAACTCGCCGTGCAAGAGAGGCGCAAGCACGGCCGTGAGGAGTTCGGGCATGCTCGACCCGACGGCGACGATGATCGCCCCCTGAACGACGGGCGGAAGCGCGTAATACGCAGCAAGTTTGTCGGCGGCCCGTTCGAGCCTCGTTCCTCCAACCCAGACGAGAAGGGCGGAGACCGCCCCGATCACAATCAGCCCGATCAATGTCGCAGATCTCAGCCATCCTAAATGGCGCTCACTGTATGTTGCTACTTTTACGATGCCCATCGGGAGTCCAACTTGCGGCCATGGCGCGCTTTCCTCAGTCGGCGATCCCTGTGTCGAGCTGATAGCCCCTTGACAAATGCCTAACGGTATGTTAATTTAACGTAAAACTATTTGAGGTCGATGGAAATGGGCACTCACCACCACGGATCGGACGAGGTCGAACGCGCGCTCGACGCCTACATCAAGCTCGTGCGGGCCTCGGAGACGTTCACGGCCTGGACGGGAGCGGTCATGGAGGCATCCGAGCTGTCGGGATCGCAGTTCGGCGTGCTGGAGGCGCTGCTGCACCGCGGTCCCATGCACCAGCACGAGATCGCCAAGCGGCTGCTCAAAAGCGGCGGCAACGTCACCATGGTCATCGACAACCTCGAGAAACGCGACATGGTAAGGCGCGAGCGCGACCCCAACGATCGGCGCTGCGTCACGGTCCGGTTGACCGAGGCGGGCCGAGAAGCGATCGAACGGGTCTTTCCGCGTGTCAAAGAGACGATTGTCGAAGGGATGGCCGCGTTGACCCCGGAGGAGCAGGAGACCTTGGCCAAACTTTGCCGCAAGCTGGGGCGCGACGTGGCCGCGCACCGCGAAGCGACATGAGGGCTGTTTTTTTGAGTCAATCATTCAACATCAAACAGTTCTGAAGTAAACAACCATCCCCAATCCACGAAAGGAGGAATTGCTCATGGCTTGCGCAACCCGATCCGTTCCCAAGCCGGCGACAGACCGAGTCCGGAGGGTGGTCGCATCGCTGGCCGCTACGGACCGCAGCGCCGCGGCGCTGACGCTGCGCTTGACGCTCGCGGTCGTGATGTTCCCGCACGGCGGTCAGAAGCTCTTCGGCTGGTTCGGCGGCCCTGGCCTTGGGGGCACGATGGCCTACTTCGAGAGCATCGGACTGCCGGCCGCCGTGGGCGCGCTGACCGCGATCGGCGAGGTCGTCCTTCCGGTCTTGCTCTTGGCCGGGCTGATGACTCGCATCGGGGCGCTGTCGATCGGCGCGATCATGCTCGGCGCGGTCGCGACCCAGCACTGGGCCTACGGCTTTTTCATGAACTGGACTGGCATGAAGGCCGGCGAGGGCATCGAGTATCACCTGCTCGCCCTCGGCATCGTCTTGGCACTGGGGATTCAGGGCGGCGGGCGGCTCTCGCTCGACCGTCGTTTGA
>JBDGQO010000039.1:0-10762 GCA_042219045.1 Bipolaricaulia bacterium | reverse complement strand
GTCTTGGCACTGGGGATTCAGGGCGGCGGGCGGCTCTCGCTCGACCGTCGTTTGAGACGTACCTAACGCGACATGACAACCCGAAAGGAGGATCCGATGACGACCCACGTACAGGTCATCTTCTACAGCACGTACGCCCACACGTTCCATCTCGCCGAAGCCGTCGCGGACGGTGTGGATCAAGTGGATGGCGCCGAGGCACAGCTCCTGCGCGTGCCCGAGCTCATGCCGGAGGACGCCCTCGCGAAGAGCGGCGCTGAAGACGCCCAGGCGCTGTTTGAACACGTCCCGATCGCCGACGCTGAGCAACTCGCCGACGCCGATGCGATCATCTTCGGCACGCCGACGCGCTTCGGAAACATGGCCGCGCAGATGCGCAACTTTCTCGATCAAACGGGTAAGCAGTGGTTCAACGGCGAGCTGATCGGCAAGGTCGGCAGCGTCTTTGCGAGCACAGGCAGCCAGCACGGCGGCCAAGAGACGACGCTGACCAGCTTCCATACCACGCTCTTGCACCACGGCATGGTCGTCGTCGGCGTGCCCTATTCGGAGCCCGGATTGACGACGATGTCGGAGATCTCGGGCGGCACGCCCTACGGCGCGACGACGCTCGCCGGTGGAGACGGCTCCCGGCAACCGTCAGCGAACGAGTTGGCGATTGCGCGGAGCCAAGGTCAGCACGTGGCGGAGATCGCCCAACGAATTAAGCTCGGCGGTCGAGAGACGGTCGCCGCTGACTGAGAGCGGCCTTGGCTGTTTTCGAGCGATTGGTCGTCGGCCGTCGCACGATGCGGAGATTACTCAGAGAGGAGCATCATGTTTCATCATCCGGAAGTGATTGCCGAGATCGCGGTCCGAGAGGTTGAGGAGCGGCATCAGGCCACACTGGTGGCCGCTCAAGCCTCTCCAATGGACCCGCAAGCATCGTCCCAGAGATCGAAGCGTTCCCAATGCATCACGCCCGAGGGCCCGAAACGACGGTATGGCGAGGTTGACACAACTCGTGCGCCAATACGACAATGAGCTGTTACTGTTTAGGTGCTATTAATCCCCTATATCCGAACAGCCGGCCCAACAGACGTTGCTCCAACTGCTTTGGTCAACCACCGAGGACCTCATCTTCATCTCGAAGGAGGACGGTCGACTCCTCCACGCGAATCCGGCATTTTACGACGTGCTCGGTTACGATCGGGCCGACTACCAAGACCCTGACAACCGTTGGCGTCATATCCATCCGGACGACCGCCAAGACCTGGCGGACCGCCTCCTGACGTTTCTCAACGCCGATCGGGCCACCTCCGACAAGTTTGAAAACCGGTTCATCGCCGCGTCGGGCGAGGTGCTGTGGCTCGAAACCACGGTCTCCAAGGTCGAATGGCAAGGCGAGCGACACCTGTTGTTTATCGCCCGAGACATCACCCCGCGGAAAGAGGCGCTGGACCGCCTGGCCTTCTGGGCCGACCACGACCACCTCACCGAGCTGCTCAACCGGCATCGGTTCGAGCGCGATTTGTCCGAGGTATTGACCAAGTCGGCTCGGACCCGCGAGCGCGGAGCGGTCCTGTGGATCGACGTGGATCATCTGAAGGCGGTCAACGAGCGAGACGGCTACAGCGGCGGGGACACGGCGCTCATACAGTGCGCAAACCGCCTGAGGGCCGCCCTGAGCGAGTCAGCGACCGTGGCTCGCATCGGCGGCGACGAGATGGCGGTGCTGTTGCCGGAGGCCGAGCAATCCGAGGCCGAGCGCGTGGCGGAGGCGTTGCTCGCGGCGCTTCGCTCGCCGTTCATGCCGAACGACCAAGGGCCGATTCGGCTCACCGCCAGCATCGGCATAACGCTGTTTCCCGATCACGGCCTCACGACCGAGCAGATTCTCACGAACGCCGATCTGACCATGCGCTGGGCCAAGCAACAGGGCGGCGATGGCTACCGGGTTTACACGGCCGAGGCCGCCAGGCACCAAACGCAAGAGCAACTTCTCGGCTGGGGCGAACGCATCCGCGCGGCGTTGGAGGGCGATCGGTTCGTGCTTCATGCCCAGCCGGTTTGGGACGTCCAACGGCACGAGCAACGAGGCGCTGAGGCCCTCTTGCGCCTGCTAGGGGAGAACGGCCCCATCACGCCGAATCAATTCCTCCCCGCGGCGCGACGACTCGGGCTAATGGGCGAAATCGACGCTTGGGTGACCGAGGCAGCGATGACCCAGCTCGCTCGCCGCGACCCCGAGTCTCCCCAATCGTGCCTGGAAGTCAACCTTTCGGCCGATTCATTGAGCGATGAGACGCTGTTGGAACGGATCGAAGCGCGGCTGGCAGAGACGGGCATCGACCCGACCCGGCTGACCTTTGAGGTGACCGAGACGGACGCGATCGCCAACGTGGAGCAGTCCAAGGCCTTTATCGAACGGCTCAAGGAGCTGGGATGCAAGTTCGCCTTGGACGACTTCGGGGTGGGATTTTCGTCGTTTTATCACCTGAAGCACCTGCCGGTGGACTATCTCAAAATCGACGGCAGCTTCATCCGCGACCTGCCGAACGATCCGGTCAATCAGCGCCTGGTGCGGTCGATGGTCGAGATGGCGCGAGCCCTCGACATGCAGACGATCGCCGAGTTCGCGGAGCATGACGAGACCGTGGAGCTGCTCCGCGAGGCCGGGGTCGACTTTGCCCAGGGCGCCCGCTTCGGCATGCCGGCGCGCATGGATTGAGCGCCGCGTCTGCCGGCCACCCTTCCGCGGCCCCATGGTGCCCTCGGAACGATCGCCGAGCGCTGAGCTCCAAGCGATCGACGTCGACAACGCGGATCGCCCCCCCCTTGACAATGCCGAGACGTTGTGCTACATACGTGCCCATCTTCGATGATCAGGAGGCGGTTTCCGTGGTTCACACGTCCGAGCGTTCCGATCAGGCGGCTCTCTTCCGTGTTGAGCCGTCGAAATGGGCGCATTCTGCCGTTCCGACCCTCCTTGTCATCCGGGTTGGCCTCCCGGCCATCGCCCTCCTTCTCATTCTCCCCCGATAGGGGGATATCGCATTCAAACCGCCGCTATCACGAGTGAGTTCGTCCCGCATCATTCCGGGCCCGAGTGAAAGCCGCGAGCGACAGGGCTCAGCCCTCGGCTCGCCGTCCGTTCCGTTCTCGACAAGGAGGCCCCATGTATTGCGCTCGATGTCAGCGACCGATGTCGCTCGGTCCGTCCGCTGGACCGCGCACCGTCGAGAGCCAGCACTGTCCCAGCTGCCGACGGCTGGTCGAAATTCGCGAGATCAGAAGCGGATTCGACCTCCGATACGACTGTGAGGCGTTCGAGCCGCCCCGGCAAACAATCCAAGGCCAACCCCGGCGAGCGGGTTGACCGCGCCCCAATTCGAGCGTTCGCGGCAAGGGAGGAGCGATGCCGGACAACAATGTGTCCCCAGGCTTAACGCGGTTGCGTCAACGTCCCCTCCATCGTGGACTCCGTCCGCACGCCCACTGCGGTGTGGGCGCGCTCGTTGACCTGTCCGGGCGCGCGACGCACGGGCTCGTCGAGGACGCGCTCCGCATGCTCGGCAACCTCGACCATCGCGGGGCCCGCGGCGCGGAAGATAACACCGGCGACGGGGCCGGCATGCTGATCCGAACGCCCGACGCGTTCTTGCGGCGCGAGATCCCGCCGCTGGCGGAAGTCGACGCCTACGCGGTCGGCCAACTCTTTCTGCCCCGCTCGCAGCCCCATCAGGCGCCGTTTAGCGCGCTCGTGGAGCGAATGGCCGATGAGGACGGGTTTGACGTGCTGGCATGGCGGCGCGTGCCGACCCGCAACGATCGCCTCGGCGCGACCGCGCTCGGTTCGGAGCCCTCTGTCCAGCAAGTCTTCCTGCGTCCCCGAGGGCCATGTTCGAATTCGGAATTCGACCGCCGGCTCTACGTCCTGCGCCGCCGAATTGAGCGGGCCGCGGCGCCATTGACTCATTCCGAGGCGTTCTACGTCTGCTCGCTCGATCGACAGACGATCGTCTACAAGGGGCTGCTGACCAACGACCAACTGGCCGACTATTATCCCGACCTGAGCGACCCGGACGTCCGGTCGTCGTTGGCGGTGGTGCACGCGCGCTTCTCCACGAACACGCTCGGGAGCTGGCCGCTCGCCCATCCCTATCGCCGGATCGTCCACAACGGCGAGATCAACACGCTCCAGGGCAACCTCAACTGGATGCGGGCGCGCGAGGTCGAGCTGGCCCATCCCGACTTCGGCGACGACCTCGAGGAGCTGAAGCCGATCGTCGACGCGAGCCAGAGCGACACGGCGAACCTCGATCACGTGCTGGAGCTGTTGGTGCACAGCGGCCGGTCGTTGCCGCACGCGCTGCGCATGCTGATGCCCGAAGCCTGGCGTCACGATCCCGCCATGGACGCCGCTCGACGCGACTGGTACGCCTACCACGCCACGCTCGCTGAGCCATGGGACGGCCCGGCGCTGGTGGCCGGCACCGACGGCCAACGCGTCGTGGCGGCCCTGGATCGCAACGGGTTCCGCCCCTGCCGCTATGCCGTGACGCACGACGATCGGCTCGCCCTCGCGAGCGAGGCCGGGACGCTCGACCTCGAGCCTGCCGAGATCGCCGAGACGGGGCGGCTCGGCCCCGGACAGATGCTCGTCGCGGACCCGACGCGCGGTCGCCTCCTCCGCGACGAGGAGATCATGGCCGAACTCGCCCACGAGCGCTACGGCCGCTGGGTTCGCCAGAATCGCGTTCGACTGGACGACACGTGGCCGCGTTCCGAGGGCTGCAACGGGCATGCGGCGACGTCGTCGTCCTCGGCATCCCTCACGGCCCCCCAGCTGGCGTTCGGCTATTCGCTGGAGAGCCTCGAGCGGCTCTTGGAGCCGATGAGCGTCGACGGCAAGGATCCCGTCGGCTCCATGGGCGACGACGCGCCCCCCGCTCCGCTGTCTCAGAGCCCCAAGTCGCTGTTCCACTATCTCAAACAGTCGTTCGCCCAGGTGTCGAACCCGCCGATCGACTACGTCCGCGAGGCCGCCGTGACGTCGTTGGCGACGTTCCTCGGGCCACGGGGCAACTTGCTGACCGAGTCGCCCGCGGACGCACGGCGGCTGGAGCTGGACTCGCCCGTGCTGCGCGAGGCGGACCGCGAGCGGCTCGCCTCGCTCAACGCCGACGGCCTCCGTGCCCGGACGCTTGAGACGACGTTCGATCCGGCCAATTCCATGGAAGCCGGGCTCGACGAGCTGATGCGCAGCGGGGAGCGCGCGATCGCCGACGGCCACACGATCCTGATCCTCTCCGATCGCGCCGTGGGTGCCCAGCGAGCGCCGATCCCGAGCCTGCTTGCCGCCAGCGGCCTCCACCACCATCTGATTCGTCGCGGCTTGCGGTCTCGCGTCGGCCTCGTTGTGGACTCCGGCGAGCCGCATCTCGTGCATCACCTCTGCGCGCTCGTCGGGTACGGCGCCGACGCCGTCTGCCCCTATCTCGCCTACGCGAGCCTCGGCGAGCAGCGCGACGACCTCGTTGAGCCTTACATCCATGCCCTCGAAGACGGCCTCTTGAAAGTCATGTCGAAGATGGGCATCTCCGACCTGGAGAGCTACAAGGGCGCACAGATCTTCGACGCCGTCGGGCTCGATGCCGACCTGGTCGAGCGTTTCTTCACGGGCACGATCTCGCAGCTCGGCGGCGTCGGCCTCGCCGACATCGAGGCCGACGTCAAAGCCCGCCATCATGCGGCATTCGCCCCGGATCGAGATCCCACCCAGTGGCTGGCCAGCGGCGGCGACTACTATTGGCGCCGCGACGGCGAGGCCCACGCTTGGAATCCCTCGACCGTGGGGGCGCTCCAGTGGGCCGCCCGCAGCGGACGTCCGGACGCCTACCGGCGCTTCGCCGAGCTCGCCCACGACCACGATCGGCGTCACACGCTCCGCGGTCGGGTTGATGTCTCGGCGGCCGACGCCGCGCCGATATCCCTCGACGAGGTCGAGTCCGTCGCCTCCATTGCCAGGCGCTTCTTCAGCAGTTCCATGTCGTTCGGCGCGCTCAGCCAGGAGGCCCATGAAACGTTGGCCATGGCCATGAACCGCCTCGGCGGCGTCGCCGGTTCGGGCGAGGGCGGCGAAGGGACCGAGCGCTTCGGCACGGACCGCGAATGCCTCAACAAGCAGGTTGCCAGCGGCCGCTTCGGCGTCACCCTCCCCTATCTGGCCAACGCCCACCAGATCGAGATCAAGATGGCCCAGGGCTCCAAGCCGGGCGAGGGCGGCCAACTGCCGGGCCACAAGATCACGGAGGACATCGGCCGCGTGCGCCACACCACGCCGGGCGTGGAGCTGATCTCGCCCCCGCCGCACCACGACATCTATTCCATCGAGGACCTCGCCCAGCTCATCCACGATCTCAAGTGCGCCAACCCGGAGGCCGAGGTCCACGTCAAGCTCGTCGCCCGCGTCGGCGTCGGGACGATCGCGGCCGGCGTCGCCAAAGCACGCGCGGACGGGATTCTCATCTCCGGGGATTCGGGCGGCACGGGCGCGTCGGCCAAGACTTCAATCAAGCACGCCGGGCTGCCGTGGGAGCTCGGGCTGGCCGAGGCCCAGCAGGTGTTGCTCGAGCAGCGCCTGCGCTCACGGGTCCGCCTGCGCGTCGACGGCGGCCTCAAGACGGGCCGCGACGTGGCGGTCGCGGCCATGCTCGGCGCGGAGGCGTTCGGGTTCGGCACGGCACCGCTGGTCGCGCTCGGCTGCATCATGCTGCGCAAGTGCCACTGCAACACCTGCTCGGTCGGCATCGCCACTCAGGACCCGCAGCTGCGGGCGCGCTTCGCCGGCGATCCCGAGCACGTCGTCCGGTATCTGTCCGGGGTCGCCCAGGAAGTGCGCGAGACCATGGCGTCGCTGGGGTTCCGAACGGTGGACGAGATGGTCGGCCGCGTGGACAAGCTCCATCCTCGGTCGAGCGCGGACGGGCTCGACATGGCACCACTGCTCCATCGGCCGGAGTCCGCTGATGCGCCGAAAGCGACCCGCAGCCAGACCCACAAGCTCGACGCCAAGCGGGATCACGAACTGATCGAACGAGCCCAACCCGCCCTGGAACGGGCCGAGCCCGTGGCGATCGAGCTGCCGATCACGAACCGCGATCGGACGTTCGGCACGCTGCTGAGCTCGCGCGTTGCCAAGCGCTGGGGCGAGCTGGGCCTCCCAGAAGACACGGTATCGGTCGAGCTGAATGGTACCGCGGGGCAGAGCTTCGGGGCGTTCCTCGCGCCCGGCATGACGCTGCGGTTGACTGGTCAGGCGAACGACTACGTCGGCAAGGGGCTGGCGGGCGGCAAGCTCGTCATCCATCCCCCGCGAGATGCCGGCTATCAACCCGAAGCCAGCGTCACCTTGGGCAACGTCGCGCTCTACGGGGCGACCGCGGGCGAGCTTTACGCTCGCGGCCAGGCGGGCGAGCGCTTCGCCGTGCGCAACTCCGGGGTGTTTGCCGTCATCGAAGGACTCGGCCAGCACGGGTGCGAGTACATGACCGGCGGCGCGGTCGTCGTTCTCGGCCCGGTCGGCACCAACTTCGCGGCCGGGATGAGCGGCGGCGAAGCCTACCTCCTCTGTCCCGACGACGCCCGTGAACTGGAATCTCGGATCAATACGGCGCGCGTGCGAATCGAAGCGATCGCGGATCCGCGCGACCAGCAGTTGCTCCATCGCCTCGTGGAAAACCACTGGGCCCACACGGGAAGCGATGTGGCCGCGCGACTGCTCAGACACGATCGGCCAAGCGATCGCTTCGTCAAGGTCATGCCCCAGGCGTACGCCGAGGTCGTGCAGGCTGAACGGCAGAAGGGACACGATATCCGTCCCGACTTGCCGACGCGCGCCATCCAGGCAACGGAGCCCGAAGCCCTCGTCGAAGGAGGCCAGTGATGGCGAGCGAAAACCATCCCCAAGCGTTTCTCCATCATCCGCGCGAGCCCGTCGGCAAACGCGCTGCCGAGGAGCGCGTCTACGATTGGGACGAGATCTGGCGGCCGGACTGGAACGACGACCAATTGCGCTCGCAGGGCGAACGCTGCATGGACTGCGGCACGCCGACGTGTATGGCCGGATGCCCGCTCGGCAATCTGATCCCCGACTGGAACGACCTCGTCAGCAAGGCCGACTGGCGGCGCGCGCTCGAGCGGCTCCACGCCACGAACAACTTTCCGGAATTTACGGGCTACACGTGCCCGGCACCCTGTGAGTCAACGTGCGTGTTGGCCGTCAACGACGACCCGGTCGCCATCAAGGACATCGAGCGAGCCATCGTCGACCGCGGCTGGGCCGAGGGCTGGATCGGCCCGCAGCCGCCCACGCATGAGACGGGCTTCCACGTGGCCATCGTCGGCAGCGGCCCGGCGGGCCTTGCGGCGGCCCAGCAGCTGCGCCGCGTCGGCCATCGAGTGACTTTACTGGAGCGCGACGACGCGATCGGCGGGCTGATGACCTACGGCATCCCCGATTTCAAGTTTGCCAAATCCCGCGTTGAGCGTCGGGTCCAACAGTTGAGGGACGAGGGGATCGCCTTGGAGACGGGAGTCGACGTCGGCCAGGACGTGTCGCTGGCGGATCTCGGACATCGCTTCAGCGCCGTCGGGTTGGCGCTCGGCGCGCAGCGGCCGCGCGCAATCCCGTTGCCGGGCGCGGATCTCAAGGGGGTCCGCTACGCCATGCCGTATCTCATTCGCGAGAACCGTCGACAAGCGGGGCGGTCGCTTGGCAACGACGATGCCTTGGATGCCGCGGATCGGCGCGTCGTCGTCCTGGGCGGCGGCGACACGGGCGCGGACTGCGTCGCCACGGCGTTGCGCCAAGGCGCGCGCGAGGTCGTCCAGATCAGCATTCATGAGCAGCCGCCGGCCGAGCGTCCCGCGGACAACCCCTGGCCCGAGCTGCCGAAGACCTACCACAAGAGCTACGCACAGGAGGAAGGGGCCGTGGAAGCCTTCGGCGTCGAGACGACGGAACTGATCGACGAGGACGGCGACGGCCACGTCGATGCCCTCCTGGCCGAGCGCGTCAAGTGGCGCTACAACGCTCGAGGCCGACGCGTCTCAAAGGACGTCATCGACAGCAGCTTGCGTATTCCCTGTGACCTGGCGCTCGTCGCGATCGGGTTTCGCGGACCGGATGCCGATTGGGCCCACGCCGAGGGCCTCGAGCTGAGCGCTGGAGCCACGTTCACCACAGACGATCGGCTCATGACCTCACAAAACGGCGTCTTCGCCTGCGGCGACGCCCGCGTGGGGGCCTCGCTCGTGGTGACGGCAATCGCCGATGGACGCGACATGGCGCGGCAGATCGATCGATTCCTCCGCGGCCGCACGTCGTTGCCCGCCAGCCTGCACACGCCGAACGCGGCGTTGGAGACGACCTGACGCCATGTCGAAACGGACACGTCATCGACCGGATGCCCGTTATCTCGGATACTGATCGAGGTTCGATGGCGCGATGCCTGCCCGATCAGAGAAAGAAGTCGGGCTGCAATGGCTGGCTCGGGTCGACGGCGTAGGGCTCGAAGTCGGTCACGCCCTCCTCGGCCAGCACCTCGTCGTCGACGAAGAAGCGGCCCGTCGTCTCCCGGCTCGGCCGACCGACGATGGCGTGGGCCGCGTCGGCCATGATCTCGGGCTTGCGCGAGCGCTGCTCCATGGCTTCGCCGCCGATCAGGTTCCGGATGGCGGCGGTGGCGATGGTCGTGCGCGGCCAGAGCGCGTTCACCCCGATCCCGTCGTCGCGGAACTCCTCGGCCATGCCGAGCACGCCCATGCTCATGCCGTACTTGGACATCGTGTAGGCGACATGGCTCCGGAACCAGCGCGGCTCCATGTTGAGCGGCGGCGAGATATTGAGAACGTGCGGATTTTCCGCCTTCTTCAGATGCGGGACGCAGAGCTGCGTGGCGAGGAACGTGCCCCGGACGTTGATCTGTTGCATGAGGTCGAAGCGCTTCATCGGCGTCTCCAGCGTGCCCGTGAGCGAGATCGCACTCGCGTTGTTGACGAGCACGTCCAGGCCGCCGAAGCGGGCCACGGCACTCGCGACGGCGTCCGCAACCGCTTCGTCGTCGCGAATGTCGGCTATCGCTGGCAGCGCGTGCCCGCCGGCCTGCTCGATCTCCTCACACGTCGTGTAGACCGTGCCCGGCAGCTTGGGATGGGGCTCGGCCGTCTTGCCGAGCACCACGACATTGGCGCCGTCGCGGGCGGCCCGGAGCCCGATCGCACGGCCGATGCCGCGCGTTCCTCCGGTGATAAGCACTGTCCTTCCCTTCAACGTTGCCATTCGGATCGTCCAAGCGGCCGTCGGCGGCGTCGCTCGACGGCGTTGGGGAGCAGCCAAAGGAGCAAGCGGTTACGAGGAGGAGTCTAGGATGCCTCATCCGGCAGGTCAAAACGTACTGATCACCGCGAAAGTTCGGTCAAGTCAGTTGCTGTCGGCGGGGCCACCATGTCGACCATCGGGTGACTCGACTTGTGCGGTGGCCTGTGTAAACGGCCGAGACGTTGGAAACCCGAACCGTCTCATCAACGGGTGGCTCCTCCAGCGGACCCGTCGCGAACGGCCGGCTTGGTGAGGGACATATCCCGTTGGCGCTCCGGTCCCCAGCGGCTACCGTCACGGCGAGGTGATCCCATCGCCAAATCGGCATGGACGGACCCGTACAATCCCATGTTTGCAGACGAGAATGGCACGCAAGACTCGATGCCCGGAGGCTCGGTG
>JBDGQO010000038.1:55800-72584 GCA_042219045.1 Bipolaricaulia bacterium | reverse complement strand
GAGCTCGGCCCGATCAGTCTCTTTGGCCACAAGCTGTTCGCCATCGGGATCGCGGCGCTGTTGGGATTGGCACTCTGGCGCGGCCTGCGGGCCACGCGCTGGGGCAAGGCCATCCGCGCGATGGCGCAGAACCGCGAGGCCGCGGCGCTGTCGGGGGTCAACGTCGGCGCCGTCTCCATGCTGGCGTTCGCGGTGGCCGGCGGATTGTCCGGGCTGGCCGGGGCGGTCACGGCGCCGGTCGCGCCGTTCACGCCGTTTGCCGGACGTTTGGCCATCATCAAGGCCTTTGCCATCTCGCGCATCGGTCGCGGCTCGGTCCGGGCCGTCATCGGGCTGGCCTTGTTGGTGGGCGTGGCGGAGAGCTTGACGGTCGCCTATCTCTCCGCTGAATTCAGCGACCTGTTGCCGCTCGGCGTGCTGATCCTGGTCATGCTGCTGCGGATCGAGACGCTCGGGCCGGAGGAGCACTTGACGGCAGGCACCTCGACCCTGGCGACCCCCACAGCGAGCGCATGGTCCGCCCCGCGCTGGGCATGGATCGTCGGGGGCGGGATCGTGCTGGCGCTGCCGCTTCTGCTTGCCGTGCCGCCGTTCGTGCTCCATCTGCTCATCATCAGCGGGATACTGGCCATCTGTGTGACCAGCGCCGATCTGCTCTACGGCGTCACGGGGCTCCCGTCGCTGGCGCAGGGCGCGTTCTGGGGACTGGGCGCTTACACGTCGGCCCTCATGATGATGCACTGGGGGACGCCGCCGTTGGTGAGCCTGCTCGGCACGCTGGCGCTGGCGCTCGCGGTCGGGGCGGGGGTGGGGTCGCTCGGCGTGCGGGCCGGTCGCCACTGGGCGCTGTTTACGTTCATCACGACCGTGCTGTTTACGCTCGTGGCGCTCAGCCTCGACGTCACGGGCGGGCCCAACGGCCTGACGGGAATTCCGCTGCTCAACCTCTCGGTGCCGGGCATCGGCGAGGTCTCGCTCAACCCGTTCCTGCACAAGGCATCGTTCTACGGCCTCGTGGCGCTCGGCTTGATCGGCGTGCTGGCGCTCAGGTCGGCCGTCGTCCGCTCCTGGTTCGGACGGGCGCTGGCCTCGATTCGCGAGGACGAGGGCCTGGCGCGCTCGATCGGGGTCCCGACCCGGTCCTACAAAGTGATGATCTTCGCGTTGAGCGCCGCGATCGCGGGATTTGGCGGCTTCCTCTACGCCCATTACCTGACCTATCTGCATCCGGACCTGTTCAACTTCATTACCTCGTTCAACATTCTGATGATGAACAAGATCGGCGGCTTGGCGACGATCCTCGGCCCGGTGCTCGGGCCGCTGGCGGTCACGACCGTCGACGAGCTGACGCGGCCGATCAACGCCTACATCAGCGAAGTGATCTTCGGCGTGCTGTTGATCTTGACGATTCTGTACTTGCCCAGCGGCTTGATCGGCGGACTTCGCCGGCTGGTTGGCCCGTTGTGGGCGAGGGCGCGAGCAATTAATTTGGGGAGGATATCGCCATGACGCTCATGACCGTGGAACGGCTCACCAAGCGCTACGGCGGTCTCCACGCGGTGGCGGACGTCAGCTTCCGCGTCGACCCCGGTCAGATCGTCGGCCTGATCGGGGACAACGGGGCCGGCAAGACGACGCTGTTCAACTTGCTGAGCGGGTTCGTGGCGCCGACCTCGGGACAGATCGACTTCCGAGGGCGGGACATCACCGGTTGGTCGCCGGAGCGCCGCGCGCGTCAGGGCCTGGTGCGCACGTTCCAACGCAGCCGCGTCTTCCCCGAAGTATCCGTCGAGGAGAACGTCCGCATGGGTTGCTTTCTCCAACAGCGCCGGCGGTTCCGGGATCGATTTCGAATTCCCCACGGCGAGCGCGGGGCCGGGCCCGACGCGTCGCCTGAGGGACGCGTCGCGGAGCTGCTCGAGTTGGCCGGGTTGTGGGACTTCCGCAAGGCGCTGGCCGGCCATCTCTCCTTTGGCTATCAACGTCGTCTGGCGATCGCGATTGCGCTCGGTGCCCAGCCGGAGTTGCTCTTGTTGGACGAGCCGTTTGCCGGGTTGAGTCCGGAGAGCTCGGCCGAGATGGACGCCCTCATCCAGACGCTCCGGGCGCGCGGGGTCACGTTGCTGTTGATCGAACACCGCATGGCCTCGATCGTGACCGCTTGTGATCGGCTGTTGGTCATGCAGAATGGGCGCTTGATCATCCCGCGCCCCACGTCGGAGTCCGGTTCCGAGGAGGTCGTCCATGCTGTCGGCTGAGGGATTGACGCTGCACTACGGCCATCAACGCGTCCTCGATGAGGTCGGCGTCGAGGTCGCCCAAAGCGAGATCCTGGCCGTGCTCGGCGGCAACGCGGCCGGCAAGACGACGCTGCTGCGCGCGCTGGCGGGCTTGGCTCGGCCCGAACGCGGGCGCGTGCGCTTCCGGGACGAGGACATTACGCCCCTGCCGGCGCATCGGCGCGTCGCCCGCGGCCTGGCGTTCGGCCCGGCGGAGCGACAGCTCTTTCCGGAGATGACGGTGCGGGAGAACCTGGAGATGGGAACGTTCGCCCACGGCCCCGACGCGACCCTGACCGACGAGGACCTGGCCGAGGTCGTTGAGCTGTTTCCCGTGCTCGGGGATCGGGAGCGCCAACGGGCTGGAAGCCTGAGCGGGGGCGAACAGAAGATGGTCGCCATCGGGCGGGCGCTGCTCAGTCGGCCGTCATTGCTCATGCTGGACGAGCCGTCGTTGGGCCTGGCGGGCGAGATGAAGGCGACGATGGCCCGGGCGCTGCAGGCTTTGGCTGAAACCGACCTGACGGTCCTCTTGACCGAACAGGACGTGGCGCTGGCCGCGCGCCTCGCCGATCGCGCGATGACGCTCGAACGAGGCCGGGTGGTGGAGCATGGCTGAGCGCCGTCTGACCCTGGACGTCCGACGCTATCGGCCGAAACGCCAACGCGATCATCAGAGCTACCGCGTGATCGGCAAGCGGTACCTGCGCTTACGCGAGCGGGATGCCGATAGCCGCCGCACGCTGGCGTCCTTGACCCCCGTGCCATTTGTGGCTCCCCCGGAGACCCCATCGGATGATCCCGGCGTCCTCCCTTCGGATCGAGCCAAGGCATGGGAAGAACTGGCCCAATGGATCTGCCACTTCGTCATCTATGCCGATCCGACGGTTCAAGAGGGCCAGTATCGGAACCGCTTGGCTTGGCAAGCCTGGGCCCACCGGGGAGCGGATCGTCCCTCGGATGAGGACCTATATGACTGGCGCCGCGACGACGCGACCCTGGAACGCCTTCGGCCATTCTACGCGGCCACCGCGGACCGGCTTGGGAACGCCATCGGTTGGCCACGTCGCAGCGATATTGCGGAGGTCTATCCCAACCCCTTCGAGGACGAGGGCCTCAGCGACGACGCCCGTCGCCTGATTCGCGATCTGAAAGCCATCTTCGGCCCTGACATCGTTCGCGATTGACCCGCGTCCCGAGCCATCCGTTGCGTGTCCCTTGCATCGCTGCCTAAAGCGTGCTAAAAAGAGCTTCAGGTGTGCTAATGATTTACTCCAAGGCCTGCGAATACGGAATTCGAGCCCTGACGAACCTGGCTCGCCAGCCGAACCAGCTCGCCGTGGTGCGTGACATTTCGGATGCCGAAGGCATCCCGCACTACTTCCTGGGCAAGATCCTCCAGACGATGGCCAAAGAGGGCTTGGTCATGTCAACGAAGGGACCGGGCGGCGGCTTCAAGCTGGCCCGGCCCGCCGACGAGATCACCCTCTACGACATCAAGGCCGCCATCGACGGCGTCGACGATCTGGTCGAGTGCGCGGTCGGCTTGGCCCAGTGCAACGACGAGATGCCCTGCCCGCTCCATGACACGTTCAAGCCGTTGCGCGAGCGCATCAAGTCGTACTTACAGGAGACGACCCTCGCGACGATGGCCGAGGCCGTCGACCGCAAGCATATGCTCTCGGAGGATGGCTCCGGCGCCTGATGGGTGCGTGGACGCGCACCGCACGATGCCGTAACCTGGCGGCATGACCCCACGCGTCGACATCGTCCTTGGGATCCACTGTCACCAGCCCGTGGGCAACTTTCCCGACGTCATCGAGGACGCCTACCAACGCTCGTATCGGCCGTTCATCGACGCGCTTGCGCGACATCCCTCGGTCAAAGCCGTCGCCCATTACACGGGGCCTCTCTGGGAATTTTTCGAGGCGCAGCATCCCGAGTTCATCGATCGACTCCGGACGCTCGTGGAACGCGGCCAGTTGGAGTTGCTGGGCGGCGGGTTCTACGAGCCGATCCTGGCCGTGCTTCCCCAGCGCGACGCGCTGGGCCAGCTCGAGCGGCTCTCCGACTACCTGGCGGAACGCTTCGGTCAACGGCCCCAAGGCATGTGGCTCGGCGAGCGCGTCTGGGAGCCGCATCTGCCGTCCCTGCTTGCCGACGCCGGGTTCGGCTACACGGCCTTGGATGACTTCCACTTCCGGCGGGCCGGGCTCAACGCGGCACAGCTCCGAGGGCGCTTCCTGACCGAAGATAAGAACAAGCCATTCGGCGTGTTCCCCATCAGCGGGACGTTGCGCTATTTGATTCCCTTCCGGCCTGTCGAGGAGGTGCTGGATCACTTCCGGCAGATGGCGGACGCCGCCGATCCGCCGCTGTTGACTCAGCTGGACGACGGCGAAAAGTTCGGGATCTGGCCGGGCACATTCGAATGGGTCCACGACCAAGGCTGGCTGGAGCAGTTCTTGACGGCCTTGGAAGCAAACGCGGACTGGCTGCGCCCCCTGACGCTGCACGAGGCCGTCGAGGCACGTCAGGCACGGGGCACGGTCTATCTGCCGACCTGTTCCTACTTTGAAATGTCGGAATGGGCTCTGCCGATCGAAAGCGGCCGGGCGTTGGATGACCTCGTGAGCCGGCTCGGCGACGACGCGGAGCGAGTCCGCCATCTGTTGGCCGGCGGCACTTGGCGCAACTTCCTCACTAAGTATCCCGAGGTCAACCACCTCCACAAGCGGATGATGTCGATCAGCCAACGTTTACGGGCATTGACTGAAGCCTATGGCCTGACGTCGAGGTTGAGCGAAGCGCAAACGGCGCTGTATCGCGCCCAGTGCAACGACGCCTACTGGCACGGGCTGTTCGGGGGTGCCTATCTCCCCCATCTCCGAGACGGGATCTATCGACAGCTCATGGAGGCCGAGGCCAACATGGACGCAGTCGAGACGAGCGCTCCCACGCCGCGGCTTAGCGACGTCGATCTCGACGTCGATGGCCAAGCCGAAACGGTCGTTGCGACCGAGCGTTGGTGGGCGTGTGTTCAACCACAAGGCGGGCTGATGACGGAACTGGACGACAAGCCCCGGCGCTTCAACGTGCTGAACACCATCGCGCGCCGGGAAGAGCTCTACCATCAGGACGTCCCCGATGCCGTCTACATGGGGGATGACGACCCGTCGAATGGGGAAGGCACCGCCAGCATCCACGATGTCCTGCGGGCCAAGCACCCGGACCTCCAGAGTCATCTCGTCTACGACCATCGGCGTCGGGCCGCGTTGCACGATCTCTTTCTGACGTGGGAAACGTCGTTGGCCGAACTGGAACGCCATCCCGACGCCCCATTGGCGGACTGGTCCGAGAACCTCTATGACGTCGAGTCATCGCTCTCGAATGGCATGGCTCGCATCGACGCGTCCCATCGAGGCCCCGTCGGCGAAGCGGAGCTCGAAGTCGCCAAGACGGTTGCCATTAGCGATCACGGGCTCGATATTGACATCCGGCTTGTGAACGCATCAGACCGGAAGTGGGAGGGCGTCTACGGGCTAGAGTTCAACCTGGCGCTGCTGGCGGGCGAGGCGCCCGATCGATATGTGCGCGTCAATGACGAGCCCCCGAATGAGCCGCACTTTGCCGGGCGCGGCGAGCACGCGAGCGTGTCCTCGCTTCGATTTGTGAACGAACACGATGGGTTCGAGATCGAGCTTGCGTTCGACGATCCGGTTTCGGTATGGCGCTATCCCGTTCAGACCGTCAACAACTCCGAGGCCGGCTTCGAGCTCGTCTATCAAGCGACCTCGGTGCTCCTCCGCTGGCCGAGGGCTCTCTCGCCCGGAGCCTCCGTTAGCCGACGCTTGAGGTACCGCGTTCGCTCGATCTGAACGATGGGGTTGCGGGGTCGTCCAACTGCGCGAGTGCCTCGTCCCAGCTGGGCGGAACGTCCCGGCCCAGGATCGGCCATTGCCGCGTTTTAGACTCGCCGACGTAGGCTTTCAGGTCATCGCTCGCCTGTTGATGGGACACGCCGTCCAGAAAAGCTTGCAGCGCTGACGGGTCGGCCCACACCGACAGCGTCCAGATTTGTTGGCGATAGAAATTCGCCCGGAAGGCATAGCCGACGAGCCCCTCGCTTTGATCAAGCTGTCGTTGCACGAGGCGGAGGTAGTTGAGCACGCGCGACGTTCGGCGGCCCGCTTTGAGCGGGTAATGCGTCACGATGACCAAATACTCCCGATCGAGATCGACGTCGCTCACCTGGGTCCACTCGCGTTCCAGTGGGCGCTTAACGACAAAATGGCGGACATTGTAGGCGATCAGCGCAACCACCGCTAAGAACGCGGTCACACCCAGGATGACCGGCGTCATGACGTTACCTCCTTCTTTTTGCGGCTTCGGCTTCCAACGACGTGCCCAAGCGTCACGGGCTTGCCTTGCTGACCATTTGGCGCACACGATACTATAGTGAATGATGGGGCTCCACGCACGATGAAAATCTTGATCGTCAGCGACGAAATAAGCCCGTTCCTCTATCACCCCCGTGTGCAGGATCACTTCGACAATGTGGAGCTGATTCTGTCTTGCGGCGATCTCCCTTACAGTTACTTGGAATTTCTCGTCACGGTGCTCAACGCGCCGCTGCATTACGTCTTCGGCAACCACGATGAAACGATGATCCTGCAGGACGGCCTGGAACTGAGCGCTCCGCGCGGCGGCTGCGACCTCGATGGCCGCGTGGTTGAGGTCCACGACGGAGACGAGGGATCTCTCCTTATCGGCGGTCTGGAGGGCTCGATGCGCTACAACGGCCGCTTGCACGAGTACACCGAGCGCCAAATGCAGCGCAAGGCCCGGCGCATGGCTCCCCGTCTGGCGTGGAACCGCTGGACAAAGGGGCGAGCGATCGATATGTTGATCACGCATGCGCCGCCGGCAGGCATCCACGACGCGGACGACCTCACCCACCAAGGGTTCCAGGCATTCCGGACGTTCATCGATCGCTATCAGCCGAGATACCTGATACACGGGCACACCCATGAGCGATACCGCTTCGGGACCGAGACGGAGCGCGTCGGCACAACCGAGATCATCAACGTCACAGGCTATTGCGTGTTGGAGGTCGAGCATGAGCACGGACACGTTTCTGGATTTTCAGAAGGCGAGACGGAGCGCGTTCTTTCGCCAGATTCTGGCGACGATCAAACAGGAACCGACGCTGCTCCTGTCCTTCGATCTCGTCAAGGATCACCTCGACATCGCAGCGCGGACCTACGTCGGGCTCCGCGAGATTGACGTCGACCAGATCGTCGGCAGCGTCGATCGATATCAGGACTTTGATCGCGAGTTCTTCCCCCTGAGCGACGACGTCCAGTCCAAGTGGACCAGCATCAGCCAAGCCTGGGACGAGGGCAAGGAGCTTCCGCCCATCGTGCTCTACGAGGTCGGCGGCGTCTACTTCGTCGAGGACGGCAACCACCGCGTCAGCGTCGCCAAAGGGCGTGGCATGACGACGCTGTGGGCCCACATCTATCGCTTCGAGACCAACGTGCCGCTCGACAAGGACACTGACGTTAAGGACCTCCTCCTCAAAGCCGAATACAGCGCGTTTCTGGACCAGACCAACCTGGATCAACTTCGCCCTGACCAACGCATTGAGTTCTCCCGGCCGGGTCGCTATGAGACTCTGCTCAATCACATCGAGGTCCATCGCTACTTCAAGGGCATGGATGAGAAGCGCCCGATTCCGTTCGACGAGGCCGTGGCGTCCTGGTACGACAACCTGTACAAGCCGCTGGGCAACGCGATCCGAGAAAGTGGCGTTCTGGACGAATTCCCCCAGCGGACCGAGGCCGACCTCTACGTCTGGATCTCGGATCACCTCTACTACCTGCGCGAGGAGTATGGCAAAGGCATTGGCACGCGGCAGGCCGCCCTCGACTTCGCCGAGGAATACGGCATGCCCTGGTTCCTCCGTTTTCTCCAGGCCCTCAATTGATCGTGGCGCTCGCTGACCCCACGGCAGGCCAGCCCGACACGCCTCCCGTCCGGCTCCGATTCATGACCGAGGAGGAGTTTGCCGAATATCGCGCCCACGCCGCTCGAAACTATGCCAACGAGAAGGTCAGAGCCGGAAACTGGCAAGCCGATGAGGCGTTCCGCTTGGCGGAGGAGACATTGGACTTGCTGCTGCCAGCGGGCTTCGAGACGCCGGAACACCATCTGTTCACGATCGTGCGCCCCGATGGGACACCTGTCGGCTGGCTCTGGCTTGCCGAGCGTGTCGAGGTGAACGCCGACCGCCACGCGTTCATCTACGAAATCTTTGTCTTCTCGGAGTTCCGGCGGCAAGGCTACGGCCGAGCGGCGATGGAGGCGGCCGAGGCGAAGGCCCGCGAGCTTGGGCTGGACAAGGTCAAGCTCCATGTCTTCGGCCACAATTGGGCCGCACGGACGATGTACGACGAGCTCGGTTACACGGAAACGAACGTCATGATGGAGAAGCGACTCGATGCTTGAGCCTCGCCGTCGTCAGCTCCATTCGCGACGCTTGTGACGACCCGCGCCGTGATTTACGCTTAGGCCAAATTCCCGAGGAGAGAGGACGGTTCGCTCCGCATGACAACCCATCGTATCACGGTTGCGTACGGTGACGGCATCGGACCGGAGATCATGGAGGCGGTGCTCAAGATTCTCGACGCCGCCGACGCGCCCATCGAGGTTGAGCGCCTCGAGATCGGAAAGGCTGCTTATGAGGCAGGGCACACCTCGGGCATTCCGCCCGACGCCTGGGAGACGATGCGTCGCAACGACGTCATGCTGAAGTCCCCTGTCACGACGCCGCAAGGCGGCGGCTACAAGAGCCTCAACGTCACCATCCGGAAGTCGCTCAATCTGTTTGCCAACGTCCGGCCGGCCCGCGCTTACGGCCCTTATGTCAATGCGCTCCATCCGTCGATGGATCTCGTGATCGTGCGCGAGAACGAGGAGGACCTGTACGCCGGCATCGAGCACCAGCAGACGACCGAGGTCGCCCAGATCCTGAAGCTGATTACCCGCCCCGGCAGCGAGCGCGTCATCCGCTACGCGTTCGAATACGCTCGCACCTACGAGCGCGAGCGCGTCACCTGCATGACCAAGGACAACATCATGAAGCAGACCGACGGGCTCTTCCATCAGGTCTTTGACGAAGTTGCCGCGGAGTATCCCGACATCGAGGCGAATCACCTCATCATCGACATTGGCGCGGCCCGCGTCGCCGCCCAGCCCGAGCGCTTCGACGTCATCGTCACGCCCAACCTCTACGGCGACATCTTGAGCGACATCGCCTCGCAGATCGCCGGGTCGGTCGGGCTGGCGGGCTCGGCCAACATCGGCCCGGAGGACGCCATGTTCGAGGCCGTCCACGGCTCGGCCCCGGATATCGCCGGCAAGGGCGTTGCCAATCCATCGGGCCTGCTCAACGCCTCGATCCAGATGCTCGTCCACTTGGGCGAAGCCGACGTAGCGGCGCGGATCGAGAACGCCTGGCTGTCGACGCTGGAGGATGGCATCCACACCGCCGACATGTACCGCCCGGATCTCAGCTACGACGAGGTCGGCACCGACGACTTTACCCAGGCGGTGATCGACCGCCTCGGCCAAGAGCCGCGTCGCCTGGGAACTGCCCGCTATCGGCCGGGGGGCATCCGCGTGGCAGCTTCCCCGACGCCCGCGAGCGACAAGCGGCTCGTCGGCGTGGACGTGTTTCTCGACTGGACGGACGCCGATCGGGACCCGAATGTTCTCGGACACGGGCTTGAGGCAGCCTCAACCGACTCGCTCAAGCTGAAGATGATCACCAATCGGGGCGTGCGCGTCTACCCCCAGGGCATTCCGGAGACGTTCAAGACCGACCACTGGCGCTGCCGCTTCGCCACCGCGGACGGGAGCGAAACGTCGTTCGAGGCCGTTTTGGAGCTGCTCACCAAGCTCCATCAAGCGGGCTACGAGGTGATCAAGACGGAGCACCTCTACACCTTTGACGGCGAGCGCGGCTACTCGCTCGCTCAGGGCGAATAGCAATGATCGACGCTTGCCCATCTAGACCGGATGCTCCACCGTTGCGGGTCCGCGCCCTCGAACCTAGAATTGGCGCAACGACACCGAGTGGAGGTTGATGCTCGCGATGGGACGAGCCGGATGGGTCGTCGGCGCCTTGGCGGTTGTGGCGGTTGCTGCCGCCATTGGCGTCTGGGTGGCGAGTCCCACCCTGTTGCCCGGCGCCTCGGGTGACGGGGAGCCGTCCATGGCTGACCTGGAAGTCGCCCCGGAGGTCGGAGCTCGAGCGCCGTCGTTCACGCTGCCATCGTTGGACGGGGACGAGATCTCGCTGGCCGACTTTGAAGGCCAGCCCGTGATTCTCGACTTCTGGGCCAGTTGGTGTCCCAACTGCAACGCCACGGCGCCCCATTTGGCGCAATTCCACCAGGAGACGGATGATGTCGCTGTGGTCGGGATCAACATGGGCATCAACGAAAGCGACGGCGACATTCGGCGTCACGTCGAGGAACACGGCATCGACTTCCCGATTGCGCTGGACGACGGCTCGGTCAGCGAGCAATATCGGGTGACGAAAACGTCCACCTACGTGTTCATCGACGCCGACGGCGTGATCCGCGAGAGGAAGTCCGGCGTCAAGTTGGATCTTTCCGACTTCGAAACGGCCTACGAGGACAAGATCAAGCCCGAAGGCTGAGGGCACCCTATGACGGCTACGCATGGCTTGGAGGACGTTGTTGCAGCGTCGACACGGTTGAGCGGCATCGACGGCGACGCGGGCGAGCTCACCATCGCGGGGTTCCCGTTGCAGGAGCTGGCGCCCCATGCCAAATTCGAAGAGGCGCTCCACCTGCTTTGGCACGACCGGCTGCCCACCCGAGACGAGTACGAGGGCGTCCGCCGTGCGTTCGGCGCTGAGGTCGAGCTGCCGCGTGTCACGCGCCAAGCGCTGGCCGAAGCCGCCCGCTCCGGCGTTCCGGCCATGGACGCGCTCCGCATGGCCGTCGGCACGCTCGATCTCCTCGATCCACATCCCGACGACGACTCCATCGACGCCAATCGCCAACGGGCGCTGCGGTTGATCGCCCGGTTCCCCGTCATCATCGGTATGTACTGGCGCCTGCAGCGGGGTGAGACGCCCGTGGAACCCGACCCGGATCTCAGCCATGCAGAGCAGCTCCTCTACATGATCACGGGCGAACAGCCCGATCCGGAGTTCGTCCGCGCGCTCGATACCTATCTCGTCACCGTCATCGACCACGGCATGAACGCCTCGACGTTCACCGGCCGGGTCATCACGTCGACGCTTTCCGATATGGTCTCGGCAATGACGGGCGCGATCGGGGCGTTGAAGGGACCGCTCCACGGCGGCGCGCCCGGCCCGGCGCTCGACATGATCTTCGAGATCGCTCAACGCAAGGATGCCGAGGACGTCATTCGCGGCAAGCTGGAGCGCGGGGAACGGCTCATGGGCTTCGGGCATCGGGTCTACAAGGTCCGAGACCCGCGAGCCGACGTATTGGCTCAGGCTGCGGAGCGGCTCTTCGAGCGGGCCGGCGATCGCTCGATCTACGACTTGGCCCGCCAGACCGAGGAGATCGCGCTGCGACTGCTCCAGGACCACAAGCCGAACGCCCGGCTTGAAACGAACGTGGAGTTCTACACCGCGCTCGTGCTCCACGGCGTCGGGCTGCCCAGCGAGCTTTTTAGTCCGACCTTCGCCACCGGCCGCGTTGGCGGCTGGACGGCGCATGTCTTGGAGCAATTGGCCCACAATCGGCTCATTCGTCCCCAGTCCGAGTACGACGGCCCAACGGATCGCACGTGGACGCCCATGGAGGAACGCTAGTCGCATGGCGGTCCCCGCCGACCGAACGGCTGTCCTCGACGAGATCGGCACGCGCACGCTCGTCATGGGGGTGCTCAACGTCACGCCCGACTCGTTCTCCGACGGGGGCCAGTTCGTTGACGTTGACGACGCGGTCGCTCAAGCGAAACAGATGGCCAATGACGGGGCCGATCTGCTCGATGTCGGCGGCGAGTCGACCCGACCCTACGCCGACCCCGTTCCGTTGGAGACGGAGCTCGAGCGCGTCCTCCCCGTCGTCACGGCCATTCGGGACGAACAGCCGACGATGCCGATCTCCATCGACACCTACAAGGCCGAGGTGGCCGAGCGAGCCATCGGTGCAGGCGCTGATCTCGTCAACGACGTGAGCGCGCTCCGCTTCGACACGGATATGGCACGGGTCATCGCGGAGGCCGGGGTTCCCGTGATCCTGATGCACATGAAGGGCACGCCGCAGACGATGCAGGACGATCCGCATTACGGCGACGTTGTTGCCGAGATTGGCCAATTTCTGCAGGCGCGCGTGGCGTCGGCCCAGGAGCACGGCATTGCCGAGTCCAAGATCGTCGTCGATCCCGGCATCGGCTTCGGGAAGCGCCCCGAGGACAACGTCGAGATCGTCCGACGTCTTGGGGAGTTGAAAGCGCTCGGTCGGCCCGTGTTGTTGGGGACGTCGCGCAAGTCCTTTCTCGGGACGCTGACCCACCGTCCGCCCTCGCAGCGTTTGGAGGAGACGATCGCCAGCGTCGTCGTCGGCGCGATCCACGGCGCCGACCTCGTGCGCGTCCACGATGTCGGGCCGATCGTCCACGCCTTGGCGGTCGCCGACGCGTTCCGACGCTGAGGCCCAAGCTCCGCGTCTCCACAGCTTGACAGCCGTCCTTTGTGGCGCTGTGCGCCACGCGGTACCATCATCATGATTTTTTGACACCGGGTGATTTGCGATGAAGCTTGACCTGAAAGCGATGCGAAAGCATCCGCGGACCGCCTTCGACTTCGACGCCACGGAGGCGTGGGACCACATGAACCACCGCGGACGAATGCTCCAATACACCCGGGACGTTTCCATGTCGGGCGAGGCCACGCTACGCAACGAGACGGTCGACGTCTGGATCGACCTGGACACGACGCTCGCCGTCGAGTGCAGTCGCTGCTTGAAGCCGATGCCCACGGCCATCGAGCTCCATGAGCATTTCAAGCTCATTGCCGAGCCGGAGGGCGGATTCGAAGGGCTCCTCATCGAAGGGTTCGGCTTTCCCAACGACGCCGACGAGGTCGAGTTGCGCACCTACGTGGAGCGCCTCATCGACTCCTCGCTTGACACGAAGCCGCTCTGTCAAGACAAATGCCAAGGGATCTGTCCGGACTGCGGGCAAGACCTCAACGCGGGCTCCTGCGACTGCGACGATACCCGCGCGGTCGATCCACGCCTAGAGAAGCTGAGGGAGCTGCTCACCTGAGCGTCAATCATGATCGTTCTCGGCATCGATCCGGGACTGGCGACGACCGGATACGCGCTCATTGCATCCGAGGACGCCTCGAGCCGTTACCGCGTGCTCGAAGCGGGCGTGCTGCGCACCCCGTCCCACGAGCCGGTTCCCGTTCGCCTGCAGACGATCCACGACGACGTCCGCCAGCTGATTACCGACCACGGGCCGGACGCCATGGCGGTCGAGGACGTCTTTTTCAACAAGAACGTCAGCTCCGCGATTTCGGTGTCCCAGGCCCGCGGCGTCGTGCTGTTGGCCGGTGCGGAATTGGATGTCGAGGACTATTCGCCGTTGGCGATCAAGCGCCAGATCTGCGGCCATGGCCGCGCCCCGAAGCAACAAATACAGGCAATGGTCCAACGGCTGCTCAACCTGACAGAACGGCCGAAGCCGGACGACGCGGCCGACGCGCTGGCCGTGGCGCTCTGTCACCTGTTGGCGCAACGGTCGAGACGGAGTCGGGCCAGTGCCCTGGCCCAATGAACGGACTATGGCATCTGCATCCAAGCTGAGCTGGCCCGAGTCGAGCGAGCAGGCGCCCCATCGGCTGATCCTCCTTGACGCCGGATCGATCTATTATCCCGCGTTCCACGTCATGCAGGACCTGGCCACGCCGGATGGGTTTCCCACGGGGGCGATCTTCGGCTTCACGCGGACGCTGCTCAAGGTGGTCAGCCGGTATCCTTCGGCGTATGCCGCCGTGGCGTTCGACGCACGCGGTCCCACCGTGCGCCATGAAAAGTACGAGGCCTACAAGGCCCATCGGCCGTCCATGGACGAGGCGCTGGCCGTGCAGATTCCGCGCATCAAGGAGATCGTTGAGGCCTTCCGCATCCCGATCTTCGAGGCGCCTGGCTACGAGGCGGATGACCTGATCGCCACGTTTGCTGAAGCGGCGGCTGACGAGGGGACCGACGTCCTGATCGTGAGCGGTGACAAGGACCTGATGCAGCTCGTCAACGATCGCGTCACGGTGCTCAAGCCCTCGCGCAAGCCGGGCGAGGATTTCCAATTGCTGGATGCCGAGGGCGTCACGGCCTACCTCGGGGTCGCCCCGAGCAAGATCCCGGACTACCTTGCGCTCGTCGGCGACAGCTCCGACAACGTGCCCGGGGTGCCGGGCGTCGGGGACAAGACCGCGCAGACGATCCTCGAGCAGTTTGATGCCCTCCACGACGTGCTGGAGCACGCCGATGAGATCAGCAACAACCGAGCCAGGAAGGCCCTGCAAGCGCATCGCGAACAAGCGGAACTGAGTTACGATCTCGTCCAGTTGGAAACCGTGCCGCTGGAGGCCGAGGGGCTCGACGCGTGCGCCGTCGGCGAGCCCGACTGGCCGCGCGTGTGCGAGCTGTTCACGGAACTGGCCTTCAACAGCCTCCTCAACGACCTGGGTCTGACCGACGACGCAAGTCAGACCGACCGTCCGGATTTGAACGTCAACGTCGTGGTGACCGAGCAGGCTCTGGACGAAGTCTGTGCCCAACTGGAGGACGTTGAGGAGGTCTCGCTCGATCTCGAGACGACGAGCGAGAACGACATGTCGGCCGAGATCGTCGGCATTGCGCTGTCGACGGAATCCGGCTACGGAGCCTACATCCCCGTTGCCCATGACGATCCGGACGGGCCGGACCAACTGCCGCTCTCGACCGTGCTGGATCGGCTCCGTCCCTATCTCCAAGACGGGAACCTCGCGGTCATTGGACAGAACCTCAAGTACGACGCCAAGATCCTGCGACGCAACGGGTTGGCGTTGGCCCGGATCGACTTTGACTCGATGCTCGCAGCGTATCTCCTCGATCCGATGGGCCGCAAGGATCTGAATGAGCTGACCGAGCGCTACTTCGGCCAGTCGACGCGGAGCTTCAAGGACCTCGGGGTCGAGCGCATGACCGAGCTGCCCATAGCGGACGCTGCTGCCTACGGCGCGGCCGACGCTGAGGCGGTGGTCCGCCTCAAAGCGGCCATGATGCCCGAGCTGGAGGACAAGGGGCTCACGCGGCTGTTCCATGAGGTAGAGATGCCGCTGATCCCCGTGCTCGTGGAGATGGAGCTGAACGGCATCCAGGTCGATCGCGACGCGCTTGCCGAGCTGGACGAGGAGCTGACGGACTATCTCGATGGCCTCAAGGGCGAACTCGTCAAGCTCGCGGGCGAGGCCTTCAACCCGAATTCGCCGAAGCAAGTCGCCCGAATCCTGTTCGAGGTGCTCGAGCTGCCGGTTGTCAAGCGCACGAAGACGGGGCCCTCGACCGACGCGCAGGTGCTCCGAGAGTTGGCGGCCAAGCATCCGCTGCCGGAGAAGCTGCTTACCTACCGCGAGCTGGACAAGCTGCTCGGCACCTACATTCGGGCCCTGCCCGAACACATCCATTCGGCGTCCGGCCGCGTGCACACCTCGTTCAACCAGAGCGTGACCACGACGGGCCGGCTCTCCAGCTCCAATCCCAACCTGCAAAACATCCCGACGCGCAGCGCCGTGGGCGGCCGAATTCGGGAGGCGTTCGTCGCGCCCGAGGGCCGTCGGTTGATCGGCGCGGACTATTCACAGATCGAGTTGCGCGTGCTCGCCCACATCACCGAGGATCCCGGATTGATCGACGCGTTCGAGCGAAACGAGGACATCCACGCCCGCACGGCTGCCAATATTCTCCACGTCGACCTCGACGACGTCACCGAGCAGCAGCGCGACCTGGCCAAACGGATCAACTTCGGCATCGCCTATGGCATGAGCGCGTTCGGGCTCGCCCAGTGGGCCAAGATCCCGCACCAGGAGGCCCAGGACTTCATCGACAGCTATTTTGACAACTTCCCGAACGTCAAACGCTACATGGACGAGATCGTCCAGCAGGCCGAGCAGCAGGGCTACGTCGCCTCGATCATGGGCCGTCGGCGCGCGTTTGCCAGCCTGAATCAGCGCGAGCAGCGCGAGGCGATCAACATGCCGATCCAGGGCACGGCCGCTGATATCATGAAGCTGGCGATGCTGAGGGTGCACGAGCGCGTCGAGGCCGGCGAGATCGAGGCCGACATGCTGCTGCAGATCCACGACGAGCTGATCCTCGAAGCCGACGAGGCCAACGCCGACGAGGTTGCCCGTCTCGTCGAGGCGACCATGGCGGATGTCGTGGAGCT
>JBDGQO010000038.1:18820-55700 GCA_042219045.1 Bipolaricaulia bacterium | reverse complement strand
GCCACCATGATCGCCTCGCTCACTTCCGCCTTGCTCGCGCCGTGCTCCAAGCTGCCCTGGATATGGCCGCGCGTGCAGTGGGTGCAACGCTCAAGCGTGGCGACCGCCGTGGCGACGAGCTCTTTCGTCTTGCGATCGAGGGCGCTGTCCTCGTAGACCTTGTCATGGAACGTCAGCCACTCCGCGCCCATGGCGTCGGTCTGCTCCGCAAACCACGGCGTCTCCGAATCCCCATGATGGTCACCGAGCAGTTTCTCGTAGTCGTCGTTCATCCAGAACAGTTGCGTCCCGCTGCTGATCAGCGAGGCGACCATGAGGGCCTCGGAGATCTCTTCGGGACTGGCGTCGGCCTTCTTGGCCCGGTGGATATGGGCCTTGGTGCAGTGCTGGCAGCGGAGCACGGTGGTTGAGGCGACGGTGATCAGCTCGCGGGTCTTGGCGTCGAGTTCGCCGCTTTCGTTAATGGCATCGCCGAACTCGGACCACTTGGCGGCCATCTCCGGGGCGTGCTTTTCGAACCACATCTGCTTCTCAGCGGTGGCCATGGCTTGAACCCTCCTCGGGTTGCGTTGACGGTGTGGAGTCTGGGCATGCGCTGATGACGCGCAAGCTGGCGGGATGATAACGGGCAGTGGGTGCGGCTTCTGTAAGCCCCCTTACGGGCCGTATCCCCTTCTCACTAACACAGGAGGGGTCACGGCCCAGGCGTCGGCCCGTCGCGCTGCAGGTCAGTCCCAGAAGCTGGGCGGTTGGCTAGGGGCTTGCGGTACCGAACGTCTGGGCCGTTCAGCTATAAGGACAAGGCCGTCGTTCAGTCGGAACGTTCCGCCTGCTCTACGTAGTCCAGAATGGCCTGGACGGCCACGTAGTTGACGGAGCGGTCCTTCGATTGAGCCAGCTTTTGCAGGCGGCTCAAGACGTCCTGTTCCTGTTGTTCTTGCGGGAAGTAGATCGTCATGGTGTCGCGCATCATGCACCCTCCTCAGGGATTAATCGGAATTCGAGTAGCGTTCGGCCAGCGTCGGCGCCCGCAGCGGCGACAGCAAGACGTAGCCCGACTTGGTCACGATCATCGAGCGGCGTTTGCGGCCGCGCGTCAGGTCAATGAGCCGATTGTTTGCCTCCGCCGCGTTAATCAGCTGTTTCAGGGGCAGCGAGTCCGGTTGGGCGATCGCGACGATCTCGTTCGTGCTGACTTGATTGTCTAGACCGACATTGAAAAGGCGGTTTGCCATCCGTCGATCACCTTTCTTCCAACGACGTGCGCTTCTCCACGCTCGACGAGCGCTGCCGGGACTTCCCGGCGGGGCCGTTCCCCGAGCGATGCTGGTCGGCCGCGAGTTGTTGGCGACGATTGATCAACTGGTCACCACGCTTTGCTGTGGGATGTCGGTAGTCGGTTCGATCACGGGCGGGCACGCTCCTTGGCGCATTTGGCGGCGAATTGATGGTTAGGGGCCTCGTCCTAGCTTAACGGACGGTGCTTGGTCCGAGCAGCGTCTGAGCGTTGCGATTCATGCGTTTGGGTGGTGGCAACCGGGCCGGCGCAAGGCGACTGGCGTCGGGACGGGGGCCGCTGGGGTCTGCGACGCCCTGGATGCATGGTCGTACAGGTGAAGATGGGCGTCGCGGGTTTAGCTTTCTTATTCCATTATATCAAACAGTCGCATATGGTGCTAACCATCGGTGGAGGTGACCACTTGCTGTCGAGCGGCTGAGACGTGTAGGATCACGTCTCGAATCTAGCCATAAAAGGAGGCAACGCATGAATAAGAGCGAGTTCGTCGACCAGTTGGCCAAGCGTACGGATATGTCCAAAAAGGATGCACAGGCCACCTTGGACGCTGCCCTGGATCTCATCGTCCAGGAAGTGAAAAAGAAGAACGGCAAGGTGCAACTGACCGGCTTCGGCACCTTTGAGACGCGTGAGCAGAAGGAGACCGAGCGGATCAATCCGCAGACGGGCAAGAAGATGAAGGTGCCCGCGAAAAAGGTCCCCAAGTTCAGGCCCGGCAAAGCGTTCAAGGAGACCTTGGCCAAGAAAAAGTAGGCCCGCTCTTCACGCTGCGAAGCGGCGAAGCTCGTCCAACGAGTGGCGTGGTGCCCAGTTGAGAAGGCGTGGACGTGGGTCCTCGACGGGTCAAACGTTTGGCCCTGAGTGAGGTTCCGTCGCGCCGTGTCCCGGCTGGGCACCCGCGCAGTTTATCACTGTCGCTCGCCTCGAGAGCCGGCCGACGAAAGGCCTTGCGGCCAATGCTGGCTCGTTGGGCTTGCTGGCCTATTGTCGAACCTTACACGGCCTCCCTCGTTAGGTGGAAGCGCTCCGGGGCGTACCCGTGCCGGACGCCCTCGTCGTTGCAAAGGACGTAGAGATAGGGCGGCTCATGAGCATCATAGCAGCGCCGGAAGTCATGGATGGTGTAAATAGCGCCTTCGGTCAGGTTGGTTCGCTGGGCGTGCCGGCAGATTACGCGATCGCCGACCTTCGGCGGTCGCGCCGTGTTGCTTTTAAATGGGGCATCGGGCCCTCCTCTCACCGGACCGCTTGAGTGGCCAACGATCAAAGCGGACCGGGAGCATATCACGAGGCCGGGCCGATGTCCAGGCTGGCTCCTGGGCGGTCCATCTCCTATCCTGACGCATGGATGAGTTCCCATGGCAAATCCCACATCGACAAACCCCTCAGGCCGAACTTTCTCAGGCATGATGCGCCGCCTTAAGCCTGAATCTGAGCGGGGTTTGCGGCCTTGGATCGCGATTCCGGCCATTGTGTTGCTGGTACTGGCATCCGGTCCCGTTATGGGACAGGCCCAGGAGGTCGTGCTGTCGGTCAACGTCTCCCAGTCGCGCGGGCTGTGGCAGTCCGAGCCGCCGGCGTTCAAGGACGGCTCCCGCGGTCTCGGCTTGAGCCTAGGGATTACCTACCGAGAGTTTGCCTTAAGTGCCGGCATGAGCCTGTTGGATCTCGAGACGTTCCAGACCTCCGCGCTGTCCTCGTTTGACGTGTCGGCCCGCTGGACCATCCGGCAAAAGGGCGATTTCCAAGTGACCGCGATCGGCGGGCTGGCGCTGCTGCCCGACCTGAACTGGACGGGGCCGTATGCCGGTGTCGTGGGCTCGCATACCCCGTGGCCCTTCCTTGAGCTCTGGATTGGACCGATCGTCCAGACGACCTCGGGCGCGGACTGCTGCCGTGAGGGAACGGCAATTCGCCTCTCTGCCGGGATCGATCTGCTCTTCGAGCTGCATCGCTGACGAGCGATCAGCGGAAACTGAACCCTGAGCGGCTTGGCATCTTGATCGGGGTCACCGGGCACGCAACGTCGCTCAGGCGAACATTTTGCCCGGATTCAAGATGCCGTTCGGATCAAACAGGTCCTTGACTCGCGCCATCCAGGCGTAGCTCGCTCCGTGCTCGGCCTCCATGAAGTTGATTTTTCCCGAGCCGACGCCGTGCTCGCCTGTGGCCGTGCCGCCGACGGACAACGCCTTGGTGACGAGGGATCGGTTGTAGGCGTGGGCGTCGGCGTCCGCATCGTCGTCGTAGAAGGCCACGACGTGGAAGTTGCCGTCGCCCGCGTGCGCGTGGATCGGCCCCCTGAGGCCGTGATTAGTCAGCTCCTCTTGGGCAAAGTCGATCAGCTCCGGCAGGCGGCTGATGGGCACGGCGACGTCGGTGATGATAGAGCGTTTGTCGGGATTGTCCGCGGCCGCGGCGTAGTAGGCCTCGTGGCGCGCGTCCCAGAGCCGATCGCGCTCCTTGCGGCCCATGGCGGGCTGGTAGCGCGTGCAGCGATGATCGCCGCAGACGGACTGGGCCAGCTCGACGTCCTCTGCAACAGCGGGCTCCGTGCCGCTGAACTCGAGGAAGAGCAACGGGCCCTCGGGCAGATCGAGCCCCTTGAACGCGTTGATCTGGCGGACGGCCACGGGGTCCATGAGCTCCAGCGCCGTCGGCGCGAGCCCCGCTTGGACGAGATCGACGACGGCCTCGGACGCGTCGGCGAGCGAGGGGAACGACGCCGTGGCGGCCGAGATCTCGGGCGGGAGGCCGGCCAGTTTGAGCGTGATCTCCGTCATCACGCCGAGCGTCCCCTCGGAGCCGACGAACAGGCGGACGAGGTCGTAGCCCGAGGAACTGCGCATCGCCCGGGTGCCGCAACGAATGACCTCGCCATGGGCCAGCACGAGTTCCAGTTCGAGCACCCACGCTCGCGTGGCGCCGTACTTGAAGCCCCGGATGCCGGCGGCGTTGTTGGCCGCCATGCCGGCGATCGTGCACGGAGCGCCCGGGTCCGGCGGGAAGAAGAGCCCATGGCGGCTCAGGCGCTCGTTCAGGACCGTGTGATCGACCCCGGGCCCGACGGTGACCTGGAGATCATCGGGCCGAACGTCGACAATCCCGTTCATGCGCGAGCAGTCGAGCATGATGCCGCCCTGCAGCGCCATGGGGTTGGCCTCCAGGCTCGTGCCCGCGCCCCACGGCGTCACGGGAACGCGCATCTCATGGCAACAGCTCAGCACGTCCGCAACGTCCTCGGTCGACTCGGCGAAGACGACCGCCGTGGGCGCAGCTGGAGCATGGCTCGACTCGTCGCGGCTGTGCTCGTCCAGAACCGCCGGTTTTGTCGATATCTGGTCGTCGCGAAGCCGCGATCGCAGGGCCTCGAGGTGCTCGGCAGCGGTGTCACCCATCATGCGCGAATTGTAGGGCCGGGGAGATGCCGCGGACAAGCGGCCTCGACGGGCCCTGCGTTCGCTCCCTACAATAAAGCACCCCGCAACAGGAGGCTACGACCGTGGCTGATCTCCGTTTTGCGACGCTTGTGAATGCCTTCGCCCGTCTGGAAAGCACCCGATCGGGCAACGAGATGGCCCAGATTCTCGCCGAGCTGTTCGAGGCCACGCCCGTCGACGTAATTGACCTCGTGGCCTACTTCACCCAAGGGACCCTTGTCGCGGAGTACGAGGACGTCAACCTCGACATCGGCGAAAAGCTCATGGCCGAAGCGATCGCGCGCGCGGCCGGTCGCGACCGATCCGAGATCGCGAGCCGCTACACCGAGCTGGGCGACTATGGCTCCGTCGCGGAGGACGAGCTGAGCGGCCCTCTTGATGACGAGGAGGAGGGGCTGAGCGTCCGCCAGGTCCACGAGCAGTTCATGGCCATTGCGCATGCCCATGGCGCGGGCTCACAGGACGAGAAGATCAACCGGCTGGCCGAAATGCTCACGCAGGCGCGCCCGGAGGCCGCCAAGTACGTCGTCCGTATCGCGCTCGGGACGCTGCGCCTGGGCGTCGGAACGATGACCATTCTCAATGGGTTGGCCTTGGCGTTCACGGGCAGAAAGGACAAGAAGCCGCTGGAGCGAGCGTACAACCTCTGCAGCGACATCGGCCGCGTCGCTCGCACGGTCGCCGAAGGCGGCCTCGACGCCCTCGGCGAGATCCAGATCGAGGTCGGCCATCCCACCAAGATGATGGCGGCCCAACGCGTCGAGCTGTTGACTGATCTCTTCGACAAGCTCCCCGACGGCTTCGCCGTGGAGGTCAAATACGACGGCGAGCGCGTCCAGGTCCACAAAGCGGGCGAGAACGTAACGCTGTATTCGCGCAACCTGGACGACATTACGCCCCAATATCCCGACGTGGCCGGCTTTATCCGCGAGGCGATTGACGCACAGGACGCCATTATCGAAGGCGAGGTCGTGGCGCTCGTGCCCGGCACGACGGATCAGTTCCAGGAGTTCCAGGTCCTGATGAGCCGCAAGCGCAAGTACGACATCGAGCAGTACGTCGAAGAGGTGCCCGTCAAGCTGATGCTCTTCGATGTCCTCTATGTGGACGGGGGAAGCGTCATCGATCGGCCGTTCCCGGAGCGCCGCGAGATCCTCGAGCGGATCGTTCGGGCCCACGATCACATTGAGCCGGCCCAACTGACCGTCTCCGACGACGTCGAGGAGATCGAGGCGTTCTTCAACCAGGCCGTGGAGCGCGGCTTCGAGGGGATCATGGCCAAGTCCCGGGCCCCCGATTCCGTCTATCGGGCGGGCGCCCGCGAGTGGAGTTGGATCAAGTGGAAGCGCGACTATGCCCAGGACCTCGTCGACAGCTTCGACGTCGTCGCCGTGGGCGGCTTCGCGGGGCGCGGCAACCGCTCTGGAACATGGGGTGCGTTGTTGTGTGCGGTTTACAATCCCGATCGGGATCGCTACGAGACGTTGTGCAAAGTGAGCACCGGCTTCAACGACGAGGAGCTGGCCGAACTGCCGGACGTCTTCGCCGAGTACGAGCGGGATGAGCCGCCGGCGCGCGTGGTCAGCGAGTGGGAACCGACCCGTTGGTTCGAGCCCGTCGTCGTCCTGGAGATCCAGGGTGCGGAACTGACACGAAGCCCCGTCCACACCTGCGGTGCCGACGACATGGCCGGCGAAGGCGGCATCGCGCTGCGGTTCCCGCGCTTCATTCGCTTCCGCGATGACAAGGGCCCATCCGACGCGACGAGCGTCGCCGAAGTGCAACAGCTCTACGACGGCGTTTGACGGACGAGCGAGCTAACGGAGGCTCTGCAGAAACGCCGCAAGCGCCTTGAGGTCTTTTTCGGGAAGCTGGCTGTAAGAGGGCATCTGCCAGTTTCCCTGGGGCTCGCCTTCCACGTAGACGTCCAACGGGCCCTTCAAGTGCCGAATCTGCCACTCGTAGCTGCGGCCGCGCTTGCCCTCGTGGGTGAGGTTCGGGCCCTGGTTGCCGCCCGGCGCGATCCCGTTGATGTGGTGGCAGCCGACGCAGCCCTGTTGACCATAAAGCTGCTGGCCGCGCTCCACCATCGCCTCGCTGAAGCGCGGGTCCCCTTGATCGTCGGTCGGGATCTGGATCTGGGCTTCGCCCGTATTGGCGGGGCCTTCTCGCTGGCTGTTGAACGTGCCCAGGTAGGCGATCAGGCCGTCGACCTCTTGCTCCGTCAGGTGCTGGAATGACGGCATGTAGGTGCCCGGGTAGAGCTCGTGCGCCGCCACGATCTGCGTGCGCAGGCGTTCCGGATTGCTCCAGCGGACCCCGACGTTGCTGAACGACGGACCGACGATGCCGCCCTTGAGGTCGCGCTGATGGCAGGACAGGCAGCCTTGGGCTTCCAGAACGGCTGCCCCGATCGCCTTGTTCGACATGCCCTCATACGTGGTGAGGTGCGGCTCCTCAATGGGGCGCTCGGCTTTGGGAGAGATGAGGCCATTCGCGAAGTTCCAGACTTCGCTGCCGAAGAAGGCGACGACGGCGATGGCGGCCAAGGCAAGCATGGCGTTGGCGGTTACTCGCATAATGACCTGAGTTTAGCATGCGGATCGAGACCCTTCAACGGGCCATGTTCCGCATACGACGGGCTCATTGCCCCGATTCGTTCGTATCGTCTACACTTCCGGCCATGGTCTTCCTCAACGTCCTCTTTCCCATCCTCGTCGTCGCGATCATCGGGGTCGTCTTGCGGCGGACGGGCCATCTCAATGCCGACGAACTGGCCACGCTCAACTTCTGGGTGCTCAGTCCAGCGCTCATCTTCACTGGCTTGATTGAGAACGAGATTGACCTACGGGTCTTCCTCGACTACGGCGTTTTCATTCTGATTCTCTCGCTTGTCTTCGTGGTCGTGGCCTTGCTGATCGGCCGACAAAGTGGGCTCGACCTCGACGGGCGGTCGGCGCTTGCGCTCGCATTGATCCTGCCGAACACGGGCAACTACGGGTTGCCGCTGTTGCTGTTTGCGTTCGGTGACCCGGGCTTTGCGCTCGGCGTCGTCTATCTGTCCGTCTCGACGTTGGCCATGTCGACGCTCGGGATCATGATCGCCACCTGGGGTGGCGCCCGCGTCCGCGACCCGTTCGTCAATGTCTTGAAAACCCCGCTGTTCTACGCCGTCGTGTTGGCGATCGGCGTGCGCCTGGGCGGAGTGGAGTTGCCGCTGTTCGTGATGCGGCCGCTGCAATTGTTGGGCGACGCGGCGATTCCCGCCATGTTGCTCCTGCTCGGCACCCAGCTCGTGGGCGTCGAAATCGGAAGTCGCCGGATCCCGATCGGCCTCGCGACTGCCGCCCGACTCGGCCTCGCGCCGCTGCTCGCTTGGGGATTGACAGCGCTGTTGGGGTTCAGCGGCTTGACCCAGTCGGTCGCCATTCTCCAGGCGAGCATGCCGACGGCCGTCAACGCCGTCGTCATCGCCACGGTCTACGACCGCGATCCACGGCTCGTCTCCTCGGTGGCGCTGGCGACGACGGTGCTGAGCGTGGCGACGCTCGGAGCCCTGTTGCTGTGGCTCGGAGCGGGCTCGGGCACGTAGGCTAGTCGACCTGATACTGCCGGGCCAAGCGCTCGAAGCGCGTCGCTTGGTCGGCTTGCCATGCCTCGTCGCGGCCGAGCTCGCGCGCGAGGGTTTGTGCCACATCCTCGGCAATTTCAAGACACGCGCCCGCGTTGAGCGACAGCGCACGCGTGCGCCGTGAGAGAACGTCCTCGACCGTACGCGCCATCTCGTGGCGGATGGCCCAGACGACCTCAACCCACCGGTAGGGCAGATCTGGATGCAGCAACTCGCCCAATGGCGGCTCGCTCTCGATCAGCGCATCCATAGCGGTGGCGTCGGCCCCGTAGCCGCGTTGCCAAGGCGGCAACGCCTCGGCGTTCTCCACAAACCCGTGCAGCGGCAAGGCATCCGTCCCCGAGGTCTGTGACGGAAGGTCTCCAACCTCGGCTGCGGCGTCGATCGCGTCCTCGCCCATCTTGTGATACGTCGTCCACTTGCCACCGGCGATGGTCACGAGCCCCGAAGCCGAGGTCAGCACCGCGTGCTCGCGCGAGATGGCGGCCGTGTCGCCGCCCTGATCCGCCGCCTGCACGAGCGGCCGGAGGCCGGCGAACGTGCTCAATACGTCCGAGCGCTCGACGGGGCGATCGAGGTAGCGATTGGCGTGATCGATCAGGTAGGCGATCTCGTCCTCGGTGGGCTGGGGCTCCAGCGAGATCGCGTCGACGGGCGTATCGGTGGTTCCGACGAGAACGCGGTCCTGCCACGGAATGAGGAAGAGAACCCGGCCGTCGTCGGTCTGGGGAATCATGATGGCGCAATCAGCGGGCAGGAACGAGCGATCGAGCACGAGATGGATGCCCTGACTGGCGGTCATGATCGCTGAGGCGTCGGGGTCGTCCATTTGGCGAATGGTGTCCACGAAGACGCCGGTGGCATTGACGACCGAGCGGGCCGGGATCTCGTGCGTCCGATCGGTCTCTGCGTCTTTTGCTGCCACGCCCTGGACGCCTTGGGTGCCCTTGAGCAATCCTGTCACGCCCATGTGATTCAATGGGGCGCCGCCGAGGTCCGCCAACGTGTGGGCCAGTGCGACGGCCAGCCGCGCGTCGTCGAACTGGCCATCGTAGTAGAGGACGCCGCCGCACAGTCCGTCCGAACGCGCCGTCGGCAGTAGCTCGCGGGTTGTCTTGCGCGTCAGTGGCCGGGACGCGCCGATGTTGAGGCGGCCCGCCAGCAGGTCATAGAGCTTCAGCCCGATGGCGTAGTAGGGCCGCTCCCACCAGCGATAGTTGGGCACCACGAACGGCTGGGCCTGAACGAGGTGCGGCGCGTTTCGCAACAACAGCCCGCGTTCGTGGAGCGCCTCGCGCACGAGCGAGACGTCGCCCTGGCGCAGATAGCGCACCCCGCCGTGGATCAGCTTGGTGCTGCGGCTCGAGGTCCCCTTGGCGAAGTCGTCCTGTTCCAGCAGAATCGTGTCGTAGCCGCGCGCCGCCGCCTCGACGGCGCAGCCGAGGCCCGTGGCCCCGCCGCCGACGACCGCCACGTCCCATGGCTCGTCCCGCGCCTCGATCCGGTGGAGCAGCGTATCGCGCTCCATCAACCCGGGACGTCGCGCGCCCAGCCGCGCGAGCGCTCCAGCGCGCGCTGCCATCCGGCCCGCAGTTTAGCGACGCGATCCTCGGCCATCTGCGGCTCAAAGCTGCGGTCGACGCGCCAATTATCGGCGATTTGGGCCGTGGAATCCCAATAGCCGACCGCGAGGCCGGCGAGATAGGCGGCACCCAACGCCGTCGTCTCAAAGACCTGGGGCCGCACCACGGGCACGCCGAGAAGATCCGCCTGAAATTGCATGAGAAAGTCGTTGGCCGCGGCGCCGCCGTCAACGCGCAGCTCGCGCAGCGGGACGTCGGCGTCCGCGTTCATCGCCTCGGCGACGTCGGCGACCTGATAGGCGATGCTCTCCAGCGCGGCACGCGCCAAATGGGCTCGCGTCGTGTCGCGGCTCAGGCCGGCGATGAGGCCACGCGCGTCCGGGTCCCAATGGGGCGCGCCGAGGCCGGCAAACGCCGGCACGAGATAGACGCCGCCGTTGTCGTTGACCTCCTGCGCCAAGGGTTCCACTTCCGCCGCGTCCTGAATGAAACCGAGGCCGTCACGCAGCCACTGGACGACGGCCCCGGCGACGAAGATGCTGCCCTCCAGCGCGTATTCGGTGCGGCTCCCCAGGCCCCAGGCGGCGGTGCTGAGCAGTTGATTTGTGGAGGTCGGCGGTTCGGTTCCCGTGTTCATGAGCAGAAAACAGCCCGTGCCGTAGGTGTTCTTCGCCATGCCCGGCTCCGTGCAGACCTCGCCGAAGAGCGCGGCCTGTTGGTCCCCCGCCATGCCGGCAATCGGGATCGAGGGGTCGAAATCCACAATGGCGGTCTCGCCGTAAACCTCGCTCGAGGGGCGCACCTCGGGCAGCAGTGCCCGCGGCACGTTCAATACGTCCAGTAGCTCGTCGTCCCAGTCGCCCGTTGATAGGTTGAACAAGAGCGTCCGCGAGGCGTTCGTGACGTCGGTCAGGTGGTGCCGTCCCTCGGTGAGCTTCCAAACCAGCCAACTGTCGACGGTGCCGAAGGCAAGCTCGCCCGCCTCGGCGCGTTCCTGTGCCCCGTCTACGTGATCGAGCAGCCAGCGGATCTTGGTGCCGGCGAAGTAGGGATCGAGCACCAGGCCCGTCTTGGCTTGGAACGTCGGCTCGAGCCCGTCGGCTCGAAGCCGCTGGCAGATGTCAGCGGTCCGCCGGTCCTGCCATACAATGGCGTTATGGATCGGCTCGCCCGTCGCACGATCCCAGATGAGCGTCGTCTCCCGTTGGTTGGTGATGCCGATGGCCGCAATATCGCGAGCAGACAGCCCCGATTGACGGAGCGCTTCCTTCGCAACGTCCAACTGCGAGGTCCAGATGTCGTGGGGATCGTGCTCGATCCACCCCGGCGACGGATAAATCTGCTCGAACTCCCGTTGAGCGAGCGCCTGGACGGTGCCTGCTTCATCAAAGAGGATAGCTCGCGAGCTTGTGGTCCCCTGATCCAAGGCCAGAATGCGTCGCATGGGGATGCCTCCTCAGTCACTCCTTCACGGGGTTGGCGTTAGTTGGCCCACGCCATGACACATCGGCCGGGCATTGAGCCGAAGCCATGCCACCCCCATCCTAACGGATAAATTTAAAATTTGAAATTGGGATTGTCGTGCCTTTATGGTACGGGTCGGGGAGGCACCGGATTTTGCCAACGAGCAAATGCGGTCAAAAAGGCCCACAAAACGGTGAAAGGAGGGATCCGACCCAGGACTCACTCCGACAAGCCTACAAACCATCACGTTCACCTCAACCGACAGGTCGATCGCTGATCGGCCGTCACGGAGATCTCTCAAGGAGGGAGTTTCATGCAGTTTAAACGCTTCGTCAGTTTCGGCCTCGCCTTGGCGCTCATGGTGGGGTTGGCAGTGACGCCGATTGCTCAAGACACGGTACAGGTTCTCGGCGGGTTCAACGCAGCCGAGAACTACGATCAAGCCGTCGCGGACTTTGCCGATGCGGCCCAGATCAACTACAGCGCCAGCGACGTGGAGAGCCTCGGCAGCGTCGTGGTCCAGCGCGTACGAGCCGGCAATCCTCCGGACCTCTATGTCACCCCTCAACCCGGCTTGATCTCGAACTTGGTCGCGAACGACGCCGGCGTGCCCTTGGTTGAATCCGGCGTCTTCAGCCAGGAAGAGCTGAACAACAAGTTCTCGGAGGCTGAGCTGGCCTTGGGTCAGTCGGCCGACGGCACCCAACACGCCTTGCCGATCCGCAGCAGCTTGAAGAGTGCGATCTGGTACAACCCGAAGATGTTCGACAAGTTCGGCTACGAGATCCCCAAGACCTGGGACGAGCTGATCGCGCTGTCGGACCAGATCGTCGCGGACGGCATGACGCCATGGTGCCACGCTCTCGAGAGCGGCTCGGCCAGCGGTTGGCCCGGCACGGACTTCATTGAGGACATCGTTCTGCACAAGGAAGGGCCCAAGGTCTACGACAAGTGGGTCAACGGCGAGGTCAATTTCAGCGACCCGCGCATCAAGGAAGCCTTCCAGATGTATCTCAACGTCGTCCGGACCGAGGGCTACACCTTCGGCGGCCCGACCAACGCCGTATCCACGCCGTTCGGCGAGGTCGGCAACGGCATCTTCCCGGATGAGGGTGAAGAAGCCCCCAACTGCTTCATGTTCAAGCAGGCCACGTTCATTCTCTCTTTCGTCAAGGACAACAACGAGGGCGTCAAGTTCGGCGAGAACATCGACTTCTTCGACTTCCCCACGATCAATCCCGAGTACTCCAACACCGTCATGGGTGCCGGCGTGCTCATGGGCATGCTGAACCAATCGGAGGGCTCAACCGAGCTGATGCGCTACGCCGCCACGCCGGAATTCCAGGTCGACTTTGCCAAGACCAACAACAACGTCGCACGTAACAACAACGTCAAGATCAACGAAGAGAACTATCCGAACCCGGTGGCACGGCAAGCGGCCCAGTCCATCGAGGGCGGTGACGCCGTCTTCCGCTTCGATGGCTCGGACTCGATGCCGACACAGGTCGGCTCTGGCAGCTTCTGGACCGCCATCCTAGACCTCGTCCAGGGGGCCGAGCTCGAACCGGTCCTGAAGAAACTCGACGAGGACTTCGAGGCGGCCACGCAGTAAGGCCCGTCGAGCACAAAAGCATCGTTGATCGGGCAAGGGGCCAGCCGTTAGGTTGGCCCTTTGCCTCACTCTCAAAACCGTCTTTGGATCAAGGAGGTCGACCATGCGCATCCGCCCTTGGGTTCCCTGGCTCTACATGGCCCCGGCCTTGCTGCTCATGGGGCTCTATCTCGTCTACCCAATGGCGACAAACTTTGTCTATAGCTTTATGGATAGATATTCGAAAGAATTTGTCGGTTTAGCCAATTATGTATGGTTTTTCAACAATCCAGATACGCTTGAGACGCTTTATAATAATGTTCTATGGTTAATATTATTTGTATTCGGCGTTGTCTTTTTGGGGCTTGCGATCGCTGTTTTGCTGGATCGCGTGCCGTATGAGAAAGTATCGAAAGCCCTGATTTTCATGCCTATGGGCATCGCCGCCGTCGGCGGCGGCATCGCTTGGAAGTTCGTCTACGCCTATGCCCCCAAGGGCGAGGAGCAAGTCGGGTTGCTCAACGCGATTGTCACGTCGCTCGGCGGTGACCCGATCGCCTGGACCATCAACCAGATGAGCGTCTTCCCCATTCCCAGTTGGTCGCTCAACGACATCATGATCATCATCGTGGCGGTCTGGATTTGGACGGGCTTTTCCATGGTCTATTGCTCGGCATCGTACAAATCCCAGCCTCGTGAGTTGCGCGAGTCGGCTCGCATTGACGGCGCCAACGAATGGCAGATCTTCTGGCGCATCACGATTCCCATGATGCGGATTCCCTTGACCACCATCACGGTGGCCATGGTCACCTTCGCGCTCAAGCTGTTCGACGAGGTCTACGTGATGACCGGCGGCAACTTCGGAACTGAACTCTTGGCACTTGATATATACGAATACATCTGGACGTTCCAGCATTGGGGCCGTGCCTCAGCGATTGCCGTCGTTCTATTGATAGCCGTCTTGCCCTTCATCATCTACAACATTTGGGATTACCGCCGCCGAGGTGTCATTTAGCCATGGCGAAACGCATCCTCGTGCGATCGATGCTCCATGGCGGGCTTCTGCTCATCACAGCCATCTTCTTCTTGCCGACGCTCGGTCTTTTCATCACGTCGTTCCGCGAACCGTCGGTTGTGACGAATTCCGGCTGGTGGACGGTCTTGACGGACTTCTGGAACGTCAGCCAATTTACGCTAGAAAACTACTTCAATATCATTGAGGATGAAAACCTCATCCAACATTTCTGGAACAGTGTCCAAATATCGGTTCCAGCAACGGTTTTGCCCATTTTGATTGGCTCCATGGCAGCGTATGCGCTCGCCTGGATGAAATTCCCGGGCCGACGGCTGGCGCTCGTGTTCATGGTGGTCATGCTTGTGATCCCGCTCCACATCACCTTTGTGCCGATTCTTCGTGCCTACCTCGGTATCGAGGATGCACTTCCCATTCAGTTGACCGGCTCGATTCCCGGTCTCTTTATGGCCCATACCGGCTACGGGCTGCCGTTGGCCGTTTTTCTTCTGTTCAGTTTCATGCTTGAACTGCCTAAAGAGCTGTTTGAATCGGCGGCGATCGACGGCGCCAACACCTGGCAGGCCTTCTGGCGCATCGTCTTTCCGTTGGCGCTACCCGGCATGGCCTCGATCGCCATCTTCCAGTTCATCTGGGTGTGGAACAGCCTGCTGGTGACGTTGATCTTCATTCAGCCGGGCTCGCCCAAAGCCCCGCTGAACGTCGTCGTCACCCAGATCGGTCAGATGGGCCAAGACTGGCACAACCTCACGGCGGCCGCATTCTTCTTGATCATCGTGCCGATGATCATCTTCTTCAGCCTGCAGCGCTACTTCGTCCGCGGCCTGCTCGGCGGGTCCGTCAAGGGGTAATCCACGGGGCGCCGCCCCCTTCCGCTTCGGCCGGGTGACGCGCTGCGAGCGTCTCCGCGTGAGCACCTCGCCCCGTGGCACGAAGCCGTTCAAGGTAATCGGGCAATTCCCCGCGCGTGTGGAAGGGCCCGCCCTCGCGCAGCACCGTCCACATCGGATCGACGTTGGACGGGCTCGTTCGGGCCATCTCGCGCTGCCATTGGGCGAGCAACGCTAAGCCGCGATCCGCTACCTCCGGACGATCGTCCGCTCGATTCGAGTGTTCGTGCGGGTCGCTATTCAGATCGAACAGCATAATCGGCTCAAGCATCTTGTAGCCGTCATGATGGCTCTGGATGCAGAGCCATTCAGTTCCGTCTCGATGGAACCGAACGCCGCGCTGGCAGGCCCACGCCCCTTGGCCGCTCACGAGGTACTCACGGCCCGATTCTTCAGCCCTCGTGAATGCATCCGCAAAGCTCTGGCCGTCCCAGTTTTCCGGGATGTCGTTGCCCAGCAACTTGGCGGTCGTGGCCGCCCAATCGACGAGATAGTGGTATCCGCGGTCGACATGTCCCTGTGGGCCGCCGGGCCAGCGGACGACCAGCGGCACCCGGCACGTCAGGGCGTCGGCGGTCTGGTGGTCGCCCCAGACGTTCAGCTCGCCGAGATTCTCCCCATGATCGGCCGTGACCATGATCGCCGTGTCATCGAGCAACCCGCGCCGATCGAGGTCATCCAGCAACCGCCTGATCTGCTCGTCCGCATAGCGAATTCCCGTGTCGTAGCCGTCGATCCACTGGCGCACGGCGTCCATGCCGTCGATCTGGGCCGGGACCCACGGATAGGGCTCGTGCAGCCAGGCCTCGTCGCGGAAGCCGTGCGGCTCCTGCGGACTGTGCGGGCCGTAGCCGTTCCAGCATGCCCGCCAGACGTCCTCGGTCAGCCAGTCCGGCAGCGGGTCGTTGGCGAAGGGATTCCCGAACGATTCGGAGGTTTGATAGGGCGTGTGCGGGTCCCAGAGGTTGAGATGGAGGTACCAATCGTCATCGTCGGATCGACGGTCGAGCCAACAGAGCGCTTCGTCGACGACTTCGTCGGCCGTGTCCATGCCCGCACGGCCCGTGTTGATGATCTCGTTGAAGCCGGCATGCCAGTGCCAGGCCGCGTGGCGCTCGCCGAAGGAGCTGATCGTGGCGGTGTGCAATCCGGCTTGGCGCAAACACGCCATCCAGCCCGTTTGCGCAAACTGATCGACGAAGCCGCGCGACGGACCCTCAATGAACGGCGTCGCGGCCGAGCCGCCGTGGCCGACGACGCCCGTATGAATCCCGAATCGCCCGCTCCACATGGCAGTCCGCGAGGGAAGACACGGCGCGTCGCTCGTGTAGACGTGCTCAAAGCGGGCCCCTTCCTGTGCTAGCTGGTCGATGGTAGGGCTCGTATTGCGGTGGTAACCGTAGCAACCCAAATGATCGGGTCGCAGGCTGTCGATGTCGATATGGATGATGCGCATAATTCCCTCCTCCTGTCAGGCGGTTTGGGGTTGCTCGGACTTGGGCGATGGCTTAGGCTGAGCTCATTCTCGAATCGGAATCCACTCCATGTACGTGCCGACCGATCACTACCTCTGGGACTTCTGGCTGCTTCGCAATGATGAGCTCTATCATCTGTTTTATCTGCGCGCCCCACGAGACGTCGAGCCTGAGCAACGCCACTTCGTCGCCCGCGTCGGGCACGCCACCTCGCGCGATCTCGTCAACTGGCGCGACGAGGGCGTCGTCCTCGAGCCCGGGCCAACGGGCGCCTGGGACGAGGCCGCCATCTGGACCGGCAGCGTTATTGCCCATGGGGACCAGTTCCACATGCTCTACACGGCCATCCAGTTGGACGGAGCCAACGTCATCCAGCGGATCGGGCTGGCCTCCTCCAACGACCTCCATCGTTGGCACAAGCACCCGGACAACCCCGTCCTGGAAGCCGACCCGCGCTGGTACGAGCTTGAGGACGAATCCTCGCATCACGAGCGGGCCTGGCGCGATCCGTACGTCGTCTATCGCCCGACCGAGGATCTGTTCTATGCGGCGATCACGGCTCGCCAAAACTCGGGGCCGCAGGACGGCCGCGGCTGCATCGCCTTGGCCCGATCGACCGACCTCCGCGAATGGGAGGTCCGGCCCCCGCTCTACGCGCCGCGCGCGTTCGGTCAAATGGAGGTGCCGCAATGGGTTGCCGTCAATGGGCATCACCTGCTGTTGTTCAGCCTCTATGCCCGTTTCCATGCGTCACCGCGTCGGGCCCGCGTGAGCGATCGGCCGCAGGCGTTGGCCAGTGGTACCTTCGCGGCGGCCGCGGAAGCGCCCTTCGGCCCGTTCGCACTGCTTGACGATCGGCCGCTCGCGGGTAGCCTGGACGCGGAACGCTACGGCGCCAAGCTCGTGCGCGATCCCGAGGGTCGATGGGCGCTGCTCCACTGGATCGGGGTGGATCATCACGGGACGTTTGTCGGCGGCCTGTCCGATCCGCAGCCCGTCGACGTCAACGACGACGGCCACATTGAGGTCGCAGCAGCCGTGTGACCTGGGCGCGGCTACTGGATCCCGTGGCGATGGTGTTTGCCCGTGGTGATCTCCATGGCCCGCTCGCGGCTCTCCTCCGCCTGCTCGATCATCTCCTCAAGCGACTTGATCCGTCGGCGAGTCTCGGGCCACATGTCCTCGGGCTCGGGAGGCGGGTTGTCCGTCAAGTTGGCGTCGGCAGCCTGAATGGCGTCCCCGTATTGGGGGAGCCAGTCGGCGTTGGCGACGAGCATCTCGTCGACCATCTGCCAGATCTCTGGCGGGGTGAGCGACGCGCCCGTGAGCGGGTCCATCATGAACGCCTGCTTCAAGCGCTGGGCGTCGCCCGCGAGCGCGGCCTCGACGCCGAGGCGCTGGGCCAGGATATTGCTCTCGCACATGGCCGCACAGATCGACGGCAGCTCGCCATAGCGCGGGATGCTGATCCCGTGGGTGTCCGCGTAGCCGGGGACCTCAACCACCGCATCTGACGATATATTGGGGATCGTGCCGTGGTTTTTGGCGTTGAAGTGGCCGCGGTACGGCTTGCCGGTCACCATGGCTTCGATGATGTAGCTGGCGTGCTCTTCGGTGCGCTCCTCGGGGGTGATCGGCTCGACGGGGAGATCCAGCCAATTGGGCGCGTCGTGGTCGACCCACTGGCGCTGCTCGGTGTTGAAGCGCAGACCGCCGGCGGTCTCGCCCAAATGGTGATTTTCGCTCATCGTCACCCAGTCCGGCGTCGTCTCCGGCCCCTTGCGGTACCACGGCGTCATCTCGCTCAGAAAGCCGCTGCTTTCCGTGGCGTAGTAGCCCGTGCGGCGCAACAAGTCGAGGCGGACCTTTTCGTCCTCACCAATGGGGTGGCTTTCGTAAGCAGGCAGCACCCGATCGAGCAGGTCTTGACCCTGGTGCCGAAGCTCGGTGAACCAGGTCATGTGGTTGATGCCGCCGGCCGAATACGCCAGTTCCTCGGGTGGCACACCGAGCACCTCGGCCAACTGGGCCGCCGTGTGCTGCACGCCGTGGCACAGCCCGACACAGGGCACGTCGGTCTCGTCCAGCACGGCCCAGGTGAGCATGGCGTTCGGGTTGGCGTAGTTGAGCATCATCGCGCCCGGCTTGGCCACGTCGGCCATGTCCGAACAGAACTCGAGCGTGGGCGGGATCTCCATCTGGCCGTACATCAGCCCGCCGGGGCCGAGCGTGTCGCCGATGCACTGGTCGACGCCGTACTTGAGCGGGATCTCGACGTTGTTCCTGAAGGCTTCAATGCCGCCGGCGCGGATCATGTTGATGACGAAGTCGGCACCTTCAAGCGCTTCGCGGCGGTCGAGCGTGGCATGGACCGTTGCCGGCATGTCGTTGCCCTCGATGTCGCGTTCCAACAGCTTCTGGGCGATCTCCAGCCGATCCTCGTGAATATCGGTCAGGCGGAACTCCGCCTCGCGCAGTTCGGGGACGCAGAGGATGTCGCGCGTCAGTCGGCGGGCGAACTTGGCACTCCCGGCGCCGATCATGGCGACTCGTATCATGGCGCTGTCAACACTCCTTCGCGTGCCTCACGGGCACCGTCGCCCATCGTATCAATAGTCGGACTCGGGTCGCACCTCGACACGGGCGTTGTCCTCCAGGTCACAGTCAATGTCGACGGTTTGTGCGGGCAGGCTTTCTAACGTCTGGTTGAGCTGATCGAGCACCTCGACCGATTGGGCTTGCAGTCGCCCGCGACAGGCCTCCAAATCCGGATAAGCGTCCATGGCTTCGGCCCAGACGGCCCGGCCGGCGAGATACCCGCGCGCGCCGCAGTCGACCGCCGACCGAAACGCCTGGATGAACGTCTCGGAGTCGAGCCCGCCGCTCAAGAGCACCCATGGCGCGGGGAGCCGCTCGGTCGTCTCGCGCATGATCGCCTCCATATCCGCAAGCGGGTAGTGTGAGCCGCCCCATTCCTCGACGGCCTTGGCCCGGGCCGGGAAGCCGAGCTTGTACAGGTCGACGCCGTAGCGCTCATCCGAAAAGTCGAGCATGCATCGGCGCATCAGTTCCGGCAGCGCCTCGACATAGGCCTCGTCGGATTCGCTCGCGAGCTGATAGGGCAGCACCTCGTAGACGAACGGCCGATCGACCTGCCGACAGGCCGCCCCGACCCGTTCCACGAAGCGATGCTGGTGATCGAGCACGGCCTGCGGGGCGTCGGAGCGGTACCAAGCCAGGAGCTTCAACCCATCCGCACCGTAGCGCACGGCCTGCTCGGCGCTCCAGTCCGGGATCCAATCGCTCTTGCGGAAGCCATTCGTGTCCGTGGCGAACACGTGGTGCTCCAGCGTCATCATCAAGCCCGTCTCCGGCGGCAGATGGGGCATCGCCCGACAGAAGCCGTAATAGGGATCGACGAGCAGGCCCGTCGCGTGATGCGCCAGCGTCTCGGCCAAGAGCCCTTTGATTTCCGAGGCGCGGGGCCCCGTGTCCTTAATGGACATGTCGAGTTTGTCAGCAACCAGATTGAACAAGGGCGGACGCTGATCAGTGGCGACGGCCGCGATTCGCCCGTCGCCGTCGCCGATGCGGGCGAGCCCGCGGGCCTTACCCGGCGTGCGCTTCATGATGGGCCTCCAGGAATTCCTCCAGTTCGGATCGATGCGGCACGTCGGCGTTCCGACACCGCAGCGCCGCGGCCGCCGACGCAAACCGCAGCGCCTCCGCTTCCTCCTGACCTTCCGCCAAGGCCAGCGCGAACGCCCCGTGGAAAACGTCGCCCGCGCCCGTGCTGTCCGCAACCGTCACGGGAAAAACGGGCACGGGACCGGCGTGGCTCTGCCCGCCGTCCGCGCCGAGCGTCACGGCGCCCCAGGTGTCGAGCCCGCGCAAGCGATCAAGCAGCGCCGCTGCGTTTCCCACGTGGTGGGACGTTTCCGCGTCGGCAATCGCGTGCGTGGCCCGCTCGACGAGGGACCAGCCCGTCGCCGACGGGTCGTCAAAATCCACGATCCGTCGAGCGCCGCTCGTGCCCGCTTGTTCGAACAGACGCCGGACCCCGTGCGTCCAGCGCAGATCGACCAGCGCCACGTCCGCATCTGTCATCTCCAGATCCATCCTTGTGAGCCAGTCGGGCTCATCGGGCAGGTTGCCCGCGTATCGAAAGATGTGGCGATTGCCATTGGGGGCGATGAGAATGGCGCTCTCCGGCGTCTGGGCGCCTTCCGTCGATTGGAACCATCGCACGTCGACGTCCTCATCGCTTAGTTTGCTCATCAGCTTTCCGCCCGCCTCGTCCGCGCCACGACGGCCGACGAAGGCCGCCTCGCCGCCAAGGCGCGCTGCCGTCAGCGCCGCTACGGCGGCCGGCCCGCCCAAGTCCGTCGCCAGCGCCGTGCACTCGGTTCGGCTAGCCGTCGGCGGAAAGGCCTCGACCCAATAGCGCCGGTCGAGGCAGGCCCAGCCGAGCGTTACGACCCGTCCCACCAGCTCATCCTCGTCCGCGCTGCATGCGGGTCGAGCGGCAGGACCTCGTAGCCGAGCCAGTCGCACAGCTCCAAGAGCGTCGCCTCGTGGTCGCCCCGGCCCCACACGAAGTGATGCGGCAGCCGATGGGCGAAGACGTTGGTCATGAACGTCGACGGATCAACTGACTGGCCAGCCCATCTCAGGTTGCCGATCCAGCCGGAGACGCCCTCGTAGCCGCCCGGGCGATCGGTGACATCGCCGGCGAAGACGTGCGCACGGCGGTCTTCCAACAGGCGCAGGCCGCTGACCGGCCCGGGTTTGAGCTTCATGTCGCGCACTGCGGGCAGGCCGCGATTGAAGTGCGACAGCCACTGGAAGGGGTTCTCGCCCGTCTGATCCGCCCAGGATTTGGGTGCGTTGCCGCAGTGCCAGAACAGGCCCGCGGCGTCGTCGAGATACGACAGGTCCATCAAGATCGCGGGCTCGTCGGTGATCGCCTTGAGCGCGAACATCGCCATCAGCCCGGCCATGTCGCCTTCGCAGGCGAAGTCATGCCCCTTGTCGGCCAGCCGGGCGTAGCCCGAACAGGTCATGGCTTGGCCCTTGTCGGGCAGCTCCGGCCAGCAGCGCAGCGCGACGCCGTCATACCCTTCGCTGACTGTCTCGAGGGCCAGCTCCATGCGCGCGACGTGGCGCAGTTGATCGATGGTAAATTTCGACGGTTCGTCAAACTCAGCAAGTCTGGATTCAACGGCGTCGTCGTCGACCTCGTCGAGCGCGTCGTAGACGACGTCCAACGGCTCGCGCTCGATCGTCATGGGCAGATCGGGGACGCGCTCTAAGCGATAGAAGGCCGGCGCCGTGCCGCCGATCCAGAGCGCCCGGCCTTCCCGGAGCACCTTTCGTGCCCGCAGCGCGCGGACCGTCTGCTCAAAGTGAGCGCGGAAGTCCGCGGAGTCGGCCGAGCCGTAGAACCACTTCGTCGGCAATCGGCGCTCCACGTCGAGCGAGATCGCCATGTTCATCCCGCAGAGCGCGTTCTGTGGGAGCGGGCCGTCGGTGTGCGCCTCCGGCAGTGCCCAGAGGCCCACGGGCCGATCCAGCTCCAAGAACGGGGTCATCAGATCGCCCGTGGCGAACGTCACGTACTGCATCAACAGCAGATCGACGTCGGCGTCTTCGGCCTCCTGTGCTCGTTGTCGGGCCTCCTCGGGCTCGCCCACGGGCGACGCCACGTAGCTCAATTCGACGTTCAACTCATTGATTAGTTGTTCCAGCTGCGCTTGGTTCTGCTCGCCCAATCCCATGTTTGCACCACGGAAGAGCGGGCGCACGATGGGCACTAGGCCAATTTTCAACGATCGCATGCCGAATCCTCCTCCTGCCAATGAATCAACCGCTACGGGCCCTCGTCCAATGCCATTCCGAGCGCGGCCAGCTCGTGGCGTCGCTGCGGCGAGAGCTCGATGCCGTCCCGCTCGGCCTGCTGGCGCATCTCCCGTCGGCGCGCTCCGGGCAGTCGACCGCCGTGGCGCTCGATCTCATCCACCAACTGTCGCATCCGGGCGGCGTAGCCGCCATGATCGGTGGCTCCTGGGTCGAGTGCCATGAGCCACAAGCCGGGTGTGGAGGGCGAACTGGGGTCCTCCCAGGGTTTGGGCAGCTCGGCGCTCAGGGCGTTGCCGGCCATCACGCCGGCCAGCACCTCGACCATCAGCGCCAGGGCATAGCCCTTGGCCTCGCCGATGGGGAGCAGACTCCCCGCCAGCGCCCGATCGGGGTCGGTCGTCGGCTGGCCCTCGGCGTCGATCGCCCAGCCTTCGGGAATATCGGTCTGCTGGGACTGCGCTTGGAAAATCTTGCCGCGCGCGGCGACGCTGAGCGAGAGGTCGATCACCAGCGGCGAGTGGCCCTCGTCGATCGGCGCGGCGAACGCGATCGGGTTGGTCCCGAGTACTTGCCCGGCGCCGCCCCACGGCGCCATCGCCGAGGGCGTGTTCGCCATGGCGAGGCCCAGGAACCCGTGGTCGGCCAGACGGCCGACGTAGGCGGACAGCGCCCCCATATGGCCCGCATTGCGGACCGCTACGCTGGCCTGGCCCTGGTGGCTCGTCGCGGCCATGAGCTCTTCCAGCGCTCGCAGCCCGGCGACCGGGCCGAGCGCGCGGTCGGCGTGCAGGATCCCCATGGCCTCGCGCGGCCATGCCCAGCGCAACTCGGGCTCCGGATTGAGCCCGCCCGCTTCGACCTGTCGGCGATACATCCGGACGCGCCCCAGGCCGTGCCCCGATTGCCCCTCGACCTCCGCGTCCAGCAGGACCGTCGCCACGTCGTCGGCATGTCCCGGTGACAATCCCACGTCCTGGAACAAGCGCGCAATCTCTCCGTGAAGCCGATCCAGTGCAACTCGCATGGTCAAGTCGCCCCCACGGTTCGTAGGGCATCGATCACGCCGTCGGCCACCTGGGTGCTGACGCGGACTTGGGCCTCGTTCGTCAAGCCTGCGATATGCGGCGTGATCCAGACGTTGTCCACGTCTCGCAAGGGATGATCCGCCGACGGCGGCTCCTCGTCGACGACGTCCAGAAGCGCCCCGCCCAAACGGCCAGATTGCATCGTTTGCGCAAGCGCTTCCGAGTCGACGAGCTCGCCGCGCGAGGTGTTGATGAGGAACGCGCCCTCGGCCATTTGAGAGAGCCGACGTTCATCGATGAGATGGCGGGTCCGGACCGTCAGCGGCGCGTGCAGGCTGACGACATCACATTCGGGCAACATCGCGTCGAGCTCGGCCAGTTGGATGCCGCTGTCCTGGACGACGGCCTCGTTCGGGTGTCGCAGCGGGTCATGTGCTTGAACCCTCAACCCGAACGACCGCGCCCGCCACGCGACGCGCAGGCCGACGTCGCCGAGGCCGACGAGGCCGAGCGTGCGGCCCATCAGCTCGTGGCCGCCAAAGCGATGCCGGTCCCAGCCACCATCCTTGACGTGTCCGGCGGCCAAGTCCAGCCGCCGCGTGAGAAACGTCAGGCCGCTCATGACGTACTCGGCCACGCTGGCGGCGTTGGCCCCTTGGGCGTCCACGTACGCAATGTCGCGTTCCTCGATGGTCGCCAAGTCGAGGTTATCCGTGCCGACGCCGAGGCGACCGACGACGCGCAGCTCAGGGGCTTGAGCTAAGAGATCGGCATCCACTTGCGTCCGATTGCGCACGACCAACGCGTGCGCCCAAGCGGCGCGCTCTTGGAGGTCGTCACGGCGCTGCCACAGCGTCTCATCGTGCTCGACGTCAAATCCCGACTGGCGGAGCTTGTCGATGCCCTCGGCGTGCATCGACTCGGCGACGAGGATCATCAGGCGCTGCGATAGAGCTTGGTTAAGACGAACTCGCGGTGGCGCAGCGCCTCGGCCGCGGTCAGGCGCCCCCGCGCGGTGCGGGCGAAGACGTCCTCGATGCGATTGGCAGCTTGGTCCAGATCGATCTCGCCCGCAAGCAGATCGGGCAACGGCACGTCGATGTGCTCGCCCATCGTCTCGACGGTCAGGGGATTGGGCGAGATCTTGATCACGGGCACGAGCGGGTGGCCGACGATGTTGCCCTGGCCCGTGGTGAAGAAGTGGAGCGCCGATCCGCCCGCGGCGCACAGCGTCACCATCTCGGCGGCGGCGCTGGAGGAGTCCATGAAGTGGAGGCCGGACGTGCCGTCGGGCGACTGGGCCGGCTCCAGAACCGACTGAATCGGGGTCGTGCCCAATTTCTGAATGTTGCCGAGGGCCTTCTCCTCGATGGTGGACAGCCCCCCGCGGATGTTGCCCTGAGTCGGCTGCGAGCCCAACAGATCGGCACCCTGCTCTTCGATGAACTCGATGTAGGCGTTATAGGTGTCGAGAAACGCCCGGCGGACGTCGTCGTTGGCGCATCGATCGGCCAGGATGTGCTCCGCGCCCGTCAATTCGGAGGTTTCGCCGAAGATGACCGAGGCGCCCTGATCAATCAGTCGGTCGAACGCTCGCCCGAGTGCGGGGTTGCCGGCCGCGCCGAGCGTCGTGTCGCTCTCGCCGCACTTGGTGGACAGCGTCAGCTCGCCGATCTCGATCGGCTCCCGCTCAACTTCGCTGGCGTCCTGGACGAGTTGCCGGGCCGTTTTGGCGGCCTGTTCGATGGTGCTGAGATCGCCGTGGCGCTCGATCTCGAACGTTTCGATGGGCTTGCCCGTGGGCTCGATCCCCTCGGCGACGCGCTGCGTCCACTTCGGCTCGATGCCGATGACGATCACGGCCGCCACGTTCGGGTTGCGGCCATGGCCGCTGAGGGTCTCGAACGTCAGCTCGAGGTCGTCGCCGAACTGCAGACGGCCGTACGGATGCGGAAGCGCCGTCACTTCGGGGATGAGGCTGGCGACGCCCTCGGCGGCCGCGTTGGAGAGGTCGTCGACGGGCAGGACAATCACGTGGTTGCGCACGCCGACTTGCCCATCGGGTCGGCGGTATCCGGTCAGCTCCATTGGGACCACCTTCGGCTCTTGATATTATGAACATGAACGTGGCCGCCCTGCTCGACCGCCTCGGTCATGAAGCCGGTCGTCTCGCCGTACTCGGTCACGTGTTGCTCCTCGTCCAAATCGTGAAGCGCAATCTTGTGGCCAAGCGGGATCTCGGCCCGCGCCTCGACCGCCAGCGAACCGTCTTCCTTGAGCACTCGGACGTGGACCGTCGTTCCCGGCGATAGGTCCTGGACGGCCACGGCGACGTCGTCGTTGTTACGGTGGGCCACTGCCTGGTAGGCCATTGCGGTTCCTCCTCCTCAACGCGGCGAAATATTAAATCTTAAATCTTGACCTGTCAACGGCGCTTGACTACACTTAGACATGTCGGTGTGGAAGCGCGCCAGCGCCGCTGAAGTGCAGGGGAGAAGGTGTTGCCATGGCGCCCAGCGAGTACGCCGTCCAACGCATGACGCTCGCGGATCAGGCCTACCACGCGCTGCGCTCTTCCATCCTGAATCGTCGCATTGAGCCGGGTGAGCGCCTGATCGTGCGTGAGCTCTCCGAGACGCTAGAGCTGTCCCCGACGCCGGTCAAATCCGCGTTGAGCAGCCTTGCCCGCGAAGGCCTCGTCATCCACACTCCGCATCAGGGCTTTGCGGTGCCGGAACTGAACCGTCGCGACGTCGGCGAAATCTATCAGCTTCGCGAAGTCGTCGACGGCCTGGCCGCCCGATTGGCCGCCCAGGCCGATCATCCATCGGTCGCCGACGACTTGGGAGAGCTGTTGGAGGCCCAACGCGCCTGCGCGGAGGACGACCTGGAGCGCTATGGCGACCTGGATCTGGCTTTCCACCGCAAGATTTGGGAAGCCTCCGGCAACCGTCGCCTGCTGGACATGGCCGCCAACATCCAACATCAGCTGCGGCTGTTGTTCAGCACGTCCGTGATGGCCCCGGGCCGGCTTTCGGCGTCCATTGACGAACATGCCGCGATCATCGACGCCATCCGCGCCGGAAGTCCTGACGAGGCCGAGGCACAGATGCGCGCCCACACGAATCGAGCTGGCGAGGCGCTGCAGAGCTATTTGCGCCGCGAGAGCAACGCGAGCGCTTCCTCATGATCCGATCCTAGTCCGAAGGAGGATTTCCCGTGACCTCAACTCAAGCCCCATCCCAGGCGTTCATTGCCGGCCAGTGGCACACGGCCGACGGCACGTTCGCGGTCGCCAACCCGGCCACGGGCGAGACGCTCGCCGAGGTCGCCGACTGCGGCGAACGCGAGGCCCAAGCCTCGGCCGACGCGGCCGTCGATGCGTGGTCCGACTGGGCCAATGCCACGGCCTACGAGCGCGCCGCCCGCCTGCGTGCCTGGCACGATCTCATCATCGAGCACAAAGAAGGGATCGCCCAGACGATCAGCCAGGAGATGGGCAAGCCGATCACCGAAGCCCGCGGCGAGGTCAACTTCTCGTCCATGTTTGCCGAGTGGTACGCCGAGGAAGCCAAGCGCGTCTACGGCGAGTCCATCCCGAGCCAAGCCCCGCACAAGCGACTCCACGTCATCAAACAGGCCGTGGGCCCGTCGTTCGGCATCACGCCCTGGAATTTCCCAGCTGCCATGGTGACGCGCAAGGTGGCCCCCGCGTTGGCGTCCGGCAGCCCGTTCATCCTGAAGCCGGCGGAACAGGCCCCGTTGACGTCGCTGTACTTCGCATGGCTCTGGGAGCAAGCAGACGGCCCGGCCGGCACGTTCCAGGTCCTGCCGGCGCTCGACCCGAAGCCCGTCTCGGAATCGCTCGTCAACGACGATCGCATCCGGAAGCTGACGTTTACGGGCTCCACGGAGGTCGGCAAGGCGCTCTACGCCCAGTCCGCCCAGACGCTCAAGCGGGTCTCGCTCGAGCTGGGCGGGCACGCCCCGTTCTTGATCTTCGAGGACGCCGACATTGAGAAGGCCGTTGAGCAGACGATGGTCGCCAAGTTCCGCAATATCGGCCAGAGCTGCGTCGCGGCCAATCGGCTCTACGTCGCCCCGTCCATTGAGCGCGACTTCGCCGAGGCCTACGCGGAGGCGGCCCAGAAGCTCAACGTCGGCGATCCGCTCCGCGACGACACCCAGATCGGCCCGCTGGTCGACGAGCAAGGCCTTGAAAAAGTCAAGCGACACGTCCAGGAATCCGTGGACAAGGGCGCCAAGGTGCTCACGGGGGGCTCTGTCCGCGACGGGCTCTTCTACGAGCCGACGGTGCTGACGGGTGTCGATGACGGGATGCCCTTAATGGAGGAGGAAACCTTCGGCCCGGTCGCGCCCATTCAGCCCTATGAATCTGAAGACGAGGCGATCCGCCAAGCGAACCAGTCGCCCTACGGGCTGGCCGCCTATATCTGGACGCGCGATCTGGAGCGAGCATATCGGGTCGCCGAGGCGCTCGACTACGGCATCATCGGCGTCAACGACGGCGTCCCCTCCACGCCGCAAGCCCCCTTCGGCGGCGTTAAGTTCAGCGGGATCGGCCGCGAGGGCGGCAAGTGGGGCATCGAGGAATATTTGGAAACGAAGTTCATCTCCGTCGGGCTCGATTGAGTGCCCCTGGCGAGGCAGCGCTGTATGGCGCGGGCGTGCGCGTCAGCCCTCGACGCTGACGCGCACGCGGTGCCAGGCGTTGTTCATGTAGCCCTTGAAGTTCCATAGCGGGGCGACGGACTCCGGCTGGGTGTTGGCTGCCGAATCCCAGGCGCGCACGACGAGCTCATGCTGGCCCGGAGTCAACTCGACGTCGGCCTCCCAAAAGACCCAGGCCCACGGGCTGTCGGAACCCTCTCCATCGAGCAGCGTCGCCTCGACCCAGCGCTGACCGCCATCCGGCGAGACGTCAACCCGCGCGACGGTCCGGTCGCCGCCGGCCATGGCGTAGCCGCTCAGCTGCGCATTGCCCGCGGACAGGGTCTCTCCCTGCTGGGGCGTCGCGATGACCGAGTTGATGGACAACTCGCCCAGCATAAGGCCCTGCTCCCAGTCGGCGGAGTCGGCGTCAACGTGTGGGGGAAAGAGCTTGTACGATCGAGCCTGATAGTGGTTCGTCGACGGGTGCGATTGGACCGTGATTTGGCTCAGCCACTTGACGCTGCGCGCGCCGATGTAGCCGGGGACCACGACTCGCAGCGGGTAGCCGTGCTCGGGCGGCAGCGGCTCGCCGTTCATCTCGAGGGCCAATAATACGCTGGGCTGACACGCTTTCTCGATCGGAACCGAGCCGCCGAAGTGGATGATCTGGCCGTCCTTGTCGATTTCGTCCAGGCCGAGGAACGCCACATGCCGGGCATCGTCACGGAGACCGGCGGCGTCGAGGACGTCACGCAGCGCCACCCCGCGCCAGACGGCGTTGCTGATGGTCTGGGCTGCCCATGGAACGTCGCCCGGGATGTCACGCACGGCCATGAGCTCATCGCGGCGGTTGCCAGCGCATTGCAACGTCGCCGTCACCGTGGCTGTCGGAAACTCGGACGCCAGTTCGTCGAGTGAAAGCCGCAGCTCTTGCTCAACGAGCCCCGAAACCGACAATCGGAACGTCTCGGTGTCGATCTCGGGAATGTTGCCGTGATTGCGCACGTAGAAGCGCTCGATCGGCGTGATCAGATGCTGTTGCAACAGGTGCAGCGGGGGCTCGGCGTTATAGGGATGAGACTGTCGGACGAGCATGTCAGCATGCTTGTGCGGGATCCCCACGCGGACCTCCTCCTTTGGGATTTCCGATTTCCGTTCGGTGATGGGACAGGCTACCGCACAGCCGCGAGGGACGCCGTAAGGCACCTTACGGGATGCGCCTCGACGTGCGGGCTGCGCGATCGGTCACAGCGCACGACTAAAGGAAACAGCAGGGGACGGGCAGCGGTCGCTCACCTCCCAACGCGCGCCTCGCAGGGCGATTTCGGTGATGGGCGTTCGCCGGGGCCATCCATATTCGGATCGCTACAGATGGGCATCGCCCCGTTAAAGCTCGATCAAGGGGCTCGGCTCACCGCGCGGCGCAACGACGACTTCGCAGTTGAACAGCGCATCAAGTCGGTTCTGGACCGTCTCCAGCGCCAGCTCGGGCCGATTGTTCGTCTCGCTCAAGTGGGCGAGCATCGCCTTGCGCAGGCGCCCGTGCTGGGCGAGATCGGCGATCAGCTCCGCCGCGGACTGATTGGACAGATGCCCGACGGGGCTGCGGATGCGCTGCTTGTGGTGCCAGGCGTACGGGCCGTTGATGAGCATGTCGAGATCATGATTGGCCTCGATGACGAGCCCGTCGACCTCGCGCAGGCGCCGGGCGAGCGGCTTCTGCACGGTGCCCAAGTCGACCGCGTAAGCGAGTGTGCCGTCCCCTCCGTCCACCTCTGAGGGCCCCCGCACGAGGAAGCCGGCCGGTTCCGTGGCGTCGTGGAAGACGCGGATCGGCTCGACGGTCAACGATCCGATATCGATGCGGTCCCCGATCTGGAAAGATTCGACGTCGCGAATGCCGAGCGGAAGGTGCTTGAGCTTCTGGCCGGTCCGTCGGCTGGCATAGATGGGACATTGCCAATGGGACGCGTAGCGTCGGGCTTCGCCCGCGTGGTCGCTGTGCTCGTGGGTGAGCAGCAGCGCGTCGATCCGCGACGGATCCGCGCCCATGGTTTCGAGTCCGTCCATGACGCGAGATCGGGGGATCCCGGCGTCGATGAGGATCTGCGTGTCCCCGGCAGCCACGAGGGCGCAGTTGCCGCTGGAGCCGCTGGCGAACAGACGGATTTTCAACGTGGGACGGGTATGCCACCCGAGCCCTCCCGCGCGCGACGACGGAAGGGCTCGAATGGCGGTTCGGGAAAGATGATCAGTAGACCCAGGGTGCGCCCGGACCGGGTTCGGGGAAGCCCTGGTCGGGCTTGGGGTTGTTCTCCCACCAGTCGCTCCACTCGGTCGAGGGCAGCACCTCGCCCGGCTGGAGCGTGAACGGGCCGTAGTTCTGCGCGTAGCCGTTCTGTTCCACCACGACGTCCACCTCAACGGGGCCGCTGGCGTTCTGGGCAGAGAGGCCCAGCACGTAGGGCGCATACGGATAGTGGATCTCGTTCAGGTCGTAGCGTTCGCGCTTGGTGCCGGACTTGGTGCCCGTGGCGTCCTCGCTGAAGGTGCCCCATTGGGCGCCGCCCTTGGGGCTCACCCACTGGGCTGCGCGTTCCGCGTCGTCGGTCTTGCCCAGGCGCGGCTCGCGCACGAGCAGATCGACGTCGGTGTCCGCCTCCCAGCGGATGTGGACGGTCAGGTCGGTGTTGAATTGGACGTCGGCGTTGGAGGTCTCGCCCGAGGTCGCCCGGACGCGGGTCTGGGTCCGGAGGCGGTTGGCGGAGCGGTAGTTGTAGAGCCCCGCGTCGCCGCCGGCGACCTCGACGTCGTAGACGCCGGGTTCAATGCCGACAAACGCGGCATTGCCCCGAGCGTTCGTCTGGGCCAGATACTCGAGTTGGCCGTCCTTGCGCAACAGGACGTCGGTGAACGGGACGCCGGGCGCTTGATCGGCATCGGTCAGGTTCCCGTCACCGTTGGTGTCGCGCGGGTTGGCCGTGGTGACCTTCACGTTCACGCGGGCCCCGTCCGAGGGGAGTTGCGTCGCGCTCAGCGCCTCGGCCAAGTCGACCCGGCCATGGCCAGACGCATGGTCAAAACCGGCTCGCCCGAGATCGTCCGCCGTCTGCTCCAGGATCGCCTGGAGCTGATACGGCGTCGCCTCGGGGAACTTTTCCTTGAGCAGCGCGACCGCGCCCGCGACTTGGGGCGCGGCCATCGACGTGCCGTTGAAGTACATGTAGCCCGTCGACTCGCCATTTGGCTGCTTGATCCAGGTCGGTACCGATGACAAAACGCGCACGCCGGGCGCCGAGACCGAGATCATGAAGCCCCGCGTGGAGAAATCGCCAATCTTGCCTTGGGCGTTGGTGGCGCCAACTGCCAAGACGCCCGGATGGCCCGTGGGATACGTGATCCAGTCCTGGGAGCTGTTGCCCATGGAGTTGACGAAGACGACGCCGTTGGCGCGCAGGACGTCGATCGCTTCCTTGATGGCATTGTCGTAGAAGCCAGGGATCGGTGCCCCCCAACTCGCGTTGATGACGTCGGCCTCGTCGCCCGAGTTCTTCGCGCCATCGGGACCGATTAAGCCGGCCCAGATGAGGCATTCGGCGACGTTGGCGTCCCCAACCCAACCGCTGCCGTTGGTCTCGCTGGCCCGCTCGGCGTCGAAGACCTTCAGATCCATCAACTGAGCATCGGGGGCGACGCCGACGATGCCGGCGCCGTTGTCGCCCCGAGCGGCGGCAATGCCGGCGACGTGGGTGCCGTGAGCGAATTCCTGCTGAGTCGCATCGGCGTCAGCCGGTATCTCCTCGCCGGAGCCGCAGTGCTTGCCGGGGACCGTCTTGCCCTGGATCTCCGGATGCGTGCCGTCAAAGCCCGTGTCGGAGATGCCGATGGTAATCCCCTGACCCGTGGCCTGCGTCCACGCAGGTCGGGCATTCATGGCGTCGAGTGCGTACTGGCTCGAGGTGAGCGGGTCGTCGAAGCGGCCGGAGCGCTGTTGCGCTGAGGCGTTCTGGGCGATTGCCTCAGATGAGTCCAGTTCCGACCGTTCCGGCTTCACGTAGTCACGGATGTAGTTGGGCTGGGCGTAGCGGAGGCCGTCGGGATTCCGACGGTTCAGGCGCTGCACGGTGTCGGCCACGCTCATTCCCGATGGCAGGCCGACGTTCGCCACGCGGATGCGCTCGACGGCGTTGGTAATCTGTCCCCCTAGATCGCTCACGATCCGGGCAAGCTCAGCCTCGCTCTCGTAGCCGACGAGGATTTCGCCGTCGAACCACTCGCCCGCGTAGGTCGCGCTCGACGGGCTCGATCCGCCATTGGCGAACGGACCGGGCAGCGAGACCGAGACGCCGCATCCGGCCAATGCTCCCATCGTCAGGACGAGTAGGGCGACGGATACCGCGCCTTTCAGGGGTCGAATCATGCCAGCAATGCCTCCTTTGTCAATTCCCATGCTGATCACTCGCCCGTGGTGAAGCCGAAGTTCTGGGTCGGAGCGAGGCCGATCTCCTGGATCGGGATGGCATCGTGCTCGAGGCCGAAGCTGTTGGCGGCCACGGAGACGGCTGTCGGGTTCTCCAGGTTGTCCACGGCGACGGCGTAGGGAACTTCCCACTGGTAGTGGCGCTGGGGCTGGAGCCGTTCCCAGGGCGTGCCGTCGTGGCGGTTGTTCCGGTTCCAGCGATACGACGTCTGGTTGATGACGAACTCTTCGGGTTTGTCCGGAGTAACCCAGCGGTTGCTGCCGAACGTGTCGTACACGATGACGCCGTAGAGGTGATACAGCGCCACGCGCTGGGTCGGACGCCACTTGAACGTGGGCTGGCGGCTGACGCCCGTCGCCTCGTCCGTGGGCGAGATCAGCTGGACGCTGAAGGGTTCCAGGGGCTCGGCGGAGACGACGTCGGTGGCGGCGCTCTCCTCAGCCCCGCGAAGGGCGGTCACCTTGTAGTAAGCTTGCTTGCCGACCGCCAACTGGCCGGAGCTGTCGCGGAACTGGGTTCGGCCTGCGTGGACCTTGCCAATGGGCTCAAAATTCGAGCCGTCGAAGCTGCGGTAGACTCGATACCCGGTCAGTCCCGATGCGTCGCTTGGCTTCCAGTCAACGGTGACGTAGACGTTGCTGTCGATCGGGGCAGCTTGGCCCTTCAGGCCGTAAAATTCGATCTGTTGCCCGAGCGTGACCGCGATCGCATGCGGTTTCTTGGGCGCGGTCAGCTCGCCCGCGGCGGGGACCACGTTGATGTGCCGAATCAGATGGGTCCGGTTGCCGTTGATGTCGTAGACCACGGCGTGGAACGTCGTCGGCCCGCGCGCGCTGAACAGCCGCGGATCAAGCTTCTGATCGCCCGAGGTGGGCGTCTCGGAGAAGAAAGCCCGTGGCGCGGTCATGAACGATGAGCCGGGCATCTTGTCCAGTGCCGCGTAGATTGAGGTGATCGTGTTCGCGCCGCTCGCGTCGATGCGATAGGGAATCTTTCCCCGGAACGCGTCGCCGTCGCTCACGCCCTGGAGGTTGATCTCCGGGGGCTGCGTCGGCCAATCCGGATTGAAGACCTCGCGCTGCACGATGCGAATGTCGGTTGACTTCTGCACACTCAGGTTGATCACCCGGCTGTCTCCGTAGCCTTTCTTCGTTACGTCAATGGTGTAGCGATCCGGCTCCACGCGCGCTTCAAACTGGCCGCGTCCGTCGGTGTGCAAGACCGTGGAGAAACCGGTCTCTTGGCCTTGAATCTCAACACGACTGCCGATCACCGGCTCGCCGCCCGTCGCGTTGACGACGGTGCCGCTGATCTGGGCGGGGGGGGCCGGCACGAAGAGTCCGCAGCCGGCGATGAGGGTCAACAAAGCAATAGCAATGGTCACGAGTGCGACCCGCTGACCCATGTGGGCACCTCCTTGCCGAACAATAGCGTCAATGTAGCACGCGGGGACCGAAAGCGGCAAATGGGCTCCGGCAACGATGCGGGGTTGGCAAGCGCGCTACAGCAACGGGTAGGATCGCGAGCGTTCCTCGCTCTTCTGGCGGGCCTGATCCGTAAAGTGGCGGGCCTTCTCGATCCAGGCTTCCAGTTCGGCGCGCTCGGCCTCGTGTGAGATCAGATGCTCATCCGGCTCGTCTTGGGCGGCTCGGCGCCAGCGCGCTTCACGCTGGATCTCGTCCCGGCGCATTTCCAACTCGCGGCTGAAGTCGCGCATCTCGCGCGAGTGGAACGCCGCGTCCCGCTCGCGGCTTGTGAGCCGTCGAATGGACAGATTGTATTTGCCCGAGTCGTGGATACCGACGACCTTGACGGGTATTTCTTGGCCTTTGCTCAAATAATCGTTGACATCCTTGACGTAGGCCTCATCAACTTCCGATATATGCACGAGCCCCGTTGCGCCGTCTGGCAGCTGAACAAACGCGCCATAGGGCTTGATGTTGACGACCTCGCCGGTGACGACGTCGCCCGTGGCATACGGGTGCTCGTCGGGCGTTGCTCCGGCTACCTCCGCACGCTGATCGGAGGCCGAAGCCCCCTGGTCCTTTGGCGCATCTTGAGACGACTCGGCGTCGCCGATCGGGTCGTCTTGTGGGGACGGCGACGGATCGTCATCATGCTTCGGTGCCGGGTCGTGTGGGTCATTCATAATGGCTCTGCCCGAATGGTAGCCGCATGTGCTCGGTTCATCAAGCGAGCCGCTTCGAAGCCGTGTGCGCTTTGCGATAGGCTAATTGGGCTATGCGTGCCATCGTCTTGAACCGCCACGGAGATGCCGGCGTGCTCGACGACCGGACGGACGTGCCCGCCCCCGAAATCCGGTCCGGCGAAGCGCTCGTCCAGGTCGGCGCCACGAGCGTGAACCGCATTGACCTCTTCGTGCGGGGCGGCTACCCGGGCATGACGCTCGACTTCCCCCATGTCCCGGGTGCCGACGTCGCCGGAACGGTCGTCGACGTCGCCACGGACGTCGAGGAAGTCACCGAAGGGGATCGCGTGGTGTCGTGGCCCTTGGTCGCCTGCGGCGACTGCGCGCTGTGCCGCAAGGGCCACCGGGCGCTGTGCGCCAACTGGCAATACATCGGCCTGCACCGCCCTGGCAGCTACGCCGACTACGTCCGCGTTCCCGCCGAAAGCCTGATCCCGTTGCCTGAGTCGGTCCCGCTGGACACGGCGGCCACGCTGCCCGTGGCGGGACTGACGGCCTACCACGCGCTGACGAGCGTGGGTCGGCTCGAACCGGGCGAGACCGCGTTGATTTGGGGCGGCTCCGGCGGGCTGGGAACGTTTGCGGTGCAGGTCGCGCGCCATCGGGGCGCCCACGTGATCGCCACGGTCGGAGCGCCCCACCAACGACCGGATCTGGAGGCGCTCGGGGCCGATCTCGTTCTCAACCACCATGCCGACGACGTCGCCTCCACCGTGGATGCGTTCACCGAGGGCGAGGGCGTTGAACTCGTGCTCGACTCGGTCGGTGCACAGACGTTTCCCACGGGCTTCGGGGTGTTGCAGAAGGGCGGACGACTGCTGCTGTGCGGCAAGATGACCGGCATGGACGTGGAGCTCAGCCTGCACCAGACCTACCTGCGGCACTTGAGCATCCACGGGCTCTACTTGGGCGAGAGGTCCGAGCTCGAGGCCTTGCTGCGGCTCGTCCAGGACGGCGTGGTTCGGCCCGTGATCGACCGGCGGTACCCGCTGGAGCGGGCTGCCGAGGCGCAACGGGCGCTCGAGGCGGGCGAACGGTTCGGCAAGCTGCTCCTCGAACCGTAGTTCGTCGAAGCTTTAATTCGACAACCAGCCTCGGTACGGCCCGCCGTGGTTGGGGACGACGTCCAGGAGCGCCGTTTCCCCTGTGTCGGTCTCCGCGAAGCAGAGCCAAGCGTCCGCTTCGCTCAGATTCAAACCGCTGATTGCCATTTTGACGACACTTCGCTCGTCGCGCAGCTGGACGTTGAGGCGATCGGATGTCGGCTCACGGCGGCTATCCGTCACGCGGGTTGTCGCCTCGTCCGAGTGCCAGCTGACTCGGGCAAATCGCTCAAAGCCCCGAGGGTCGAAGGGCTCCAGCAGCGTCGCCGACCCGAACGTGTCCAAGTAACAGCCGATCTGGAGGGGCGCGTCCTTATCAAGGCTCGGCACCGCGTCAGCAACCGACAGCCGGAACCGCGCGGTGGCGCCATCGAGCGTCGCCTCGGCTCGCGTCAAATCGACGGCGTCCGCGCCCTCCGCCGATCGTCCGTCGGCTTTCGCGACGTGATCGTCTTGGGGATCCGCGACGTCGCCGGGAGGTGTCGAGGCTACCGTGACCTCGAAGCCGTACGTGGTGCGCTTGTCGCCATCCCCCGAGGTGCAGGTTGCAGAGCTGAAGATGCCGATCGAGTAGGTGCCCTCGGGGACATCGCCAATCGAGAAGCGCACGACGATCTCGCGCTCATCGCCTTCCGAGAGCTCGACATCGGTCGCCTGGCCCAGGATTCGCCCGTGCTCGGCTGCGACATCCGTGTCGACGGTCCAATCGCCGTCCACGGCCTGCGTCGTGTAGGTCGCCTCGATCAGCTTGCCCGGCTGGACGACTTGGTGTGCGGGAACGTTTGCATCGTCCGACATGGCAATGCGGCAATCGTTTGAGCTGGCCCCCGACAAGGGAACGGCGATGGCTGTGCCCACCAGCGCCACGAGGCTTGCGGTCGCTAGCGCTCGAGATCGACACGTCATGGGCAACGCCTCCTCCCTAGGACTGCCACGGGGCGACGCTAACACGTAAAAGCATCCGCATCAATTAGTTCGTAAGTGTGCTAGCGCCTCTCGGTGTCATCCGAGTGTAATCCGAAGTCAATGGTACTTGTACGTGTCGTCGCCGCGGCTGACCAGATCAGACCAGATCGCTGATCCGAGCACGATGGCCGCTATCAGCGCGAACAACCCGACGAGAAG
>JBDGQO010000038.1:0-18720 GCA_042219045.1 Bipolaricaulia bacterium | reverse complement strand
ATCTTTGAGACCGAACAGCATGAGCGCATGGCGAAAATCGAAGAGATTTTGGCCACGGATGAGCCCATGCGCGACAAGATCCACGAAATTGTCGATTATCAGATCGAACGCGCGCTGGCCAACCGGGAGACGATGCGGCTGTTCATCAGCGAGGACCTCCACCTCGGCAACGACGCCGAGGACTGCACGCGGCAGATGTTCAAGGAGGTCCCCGAGCACGTGGCCGGCATCCTCCGGAGTGCCATGGACCGCGGCGAGATCCGCGACATGGATCCGCACGTGGCCGCCAACGCCATCGTCGGAGCCCAACGATCCGTCATGGCCCGAATCTGCTTTTTCGACGACGAGCAGGCCGAACGGATGCGCGGGACGGCCGCCGACGAGCTTGCCGCCTTCATCTGGCATGCGTTGCGGCCCGACTCCGACGACGAACGATCCGGGCAAGCATGAGAGTGTGTAAGATATTCGGAAGCAAACCGCACATGTGATCGCATCAAGGAGAGGAGTTGCGATGATCCATCCCGAGCGACGACGGCCGGGCGCGCTGCTCGCCCTCAGTGTCGTGTTGGTGGGACTGCTGGGCCTGCCGCATGTGGCGGCAGCCCAGGGCGACGATCGCGCTGATCGCGTCGACGTGCTGATCGTCGACGAGACGAAGACGTTCCAGGCGTCGCTTGTGGTCAATGCCCTGGCCGGCGGTCTCAAACAGACGGGATTGTTCAACGTCAACGCCGTCTTTCCCGATGTGGCCTCAAGCTATGACGATCCGTTGGGGCGCAACTCGGGCGATGCCACGTACGAGATCATTCTCATCGTGCCGCGGGCCGACGTGCTCTTCGGCTTGGGCCAGCTCTGGATCGCCACCTGCAACATTCCGCACCGGGCGTCTCCGGATGTGATCGAGGGCGTTGAGACGATCCAGACGTTGGTGGCCAACAACGACCAAGTCGACATCCGAGCGCTCAGCGTCGCCGACGACGCCATGCCGGGCTACTTTGCCGCGTTGTTGATGGACCACGGTTGGCTCCGTTGCGGGAGCGAGTCATGAGGGGTGTCGCGCTGCGATGAAGCAGTTTATCCGGTCGTTCACAGCCCGAGTGGCGGATCATCCTTGGTTGGCTCTCGGGCTCGTGGGGCTGATCACGGCGGGCTTCGTCGCCGGGTTCCTCGCGAGCGGGCTGACGTTCGAGTCCGATTTCAAGGAGTTCTTGCCCGACAGCGAACCCGCCGTGCAGGCGCTCAATCGGGCCGAGGACACCTACGGCTCGCAGGATCTGTTCCTGATCGCCATCGAGGCCGAGGACACCATCTACCAGACCTCAACGCTCCGCAAATTCAAGGAGATCGAGCATCGCATCTCCGATCTGACGGGGGTCGAGGAGGTGGAAGGGCCTGCCAGCGCCAACCTCATCTATGGCACCGAGGACTCCGTCGTCGTCGAGGAGGCGATGTCGCAGGTCCCGCAGACCGAGGCAGAGATCCAGGCGTACAAGCGCCGCGTCACGAACGACCGCAACATGATGGGGCGCCTGATCGCCGAGGACGGGCAAGCCGGTGCGATCTCCATCACGCTCGATCCCCACACGGCCGACGTGCCCCAGCTCATCGACACGATCAAGGGGATCTTGGACGAGTACCGCGGCCCGGAAGAGATCTACATGGCGGGCGACCCCGTCGTGCGCGTGGCGACCTCGGAGAGCATGAACCGCGACCTGAGGGTGCTGATCCCGTTTGTGCTTCTGGTCATGCTCGGGGTGCTCTTGGCGAGCTTCCGCAGCGTGCGCGGTGTGGCCCTGCCGTTGGCGATCGTGGTCCTGAGCAGCCTCTGGGCCGTGGCCTCCATGGCGATCGTCGGCGTGGAGATGACGCCCTACACGACGATCATGCCCGTGATGCTCATTGCCATCGGCGCCGCCGACGCCATCCACATCCTCAATAAGTATTACGAGGAGGCGGCCAAGCACCGTGACAATCCCGATTACCCGCGTCGCGATATCGTCATCAACACCATGGACGAGATGTTCGCGCCCGTGGTCATGACGAGCTTGACGACCGCGGCCGGGTTCTTGGGGCTTATCACGGCGTACCTCTGGCCCCAGCGCATGATGGGCGTGTTCACCGCGCTCGGCATCCTTTATGCCATGATCCTGTCGTTCACCCTGATTCCGGCGTTGCTCGCCCGGCTCAAGGTGCCCGAGGTCAAGGGCAACTACCGCCGCAGTCCCCTGTCCATGGGCCTCGGTCGCGTGGCGTCGGTCGTCGGGGGGCGGCCCGGTTGGACGGTCGGCGTGGCCGTCGCGGTCCTGGTCGTCTTTCTGGTCGGCGTTTTCCAGGTCCGCGTGGAGACGAGCTCGGACGCCTTTCTTGGCGACGGACATCCCGTCGTGCAAGCGATGGACACCATGGAAAAACATTTCGGCGGCAGCCGGCAGATGTCGATCGAGATCGATACCGGCCGTCGCGATGGTTTGAAGGATCCCGAGGTGCTGCGAAAGATCGTCGATCTCCACGCGTTCCTGAAGGCCAACGTCCCCGAGGTCGGCCAGATCTCCTCGGTCGCCGACGTGGTGCGCCAGCTCAACGAGACGCTGCACGCGTCCAACCCCGAGTATTACCGAATTCCGGACGATCCTCGCCTGGCTGCGCAGCTGTTCATCCTCTTCAGCGGCGACCCGGGCAAGCTCTTCCTCGGCGACTACTCCAAGGGCGAGGTGCTGGCGCGGCTCGAGGACGTCAGCAGCCAGCGCTACCAGGAGATCGTCGCGCAGGTCCAGTCGTATCTGGATCGGGAGTTCGCCAACGCGGATGTCGCTCAAGCCGAAATGGTCGGCCTCGTGCGAGCGTTCTCCGTGCTGACCGACAAGGTCGTCTCCAGCCAGATCACCAGCCTGACCGCCAGCGTCGTCGCCGCAGGGATTCTGGTGGCCGTGCTGATGATGTCGTTGACCGCCGGATTGCTGGGATTGATCCCGCTGGTGTTGACGATCGTCATCGAGTTCGGCGCCATGTCGTACGCGGGCATCCCGCTCGACATGGCGACACTGATGCTGGGATCGATCGCCGTGGGCATCGGGATCGACTACGTCATCCACTTCCTGAGCCGCTTCCGGCTGGAATCTCAGCAGGGCCGGGAGCCGCGCGAGGCCTTCGAGCGCACCATGCGCAGCGCCGGCAAGGGGATCTTTTACAACGCCGTGGCGCTTGTCCTCGGCTTTGCGGTGCTTATGCTTAGCTCGTTCCAGGGGCTCGTCAACTTCGGGCTGTTGATCGTGCTGACCATGGTCGTCGCCAGCGTAAGCTCGTTCACCGTCGTACCCGCGATCCTGGTACTGCGGCAACCCGGCTTCCTGCGGGCGACCAGTCCGTTCATTCAGCCGGACACGGACACGACGGAACCGACGTCCGATGCCGAACCGGCCTCAGACTAGAAATGCGGATCGATCATTCGTCAGTCAAAGGAGGAATCACCCATGACAACGCTTCGAATCGGACTCGTGATCGCCCTCGGACTCTGGGTCGCCGTGGGACTCGGTCCCTTGGCCAATGCGCAAGACGACCAACTCACGGGCGAAGAGATCCTGCAACGCGCCGCCGACGAGGGCGGCTTCAACGCGCAAGGCAGTCAGCTATCCCGCGCGACCTTCGACCTCGTCTTCTCCGACGGGTCAACGGGCAGCCGCGAGTTCGCGTTCTTCAGCAAGAGCAAGCAAGAGGGGATCGACAAGTCGTTGATTTATTTCCTGCGACCCGAGTCCGAGTGCGGCACGATGTTCCTCACCCACGATCCCGACGCCGCGGGCAAGGATTCCCAACTCTGGCTGTTCCTGTCGGCTCTCGGGCAAGTGAAAGAGCTGGTCAGCGAGGAGGACCGCAACGCCAGCTTCGCGGGCAGTAACTTGGAGCGCGACGAGATCGGCGGCGGCGGCCAGGACTTCAACAAGGACTATCGCGGGACGCTGGAGGGCACCGAGACGGTCGAGGTCTCCTGGCGCGGCGAGACGACCGAGCGCAAGGCCTATCGCGTCACGCTCGCCCAGCGCGAGGGCGCCGACGTCGACTTCCCCACGGGCACGGTCTGGATCGACACGGAAGAGTTCGTGACGTTCCGCGCCGAGTTCAACAACGCCAACGGGACGTTGGAGCGCACGCTCACGCTCGACGAGTTTGTGGAGTTCGACGGCGACACCGTGCCCAATCAGATCGTCGTCGAGAACGTCCTGGACGGCTCCAAGACGACCGTGACGACCGAGATCCGCCGTCGGCCCGAGGCCGCGTTCGCCGATTCGATGTTCAATCCGGAGAACTTGCCAGACTTCAACCCCGAGAAATTCGGCATCAAGTCACCATGCGTCAATTGAATCGCTGCATCAACCCCCTTCTCACCCCGCAAGTCGGCTCCGGTGGAGCTCCGTCTCCACCGGAGCCGTCGCCCCCTTGACGACAATGGGATCCCCAATGACCATGAGACCATCCGTTATGCAAAGGAGACGATCCATGACACGACAAATCGCTGTATCGGCGTTGGTACTGGGGCTGTCCATCGGCTTGGCACTGACGCCTGCGGCTCAGGATGCCGCGCAGGTCGTCCGGGTGCCGACGGACGCCGCGGACCTTCCCGAAGCCATCGGCAACGTTGCGAAAGGCGGGACCGTGCTCGTCGCCGCCGGCACGTGGCAAGCCAACCTGACGATCGACAAGAGCATAACCGTGCGCGGGATGGGGGCCAACCCCAGTGACGTTGAGATCAATGCGAGCACGCAGGGCTGTCCGGTGGCCCTGATCCGGAGCAGCGCATCCCGACCCATCGATGTCCAACTGGCCAACATGACGCTGCGCGGTGCGAGCTCGGGCACTTGCCGTGACGACCTCTCCGGCGCCACCGAGGGTGACGGGGTCGGGGTGCTCGGCAACGCGAACGTGACCCTCAGCGACGTCGTCGTCACGGGCAACGCGAACGACGGCCTCCATGCCCAGGATGAGACCTTCGTGACGGCCATCAATACCGCGTTCCGCAACAACGGCGACGCGGGCCTGCTTGCGCTTGATGAGGCAACCATCGACGCCTTCCGGTCCGACTTCTCCAACAACGACACCCAGGGCCTGGGCACGTCCAGTTCCAACCCGGTCAGCGTGGCCAACTCCACGATCACCGACAACACTCAGAACGGCCTGATCGCGATCTTTTCCGCGTCGGTGCGGATCCTCGATACGGACCTGTCCAACAACGGCAAGCACGGCCTCTTGCTGCGCGGCTTCAGCACGGGGCGCGTCCTGGGAGCCACGCTGTCGGGCAACGCGGGCCATGGCGTCAGCCTGGAGCAATCCGCAACGGCGGAGCTTTATCGCAATACGGTCGAGTCCAATCAGGGGAGCGGCGTGTTGGCCCACCGAGAACCCTGCGTGGATAACTTCAGCTCAGACGACGCGTTCGACGGGTCGATCGAGGGCAACGGCAACACCGTCGCCAATAACAAAGAAGCGCAGGTCTGTCCCGATGAGCTCGAGTTCTTGACCGAGACGACGACCTTCGGCGAGTCATGACCGTCATCCACCTCGACCGACTGACCAAGCGCTTCGGCGACGTCACCGCCGTCGACGCCATCAGCTTCGACATCGCCGAGGGCGAGATCTTCGGCTTCCTCGGCCCCAACGGCGCGGGCAAGACGACGACGCTCATGATGCTCGTGACGCTCCTGGACCCCACCGATGGCGAAGCCACCGTCAACGGCTACGACATATCGACTCAGAAGGACGAGGTCCGCCAGTCCATCGGCATCGTCTTCCAGGACGAGAGCCTGGACGAGGAGCTGACCGCCGCGGAGAACATGGACTTCCACGGGCGCCTCTACGGCGTCCCCAAGTCGGACCGCGGCAAGCGCATCGACGACCTCCTCGACCTGGTCGGCCTGTCCCAGCGTCGCGACGACCTCGTCAAGACGTTCTCGGGCGGCATGCGGCGACGCTTGGAGATCGCCCGCGGGCTGCTGCACGCGCCCAAGGTGCTCTTTCTCGACGAGCCGACGCTTGGGCTCGATCCCCAGACCCGCAACCACGTCTGGGACTACATCGACAAGCTACGCCGGGAGCAGAACGTCACCGTCATCATCACGACCCACTACATGGACGAGGCGGACAAGCTCGCCGACCGGATCGCCATCATCGACCACGGCGAGATCATCGCGCTCGACACCTCGGAGAATTTGAAATCCATCGTCGGCGGCGGCGTCATCTCCATCCGATCGGAACAGAACGACCGCGTCTCGCAACGCCTCAACGATTTGGACTGGGTGGCCAGCCTGAATCGCCATAACGGCCGCGTCGACCTGAGCGCCGACAACGTCGGCGAGCGCGTCGCCGAGGTCATCCAAGTCCTGGATCGGTCCGACATCGACGTCCAATCCGTCACGGTGCACACGCCGACGCTCGAGGACGTCTTTCTGCACTACACCGGGCGCACCATCCGCGACGAGGACGCCAGCGGCCGCGACCGGATGCGCCAAGCCAACCGCATGGGGCGCCGATAACGATGATCGCACGAGGAGCGTGACCGATGGGCGCGATCTACATCATCTGGCTGCGCAACGTCAAACGCTACGTCCGCTCCAAGAGCCGCATCATCGGCAGCCTGGGGATGCCGTTCTTCTTTCTCCTGGTGCTCGGCTTCGGGCTCAACTCGGCGCTGGATATCCCGGACGTCGACAGCTACGTCAGCTTCATCGCGCCCGGCATCGTCGCCATGACGATCCTCTTTGCCTCGATGTTCTCCGGCATCCAGGTCGTCTGGGACAAACAGTTCGGCTTCCTCAAGGAGACGATGGTCGCCCCCGTCTCGCGCCTCGAGATCATGATCGGCCAGACGCTCGGCGGCGCGACGACCGCGCTCATCCAAGGCGGGCTCATCTTCATCATTTCGCTCGGCTTGGGGGTGTCGATCCACAGCGTCGGCGGGGTCCTGCTGGCCGCAGTGTTCATGGTGCTCATCGGGCTGTGCTTCACGGCCTTGGGTGTGGCCGCGGCCTCCCGCATGGAGGACATGCAGGGCTTCCAGTTCATCATCAACTTCGTCATTTTCCCCCTGTTCTTTCTCTCGGGGGCGCTCTTTCCGCTGGAAGGATTGCCGTCGTGGCTCCAGGGCCTGACCTACATCGACCCGCTCACCTACGGCGTCCAGGGCATCCGCGCCGGCGTGCTCGGCGCCTCCGACATCAGCCCCCTCGTCAGCCTGATCGTGCTCGGCGGCTTCACCGCGGCGATGCTCGGCTTCGGGGCGTACATGTTCCGCAAGATCAAGCTCTGAACCACTCCCAAGGAGGACGGTGGCCATGCGTATTCCCTTCGGGCTTGGCACCATGATGCTGCTCGGATCGGCACTGTGGGCGCTCGGCGTCCTGGCGGGGTCGCTGCCCGTTGACCCGTCGTCGAGCCAGGTGTCGCGTCAGGCGGCGAGCAACGCGCCCGGCTGGCATGAGGGAACGCTCGCACACGACGGGCTGGAGCGCCGATTCCGCTTCTACGTCCCATCCAACTTGGCCCGAGACGCGCCGACCGTCGTGCTCCTGCACGGCGGCACGCAGAGCATGGACAAGCTCTTCGAGCGGGGCGCCGGCGGCACCCAGGAATGGCCCGAGATCGCGGAGGAAGAAGGATTCCCCTTGCTGGTGCCCAACGGCACGAACACCCGAACCGGGGCTCCTACAGGCGACCGCCAACGCTGGAACGACTGTCGGTCGCTCGCGAACGAGACCCGCGTCGACGACGTCGGGTTCGTGATTGCCCTGGCTGACTGGGCCGTCGATCGTTTCCATCTCGCTTCCGAGAAACTGGCCGTCACGGGCGCCTCCAACGGGGGCATGATGGCGTATCGCCTCGCCATCGAGCGGCCCGATCGGATCGCGGCCATCGCGGCGTTCATCGCCAATCTGCCCCAAGACGGGGAGTGCCCCGATCCCTCGGAGCCCGTGCCCGTCTTCATCGCCAACGGCACGGCCGACCCGCTCATGCCCTACGCGGGCGGGACCATCGCCAACGGGCGTGGCCAAGTCCATTCCGCCGAGAAGACGCGCGATATGTGGATTGACGCCAACGATGCCGATCCGTCTCGACGGACCGTCCAAGTGCTGCCCAACCGGGACCCCAACGACGGCAGCCGGATCGTCTGCGAAGATTACCCCGAACCGGAGACGGGCTCGGCCGTGCGGTTCTGTCGGGTGGCCGGAGGCGGACACACGATGCCCTCGCGTGAGCATCGTCTGCCGCGAGGAGCGGAGCGTGTTGTCGGCCCGCAGAACCACGACATGGAAGGGGCGCGGCTCGCGTGGGCGTTCCTCCGTCAGGCGCTTACGGACTCTCGCGAGCGCAAGGCCCAACTGGAAGGAGATTCAGCATGACCGAGAACAAGCACATTGGGTCGTCGTTTGACGACTTTCTGGCAGAGGAGGGCATTCGCGACGAGGTCACGGAGGTCGCGATCAAGCGCGTCCTGGCCCGGCATATCCAACAGGAGATGGCCGAGAAGGGCCTGACGAAGACCGAAATGGCGGAACGGATGAACACGAGCCGATCGTCGCTAAATCGCCTGCTCGATCCGGACAATGACTCGGTCAACTTGAAGACGATGAGCCGGGCTGCGGAAGCGATCGGGAAACGATTGAATGTCTCCCTGGAAGACCAAGTTCCTGCGGATCAAGCATGACCCAGACAAACCGACGACTGGCGTATCCGGTTCGGTTCTCAAGGAATTGATGATGCTACCCTCACCACCATCTCAATCTCCACCGGCACGCCCCGCGGCAACCCCGCCACGCCGACGGCGGCGCGGGCGTGCGTGCCGCGATCGCCCAACAGCTCGCCCAGGAACTCCGAGGCCCCGTTGACGACCTCCGGCTGTTCGCCGAACTCGGGCGCGCTGTTGACGTAGCCGCGCACGTGGACGACTTCGACCAGGTTCGCCCATTCCCCAATGACGGACTTGACGACCGCGAGCGCATTCAGCGTGCAGATCTTGGCTGCCTCGTAGCCGTCCTCCGTTGATAAGTCCTGGCCGACCTTGCCGGTGTAGGCGATTTCTCCATCCTTCATGGGGATCTGGCCGGAGACGTAGACGAACTCGCCGACCTGCTTGGCCGGAATGTAGGCGGCCACGGGCGTCGGCGCCTCCGGCAGTGCCAACCCCATGTCCTGCAGCTTCTGCTCGACCTCGCTCATGACAACCTCCTTGCTCAGCTCAAGACCGTCTGAATCGCCTCGATGGCCCGATCGATTTTCTCATCCGGCACGTCCAGGTGCGTCACCATGCGCACTTTGCGCGCGCTGATCGGAAACGCCAGAACGTTGTGTGCTTTCAGTTCGTCGCAGAACTCCGCAGCCGGCTTGTTGGACAATTCGAAGATGAGGATGTTCGTCTCCGGCGGAATGGGGGTGACCCCGTCGAACGCATCCAGCGCGTCGGCGAGGCGTTTTGCATTGGCGTGGTCGTCGGTGAGTCGCTCCCTGTGGTGGTCGAGCGCGTGCAAACAAGCGCCCGCCAGCACCCCGACCTGGCGCATCCCGCCGCCCATGCGTTTTCGAACGTAGCGGGCGCGATCGATGAAGTCCCGCGATCCCACGAGAATGGACCCGACTGGCGCACCGAGTCCCTTGCTGAACGACAGCATCGCGGAGTCGAACGGCCCCGTGATCTCGGCTAGCTCGACGCCCGATGCGGCCGCCGCGTTCCAGGCCCGCGCGCCGTCCAAGTGAACGGGAATGCCCTTGGCGTGGGCAAACTCGATCACGTCGTGGGCCACGTCCAGCGGATAGACGGCGCCCCCACGCATGTTGTGCGTGCTCTCCAAAGCGATGAGTCCGGTGCCGTTGCCGACGGGCGTGTGCGGCTTCACTTTGGCCTCGATGTCCTCAACGCGGAAAAAGCCCGCCTCGGTCGGGATCGCGCGCGGCATGGCGCCGACGTAGGCCGTCATGGCGCCCAGCTCGTAGTCGTGGATGTGGGCGTGCGCGTCGCAGACGACCTCGTCACCAGGGTGCGTGTGCGTGTCGAGCGCGACCTCGTTGCCCATGCTGCCCGTGGGCATGAACAGCCCTGCTTCGTGGCCCGTTAGCTCAGCACAACGCTCTTGGAGCTCGTTGACGGTCGGGTCCTCGCTGAAGACGTCGTCGCCGACGGCGGCATGGGCCATCGCCTCGCGCATTTCGTCCGTGGGCTGGGTGACCGTGTCGCTTCGCAGATCAACGATCGGGTTGTCGCTCATGAGCCGCTCCTCCATTTGCTGGTTCCGTCGACGGAACGCTAGGAGAACGAGGCGTCCGATTGCAACTCAACACCCATTGCGACTACGATTCACTTGTCCATGGCGGACAGCGACCAGCTCGTCCAAGAGATCGCCCAGGATCGTCATTCGGGGGCCACCGCGCTGACGCGCCGTGCCGCCGAGGCGCTCCGCCAACGCTTGGACGAAGCCGACGGGCTGGATGGATTTGGGGAGTTCGCGGATCGGCTCGTGGAGGCACAGCCCGCCATGGCCTCCATTCGCAACTTGGCCGAGCGAGCGAAGGCGGCCGCGCGGGTCGGGTCGATCGCGAACACCCGCAACGCGATCGATCAAGTCCTCCAGGAGCTCAGCGCCAGCACCGAGGCGATTGCGCATGAGGCCCAGGCGTTGCTGTCGCGCGTGGATCGCGTCGTGACGATCTCGGCCAGTTCGACGGTGGCGGTCGCGCTGCGGGACGCCGCCGAGGCCAATCCGCAGCTCAGCGTCGTCTGTCCCGAGTCGCGTCCACTCAACGAGGGCGTGACGCTGGCCTCCTCGTTGGCCCAGGCCGGCATCGCAGCCACGGTCTGCGCGGATGCCTTGAGCCCGTCGATGGCGCGCGAGGCCGACCTCGTCCTCGTCGGGGGCGACGCGCTCGCCCCCAATGGCCTCGCCAACAAGGTCGGAACTTTTCCATTGGCGCTTGCGGCGAGATATGCCGATGTTCCGTGCATTGCTCTCATTTCCCGCTTGAAGATGCTCGATCGCTTCGACCCGGCCTGGATCGCCGACATGGATCCGCGCGAGGTCGCCGACGTCACGGCCACCTCCCTTGAGGTCGTCAATCGCTACTTTGAGCTGACCCCGCCCGCGTTACTCACCCATGTTGTCGCCGAGGACGGCGTCATGTCCCCGTCCGACCTCGGTTGAACGCTGTCCATAGAAGTGCGTCGCTCGGCACATGCGTCGTGGAAATCGGGTGAAACGCCGGCGGGTGTGATCGTGAAGACGTTTTTCTCTTGATTCATTCCGGCTTGTTGGGCCATGATGCGAGCGACGGCCGGTTGACGCCGAGGCATCCCAGTCGGGTCGGGGGCGCCGGTCGTGGAAGATGGATCCGCACAATCACAAGGAGGATGTCATGATTCGCACATTCAAAATCGTCACGCTGGCGGCCGTCGTGCTCGCTGCGCTGGTCGTGCCCGGCTTGACCGACGGCGAGCGGGGCGGCCAGAGCAACGAGGTGACGCTGCAACAGGCAGCCAAATTGGAGGTCGTCCAGCTGACAAGCAAGGGCGGCACGCTGGGCGATCAGGTGACGTTCCGGACGGACGGCAGCCACGCGGGCGATCACGTCATCAACGTCCGCCGGGGCGATCTCTTGGTGAGCAAGGATCCACACGCCCCGAACCTCGTCGTCACCCGAAGTTTGCACGCCTTCGTCCCCGGCCAACACGAGGCCAAGCTGCGCGGCGTCTATGTTGCCTCGCTCCGTCCGAACCGGGAGGCGCCCAAACGCGGCGACGTCTACGACGTCGGGCCGAATGTGGCCGAGTGGCCCATGCCGCTTGGCCAACGGATGTCGCACTTATTGAGGGTGATTGACGCCTACGGCTTGTGGACCAGCCAGGCGGCCCAACAGGCCATCTGGAACCTGGCGAGCAACGTCGATGTCGACGGCCAAGCGGCGGAGCTGCTGCGCAAGGTTGGCGTGGATCCGAGCGCGGAGAACTCGCTGCCGCGGCTGACGAATCCGAACGCCGACGTGCCCGACACGACCTTTGTGATGCCCCCTGAGCTGCTCGGCACCGGCGACGTGCAGGCGACGCTCATCTGGGGCTCGACGGCCGACTTCGACCTCAAGGTCATCGACCCCAACGGCGAGACGGTCAGCTGGCTCCATCCGCGCGCCCAGTCGGGCGGTCGCCTCGACCAGGACGACCGCTGCGCGCCGATCTCGCACGGCGGGCCGGAGAACATTTTCTGGCCGGAGGGCGGCGCACCGCTCGGCGAATACAAAGTCATCGTGAAGTATTACGCCACGTGCGAAGGCTCCGAGGGTCCGACGTCGTGGAGCCTCCGGCTGTTCGTCGACGGTGACGTGACGAAGTTCGACGGGACGCTCGCGCCACTGGAGAGCACGACGGTCACGACGTTCACGCGGGAGTGGCACTGAGCCCAACCGTCACGCTTCATCGCGGTTGATCTCCCAGGGGGCAGGCCAACCGGCCTGCCCCGTTCCCATTGCTCCCCGAACTCTGGATCTCAATTGAGGCACGGACGTCGCAGGCGCTACACTAGGCTTCCATGAGAGCTGCCCAAGCCCACGGCGACGACGCCGTCAGTGCCGAGGTCCTAGCCATTGGCAACGAGCTGCTGTTGGGCATCGTCCAGGACACCAACACCCATTGGCTCTGCACCGAGATCACTCGCCTCGGCGGCGCCGTGCGACGGGCCACGCTCATCCCTGACGACTTTGCCGCCATCGAGGCGAGCTTAACTCAGGCGCTGGAGACCCAGCGCGATCTCGTCGTTCTTACGGGCGGCTTGGGGCCGACCGAGGACGACATGACGATGCGGGCGCTCGGCGGGGCGCTCAATCTCGACGTGGCCGAGCGCCCCGAAGCGATTGAGATGATCCGACGGCGCTATCGCGAACTGGCGGAACGCCAACGGGTCGAGCGCAAGGACCTCACGGAGAGCCGTCGGAAAATGGCCGAGCTCCCCGAGGGCGCCACGCCGCTTTTCAACCCCGTCGGGACCGCGCCGGGAGCGCTCCTTGAGCACGAACGGAGCACGATCGTGGCATTGCCGGGCGTGCCCGCCGAGCTGAAGGGCATCTGGACGGACAGCCTGACGCCGCATCTCGACGACATCTTCGCCGGCAGCTTCTACGCCGAGCGGCATCTCATCGTCGACGTCAACGACGAATCCGGGTTGGCGCCGTTGCTGAAGGACATCCAGGCATCATGGCCCCAGGTCTATGTCAAATCGCGCCCGCGCAGCTTCGCCGATGGTCAGATCATCTGGGTAACGCTGGCGATGGGCGGCGAGCAGGTCGCGGTCGAGCGGACCCTGTCGGACCTTGCGGGGGAACTTTATGAAAAACTCCGTGCAGCCGGCTATCCCGTGCGTGAGGCCGAATCGGACGCATCCTCGAGCTAGGCCAAAGCCCTGAAAGCTTGGGCGTTGTTGAACGTTCCCGCGGCGTCCGAACTCAAGGACGCACCGAGTTCCATGGATCGAGAAGGAGGCCCTTCATCGTGAAAGCCGTGCAAGTTTCCGAAGCCGGTGGCGATTTTCAGACGACGGACTTGGCCCGACCCGAACCGGAAGGCCATCAAGTCCGAGTGTCGGTCGAGGCCTGCGGTATCTGCCACAGCGACGTGTTCGTCAAGGACGGGCTGTTCCCCGGCATCGACTATCCGCGCGTGCCGGGCCACGAGGTCATCGGTCGCATCGACGCGGTCGGAGCGGACGTGGCCCACTGGGAACCGGGACAGCGTGTCGGCATCGGCTGGCATGGCGGGCACTGTTTCGACTGCGCGTCGTGCCGCCAGGGCGACTTCGTCAACTGCAAAGCGGCCGAGATCACGGGACTGACCTACGACGGCGGCTACGCCGAGCAGGTCCTGGCTCCGGACCACGCGTTGGCGGCGGTGCCGGATGACCTCGATCCCGCTGACGCCGCGCCGTTGATGTGCGCCGGCGTGACGACGTTCAACGCGTTGCGCAACAGCGGCGCGCAGCCGGGCGAGCTCGTTGCCGTTCAGGGCGTGGGTGGCCTGGGCCATCTCGGTATCCAGTTCGCCCGCGCCATGGGGACCCACACCGTCGCGCTCTCGCGCGGCGAGGCCAAACGGGAGCTCGCCACCGAGTTGGGCGCACACCGCTACGTCGACACGACCCAGGACGATCCCGTGGAGGCCCTGCAAGCCCTCGGCGGCGCTCGGGTCGTGCTCGCCACGGCGCCGGAGGGGCCTTCGATGACGCCGCTCGTGGACGGATTGAGTGTCAACGGGGTGTTGCTCACGGTCGGCGTCAGCGACCAGCCGTTGGAGGTTGCGCCGCTCCAGCTGATCGCGAAGCGGCGTCGGATCCAGGGCTGGCCCAGCGGCCACGCCAAGGACTCCGAAGAGACGCTCGAGTTCGCCGCGCTGCACGGCGTCCGGCCCCTGGTGGAGCGCTACGCGCTAGCGGACGCCGCGACGGCGTACGAGCGGATGATGAACAACGCTGTCCGCTTCCGCGCAGTGCTCGTGCCCTAGCCCAGTATCTATGGGGAGCCGGCCGCGGGGCTCAACAGAATCGGCAGCACGAGTGCCAGGATCGCCAGCAGCGTCCAGAGCGCGGGTGCGGAGGTCAAGACCTGCTGTTTGCGGAAGGCCACGCGTCGAGCCTCGACCTCGGAGCGCGGCATCCACCACGGGCTGTAACGCGCCTCGCGGGCGTAGAACGTCAGCCCGAGCGCCGCGCCGTAAGCCAAGTGCCCGATGAGGCTGGGGGCCAGTTGCGCGGCCCGTTCCGCGCTCCAGTCGGGGTGACTCCCGAGAAAGATCGGCATCAGCGTCAGCGCGCCCAGCACCCACCAGACGAAGGCGTAGGCGACGCCCCAACCGAGTGCCGAACCGCGGTCGTAACTGCGGCCGCGGAAGAGCAGCCCGTAGCTGGCGCCGATGAGGATCGCGATCAGAAGGTGGACACCGAACCCCGCCAGCGCCGACGAGGAGCCCACCAAGCCGGCTACCGTGGACAAAAGACCCGTCTGGGCCATGACGATCGTGAAGGCCAGGCCGCCCAGGATTCCGGCCCACGCGCCCCGTCCGACGGCCCGCAGCTTCGAGGTGCCCAGGCCCTCCTCATGCGGGTCGCCGACGTCGTTGGCGAACAGGAAGCGGGTCAAGCTCGTGAGCCAGTGGTGGAACAACCCGAGCAGTGCCCCGAAGATCAAATAGCCGATCAATGCCGGGAATGCCGACTGCGCATCGGCAAGGCTCCACGCGAGCCCTTCGCCTTGGAGCATGGGGAACAACGTCATGCCGAGCAGGCCCCAGAGCACGAAGCCGAACAGCGCTCCCCGGACGGCGCCAACGCCGCTGCCCTCGCGGGGCCCGGCATGGAGCAGCGCGAAGGCCATCCCCGTCCCCAGTCCGACGAGCAACGCCAGCGGCCAACCCGATCCCAGCGCCGCCTCCAAGAGGCCTGTGGTGAGCGCCCCGAGCTCGTCCTGCGCGGCCAGAGCCGATCCTGTGATCCAGACGGCAATCAGGCCCGCCAAGCCGCCTCGCCCGAGCGCGCCTCGGACGTCGACGGTTCGAGATGGCTCGACGTCGCGGCTGATCGCCACAAACGTCAAGGCCGTGACGATGCCGTAGCCCAGGTGCCCCCAGAGGCTCGGCAGGGCGCCTTGAGCACCGTCGATCGACCATGCCAGTTCGCCCGTGAGCCACAGCGGCATGAGCGTCAACGGGCCAAGGAACCACCAGAGGGTTCCGTAGATCAGGCCCCAATAGAGGGTCTCGCCCATGTTTGGCCGCTGATAGCAAACGGTCAATCCGAAGCCCGCGCCGACCAGCGCCGAAATGACCAAGTGGACGAGAAAGCCCAGAACGATCGACTCGGCCCGAACGAGCGAGGCCACGGCCGTCAGCATGTCGAGCTCAACCATCACCGTGCCGAAGGCGATTCCGCCGGCCAGGCCCGCCGCCGCGCCGCGGGCCATGGACGTCCCGATCGCGCCCAGCGCCTTCATGGCGTCTCCTCCGATATGTCCACGTTCTCGGCCGCGGCCGACGCCTCGGTCGGATCGACCCGAGGGGCCTTCGCGGCCGGACGGGTCCGGGACGGCTCGGGTTGGGTCGAGGCTCGGGTCTCGGTGAGTACGATGTCGCGGGGAAAGAACAGATCCAGCGACCAGTCGACAAAGACGCGCACCTTCTTCTCCAGGCCCGGCAGTTTCGACAGATAGACCGCGCGCCAGAACAGCCAGGCCAACAGGCCGGAAAACCGCAGGTTGCCCACTTCGGCCACGGCGGTGCGATGGCCCAGGACGACGATCATGCCCTTGCTCTTGTAGGCATACGGCTCAACTCGGTCGTCGCGCCCGCGCAATGCGGCCGCGACGTTATCGGCGACCGTGAGGGCCTGGCGCGAGGCGTGCTGCGCCGTCGGCGGGCAGACCTCGCCAGGGTGTCCGGGGTCGGGAATCTGGGCACAGTCGCCCACGCCCCAGACGTTCGACGTGCCGGCAACGCGCAGCGTGTCGTCGCAGACGACGGCGCCGGCGTCGTTGTGCTCGCCCTCCACGTGGCGCAGCAGCGGGTTCGGGCGGTTGCCAGCGGTCCAGACGAGCGTGCGCGTGGGAAATTCCGTGCCGTCGTTCAGCTCTACGCGCGCGGCATCCGCGCCCGATGCCCGATGCTTCAAACGGACGTCGACGCCGCGCTCGCGCAGCGTGCGGAGCGCGTAGTCGGCCAGTTCCTCGCCGAGCTCCGGGAGGATGCGATCGCCCGCGTGGACGAGGACAAAGTGGAGCTCGTCGGGATCGATGCGCGGGTAATAGCGCAGGACGCTGTGGGCCAAGTCGAACAGCTCGGCGATCGTCTCCGCCCCCGCAAAGCCGCCGCCGGCGACGACGAAGCGCAACAGCCGATCGCGTTCGGCCGGATCGGTTGTCGTGTCCGCCCGCTCCAGCGTTGAAATAACGTGCCGGCGCAACTCGACGGCGTCGGCGAGCGTCTTGAGCGTGAACGCGTGACGCTCGACGTCGCTCATTTCGAAGTACTTGGGCACGGCGCCCAGGGCGAGCACCAGCTGATCGTACTCGAGCGTCTCCGCTGACGCGTCGCCCACGGGCCGAATTTGGACCGTCTGGGCGTCGGTGTCGATCGCCTCGGCCTCGGCGTGGCGAATCACCGCCCGAGGGGCCGCTGCCCGGATCGGCACGCTGATGTGCTGGGCGTCCAGGCTGCTGGAGGCGACTTCTGCCAACATGGGCGTGAAGAGGAGATGGTTGCTCGCGCTCACGAGCGTGACCTCGACGGAGGGGTCGCGGTTGAAGTGCTGACTCAACTGCTGGGCGGCGCCCACGCCGCCGAAGCCGCCCCCGAGGATCACGACCCGGCTTCGTGGCGTCCTGGGCGCCTCTTGGTCGGCCTGATTGGGCCATATGCGGCGATGGAGCGCGGCCAGCAGCGTAAATCCGAAACCGGTCAGGGCACCGTATATGAGATGCCCCACCATGCTGGGAAACGCGGCCGTGGCTGTCTCAATGGACCACTGGGGCAGCTCGCCCTGCCAGAGCGTGCCCAGGGTCAGTGGCCCGACAATCCAGGCGATCAGGCCGTAGAGGATTCCGGTGCTGACGGCGGCGGCGTGGCCGCCCGGCGTGTAGCGCACGAGCAGCGCAAACCCCAGGCCAACGAGCAATCCGAGACCGAGATGAACGATTCTGCCGGGGCCCTCAAGCGGGACGCCCAGCAGCCCCAAAAACCGAACGTCAGCGCTCTGCGCGGCGATCGCCGCGGCAAAGACGACGCTCGCGATCAAGCCCGTGATACCGGCGGCGGCGACGTCGAGACGCTTCGCGGTCAACATGGCGTGGAAACCAGCTTAATGGGGGGATCGCAACGACTCTGTAAGCGCGCCGACGAAGGCCGACAGGGCGTCAACGCCTACCGAAATGATTGGACGTTCCGGCCAGGATAGGTGTCTCTTACAGGCCACCGCACAAGTCGAGTCAACCGATGGTCGACATGTTGGCCCCGCCGACAGCAACTGACTTGATCGGACTTTCGCGATGATCAGTAAACGTGTCGCACTGCGTAAATTCGGAAGATCGCTTTCAATCGACGCCTGGCCCGAAAACGTGCCAATGCATGTGCGGCGTGACGCCTGGAGCTGCAACGTTCGTTCGCACGTAGAACCCCACCTGGTCCAGCTCGAGTGTCTGGGCCACACTCTGGACGGCCCGAACCATCGAACTTAACAACGTGCCATCGGCGGCCTGTGGATCCAGGATGGACGAGACGTGGGCTTTGGGAATGATGACAACGTGAATTTCCGCTAACGGATTCGGATGGTGAAAGGCCCAAACGTGCTCGTTTTCCCAAACGCTTTCGACGTTGATTCTGCCGGTGAGGACGTCATCACAATACCAGTCGTAGTCCGCCATGGATCCAACCTCCGTTACGGCCAAGCAACCGATGATGTTTCGTTGGTCGCCCTTAGAGCACCCGCCTAGCAGCAGGCGTCGACCCGATCGGAAAGGCTCAAGACGCGGACATTGAGCCGCTCAGGTCGGGTCGACTTACTGGTCACCGCGAAAGTCCGTTCAAGTCAGTTGCTGTCAGTGGGGTCAACGTTGCGACCATCGGTTGACTCGACTTGTGCGGTGGTCTGTAGGGCTAACGCCTCGCTTACTCGGCGTAGTCCTTGCCGTGGTGCATGGCCCGCTCGCGGGCGCTCGGGTTGG